>NZ_BNAW01000001.1 GCF_014654205.1 Amycolatopsis bullii
TGAGGGCGGCCGCCAGCGCGTTCTCCGTCATCGGCACCACCAGCTGCAGCCACGCCACATCGGTCGGGTTGAAAGGTGAGGCGGCGGGGGCGGGGCCGGTGGTGGCGCAACCGCCCACGATCAGCGCCACCACCGCCGCCGCCCCCGGGAACGGCCGTCTCACGGACGGCCGGGCAGCCGGTAGTTCGGCCCGAGCACCGTGCCGCGGTCCGGCTTGTAGAGGTCGAACCCGCGCGGGTCGCACTGCAGGCCGCCGTTGATGCAGTGCTTGACCAAGGCCTCCAGTGTCGGCGGGTCCCACGCGTTGAAGAAGTCGTAGTGCCACGAGTACCCGCGTCCGCTGGCCAGGTGCACGCCGGACATGTCGCCGCTGACCGGGAACGCCATCTTGAACTCGAGCATCGGCACCGGCACCGGGTGGTCGGCCGGGCACGTCAGCGTCGCCCGGTCCGGGTACGCCATGTGGCTCTTGTGGTCGGCCGAGTCCAGGTGGACGCCGTCCCAGCAGCTCGGCGCCTGGTAGCGGATGTTGAGCTGGCTGCCGGCGACGCACCGGACCGGGATGTCCCAGTTGTGGAAGCTGTCGCCGCACTCCCAGCCCTCGACGGCGCCGGTCGCGTGCTGGAACTCGTCCTGCGTCGCGGTGACGCTGCCGACGACGTACCGCAGCCCGGGCGGGAACGGTACGACCTTCGTGTAGTCGAGGATGCCGGACTTGTAGTAGACGACCTGCGCGAAGTTCGGCAGCACCACCTGGCTGCCGTTCAGGACGGTCGGGAACCAGTACGCCGACAGGTCGTCCGGCGCCAGGCACGTCGTGTTGCCGACGCCCGCGTTCTGCAGCGACTGCAGGGTCGTTGCCGCGTTGGTGGTCTTGTTGCCGAGAAACGTGTGGTCGTGCGACGCGCCGGGCAGCCCGGGGAAGACGATCGGGTCGTCCGGCTGGTGGTGGCTGGGGGAGCAGTTGACCTGGAACTCGTGGTGGGTCACCAGGTCGTCGGCTCCGGCGGGCGACCAGGTGGCCGCGGTCAGGAAGGCGCCTGCCAGCACGGTGGCGGCGGTGCAGGCGAGGAGCGCGGCTTTCGTTGCCAAGGGTCCTCCACGGTGAGGGGCCAAGGATGGGAGAGCGCTCTCCAACAGCATGCGCACCCGGTCCCGGCCGTGTCAAGGAGCACCCGGATCGCCCGCCGGACAGTCCTTGTCGGGTTCGTGGGCGAATCTTGACAACGCGGGGGGGCGTGCCGAACCATCGAGCGCGCCGGAGAGCGCTCTCCGTCTCCGTTCCCCTTGCCGTACGGGAGTCATCGTGGACCGACCGTCGCTCCTCCGTGCCGTCCCGGCGCTGGTGGCCCTGCTGGTGCTGGGCCTGCTCGCCGGCCCTTCCCCGGCCCACGCGGCCACCCTGCTCTCCCAGGGCAGACCCGCGACCGCGTCGAGCAGCGAAGGCGCGGGAACCCCGGCGGCCGCGGCCGTCGACGGCGACGCGGGCACCCGCTGGGCGAGCGCCTGGAGCGACCCGCAGTGGCTGCAGGTCGACCTCGGCGCGCCGGCCGACATCAGCCAAGTCACCCTCAACTGGGAAGCCGCCTACGCGACCGCGTACGAAATCCAGGTTTCGGACGATGCCGGTACTTGGCGGACCGTGTACAGCACGACGACGGCGGTCGGCGGTGTGCAGAACCTCGCCGTCTCGGGTCACGGCCGTTACGTGCGCTTCTACGGCACCCACCGCGCCGGCGGCTACGGCTACTCACTGTGGGAATTCCAGGTCAGCGGCACGCCGGGGACGCCGACGCAGGACGGCCCCGGCGTCACGCGGGTGACCGGTTCGCAGGGCAACTGGCAGCTGACCGTCGACGGGACACCGTGGACCGTGAAGGGCCTGACCTGGGGACCGCCGGTGAGCGAGGCCGGAACGCGGATGCCGGAGCTGCACGCGATCGGCGTCAACACGGTTCGGACCTGGGGCACGGACGGGAGCAGCCGGCCGTTGTTCGACGCCGCCGCGGCCAACGGCATCAAGGTCGTCGCCGGCTTCTGGCTGCAGCCCGGCGGCGGCCCGGGCAGCGGCGGCTGCGTCGACTACACCACCGACACGAACTACAAGAACACGATGCTCGCCGAGATCCGGAAGTGGGTGGACACCTACAAGGCGAACCCCGGCGTGTTGATGTGGAACGTCGGCAACGAGTCGATCCTCGGGATGCAGAACTGCTACTCCGGCACGCAGCTGGAGCAGAACCGGATCGCCTACACGCGCTTCGTCGACCAGGCCGCGCAGGCGATCCACGCCATCGACGCGAACCACCCGGTCACCTCGACCGACGCCTGGACGGGCGCGTGGCCGTACTACAAGGCGTACGCGCCGAGCCTCGACCTCTACTCCGTCAACTCCTACGCCCAGGTCTGCCAGGTGAAGCAGGACTGGCTCGCGGGTGGCTACACGAAGCCGTACATCATCACCGAGACCGGCCCGGCCGGCGAGTGGGAGGTGCCGAACGACGTCAACGGCGTGCCTGCCGAACCGACCGACCCGCAGAAGCGCGACGGGTACGTCAACGCCTGGAACTGCGTGCTCGCGCACCCGGGCGTGGCGCTCGGCGCGACGCTGTTCCACTACGGCACCGAAGGCGACTTCGGCGGCGTCTGGTTCAACATCACGACCGGCAACGAGAAGCGGCTCTCCTGGTACGCCGTCCGCAGGCTCTATAGTGGACAGACGGGCGGCAACACGCCGCCGGTGATCTCGTCGATGAACCTCAGCCGCGTCACCGACGTCCCGGCCGGCTCGACGTTCACCCTCACGGCGAACGTGTCCGATCCGGACGGTGACCCGATCACCTACACCATGGGCTACAACAGCAAGTACATCGACAACGCGTCGGGGCTGATCCCGGCGCAGTTCACCGGCACCGGCACGTTCACCGTCACCGCGCCGCAGCGGCTGGGCGTCTGGAAGATCTACCTCTACGCCCGGGACGGCCACGGCAACGTCGGCATCGAGACGCGGTCGCTGCGCGTGGTCGCCCCGCCGGTGCCGGGCACGAACCTGGCCCGGGGCCAGGCGACCACGGCGTCGACCTACCAGGCCGACGGTCCCGGCGCGCCCTACCCGCCGCAGGCCGCCACGGACGGCGACGCCGCGACGCGCTGGGCGAGCGCGTGGGCCGATCCGCAGTGGCTGCAGGTGGATCTGGGCAGCCGGCAGGCGTTCGACCACGTCCAGCTGATCTGGGAGGCGGCCTTCGGGAAGGCCTACGAAATCCAGGTCAGCGACGACGCGGCGAACTGGCGGACGGTGTACTCGACGACGGCGGGCGACGGCGGCGCCGACGATCTCGCGATCGCCGCCACCGCCCGCTACGTCCGGATGTCCGCTACCCAGCGCGGCAGCGCGTACGGCTATTCGCTGTACGAGTTCGGCGTCTACCGCCGCTGACTCACCCCGGGATCAGGCAGAAGAGGTGCCCCTCGGGGTCTTTCAGGACGACCCAGTCGGCGCCACCGGGCTGGAAGTCCGGCTTGGTGGCGCCGAGCGCCTCGAACTCCTCGACGGCGGCGGCGAGATCGCCGACGCGGAGGTCGAGGTGGGCGTGCTTGGCGTCGTCCGGCCAGGACGGTCCCCGGTACCCGGCGACGCGCTGGAACCCGAGGATGCCGAGCTGGACGGTGTCGTCGTCCTGATAGGTCACCTCGAGGCCGAGTCCCTTGGCGTAGAAGGCGGCAAGTGCGGCCGGGTCGGCGCAGTCGAGGACGATCGTGGTGAGTTCCGCGGGCATTTCCCGACTCCTTTCGTTCTGCGGTCACTCTTCCGGGTGGGCCGGGCCGCGGTCTTGAAGATCCTTGCGGGAACTGTCGGACCCCCGGCGTAGCGTCCGGGCCGTGTTGGAAGCAGTGGAAATCGCGGCCCGCCCGGGGTACGCGGTGAGCGTGGTGACGTGCGCGGACGACCACCCGGGCTGGTCGCCGCCCGAGGTGGCGGAGGGGTACCGGATGGTGCTGGTCCGCCGCGGCCGGTTCCGCCGTCACGCGCGCGGGGTGGTCGCGGACACCGACCCGGCGGTGGGGTACGTCGCGGAGCCGGGGGAGGAGGAGCGGTTCGCCCACCCGGCGGGCGGAGACGTGTGCACGTCGGTGACGTTCGGGCAGCACCGCTGGCACCAGCTGGCGGGTTCCCGGCCGGCCCGGCCGACCGTGTACGTCGACGCGCGGCTCGACTTGGCGCACCGCCGGGTGGTGGCGTCGGTGGCCGACCCGGACTACGCGCTGGCCGAGGGATTGGTGGAACTGGTGGGCCTCGCGATCGCGCAGGCGGCTTCGGCCCCCGTGTCCGGCGGCCGGGGTGACGACGGCGCGTTGGTGTCGCGGGCTCGGGAGGCTCTTGCCGCGGATGTGCCGGCTGCCGTGGGGTTGTTTCCCTTGGCGGAGCTGCTGGAGGTGTCGCCGTACCGGTTGAGCCGGGCTTTCCCGCGCGAGGTCGGGGTTTCGCTGACGCGGTACCGCAACCGGATCCGGGTCGGCCGGGCGCTGGATCGCCTGGAGGCGGGGGAGGAGGAGCTGGCGAGGCTGGCGGCGGAGCTGGGCTTCGCGGACCAGGCGCATTTGACGAGGACGGTCCGCGAGCACACCGGAGCGACCCCGGCGGCACTCCGTCGGCTGCTGGCGGGTGAGCGGACGGGGGCTGCCGAGGGGGTCGGGCGGGTTCGAACGGAGAGGGAGCAGAGGGGGTGACAGGGGGTTGAGTGCGTTCGAGTCCCGCGCGAGCTGAAACTGTCGGCTGATTCCCTGGCGCGCGGCGCCTTCGCCGAAGCACCCACCTCGTCCGCTGCTACTCTCCGGCCGAGGCGAGGGGAATGGCTGAGGTGGGGCGGCGCGGCGGGAACCGGGTCAGGCGCGTGGTCACCCCCAGCGGCCACGTGAGTCACCCGCGGGCCGCTGCGCCACCCCGGGCCGGCGTCACGTTTCCGAAACGCCGGACAGGAGTATCGTAGTCTTTCCGGTACAGGCGGTGTCAAGTTTTCGGAACAGCTACCCTGTTCGGTGTCACGTTTCATGGCGGCAGGTGGTGTGTGGTGAGCGAAGAGCGCAGTTTCGCCGAACGGCTGGCGCACCTGATCGCGACCGTGCACCCGCCGGACCGCAAGCCGTACTCCTACCGGGAGATCGCGCACGGCGTCGCCGAGCAGACCGGCGTCACGATGTCGGCGACCCACGTCCAGCAGCTGGCCGTCGGCGCGCGCAAGGATCCGAAGCGTTCCCACATCCAGGCGCTCGCCCAGTTCTTCGGCGTGCCGGTGACCTACTTCTTCGACGACGAGGTCGCCGGGCAGGTCGACCGGCAGGTCGAGGACGTCGTGGCGTGGCGCGACAGCGAGGCGCGGAACCTCGCGCAACGAGCCATGCGGCTCTCGCCGCGCGACCGCGAAACCGTGACCGCCCTGCTGGATCAGCTCAGCAGCTACGACGACACCCGGGGTCGCGCTGGCCGGCGGCGGAAACCGGAGTGACCGCGCGCGCCTCGGCTACGATGACCTCGTCCGTGTTCGCGCCCCGGTGCACCCGGCTGGCGCCCGGTGACCGGGGAGGACCCATCGACGAGCACGGCCTGCCTGCCCTCCGCGACCGGGCACGCGAGCGCGTGCGGGCGCTGCTCGCCGCCGTCCCGCTGCCGCGGCCGTGGTCGATGAACGCCTGGGTCGACGCCCTCGAGGCGTGGCGCGGGCGCGAGATCGACGTCGTCCCGATCGCGTACCGGCCCGGTCAACCCTCCGGTGCGTGGCAGGCCCGCCCGGACTACGACCTGATCGCCTACACCGAGCACACGTCGGCGCTGCACCAGGACCACATCATCGCCCACGAACTGGCCCACATGCTGTGCGCGCACACCGGGACCTGCCTGCTGTCGGAGGCCGAGGCCGCCGAGCTGGCCCCGGACCTGGCGCCGCGGGCGTTGTCGCACCTGCTCACCCGGGTCACGACCGGGACCGACGAATACGAGGCCGAACTGATCGCCGTGCTGCTGCTGAGCGCGGCGACGAGCGAGCCGCCCGCCGTTCAGCCGGGCGCGTCCGGCCGGGCGGCGGACCAGGCTAGGCGGCTGGCCGCGCTGCTGGGATAGTCACGTCCCGTGATCGACCTGCTTTTCTTCGGAGTCGGGCTCTTCGCCCTCTGCGCCGGCATCTGGCGAGCGGCCCGCGCACGACGCACCGGCGCGGGCGCGGGCCTGGCCCTCTCGCTCATCGCGCTGGGCGCGGCGTTCTGCTTCCTGGCCAACCGGGCGCAGCAGTTCGAAAGCGAGATCTACCCGAGCCTCGGCCGGCTGCTGTCGAACCTGGCGACGATGGTCGCGGCGTACGGCATCGGCCTGACGGTCGCCGAGATCAGCGGCACCCGCGACCGGGGCCGCCGCACCCGGGTGTTCGCCCTCGGCGTGGCGTTGGCGGTGCTGGTGGTGACGTTCTTCAGCACGCCCGGACTGCCCCGCGGCCTCGGCCTGTTCGACGAGCTGTACCGCACGCACCCGACGCTGGTCGTCTACGTCTTCACCTACACGGTGTACTTGGGCTTCGCGGTGCTCGACATCGGCTTCATCGCGGCGGTGACGATCCGGGCGAGCGAGGGCGCGCTGCGTGCGGGGCTCGCCCTGTTGCTGCTGGCGTCGGCGTTCGCGGTCGCCTACCTGGGCGGGAAGGTGGTCGCGACGATCCGCGCCCTGCAGGCCGACCACCCGGCGAAGGCGGTGTGCCGCGGGCCGTTCTCGACGCTGCCGTGCACCCTGGACGTCGGGTTCCCGGCGGTGTCGGTGTTGCTGATCGTCGTGGGCTTGACGATCCCGGCGGTCCCGGGCCTGGCGGCGTCGCGCCGGGACGCCCGGACGCTGCGCCTGCTCCGGCCACTGCGTGCCCACCTGACGCGGCGGTTCCCGGAAATCGCCCGCATCGACCCGGCGGGCCCGTCCCGGCGCGAGCGCCTGCTGACGGCGATGAGCGAGACCAACGACGGCCTGATCCTGGCGGGCGTCACCCCGGACCTGCCCGCCGCGACGGCGGCGAGGCTGGTGCGTGACCTGCCGGACGAGCCGTCCGAGACCGAGCCGCCCACCGCGGCGGCCGAACCGTTCGCCGCGGACGTGGCGCGGCTGCGGGCGATCGCCCGCGCGTACCGGAAGCTGGAGAACGCCGGCCCGTAGGCGGCCGGCGGTCGCCGACCGTTCACCCGCCGAACGGTGCCTCCAGCCGCAGCTCCCAGCCGCGATCCGTGAGGGCCACCAACTGCAGGGCCGCCGCGCGGTCGACCAAGGGCAGCAGCGGCCGCACTTCCCCGGCGACCTGCTCGAGGGTCTCGGCCGAGCCACCCATCGCGACCGTCACGTGCGCGGCCGGGCGAGGACCGAACCGGCCCCCGTACGGGAGAACCTCCGGCCACCGCACACAAACCGCATCGGCGATCGCCTGCAGGGCCGGAGCCGCGAGAGCCACGAAACCCGGGGTGACCACCAGCTCGGTCAGCGGCACTTCGGGAGGCGGAAAGCCCGCCGCGAGGGACCGGACCGCCGTCAGGACCTCATCGGTCAGGGCGTTGTCCGGCAGGAACGGATAGAGCGCCGTGACGTGGGCGGGCAAGCCGGGACGGACGAGAGCGGGATCGATCCGCCGGGCCGCGGCCAGCGCCGGCTCGGCAGCGGGCAACAGGATCAGCAACGCGGTGGTTCCGGGTGCGGGCACCCCCGCATGATGGCAGCAGGCCGCGCGAGGAAGGTCGCCGGGAACCGGCTCGACGGCACGGAAAGCCCGCCGGCGGCCGACGTGCCCTCAGGCGGCAGCCGTCTCCGGGAAGCGGTTCGAACGGGCCAGCGCCAGGCTCCTCCGGCACAGCTCGACCAGCTCCTGGTTGGCCCGGCTGAGCGGAATCCGCCCGCAGAGCCCGCACCGGATGGTCACCTCGCCCGCGAGCTCGTCCACCGCGACCAGCGCCTGGTGATCGCAGCGACGGCACCACCGGTACCCCGTCGCCGGGTTGCTGTGCACCGGCGAGGCCACGCAGTCGTGCAGCCAGCGGCGGTGGATGCGGCAGGTCACGCGGTCGGTCGGATCCAGGCCGCCGGTGTCTTCTGTGCGGTCTTCGCGCGCCAGCGTGGCCGCCAGCAGCCGCTGCCGCGGTGCGGCCGGCCTGTCCTGCGGACTCGGCATGGCCCACGCGTGGTGGTCGCCGCATCGGCACTTCTCGGTCATATTGCCCCCAGTCGTCGGGTTGTTCGTTGGGTCGAGTGTGAGCTGGGCTACACACCGTGGACAACCGGAAAAACGCCTAATTTCGACCGGCGGCACGTCACCCGCGGTAGGCGGACGAGCGGACTTCGGCGTACGGGTATGCGAACATGTGTTCTATGACCGACGAGGGGCCCATCCTGCACGCCGACCTCGACTCGTTCTACGCGTCGGTCGAGCAGCGCGACGATCCCGCGCTGAAGGGGCGGCCGGTGATCGTCGGCGGCGGGGTCGTGCTCGCCGCGAGTTACGAGGCCAAGGCGTACGGCGTGCGCACCGCGATGGGCGGCGCGCAGGCCCGCCGGCTGTGCCCGCACGCGGTCGTCGTGCGCCCGCGGATGTCGGCGTACCTCGCCGCCAGCCGCGCGGTGTTCGAGGTCTTCCACGACACGACTCCGTGGGTGGAAGGCATCTCGATCGACGAAGCTTTCCTGGACGTCGGGGGATTGGCGAGGATCGGCGGGCGGCCGAGCCACGTCGCCGAACGGCTGCGTGCGGCCGTCGCCGAGCGGGCCGGGCTGCCGATCACCGTCGGGGTGGCGCGGACGAAGTTCCTCGCCAAGGTCGCCAGCCGCGTCGCCAAGCCCGATGGCCTGCTCGTCGTCCCGCACGACGGCGAGCTGGCGTTCCTCCACCCGCTGCCGGTCTCGGCGCTCTGGGGTGTCGGCAAGGTCACCGCGGAGAAGCTGCGGGCGCGCGGGATCACGACCGTCGGTCAGCTGGCGGCGTCCGAGCACGTCGACCTCGTCGGCCTGCTCGGCCGGGCCGCCGGGGCGCACTTGCACGACCTGGCGCACAACGAAGACCCGCGCCGCGTCGAGATCGGCACGCGACGGCGCTCGATCGGGGCGCAGCGGGCCCTGGGGCGCGGCAGGCGGACGCCCGCCGAGCTCGACGTCGTGCTCGTGGCGCTGATCGACCGGATCGCCCGCCGGTTGCGCGCCGCCCGCCGGGTCTGCCGGACCGTCACGATCCGCCTGCGTTTCGCCGACTTCTCCCGCGCCACCCGTTCGCACACGCTGACCGACCCGACCGCCGGCACCGGTGTGCTGCTCGCCGCGGCGCGGGAACTGCTCGTCGCCGCGCTGCCGCTGATCGCCGACCGGGGGATCACCCTGCTGGGCGCGGCGCTGTCGAACCTGGCCGACGAAAACCCGTTCCAGCCGGCGCTGCCGTTCGAGCGGCAGCGGGCGACGGAGCTCGACACCGCTCTCGACGCGGTGCGGGACCGGTTCGGGAAAGCGGCGGTCACCCGCGCGGTGCTGCTCGGCCGTCCGGACGACCTCGAAGTGCCGATGCTGCCGGACTGAGCGGAAAAGCCGGCGCCACGATTTCCGAGCCAAGTGACACCGAGCCAGCTGACGAACACGGGGCGAAACGGGTCGAGTCCACTCTGGACGAGCCGTTCCCGGGATCGCCGGGTGGTCGACCCCGGACACCCGGAATCGTCGTGACGTGGTCCGATACGCGAACGAATCGAGCCCGGTGGCCGGAATCACATACTGGTCTATACCGGAATTGACGCGCATCACGCGCGCTCCGGCTCCGGCAGACCGCTTCGGTGCGGGCAGCGGCCAGGATCGGGTGAGTGTCGTGGAGCCGGTGGTAGCGCAGCAGTTCCTCGGCGCGGAGCTGAGCAGGTACGCCGTCGACGAGCAAATGTGCTGCTCTGCGGCGGCGGCCGTGAAGTCGGTGTGGCTGATCCGGGGTGTATTAGCGGAAATCCCGACGAGGTGATGTCGTCACGGTATCGATTCGACTTCGAGCATATCACGAAATCAAATTCTCGCCGAGACGACGAGCATTTCGGCTCGGTCGCGGGTCACTCTGGACGCGGGCGAGCCGCTCGTCCGAGCGGCCATTGTGGACGCTTCCGGGTGTCGCGCGTGCCGGGCATGATTCGACAGGTTATGGTCTGTCCGACCGTGTTGTGGAGAAGATGAGGAACGACGAATCATGGCGCAACGGGTGCAGGTCCAGATGGTGGACGACCTCGACGGCAGCGAGGCTTCGCAGACCGTCCCCTTCAGCCTCGATGGGGTGACCTACGAGATCGACCTGTCGGAGGAGAACGCCTCGGCGCTGCGGGACGAACTGGCTCGCTACGTCGCCGCCGCGCGGCGCATCGGCGGCCGCAAGGTTCGCCTGGCGAGCGGGCAGTCGCTGTCCGGCCCGTCCGGCTCGGGCACCGACCGCGAGCGCAACCGGCAGATCCGCGAGTGGGCGCAGGCGAACGGGTACGAGGTCGCCGAGCGCGGCCGCCTGTCCAGCGAGATCATCGCCGGCTTCGAAGCCGACCAGGCCGCGGCGGCCGAACCGGCCGAAGCCAAGCCGGCGCGCAAGCGAGCGACCCGCAAGAAGGCTTGAAAGCCGGGTCCGCGCCGGCGGAGCCGCGCCATCCGGCGCCGCTTCGCCGGCCGGTTACCGCTTGAGCTCGCGCGTGGCGTTCGGTATCTTTTTCGTGCCGCGCCGTCACGCCGGGTGTTCGATGTGGACGGCTTTGCCGGTTCTCGGCGTCGCCGACCGGACAGTTCCCGGGCCGGGCGGGCGGCGAAGGCTTGTCGGAGAGCGGCTCCGATGGCCAGACTGTCAGTGCTCCGCGCGGCCGGTACCGCGGTGGAGCACCGGTCCGGTGGCCGCCTCCTCCCTCGATGGCCACCGGGCCGCCTCCTCTTCGCGGCGTGAGAGCCGCTTCGCCGGGCCGCCGTCGGGCCGCCTCGCGATGAGACCGCTTCGCGCGGTTACGCGAGCCCGGCGCACCTGCCGCCCGCTCGGCCATCCGGGCGCCCCCTCCCGCTTCCGGTAGACAACGGCCCCGCCCTGGCGCACACTCGGACTACTCCATACTGCATACAATCTTCCAGCAGGAGGCGGTCCTCATGGCCGAGGTGCGCGAGCTCCGGGATGTCTACGGACGGCGGTACCGCGTCGGGGAGTCCGACCGGGATCTGCTCGGCCGGCCCCGGGCGTGGATCACCTGGCTCGCCGCGGCCGCGATGCTCGCCGCCGGGGTGCAGCAGTACGGGTTCGGCGCGATCGTGCCGTCGCTGGGCCGGATGCCCGGCTGGACGTTCGGCGGAATCGTCCTGTCGCTCGCGGTGTGGGCGATCTGCCAGGCCGGAGCCGCCTTCCCGGTCGCGTGGCTCCGCGACCACGGCCTGCTCCCCGCGCCCGTGGCGATGGCCGCCGGCGCGGTTCTGTGCGCCGCCGGGCTCGTGACGCTCGGCCACGCCACCAGCCTGCCCGCCGTGTTCCTCGGATACTCGGTGCTCGGCGGCCTCGGCACCGGGCTGGTCTACGCCACCTGCGTCGGCGCGGTGCTCGCCTGGTTCCCGGACGGCACCGGCCCGCGCGCGGGCATCGTGAGCGGGGCGTTCGCCTGCGGCAGCGTGCCCTTCGTCCTGCTCGCCGCCGCTCTGCCGGCGGCGCGGCCGGTGCTCCTGGACGTCACCGCCGCCGTCGTGCTCGTCGTCATCGCCGGGTGCGCCGCGCTGCTGCGGTACCCGCCGCGGAACTGGTGGCCCGCCACACCCGAACCCCGCGCCTGGGCGCTCGACCGGGCGCACAACCGGCGGCCCGCGGTCCGGCACTACCGGCCGGCCGAACTGTTCCGATGCCGGACGACGCTTTCGCTGTACCTCGTGGTCGTGCTCGCGGCCGCCGTGCTGCTGTTCGACCTGGCCTACCTGGCGACGTTCACCGCCGCGCGCAGCGGGCCCGGGCTCGCCGCCGCCGCGCTGGCGCTGCTCGCCGCGGCCACCGGGGGCGGCCGTGTCCTCATCGGACGGCTCGCCGACCGGCTCGGCCGGCACCGGATCCTGCGCTTCGCCCTGCTCGCCGGCGGGCTGGCCCAGTTCGTGCTCTTCTACTCGGGCGAACACCGGCACGCCGTCGGCCTGCTGCTGGGCGTCGCGCTCGCCGGGCTCGGCAACGGCTGCTGCTACACGCTGCTCGTGGGCCTCGTGCGCGAGTTCTTCGGCGAGGAGTCGGTGGCCCAGAACTTCGGCATCCTCTACAGCGCCAAGGCCGTCGGCGCGGCCGTCGGGATCGGACTGGCCACGCTCGTCGTGACGGAGCACGGGTTCGTCGCGGCCGGCGTGCTGAGCCTCGCCGGGGCGGTGCTGTCCGGGCGGCTGACCCAGCCCGGCCGGCCCAAGTCGCTGCTCCCGGCGGCCTGACGTGGGGCGGATGACGAGCAGGCGGCGGGTCCTGCGCGTGCACGACGGCGGGCACACCACGCGGCCGGACACGCTGACCGTCGAGGAACCCCTGGAGATCCGGGTGGCCGGCAAGGCGCTCACGATCACGATGCGGACGCCCGGCGACGACTTCGACCTCGCGGCCGGGTTCCTGGTCGGCGAGGGCGTGGTCCGCGCGGCGGCCGACATCCGGTCGATCCGCTACTGCGCCGGCGCCACGGCCGACGGCGGCAACACCTACAACGTCCTCGACGTCGTGCTCGCCGACGGCGTCGCGCCGCCGGACGCCTCGGTGGAACGCAACTTCTACACGACGTCCTCGTGCGGGCTGTGCGGCAAGGCGAGCCTGGACGCCGTGCGCACGACGGTCACCTGGCCGGTCGGCGACGACCCCCTCGTCACCGACCCGGCGACCCTGGCCGGGCTGCCGGACGAACTCCGTGCGGCACAACGGGTTTTCGACCGCACCGGTGGCCTCCACGCGGCGGGGCTGTTCGACGCCGACGGGAAGCTGCGGTGCCTGCGCGAGGACGTCGGGCGGCACAACGCGGTGGACAAGGTCGTCGGCTGGGCGACGCGAGGCGGCGAGCTCCCGCTGTCGGGCACGGCGCTGATGGTCAGCGGGCGGGCGTCGTTCGAGCTGGTGCAGAAGGCGGTGATGGCCGGGATCCCGTTGCTGGCCGCGGTGTCGGCGCCGTCGTCGCTGGCGGTGGACCTGGCCGCCGAGCTGGGCCTGACGCTGGTCGGGTTCCTGCGCGGGACGTCGATGAACGTCTACACGCGACCGGACCGCCTCGGCCTTCAGCCGAGCTGAGCGAGCACGGCGGCCACGGCCGGCCCGGCTTCGGCCCGGTGCACGGCGGCGAGCTGCCACGGAACCGTCCGCTCGAACCGCCGCACGGTGAGCTCGCCGAACCGCGCGGCGACGGAGGCGGGCAGCACGCAGGCGGCGAGCCCGGCCCGCACGAGCCCGGCGGCCACGGCGAGATCGTCGACTTCCAGCGAGACCCGGCGCCGGGGAAAAGCGCGGTCGACGGCCTCGCGGATGGCCCAGCCGGGTGGGAAGTCGGCCAGCGAGAGCGCGGAAAGGTCGGCCGGGGCGGAACGCACGCCGCCGGGTGCCGTGGCGAGGACCAGCTCTTCGGCGGGAAGAAGCGTGGTGACGAGCCCGTCCGATCCGGCGAGTCCATCGTCGGCCCAGGTCAACACCAGGTCCACGGTGGATTCCAGCGAACCGGGGCGCAGCTGGCGGATCTCCACCGCCAGGCCGGGATGGGTCTGCCGCAGCCGGGCCAGTACCCGATGGAGATCCGCCAGCAACCCCGGGCAGACCCCGATGCGCACCTCGCCGTCCACCGCGGTCACCGCCGCCCGTGCCCGCTCCGCCGCCTCGAGCGCCGCGCGGGCCGCGGGGACGAAGGCCTCGCCGGCGGGCGTCAGGACCACCCGGTGCGTCGTGCGGTGGAACAGCGGCGTTCCCAGGTCCCGCTCCAGCGCGCGGACCACCGTGGACACCGTCGACTGGACCGTCCGCAGGCGCTGGGCGGCCGCCGTGAACCCACCCTCCTCGGCGACCGCCACCACCACCGCCAGCTGGCGCAGCTCCATCAGCCCAGCAGCTCGCGGGCCAGCGCCGCCGTCTCGCTCGGCGTCCGCCCGACCCGGATCCCCGCCGCCTCCAAGGCGGCCTTCTTCGCCTCGGCCGTTCCCGCCGATCCCGACACGATCGCGCCCGCGTGGCCCATCGTCTTGCCTTCCGGGGCGGTGAACCCCGCCACGTACCCGACGACCGGCTTCGCCACGTTGGCGCGCATGAACTCGGCGGCCCGCTCCTCGGCGTCGCCACCGATCTCGCCGATCAGCACGATCAGGTCCGTCTCCGGGTCCTTTTCGAACGCCTCGACCGCGTCGATGTGGGTCGTCCCGATGATCGGGTCGCCGCCGATGCCCACGCAGGTCGAGAACCCGATGTCCCGCAGCTCGTGCATGAGCTGGTAGGTCAGCGTGCCCGACTTGGACACCAGGCCGATCCGGCCCGGCCCGGTGATGTCGGCCGGGATGATGCCGGCGTTCGACTTCCCCGGGGAGACGATGCCCGGGCAGTTCGGCCCGATGATCCGGGTCCGCCCGCCGGCCGCGACGGCGTGGGCCCACAGCCGCGCGCTGTCGTGCACCGGGACACCCTCGGTGATCACCACCGCGAGCCCGATCCCCGCGTCCACCGCCTCGATCACGGCGTCGGCCACGAACGGCGGCGGCACGAACAGCACGCAGACGTCGGCGCCCGCCGAGGCCATCGACTCCGCGACACTGCCGAACACGGGCAGCGAACGACCGGAGAACTCCACCTGCTGCCCGGCTTTGCGCGGGTTGACGCCGCCGACGACGTTCGTCCCGGCGGCCAGCATCCGCCGCGTGTGCTTCGCGCCTTCGGAACCGGTGATGCCGGAGACGACGATCCGGCTGTTCTCGTCCAGGAAGATGGCCACGGTTCAGACCTCCGCGATCGCGAGCTTCGCCGCCTCGCGGGCGGCGTCGTCCATGGTGGCCACCACGGTGACCAGGGGATGGGCGGCTTCGGCGAAGATCCGCCTGCCTTCGGTGACGTTGTTCCCGTCGAGCCGGACGACGAGAGGCTTCGAGGCCCGCGAGCCGAGGACCGCCAGCGACCGCACGATCCCGGTCGCCACCGCGTCGCACGCGGTGATGCCGCCGAAGACGTTGACGAACACGCTGCGCACCTGCGGGTCGCCGAGGATGACGGTGAGCCCGTCGACCATCACCTGCGCCGACGCGCCGCCGCCGATGTCGAGGAAGTTCGCCGGCCCCCGCGCGCCCGCCTCGGCCGCGGCCGCCGCCACGACGTCCAAAGTGGACATGACCAGGCCGGCGCCGTTGCCGATCACGCCGATGTCGCCGTCGAGCTTGACGTAGTTGAGGCCCTTCGAGCGGGCCGCACGCTCCAGCGGATCACCGTCCGCGGTGTCGTCGAACGCCGGGGAACGGCGGAAGGACGCGTTGTCGTCCAGGGTGATCTTGCCGTCCAGCGCGACGATCCCCGTGGTAGTCAGCGCCAGGGGATTGACCTCGACGAGAGTGCAGTCCTCGGCGACGAAAACGTCCCAGAGCTTCTCGACGACTCCGGCCACTTCGGCGCGGACGTCGGCGGGAAACGCCGCCGCGACGGCCGCCGGGTCGACGCCGGACAGCGGATCGACCGGCACGCGGACCAGGGCGTCCGGCCGGGTGGCCGCGACTTCCTCGATCTCCATCCCGCCTTCGGCCGACGCCATGGCCAGGAACGTCCGACCGGCACGGTCCAGCAGGAAGGACAGGTAGTACTCGTCGGTGATTTCGCTGGCTTCGGTCACCAGGACGCGGTGCACGGTGTGGCCTTTGATGTCCATGCCGAGGATGTCGTCGGCGGCCTGTTCGGCGTCGTCGGCGGTGTGCACCACGCGGACACCGCCCGCCTTGCCGCGTCCGCCGGTCTTCACCTGCGCCTTGACCACCACCGGACCCCCGAGGGCGACCGCGGCGGCCCGGGCCTCGGCCGGATCGGCGGCGACCCGGCCGCGGGGGACCGGCACGCCGTGCTTCTCGAAGAGTTCGCGGGCTTCGTGTTCGAACAGGTCCATGCGGGAGCGTCCTTTCCGCGGCGGGGCAGGGCGAAGGGCGTGGAGTGGTGGTCCGCGGGGGCCGGTTTTCGAGTCCGGAAAAACCCTGCGGATGGCCCTGGACACGGGCTGCTTGAAGAGTGACTATATGCCTACCCCATACGGTATGCAATCTACAGTTTGCCGCGAAGGGGCCGCTGACCTCGGAGAAGGCGACACGCACCACCGGACAAGAGAGATCCGGTGGCGGACCAGAGGAGTTGAGCATGGCGCTGACAACGACCGGCACCACCGCGGGGGAGAGTGCCGCGGCGACCAACGGCGCCGAGCCCGCGCCCGCCGAGATCTCAGGTGGTCACCTCGTGGCCAAGGCGCTGAAGGCCGAAGGGGTCGACACGATCTTCACCCTGTGCGGCGGCCACATCATCGACATCTACGACGGCTGCGTCGACGAAGGCATCGAGGTCATCGACGTCCGCCACGAACAGGTCGCGGCGCACGCGGCCGACGGCTACGCGCGGATCACCGGCAAGCCCGGCTGCGCGGTGGTCACCGCCGGGCCGGGCACCACCGACGCCGTCACCGGGGTGGCGAACGCGCTGCGCGCGGAAAGCCCGATGCTGCTGATCGGCGGCCAGGGCGCGCTGACCCAGCACAAGATGGGGTCCCTGCAGGACCTCCCGCACGTGGACATGATGACGCCGATCACCAAGTTCGCCGCCACCGTCCCGCACACCGCCCGTGTCGCCGACCTGGTGAGCATGGCGTTCCGCGAGGCCTACGCGGGTGCGCCGGGACCGTCCTTCCTGGAGATCCCGCGGGACGTCCTCGACGCGCGCGTGCCGCTGCAGAACGCCCGGATCCCCGAAGCCGGCCGCTACCGGGCGTCGACGAAGAACGCGGGCGACCCCGCGGACGTCGAGAAGCTCGCCGACCTGCTGGTGCACGCCAAGAAGCCGGCCATCCTGCTCGGCAGCCAGGTCTGGACCACCCGGGCCACCGGCCCGGCGACCGAGCTCGTCCGGACGCTGAACATCCCGGCGTACATGAACGGCGCCGGCCGCGGCACGCTGCCGCCGGGCGACCCGCACCACTTCCAGCTCTCGCGCCGGTACGCCTTCGACAACGCCGACGTCATCGTCATCGTCGGCACGCCGTTCGACTTCCGGATGGGCTACGGCAAGCGGCTGTCGAAGGACGCCACCGTCGTCCAGATCGACCTCGACTACCGCACGGTCGGCAAGAACCGCGACATCGACCTCGGCATCGTCGGTGACGCCGGGCAGGTCCTCGCCGCCGTCGCCGAGGCCGCGTCCGGCCGCACCGACAACGGCGCCACCGGCCGCAAGGCGTGGCTCGAAGAACTCCAGGCCGCGGAGGAAAAGGCGAAGCGGAAGCGGCTGCCGCTGCAGCACTCCGACGCGCGCCCGATCCACCCGTACCGGCTGGTGCACGAGATCAACGAGTTCCTCACCGAGGAGTCGATCTACATCGGGGACGGCGGCGACATCGTCACCTTCTCCGGCCAGGTCGTCCAGCCGAAGTCACCCGGCCACTGGATGGACCCCGGCCCGCTCGGGACGCTCGGCGTCGGCATCCCGTTCGTCCTGGCCGCCAAGCACGCGCGCCCGGACAAGGAGGTCGTGGCCCTCTTCGGCGATGGTGCCTTCAGCCTCACCGGCTGGGACTTCGAGACGCTCGTGCGGTTCAACCTGCCGTTCGTCGGCATCGTCGGCAACAACTCCTCGATGAACCAGATCCGCTACGGCCAGGCCGCGAAGTACGGCCTGCCGCGCGAGCGCGTCGGCAACACCCTCGGCGACGTCCGCTACGACGAGTTCGCGCGGATGCTCGGCGGCTACGGCGAAGAAGTCCGCGACCCCGCCGACATCGGGCCGGCGCTGCTGCGGGCGCGCGAGTCCGGCCTGCCGTCGCTGATCAACGTCTGGGTCGATCCCGACGTGTACGCCCCCGGAACCATGAACCAGACCATGTACAAGTGAGCGGAGGCCAAGGCATGGGTAAGGCACTGGAGGGCGTCCGCGTCCTCGACATGACGCACGTGCAGTCCGGTCCGTCGTCGACGCAGCTGCTGGCCTGGCTCGGCGCGGACGTGATCAAGCTCGAAACGCCGGGCCGCGGCGACATCACCCGTGGGCAGCTGCGCGACCTGCCCGGCGTGGACAGCCTCTACTTCACGATGCTGAACGCCAACAAGCGCAGCATCACGCTCAACATGAAGAGCGCCGAGGGCAAGGAGGTCTTCGAGCGGCTCGTGTCCGGAGTGGACGTCCTGGTGGAGAACTTCGGCCCGGGCGTGGTCGACCGGTTCGGCTACCCGTGGGAGAAACTGGCCGCGCTCAACCCGCGGCTGGTCTACGCCTCGATCAAGGGGTTCGGCCCCGGCCGGTACGCCGACTTCAAAGCTTACGAAGTGGTCGCGCAGGCGATGGGCGGCGCGATGAGCACCACCGGCTTCGAGGACGGGCCGCCGACCGCGACCGGCGCGCAGATCGGCGACTCCGGCACCGGCATCCACCTGGTGGCCGCCATCCTCGCCGCGCTGTACCAGCGGACCTCCACCGGCCGCGGCCAGCGCGTCCAGGTCGCCATGCAGGACGCCGTGCTCAACCTGTGCCGCGTCAAGCTGCGCGACCAGCAGCGGCTGGCCCACGGTGCGCTGGGGGAGTACCCGAACGACCAGTTCGGCGACGAGGTCCCGCGCTCGGGCAACGCCTCCGGCGGCGGCCAGCCCGGCTGGGCGGTGAAGTGCGCGCCCGGCGGGCCGAACGACTACATCTACGTGATCGTCCAGCCACCCGGCTGGGCACCCCTCGCCCGGCTGATCGGCAAGGCGGAGCTGGCCGACGACCCGGCCTGGGCCACCCCCGAGGTCCGACTGTCCAAACTGGACAAGATGTTCGCGCTCGTCGAGGAGTGGACCGAGAAGCACACCAAGTGGGAAGTGATGGAAAAGCTCAACGCCCACAACATCCCGTGCGGCCCGATCCTGTCCACGAAGGAGCTGATCGAGGACGAGACCCTGGCCGAACTCGGCTCGGTCGTCGAGGTCCCGCATCCCGAGCGTGGCAGTTTCAAGACCGTCGGCTGCCCGCTCAAGCTGTCCGACTCGCCGGTGGAGATCGAACGGTCGCCGCTGCTGGGCGAGCACAACGACGAGGTACTGACCGAACTCGGCTACAGCGAAGCGGAACTCGAGAAGTTCCGCGCGGCGGGGGTGATCTGACGTGGCGGATCGCGCGGCGGTCGAAAGGATCCTGGCGCAGGCGGCGGCCGAGGGCCGGTCCTCGCTGACCGCGCCCGAGGGGCGTGCGGTCTGCGAGGCCTACAGCATCCCGACGCCGGCCGAGCGGCTGGCGACGACGGCCGAGGAGGCCGTGGCAAACGCCGAGGCCATCGGGCTGCCGGTGGTGCTCAAGATCGTCTCGCCCGACATCCTGCACAAGACCGAGGCCGGCGGCGTCCTCGTCGGACTCCGGGACGCCGAAGCGGTCAAAGCCGGCTTCGCGCAGATCATCGACAGCGCGAAAGCCTACGACGCCGAAGCGCGGATCCTCGGCATTCAGGTGCAGCAGATGCTCACCGAGGGCCAGGAGGTGATCATCGGGTCCGTCACCGACCCGACCTTCGGCAAGATCGTCGCGTTCGGCCTCGGCGGTGTGCTCGTGGAGGTGCTCAAGGACGTCACCTTCCGGCTCGCGCCGACGTCCGCCGAAGAAGCCCGGTCGATGATCGACGGTATCCAAGCCGCCGAAATCCTCCGCGGCGTCCGTGGCGCGGAACCGGTCGACCGGGACGCCCTCGCGGCGGTGATCACCGGCCTCGGCGAGCTGGTCACCGACTTCCCGCAGCTGTCCGAAGTGGACCTCAACCCGGTGCTCGCCACACCACGCGGGGCGACCGCGGTCGACGTCCGGATCCTGGTCGACCCGGACGCGGCGACCCAGCCGCACCGGTTCACCCAGGAGGAGATCCTCGCGTCGATGAACCGGATCATGAAGCCGGCGTCGGTGGCGGTGATCGGGGCGTCGGCCGAAGCCGGGAAGATCGGCAACTCGGTGATGAAGAACCTGGTCAACGGCGGGTACGCGGGGGAGATCCACCCGATCAACCCCAAGGCCGCCGAGATCCTCGACCGCAAGGCCCACCCGAGCATCACCGACGTGCCCGGCGACGTCGACGTCGCCGTGTTCGCCATCCCGGCCAAGTTCGTCCCCGCGGCGCTCGAGGAGGCCGGGAAGAAGGGCGTGGCGGGGGCGATCCTCATCCCGTCCGGCTTCGGCGAGACCGGCAACATCGAGCTGCAGGACCAGGTCGTCGCGATCGCTCGCAAGCACGGCGTGCGCATCCTCGGGCCGAACATCTACGGCTACTACTACACGCCGGAGAACCTGTCGGCGACGTTCTGCACCCCGTACGACGTCAAGGGCGGCGTGGCCCTGTCGTCGCAGAGCGGCGGCATCGGGATGGCGATCCTCGGCTTCAGCCGCTCGGCGAAGATGGGTGTCTCCTCGATCGTCGGCGTCGGCAACAAGGCCGACATCGACGAGGACGACCTGCTCACCTTCTTCGAGCAGGACGACAACACCGAGCTCGTCGCCATGCACCTGGAGGACCTCAAGGACGGGCGCGCATTCGCGGAGACGGCGAAGCGGGTCTCGCGGCGCAAGCCGGTCGTGGTGCTGAAGGCCGGCCGGACGTCCCAGGGCGCCAAGGCGGCGAGCTCGCACACCGGCGCGCTGGCCGGCAACGACAAGGTCTACGACGACATCCTCCGCCAGAGCGGCGTGATCCGGGCGCCCGGGCTGAACGACATGCTCGAGTACGCCCGGGGAATCCCGCTGCTGCCCACGCCGCAGGGCGAGAACGTCGTCATCATCACCGGCGCCGGTGGCTCGGGTGTGCTGCTCTCGGACGCCTGCGTCGACCACGGCCTCGACCTGATGACGATCCCGCCGGACCTCGACACGGCGTTCCGGAAGTTCATCCCGCCGTTCGGCGCGGCCGGCAACCCGGTGGACATCACCGGCGGCGAACCGCCCTCGACCTACCGCAACACGATCGCGCTGGGCCTCGAGGACGACCGCATCCACGCCCTGATCCTGGGTTACTGGCACACCATCGTCACCCCGCCGATGGTGTTCGCGGAGCTGGTCTCCGAAGTGGTCGAGGAGTACCGCGCGAAGGGCATCCACAAGCCCGTCGTCGCGTCGCTGTCAGGCGACGTCGAAGTCGAGGAGGCCAGCGACCACCTCTACGACCACGGTGTCGTCGCCTACCCGTACACGACCGAGAAGCCCGTGGCCGTGCTCGGCGCGAAGTACCGCTGGGCCCGGGCCGCGGGCCTGCTCTGAGCGTCCTCCGCAGGGGCTGGCCCACTCACCAGGAAAGGACGAAGATCCACCCGCACGACGGCAGCAGAGGGACATGAGTCAACGGTGACGAAAGAGAACTCTTATGACCGCAGCCACGTACCAGGAGATCACTGACGAGAACGGGAGAGTTTACCGGGTAGGCGAGTCCCCGCAGGCCATCATGGGGCGCTCACGCAGCTGGATGGTCTGGCTGCCCTGGATCGCCATGATGGCCGTCAGCGTGTTCGAATACGGCTGGGGCGCCGTCGAAGGCACGCTGGAGGAAAAGTACGGCTGGTCGCTGTCGGACGCGTTCTGGCTGGCGAGCATCTGGGCGGTGTTCCAGGCCGGGGTGGCCTTCCCGGCCGGCCGGCTCCGGGAGAAGAACATCGTGTCGGCGAAGACGGCCATGCTGACCGGCGCGGTGTGCAGCGGCATCGGCTACTTCACCATCGCCCACAGCGGCAATCTGACGCTGGCGTTCATCGGGTACTCGGTCCTCGGCGGCACCGGCGCCGGGCTCGTGTACGCGACCTGCATCAACATGGTCGGCAAGTGGTACCCGGAGAAGCGCGGCGCGCGGACCGGGTTCGTCAACGGCGGGTTCGCCTACGGCTCGGTGCCGTTCATCTACCTGTTCAGCGCGTTCCTCGGGCACGAGAACGTCACCGGGGTGCTCGACGGCATCGGCCTGTACATGCTGGTCGTCGTCGGGGTTTGCGGGTTCCTGTTCAAGGACCCGCCGAAGAGCTGGTGGCCGAAGGAGGTCGACCCGCTGACCTGGGCCAAGGGCAAGGTCGGGGTCAAGACGCTCGCCAAGAACCCGCCGGCGGTCCGCCAGTTCACGCCGGTGGAGGCGATCCGGACCGGCATGCTCCCGCTGATGTGGGTGTGCTTGGTGATCATCGGCGGGGTCTCGCTGTTCGGCATCAACTTCCAGGTGCCGTTCGCCAAGGAGAGTCACTTCGGCGCGTTCGTCGCCGCTTCCTCGGCCGGCGTGCTGGCCATCGTGAACGGCACCGGCCGCGCGGTCGTCGGCTGGGCGTCGGACAAGATCGGGCGGCGGCAGACGCTGACGCTGGTGCTGGTGATCGCGGCCGGCGCGCAGTTCGGTGTGCTGTACGCCGGGAACACGCACAACCTGGTGTTGTTCATGGTGTTCGCGTTTCTGACCGGGTTCGGCGGTGGTGCGTTCTACCCGCTGTTCGCCGCGCTCGTGCCGGACTACTTCGGCGAGAACAACAACGCGTCGAACTACGGCCTGGTCTACAGCGCGAAACTGGTCGGTGGCGTCGGCGGCGGCGGACTCGCCGCCGGGGTCATCAGCGCGTGGGGCTACACCGGCGCGTACATCCTCGCCGGGTGCATCGCGCTCCTGTCCGCGGTGCTGACGCTGTTCCTGCGCCAGCCGGGCCGGCCGCGGCACCAGCTCGCCGAAACCGAGCTGGTGCCGCGACCCTCCGCCGCTGCGGGCGGCTGATCCGGTTACCCGCTCCCCGGTCCTGCCTCAATCAGGATCGGGGAGCCTCCGGACGTTCGTGGTAGGCCTGGCGGGTCCGTTCGGTGTGTTTCGCCATGATCTGTTCGGCGGCCTCGGTGTCCCCGTCGGAAATCGCGCGGATCAGCTCGTCGTGCTCGTTCCACGCATCCCGCCCGCGGGGCCGGGCGATCGGCGTGTAGTACCAGCGGACCCGGCGGTCGACAAGACCGATCAGCTCCGCGAGCACCGCGTTCCCCGAGAGTCGCGTGATGAACGCGTGGAGGGCGGCGTTGGCGGCGACCAGGCCTTCGGTGTCCTCGGCGTGCAGCGCCTGGATGCCGGCCTGCTGCAGGTCCCACAATTGCCGGACGTCCTCCGGGGTCGCGTTGCCGGCGGCGAGCTTCGCGGAGTGCGTCTCCAGCACGCTGCGGACGCTCAGCAGCTGGTCGGCTTCCTCGTCGGTGGGCAGGTGGACGAACGCGCCCTGGGCGGGGCGGAGGTCGACCCAGCCTTCGCTCTGCAGCCGCTGCAGTGCTTCCCGGACGGGCTGCCGGCTCACGCCGAGGTACTCGGCGAGGTCGGCCTCGACCAGGTGCTGGCCGGGTTCGAGGGTCCGGTTGATGATCAGTTCGGCGAGGGCCTCGTAGACGACCTGCCGCAGCGGCGCGGGCCGTTCGACGCGCTTGGCGGCGGTCGAGCTGAGCGAGCCCTTGGCCGTGCGGCGGCCGGTCGGGCCGCGGTCGGGCAGCGGGGAAGCGGGCTGGCTCACGGGACACCTCGAGTCGGGAGGAAGCGGTGATCGGCCATCAGGATACAGGTTTTGGTATGCAAAATCCCAGAGTTTGCCGCGCCGGGAGTTTCACGCCCTCGCAATCTGGTCTTTGGTGCGGATCCAGGATACTGTATGCAATCGAGTCCTCGATCAAGGAGGCGCATCATGAAGGTGGCTGTTCTCGGGGCCGGGGCGATCGGCGCCTACGTCGGGGCCGCGCTGCACCGCGGCGGGACCGAGGTGCACCTCATCGCCCGCCGGGCCCACCTCGCGGCGATGCGCGAGCACGGCGTCCGCGTGCTCAGCCCGCGCGGTGACTTCACCGCCCACCCGCACGTCACGGACGACCCCGCCGAAGTGGGAGAGGTCGACTTCGTGTTCCTCGGCCTGAAGGCCAACTCCTACGCCTCGTGCGGCGAACTGCTCGCCCCGCTGCTCGGCCCGGAGACGGCGATCGTCGCCGCGCAGAACGGCATCCCGTGGTGGTACTTCCACGGCCTGCACGGGCATCCGCTCGAAGGGCAGCGGGTCGAGACCGTCGACCCCGGCGGCTCAGTCACCGCGGTGCTCGAGCTCCGGCGGGCCATCGGCTGCGTCGTCTACTGCTCGACGGTCATCGAAGAGCCGGGTGTCATCCGGCACCTGGAGGGCACCCGGTTCTCCCTCGGCGAGCCGGACGGCGAGATCTCCGCGCGCTGCAAGGTGCTCAGCGCGGCGATGATCGCCGGCGGGCTCAAGGCGCCGGTCGAGGTCGACCTGCGCAACGACATCTGGATCAAGCTGATGGGCAACGTCGCCTTCAACCCGCTCTCGGCGCTGACCCGGGCGACCATGGCCCAGATGTGCGAGCACGAGGACACCCGCGAGCTCGTCGCCACGATGATGACCGAGACCCTCGAAATCGCCCGCGCCGCGGGCTGCGATCCGGGGGTCTCGGTGGAAAAGCGCATCGACGGCGCCTGGCGCGTCGGCCACCACAAGACGTCGATGCTGCAGGACCTGGAAGCCGGCAAACCCCTCGAGATCGACGCCATCATCGGCGCGGTCGTCGAGCTGGCCGGCCTCACCGGCGTGCCCGCACCCGCCCTGCGGTACGTCCACGCCGCCATCTCCCTGCTCGACCACACCAGCAAAGTCCCCGTCGGGTCGCACTGACCGGAGGTCCCCGTGAAGCGCAGGAACACCGAGCCGTACGTGCGGCTCACCCAGCCCCTGGTGCGCGATTCCGGCGTACTGCGGCCGGCGACCTGGGAGGAAGCCCTCGACCGGGCGGCCGCCGGGATCCGCCGCACTCTGGACGGCAAGGGACCCGAGGCGTTCGGGATGTTCTCGTGCGCCCGCGCCACCAACGAGATGAACTTCGTCGCCCAGAAGTTCACCCGCGCGGTGATCGGCACGAACAACGTCGACTCGTGCAACCGCACGTGCCACGCGCCCAGCGTCGCCGGGCTGGCTCGCGTGTTCGGCAGCGGCGGCGGCACGTCCTCCTACCAGGAGATCGAAGACGCCGACGTCATCGTGATCTGGGGCGGCAACCCCCGCGAGGCGCACCCGATCTTCTTCCAGCACGTGCTCAAGGCCGTCCACAGGGGAGCGAAGCTGTTCGTGGTCGACCCGCGGCGGACCAGCACGGCGAGCTGGGCGCACCGGCAGCTGCAGCTCGAAGTCGGCACCGACATCCCGCTCGCCCACGCGATCGCCCGGGAGATCATCCACTCCGGACTCGCGAACACGACGTTCATCGAGCGCGCCACCGAGGGGTTCGCCGAGTTCGCCGCGTCGGTCGAGCCGTGGACCCCGGAGGTCGCCGAGAAGACCACCGGCGTGCCGGCCGAGCTGATCCGCGAACTCGCCCGCACGTATGCCCGTGCCGACCGCGCCCAGCTGTCCTGGACCCTCGGCATCACCGAGCACCACAACGGCACCGACAACGTCCTGGCGCTGATCAACCTGGCGCTGCTGGCCGGGCAGGTCGGCCGGTACGGCGCCGGGCTGAACCCGCTGCGCGGGCAGAACAACGTCCAGGGCGGCGGCGACATGGGTGCCATCCCGGACCGGCTGCCCGGCTTCCAGGACGTCCTCGACGCCGACGTCCGGGCCAGGTTCGACACCGCGTGGGGCTCGTCGATCCCGCCGCACAAGGGCTTCAACCTGACCCAGATGCTCGACGCGATGGACCGCGGCGATCTGACCTGCGTGTACGTCATCGGCGAGAACCCGGTGCAGTCCGAAGCGGACTGCGAGCACACGGTCAAGCGGCTGGCGAACGTCGACCACCTGATCGTGCAGGACATCTTCCTGACCAAGACCGCGCAGCTGGCCGACGTCGTGCTGCCGGCGACAGCGGCCTGGTGCGAGAGCGACGGCACCTTCACCAACTCCGAACGCCGGGTCCAGCGCGTCCGCAGGGCCCTCGAACCGCCGGACGGCGCGCGCGACGACATCGAACTGCTGTCGGAACTGGCCCGCCGGCTCGGGCACGACTGGCACTACACCGGCGGCGAGGAGGTCTGGGACGAGCTACGATCGCTGTCGCCGATGCACGCCGGGATGTCGTATGCCCGGCTCGAAGAGCTCGGCGGCATCCAGTGGCCGTGCTACTCCGAAGACACCCTGGAGCCGACGTTCCTGCACGCCCGGCTCTGGGCCGAGGACCCGGCCGAACGCGGCCGCCCGGCGCCGTTCACCGTGCTCGAACACAGCCCGCCGGTCGACCTGCTCACCGAGGAGTTCCCGATCCGGCTCACCACCGGGCGACGGCTGGACTCCTACAACACCGGCGTGCAGTCCGGCGGGTTCCCGTCCCCGCTGCGGCAGGGCGAGACCCTCGACCTGTGTCCGGAGGACGCGCGGGCCCTCGGCGTCGAACCCGACGAGCTGGTGCAGATTTCGTCCCGGCGGGGTGCCATCGTCGCACCCGTCCGGCTGGACAAGGGGCTCAAGCCGGGGCTGGCGTTCATGACCTTCCACTTCCCGGACGAGGTGGACGTCAACGTCATCACCATCGAAGCCACCTGCCCGATCGCCGGGACCGCCGAGTACAAGGCCGCGGCCATCCGCGTCGACAAGCTCCCGGTCGAGGTCTGAAGTGGACCTCAAGCTGCTGGACGCCATCGCGTCGCACGAAGAACGGGAGGCGGTCGCCGGGTTCGCCGGCGGCGGCCGTGACCAGCTGCTCCCCGCCCTGCACGCGGTCAACGACCGGGTCGGCTGGATCAGCCAGGGCGCGCTGAGCCTCATCTGCGAGACGCTGGACGTGCCGCCCGCCGACGCGTACGGCGTCGCGAGCTTCTACTCGCTGTTCGCGCTGGCGGAGCGGCCGGAGCGGGTGGTGCACGTGTGCACCGACCTGGCCTGCCGGGTCAACGGCGCGGACACGGTGTGCGACGTCCTCACCGAGCACGTCGGCGCCGCGGGGAAGGCGCGCGGCGGGGTCACGTGGCTGCGCAGCCCGTGCCTCGGCGTCTGCGAACGGGCCCCCGCGGCGCTGACGTTCCAGGCCGGCGATCCGGCGACGACCGAGCTGCTGGCCCCGGCCACCGGCGCGTCGGCGGTGCTCGCCGCCGGGCGGGCACCGTCGGTTTCGGAGGGTGCGCCGCCGGTGATCCACCAGAAGGACGGGCTCCGGCTGCTCCGCCGGGTCGGCGTGGTCGATCCGTCCAGTTTGGACGATTACCGGGCGGCCGGTGGTTACGCCGCCCTGCGCAACGCCCTGCGCATGGGGAAGGCCGCGGTGATCCGCGAGGTCACCGACTCCGGCCTGCTCGGCCGCGGCGGCGCGGCCTTCCCGACCGGGCGCAAGTGGGCGGCCACGGCCGCCCAGCCCGCCGGACCGCACTACCTGGTGTGCAACGCCGACGAGAGCGAGCCCGGCACGTTCAAGGATCGGGTCCTCCTGGAGGGCGACCCGTTCGCGCTGGTGGAGTCCATGACGATCGCGGCGTACGCGATCGGCGCGACCCGGGGCTTCGTCTACCTGCGCGGTGAGTACCCGCGAGCGTTGCGGCTGCTGCGCAACGCGCTCGACGTCTGCCGCGAACGCGGGTTCCTGGGCGCGGACATCATGGGCCACCAGGGGTTCTCCTTCGACATCGAGATCCGGCGCGGCGCGGGTGCCTACATCTGCGGCGAGGAGACCGCGATCTTCAACTCGATCGAGGGCTTCCGGGGCGAGCCCCGGACGAAGCCGCCGTTCCCGGTCGAGCAGGGGCTGTTCAGCAAGCCGACGGTGGTGAACAACGTCGAGACCCTGGTAAACGTGCCGCTGATCCTCACCGAGGGTGCGGTCGCCTACCGTTCCCTCAGCACGGAGGCCTCGGCCGGGCCGAAGCTGTTCTGCCTGTCCGGCAACGTCGAACGGCCGGGCGTCTACGAGGTGCCGTTCGGTACTTCGCTGCGTGAGCTGCTCGCCATGGCCGGGGGAGTGGCGGAGGGCCGCACCCTGCGGGCGATCCTGCTGGGCGGCGCGGCCGGTGGGTTCGTCCGGCCGGACGAGCTGGACCTGCCGCTGACGTTCGAGGACGCGCGGGCGGCGAAGACGACGCTCGGCTCGGGGGTCGTCCTGGTCCTCGACGACCTGGCCGACCTCGGCGGGTTCCTGCTGCGGATCGCGGAGTTCTTCCGGGACGAGTCGTGCGGCCAGTGCGTCCCGTGCCGGATCGGGACCGTGCGGCAGGAGGAGGCGATCCGCCGCGTCCTGGCGGCCAAGTCCGACGAACGCCCGCTGTTGCGCGAGGTCGGCGGGGTCATGCGCGACTCGTCGATCTGCGGTCTCGGCCAGACCGCCTGGAACGCCATCGAATCCGCCATCGACCGGCTGGGAGCCCTGCAATGACCATTGTGGACATCGGTATCCCGAAGCGGCTGGTCGAGTTCACTGTGGATGGTCAGACCGTCCGGGTGCCCGAAGGATCGACGATCCTGGACGCGTGCACGGCGGCGGGCAAGGACATCCCGACGCTCTGCTACGGCGACACCCTGGAACCGGCGAACGCCTGCCGCGTCTGCATGGTGGAGGTCGAGGGCTCCCGGACGCTGGTGCCGTCGTGCTCGCGCAAGGCCGAGCCCGGGATGGTGGTGCACACCGATTCCGAACGGACGCGCACCAGCCGCAAGGTCGTCCTCGAACTCCTCGCGTCGGCAACGGACCTGTCGACCACCCCGGGCGTGGTGGAGTGGATGGCTTCGACGGGGGCCGATCCGGACCGCTTCGGCCCGGACGCCGCGACCGTCGCGCAACCGGCGCTGGTGGACAACGAGCTGTACGTCCGGGACTACGGCAAGTGCATCCTCTGCTACAAGTGCGTCGACGCGTGCGGCGAGCAGTGGCAGAACTCGTTCGCGATCAGTGTCGCCGGCCGAGGTTTCCACGCCCGGATCTCGACGGAGTTCTCGAACCCGTTGCCGGACAGCGCCTGCGTGTACTGCGGCAACTGCGTCGAGGTCTGCCCGACCGGCGCGCTGAGTTTCAAGCGCGAGTACGACAAGCGCGAGGACGGCACCTGGGACGAGTCCCGGCAGAAGCAGACCACGACCGTGTGCACGTTCTGCGGGGTCGGGTGCAACCTCACGCTGCACGTCCAGGACAACGAGATCGTGAAGGTGACTTCGCCGCACGACAGCTCGGTGACGCACGGGAACCTCTGCATCAAGGGCCGCTTCGGCTGGCAGCACGTCCAGAACCGGTGACCGGCGCCTGGGCGCCTCCGACCAGCACGTTCCGCGAGACTGCAGCGCGATTGCAGCGAACGCTGTCAAGCTCCCGTCGTTCGCAGTCGTCTCGGACGAGGGGGAGCGCCTGCTTCAAGGACGAAACCGACACCGACCACCTGGCCTGCGAGGGGTACCAGCGCCCTTGACCGGTCGTTTCGGTAACACCCGTGTAGGTCACATCCGTCCGGCAACTCATGAGAACGCACGAACCGAGGGGAACACATGCGCAGGGTGAAAGCAGGCGTCCTGGCCGCGATGACGATCGGGATCTTCTCGATCGCCCAGGCGCCCGCGGACGCGGTACCGGTGGGGGTGCCGGCCTCCTACCAGGGCACGACCATCGATCTCGGCAAAGGCTGGGCGGACGCCGAGGTCTGCGCCGAGTTCGCGGTGGGCGACGTGCGCTGTTTCCGGACCCCGCAGGATTTCGCGGCCACCACGGGCCGGTTCGGTCCCGCCGCGGCCGAGGACTGCGCCTACACCTGGGTGTGCATCTGGGAGAACATCGACCACACCGGCCGGCGCCTGCAGTGGAACGCGTCCGGCACGAAGAAGCTGGCCGACTGGGGCTTCCGCGACATGGCCAGCAGCGCCGCGCTGCACCGGCCGCAGAGCGGTGCCACGCTGGTCAACTACGTCACCGCCTTCCCGAACCAGCACGCGTACCTGGCCGCGAACCACATCTACTCCGACTTCCGCGACTTCGGCTGGAACGACAAGGCCGACGAAATCCAGGTCGGCTGACGATGGCCGACGAGATGGTCAGGCGGGCGCAGCGGTTCGTCAACGACGTCTACGGCAGCCGCATCGGGATGACGGTCGAGGAGGACGGCCTCACCAAGTGGGAGGTCATGTACGCCCTCACGCGCGCCCTTCAATCGGAGCTGGGGATCTCACCGGTGTCGAACAGCTTCGGGCCGACGACGTTGGCCACGCTCACCGCGAGGTACCCGAAGCTGAACTTCGGCACCATGCCTTCGGCGGACTTCTGCCGGATCATCCAGTCGGCGCTGTACTGCAAAGGCTACGACGGCGACGGGATCAACGGCGCCTACGGTCCCCGCGTCCAGGCCGCGGTGACGAAGCTCAAGGAGGACATGGGCGTCGGGACGGTGTTCCCCGGCAGCGACCTGACACCGAAGGTGTTCAAGGGGCTGTTGACCATGGACGCCTACGTCCCCGTCGGCTCCGGCTCGGCGACGGTCCGCGAGATCCAGCAGTGGCTGAACGGACGCTACATCGGCCGTCGCGACTTCTTCGTCATCCCCTGCGACGGCCACCATTCGCGGGACGTGGCCAAGTCGGTCCTGTTCGCGATCCAGTACGAGCTGGGCATGGCCGACGGGACCGCCAACGGCGTGTTCGGTCCCGGCACGCAGGCCGGCCTGAAGCAGCACACCGTCTCGCTCGGCAGCACCGGGATCTGGGTGTGGCTGTTCTCGGCGGCCCTGGCGTTGAACAAGCGGCCGGTCGATTTCACCGGCACGTTCGATTCCTCGGTGGGCAGCGCCGTCCGGGCGTTCCAGTCGTTCGCGAAGCTCGCGGTGACCGGCGACGGCGACTTCGCCACCTGGGCATCGCTGCTGATTTCCTACGGCGACCAGACCCGTGGCGGCGAGGCGTGCGACGGCGTCACCAAGATCACCGATGCCCGCGCGGCGACGCTGAAGGCGCAGGGGATCAAGTACGTCGGCCGCTACCTCACCGCGCTGAGCACGTCCACGTTGCCGGAGAAGCCGATCCAGCCGGGAGAGCTGCAGACCATCGCCGCCAACGGCCTGCGGTGCTTCCCGATCTACCAGACGGTCGGGCGCGACGCGGACAGCTTCAAGTACGCGGCCGGGCGGGCCGCCGGCGACGCCGCGGTGAACGCGGCACAGCACCACGGGTTCAAGAACGGCACGCGGATCTTCTTCGCCGTCGACTTCGACGCGCTCGACGGCGAGGTGACCTCCAACGTCCTGCCGCACTTCAAGGGCATCGTGGACTCCTTGGCCGTGCTCGGCAACCCGTACCTGGTGGGGGTCTACGGCCCGCGCAACGTGTGCTCGCGGGTCGCGGCCGCCGGGTACTCGACGGCGAGTTTCGTCTCGGACATGTCCTCGGGCTTCTCCGGCAACCTGGGTTACGCGCTGCCGGAGGACTGGGCGTACGACCAGATCGTCACGCGCACGATCGGCTCCGGCGACGGCCGGATCGACGTCGACGTCGATATCGCTTCGGGCCGTGACACCGGGCAGAACTCGTTCGACCCGCCACGGGACGTCGTGCCGGACACCCGGCTCGCGACGGACTTGTACCCGGCGCTGGAACTCGACGTCGGCAAGTACATGGAGTCCATCGGGTTCCCGAACAACGGCGGCACGCGGAACTTCACGCACTGGAAGTGCCTGCAGACCACCGTGTGGGACCACGACGACGTCATCACCGAACTGTCGAACCGGTACAGCATGCGCAAGTCGCTGATCCAGGCGTCGGCGTACTGGGAGATGCGGCACTGGGACGCGGCCGACGACGCCGTCGACCTGCTGGTCGAGGGGTACCACAACCGTCCGCCGGGCGTGCCACCGCCGGCGAACGTGCCGAGGGATTCGTCGACGGGTATCGCGCAGATCTTCGGGGTGACCGCGATCCGCGCCTGGAACCACTGCATCGCCAAGGGAGTGGCCACCGGCACGATCCGGGACACGGCCGACGATGACGACGTCTACGCGGCCTGGCGGCAGGTCAAGGACGAGGACTACGCGCTCCGGACCGTGGCGATGATCCACATCTGGGGCGCGGACGGCAAGCCGGGTGGCCAGAACTCGCCGGACGGCGAGACCGTGCTGAGGCCGATCGCGTGGGACTACACCGATTGGGAGATCTTCCAGATCCTGCGCCGCTACCAGGGCTGGGGTGCCGAGGCGGAGGAGCACGCGGGGAAGCGCATGGTGTTGTACCAAATCCTCGAGAACTACAACAGCATCTCGCGGCACCGATGACGAAGGGGGAGCAGACGTGATGCCCTTGCGACGCCGGAGTTTCCTCATCGCCGCGGCGGCGGCCGGAGCAACCGTGGTCCTGGCACCGGCCTCGCCGGCGGACGCCGGAACGGACCAGGGGGAAGAGGAGATCAAGCGCCGGCAGCCGAAGCAGAACGACGTGCTGACCGGAGAGCCGTCGCACAACGGCTGGGAGATGGAAAAGGTCGCCGACGGCCGCGGGAACGTCCACACGCGCCCCGTGCCGGGCACGCCGCTGTCCGGGGTGCAGCTGCGCATCGGTGTGGTGGACGCGGTGCTGGCCCACGTCATCCACCGGTTCCACTGTGACGTGGACGAACTGCGCGACACCGACGTGATCGGCTGGCACGCCCCGGCCACGGTCGACCCGGCACTGCCCGAGTCGAACCTGGCCTCGGGGACGGCGGTCAGGATCCGGCCGGGTCACTACCCGCCGGGCTCCCGCGGCGGCTTCTACGCCCCGCAGGTCGCCGCGATCCGCGGAATTGTCGCCGATCTGGGCGGTGTCGTCCGCTGGGGCGGGGACGACGGATCCGTGGACGAGGCGCTGTTCTACATCGATGTCCGGCCTGATGACCCCAGGCTGCCGCAGACGGCGCTCCGCGTCCGTCCGCTTTAGAGGTCGACAGAAACTGCGGACACCCGCGAGAGCCGGTCACTCCTTCAGGGGTGGCCGGCTTCGTCTGTTGGGGAGATCCGGACGCGGTGTCGGCTGCCGCGGGTTCGCCGTCGGGCGTTGACCCCGGCCCAGGTCAGCGGCTATTCTCGATATGCGAAAGAAAAATTCCGGATAGCGAAATTTGAGGTCGCGATGCCTGAAGAGGGCCACTCCCTGCCGTACGTCGCCAACCTGTCGATCCTGTTCAAGGAGGTACCGCTGCTCGAGCGCGCGGCCGCCGCGCGGGACGCCGGGTTCACCGACGTCGAGTACTGGTGGCCGTTCGACTCCGCAGTGCCCGCGCGCGACGAGGTCGACGCCTTCGTGAAGAGCCTGGACGGGGTCCGGCTCCGGGGGCTGAACTTCTACGCCGGGGACATGGCCGCGGGGGACCGGGGTCTCGTCTCCTGGATCGGCCGGGAGGCCGAGTTCGCCGACAGCCTCGTCGTCGCCCTCGGCATCGCCGAACGCACCGGCTGCCGCAGCTTCAACGCCCTCTACGGCAACCGGCTCGACGGCGAAGACCCGGCCAAGCAGGACGACCTGGCCCGGGTGCACCTCGACCAGGCCGCCGACGCCGCCGCGCGGATCGGTGCGCAGCTGGTCCTCGAACCGCTCTCAGGCGCGGACCGCTACCCGCTCAAGACCGCCGCGGACGCCGTGGCCGTGCTCGACGACCTCGGGCGCGACAACGTGCGGCTGCTGGCCGACCTGTACCACCTGGCAGTCAACTCCGACGACCTGGACGCCTTGGCGACGCGGCACATCGCCCGGATCGGGCACGTGCAGATCGCCGACGCGCCCGGCCGCCACCAGCCCGGCACCGGCTCCCTCGACATCGACGGGCACCTCGCGAAGCTGCAGAACGCGGGATACGCGGGGTTCGTCGGGATCGAGTACGTCCCGGAACCCGACACCGGGACGTCGCTGGCCTGGCTGCCGAAGACCCGAAGGGGACGAGCATGAAACTGGGATTCATCGGATTGGGCGTGATGGGTGGCCCGATGGCCGCGCACCTGGTCGCGGCCGGCCACGACGTCAGCGGCTACGACGTCACACCGGCGGCGGGGGAGAAGCTGGCGGCGGCCGGTGGCCGGGCCGCGACCGGCGTCGCCGACGCGGTGGCCGGTGCGGACGTCGTCATCACGATGCTGCCGAACCACCCGCAGGTCGAGGAGGTGGTGCTGGCCGCGGGCGGCGTCCTGGACACCGCCGAGCCCGGCACGCTCCTGATCGACATGAGCACCATCCGGCCCGAGACGTCGATCGCGATCGCGGAAGCCGCGCGGGACCGGAAGATCCGCGTCCTCGACGCCCCCGTCTCGGGCGGTCAGGCCGGTGCCGAGCAGGCGTCGCTGTCCATCATGGTCGGGGGGCTCGAAGAGGACTTCGCGGCGGCCAAACCGGTCCTGGACGCCGTCGGCAAGACGATCGTGCACGTCGGGCCGCACGGCGCCGGCCAGGTCGTCAAGGCCGCCAACCAGCTCGTCGTGGGCGGGATCTACGGTCTCGTGGCGGAGGCGATCGTGCTGCTCGAAGCGTCCGGAGTGGACGCTGCCACGGGCCTCGACGTGCTCGCCGGCGGCCTCGCGGGCAGCCGGATCCTCGAGCTCAAGCGCCAGTCCATGGTGGACCGGCAGTTCGCGCCCGGCTTCCGGATCGACCTGCACCACAAGGACATGGGAATCGCGCTGGCCGCCGCCCGGCAGGCCGACGTCGCGCTCCCGCTCACCGGGCTGGTCGCCCAGCTCGTCGCCGCCGGCCGCGCCATGGGGTACGGCTCCCTGGACCACTCGGCCTTGCTGAAGGTCGTCGAACAGTTGTCGGGCCGCGTCCCGGCGGAGGTGTGACATGCCCAGAATCCCCGCGATGCAGGCGGTCGTCGACGTCCTGGAGAGCGAAGGCGTCGACACCGTCTTCGGCTGCCCGGGCGCCGCGATCCTTCCGCTGTACAACGCCCTACAGGGCCGGGCGATCGAGCACCTGATCGTCCGCCACGAAGAGGGCGCGACGCACATGGCCGACGGCTGGGCGAGGACCAACGGCAACGTCGGCGTCGCCATCGGCACGTCCGGCCCCGCCGGGACCAACATGATCACCGGGCTCTACACCGCGCACGCGGACTCGATCCCGATGATCTGCATCACCGGCCAGGCGGCGACCACCAAGCTCCACCAGGAGGCCTTCCAGGCCGTCGACATCGTCGAGATCGCCAAGCCGGTGACGAAGTGGGCGGTGCAGGTCAAGGAGGCCGCGCAGCTGCCGTGGATCTTCCGCGAGGCGTTCCGGATCGCCCGGTCCGGACGGCCGGGCCCGGTGCTGATCGACCTGCCGATCGACGTTCAGAAGCAGGACATCGAGTGGGACTCCTCGATCGACTCGCCGCTGCCGGTGACCCGGGTGACCCCGGCGCCCGCGCGGGTCGAGCGAGCGCTGGACCTGCTGCTGGCCGCCGAACGCCCGCTGATCCTGGCCGGTGGCGGGGTCGTGCTCGGCGAGGCGAGCGAGCAGCTGCGGGCCGCGGCCGAGCGCCTGGACGTCCCGGTGCAGGTGACGCTGATGGGCAAGGGCAGCTTCCCCGAGGACCACGAGCTGTTCGCCGGGATGGCCGGCATCCAGACCTCGCAGCGCTGGGCCAACGCGGCCTTCCTCGAGGCCGACCTGGTGCTGGCGCTGGGCGCCCGCTTCGGCGACCGGCACACCGGCGAGCTGTCGGTCTACCGCGGCGACCGGAAGTTCATCCACGTCGACATCGAGCCCACCCAGCTGGGCAAGGTGTTCGGCCCCGACCTCGGGATCGTCTCGGACACGCGGGAGTTCCTCGACGCGCTGCTGGCGGCCGTGGAGAAGCGCTCGGTGACGCCGCGGCGCGAGTGGGCCGGCCGGATCGGCGAGCTGAAGGAAACGCTGCCCCGGCGTGACGACTTCGACAGCCTCCCGATCAAGGCGCCGCGGGTGTTCAAGGAGATCAACGAGACCTTCGGCGAGGACACCTACTTCGTCACCGCGATCGGGCTCTACCAGATCTGGTCGGGCCAGTTCCAGAAGGCGCACAAGCCGCGCCACTACCAGGTGTGCGGCCAGGCCGGTCCGCTCGGCTGGGAGATCCCGGCGGCCATCGGCGTCAAGAAGGCCCGGCCGGACGCCGAGGTCGTCGGCGTGGTCGGCGACTACTCGTTCCAGTTCCTGGTCGAGGAGCTGGCGGTGGCCGCCCAGTACGACGTCGGGTTCGTGCTGATCATGCTGAACAACGAGTACCTCGGGCTCATCCGGCAGGCCGAGACCGGGTACGAGATGAACTTCGAGGTCGACATCCACTACGACTCGATCGGCACGGACAACGTGAAGATCATGGAGGCCTACGGCTGCTCGGGCACCCGCGTGCACGAGCCGGGGGAGATCCGCACGTCGCTGGAGTGGGCGCGCAAGGAGGCCGAGCGCACCAGCCGCCCGGTCCTGGTGGAGATCATGATCGAGCGCGAGGGCAACGCCGCCATGGGTGCCGCCCTCGACGCCGTGAAGGAGTTCGAGCTCGCGTAACACCCGCGTGACCACGGCCGCCGCACGAGACCCTGACCTCGTGCGGCGGCCTTTCCGCGTCCGGGGTCGAGCGGTTGTCGGAAAGTACAAACCGGGGCCGCAAATTCACCCGTCTTTCAGGGGTTTTGCCGTGGCCCCGGCCACATCCGAGCGTGTGTACTCCTTGACGAAGCAGCCCCGAAAGGACGTCCACAGTGGAATTCCTCCGACCCGCCTCGCTGGCCGACGCGCTCGCCGCGAAGGCCGCGAACCCCGGTGCGGTCCCGATCGCCGGCGGCACGGACGTGATGGTCGAGCTCAACTTCGACCACCGCCGTCCCGGCGCCCTGCTCGACCTCGGCCGCGTCGCCGAGCTCCACGAGCACGGCACCGACGACGGCCGGATCCGGCTCGGTGCGGCCGTGCCCTACACCCGGATCATCGCCGAACTGGGTGCGAAGGTGCCCGGCCTGGCGATGGCCGCGCGGACCGTCGGGTCCCCGCAGATCCGCAACCGCGGCTCCGTCGGGGGCAATCTGGGAGCGGCTTCGCCCGCGGGCGACTCCCACCCGGCGCTGCTGGCCGCCGACGCCGAGATCGAGATCGCTTCGGTCCGCGGCACCCGGATCGTCGCCGCGAAGGACTTCTACGTGGGGGTCAAGCGCAACGTCCTGGAGCCGGACGAGCTGATCACTGCGGTGCTGCTGGCACCCGCCACCGGACCCCAGCAGTTCAGCAAGATCGGCACCCGCAACGCCATGGTCATCGCGGTCGCCGCGTTCGGCCTGGCGCTGCACCCGGAGCAGCGGCGGGTCGGCACGGGCGTCGGCTCGGCCGCGCCCACGCCGCGCCGGGCTTTCGAAGCGGAGGAGTTCCTGGCCGCCGAGCTGGACTGGGACGCCCCGAGGGCCCTGAACGACTCGGTCAAGCGCCGCTTCGGCGACCTGGTCGCCGCGGCGGCCGCGCCGATCGACGACGTGCGCGGCAGCGCCGCCTACCGGCGCCATGCCCTGGGGGTCATGGCGCGAAGGACGCTGACCTGGGCCTGGACCGATTATTGCGGAGGGAGCGCGAAGTGCGCGTGAACGTCACCGTCAACGGCGAACCCCGCCGGGCGGACAACGTCTGGGAAGGCGAAAGCCTGCTCTACGTCCTGCGCGAGCGGCTCGGCCTCCCCGGCTCGAAGAACGCCTGCGAACAGGGCGAATGCGGTTCGTGCACGGTCTACCTCGACGGCGTCCCGGCGTGTGCGTGCCTCGTCGCGGCCGGGCAGGCCGAGGGCCGCGAGGTCGTCACGGTCGAAGGCCTGGCCGACGGGGAAGCCCTCGACCCGGTGCAGGAGGCGTTCGTCGAACGCGGCGCCGTCCAGTGCGGGTTCTGCACGCCCGGCCTGCTGGTGGCCGCGCACGACCTGATCGAGCGCACGCCCGACCCCACCGACGTCGAGATCCGCGAGGCCCTCGCCGGCAACCTCTGCCGCTGCACCGGCTACGAGAAGATCCTCGACGCCGTCCGCGACGCCGCCGCGAGGAAGGCCGTCCGATGAGCGCCCCGGCCCGGTCCCCGCAGGAACTGCACGACACGATCGCCGGCGGCATCGGCGAGAGCCCGCTGCGTCCGGACGGGACGCTCAAGGTACGCGGCGAGTTCGCCTACTCCTCGGACCTGTGGCACGAGGACATGCTGTGGGGCGCGACCCTGCGCAGCCCGCACCCGCACGCCCGGATCGTCCGCCTCGACGTCTCCCGCGCGCTGGCCCAGCCGGGCGTGCACGCGGTGCTGACGCACGAGGACGTTCCCGGCGAGAACGTCTACGGCCTCAAGTACCAGGACACCCCGGCGCTGGCCGACGGCCTGGTCCGCTACCAGGGCGAACCGGTCGCCATCCTGGCCGCCGACCACCCGGAGATCGCGCGGCAGGCGCTCAAGGAGATCGTCGTCGAGTACGACGTCCTCGAGCCGATCACCGACCCCGAGCGGGCCGCCCACGACGACAGCCTGCCGAAGCTGCACCCGGGCGGGAACCTGGTGCGGCACCAGCGGATCGTCAAGGGCGACCCGGCCGCCACCGCGGACGTCGTGGTGTCCGGTGTCTACGAGATCGGCATGCAGGACCAGGCGTTCCTCGGGCCGGAGTCCGGGCTCGCGGTCCCCGCCGAGGACGGCGGCGTCGACCTCTACCTGGCCACCCAGTGGCTGCACGTCGACCAGCGCCAGACGGCGAAGGCGCTCGGCCTGCCCCTGGAGAAGGTGCGGCTGACGCTGTCCGGGGTCGGCGGCGCGTTCGGCGGCCGCGAGGACCTGTCCATGCAGATCCACTCGTGCATGCTGGCCCTGCGCACCGGCCGCCCGGTGAAGATGAGCTACAACCGCCTGGAATCGTTCTTCGGGCACGTCCACCGCCACCCGGCGAAGATGTACTACGAGCACGGGGCCACGAAGGACGGCAAGCTCGTTTACGTCCGCGCGAAGTTGTATTTCGACGGCGGCGCGTACGCGTCCAAGACCCCGGTCGTGGTCGGCAACGGCACCACGCTGAGCGTCGGGCCCTACGACGTCCCGAACGCCCACATCGAGGGCTGGGGTGTCTACACGAACAACCCGACCTGCGGCGCCATGCGCGGGCTCGGCGCGGTGCAGCCGACCTACGCCTACGAGTCCCAGATGGACAAACTGGCCGCCGCACTGGGCATGGACCCTGCCGAGCTGCGGATCCGCAACGCGCTGAGCGAAGGGTCCACTGTGGTCACCGGGCAGGTGGTCGACTTCCCGGCGCCGGTGGCCGAACTCGTCCAACGGGTCCGCGACCTGCCGCTCCCACCCGAGCCCACCGGCGCACGCGACATCCGGGAGCTCCCGGGCGGCGCGTCCAACACCACCCACGGCGAAGGTGTCGTGCGCGGGGTCGGCTACGGCGTGACGATCAAGAACATCTCCTACGCCGAAGGCCTCGACGACTACTCGACCGCCCGCGTCCGGCTGGAGGTGATCGGCGGTGAAGCGGTGGCGATGGTGCACACCGCCGCCGCGGAGGTCGGCCAGGGCCTGGTGACGCTGCAGCAGCAGATCGCCCGCACCGAGCTGGGCGTGCCGCGGGTGAGCGTGCACCCGGCCGACACGAGCGTCGGCGACGCGGGCTCCAGCTCGGCGTCCCGGCAGACCTACGTCACCGGCGGCGCGGTCCGCAACGCCTGCCGGGCGGTCGCGGAGGCGGTCTACCGCCGCCTCGGCGTGCCCGCCGCGGGCATGACCCTCGCCGGGGGCAAGGTGGTCGCGGCCGACGGCGAAGTCGTCGCCGACCTGGCCGAACTGCTCGGCGACACGGCGATCGAGGAGACCCGCGAGTTCCACCACCGCCCGACCTACCCCCTGGACCCCGAGACCGGCCAGGGCGACGCCCACGTCCAATACGGCTTCTCCGCCCACCGCGCGGTCGTCGACGTCGACCTGGACCTCGGCCTGGTCAAGGTGGTGCAGCTCGACTGCGCCCAGGACGTCGGGAAGGCGATGAACCCCGACGCCGTCGTCGCCCAGATCCAGGGCGGCTCGGCGCAGGGCCTCGGGCTCGCCGTGATGGAGGAAATCCTGGTCGAGCGCGGCAAGGTGCGGAACCCCTCGTTCACCGACTACCTCATCCCGACCATCCTCGACATGCCGCCGATGCGGGTCGACGTGCTCGAACGGCCCGACCCGCACGCGCCCTACGGCGTCCGCGGCGTCGGCGAGCCGCCCACGATCTCGGCCACGCCGGCGATCGCCAACGCCATCCGCGCGGCCACCGGCCTCGAGCTGCCGCGCGTCCCGATCCGCCCCGAGCACATCACCGGAGTCTGAGATGACCACGTCGATTTCCGCCGAACAGGACTGGCTGGACGAAGCCGTCCGCATCGCCACGCACAACGTCGAGAACGGCGGCGGCCCGTTCGGCGCGCTGATCGTGAAGGACGGCGAGGTCGTCGCGACCGGCGTCAACCGCGTCACCGCGAACCTGGATCCGACCGCGCACGCCGAAGTGGTCGCGATCCGCGCGGCCTGCCAGACGCTGGGCACGTTCAAGCTCGACGGCTGCGTGCTCGTCTCCAGCTGCGAGCCGTGCCCGATGTGCCTGTCGTCGGCGCTGTGGGCGCGCGTCGACAAGGTCCTCTTCGCCGCCGACCGTGACGACGCGGCCAAGGCCGGCTTCGACGACCGCGCCTTCTACGAACTCTTCGACCGTCCCCGTGAGACGTGGACGGTACCCGTGACCCGGCTGTCCGCAAAGGACGGTTTCGCCCCCTTCGCGGCCTGGCTCGACAAGAGCGACCGCACCGACTACTGACCCACGAAGTCAGCAGCTGACCGGAGCACACCCGAATCGAACGTCCCGCTCGGCCAGGCACGGCGTGGTGCCTGGCCCTGGCCGAGCACCCCCCACCGGCAAGGGCAGGACGCATGACCCAGACCGAAGTCCCCACCCCCGTGGTCGACGAAGTACCCCCGCAACGCCGTTCGCTGCTCGACAAGCTGTTCGAGCTGCGGGCCCGGCAGAGCACGATCGGCCGCGAAGTCCGCGGCGGAGTCACCACGTTCGTCGCGATGGCCTACATCGTGCTGCTCAATCCGCTCATCCTCGGCGCCTCCGCCGACATCACCGGCGCCCGGCTCTCCGCCGCGCAGGTGACCACGGCGACCGCGCTGTCCGCCGCCGTGATGACCGTCCTCATGGGACTCGTCGGCAACGCGCCCCTCGCGCTCGCCGCCGGCCTGGGCATCAACGGCATCGTCGCCTTCCAGATGGCGCCGTCGATGACCTGGCCGCAGGCGTTCGGGCTGGTCGTGCTCGAAGGCGTGTGCATCGTGCTGATGGCGGTCAGCGGTGTCCGCGAGCGGATCATGAACGCCATCCCGCGGCCGCTCAAGATGGCGATCACCGTCGGGATCGGGCTCTACATCGCCCTGGTCGGCCTGGTCAGCGCCGGGTTCGTGACCCGCGTGCCGGACGCGGCGCAGACCACGGTCCCGGTGCGCCTCGGGGCGAGCGGGCACCTGCACGGCTGGCCGATCGTCGTGTTCTGCTTCGGCCTGCTGCTGATGATCGTGCTGATGGCCCGCAAGGTCCCGGGCGCGGTGCTGATCAGCATCGGGGTGGCCACCGTGTTCGCCGTCGTGCTGCACGAGGGGTTCGGCGTCGGCGGCTGGGGGCTCACCACTCCGGCGCTGCCCGACCACGTCGTCGCCGCCCCGGACTTCGGGCTCCTCGGCCATATCGACCTCTTCGGCGGCTTCGCCTCCGCGGGCGCGCTCGCGGCCACGGTCTTCCTGTTCACGCTGGTGCTGTCCGGCTTCTTCGACGCCATGGGCACGATCACCAGCGTCTCCGACGAAGCGGGCCTGTCGAAGAACGGGAAAGTCCCGCGGATGGGCCGGATCCTGCTGGTCGACGGCGCGGGCGCGATCGCCGGCGGTGTCACCGGCTCGTCGCCGAACACGGTGTTCCTGGAATCGGCGGCCGGCGTCGGCGAGGGTGCGCGGACCGGGCTGGCGAGCGTCGTCACCGGCCTGCTGTTCGCCGGGACGCTGCTGTTCACGCCGCTGGCCGGGGTCGTCCCGGCCCAGGCCGCGGCGCCCGCGCTGGTCGTCATCGGCGGCCTGATGGTCGCGCAGTGCCGGACCATCCCGTGGCACGACCCGGACTACACGATCCCGGTCTTCCTGACCGCGGCGCTGATCCCGTTCACCTACTCGATCACCAACGGCGTCGGCGCGGGCCTGATCGCGTTCGTGCTGATCAAGATCGGCCGCGGCAAGTGGCGAGAGGCCGGCTGGCTGCTGTCGGTGCTGGCGCTGGTGTTCGCGGTGTACTTCGCCATCGACGGTGTCGAAACCCTCTTCCGGTAAGGAGTTCCCCGTGCCCCTCATGTTCTTCAACGGCGGTGCCATGCGCGGCGAGCCGCTGCACCACCTCCTCGACGGATCGCCGTTCGTGGCGACGGCGGACACCGCGCCGAAGTACCGGTTCTACGCCGTCGGCGACCAGTGCCCGGCGCTGTACCCGGTGTCGCACGGCGGCGCGGCGGTCACCGGCGAGGTCTACGACGTCTCCCTGGACACTCTGCGGGACCGCGTGCTGCCGGCCGAGCCGCACGAGCTGGAACTGGGCGTGGTGGAGCTGGCCGACGGCAGTTCGGCGTTCGCGATGCTGCTGCGGCGGCCGTACACCTCGCACGTCGCCCTGCGGGACATCACCGACATCGGCGACTGGCGGGCGTTCAAGGCGAGCGCGTGACGGTCCTGGTCGCGCCGGACAAGTTCAAGGGCTCGCTCACCGCGCGGGAGGTGGCGTCGGCGGTGGCTTCCGGTCTCGCCGACGTCCACCCCGAGGTGGTGGCGCGGACCCTTCCGGTGGCCGACGGCGGCGAAGGCACGGTCGACGCCGCCGTCGCCGCCGGGTACGCGCGGGTGCCGGTCCCGGCCCGCGGGCCGACCGGGGCGCCGGTGACGGCGTGCTACGCGGTCCGCGGGGACACCGCGGTCGTCGAGCTGGCCGAAGCGTCCGGACTGCACCGGCTGCCCGGGGCGCCGGAGCCGCTCACCGCGACCAGCGCGGGAACCGGCGACGTCATCGCCGCGGCCGTGCGGGCCGGGTGCCGCCGGATCGTGCTCGGCGTCGGCGGCAGTGCCTGCACCGACGGCGGCGCGGGCCTGCTGACCGCGCTGGGCGCCCGGCTCCTGGACTCCGCGGGCCGTGAGCTGCCCTCCGGAGGCGCGGCCCTGTCCCGGCTCGCCTCCCTGGACCTGTCGAACGTGCCCGAAGTGGACATCGAGCTGGCGTGCGATGTGGACAATCCGCTGTACGGGCCGCGCGGGGCCGCCGCGGTCTACGGCCCGCAGAAGGGCGCGTCCCCCGCCGAGGTCGAGACCCTGGATGCCGCGTTGCGGCACTGGGCGTCGATCGCCGGGCCTTCGTTCGCCGAACGGCCGGGCGCCGGGGCGGCCGGGGGAGTGGGTTTCGCCGCGATGGCGGTGCTGGGCGCCCGGATGCGGCCGGGCATCGAGCTCCTGCTCGACCTCCTCGATTTCGACGAGGCCCTGGCGGGTGCGTCACTGGTGATCACCGGCGAGGGATCACTCGACGAGCAGACGTTGTCGGGCAAGGCCCCGGCCGGGGTGGCCCGGGCCGCGGCGGCCCGGGGCATCCCCTGCGTCGCGGTGTCCGGCCGCTGCCGGCTGTCCTCGGCCCAGCTGGCGGACGCGGGTATCTCGGCCGCGTACGCGCTGACCGACCTGGAACCGGACCCGGCGCGGTGCATGGCGGAGGCGGCGCCGCTGCTGCGCCGCCTCGCGCACCGCGTGGCGATCGACTACTTCTCGCTGTCCAGGTGATCGAGCTGAGCGGCGGCGTACCGGCCGCCCGCCGCGGCCCCGGCCGGGACGGCGGCCTCGATCTCCGCCAGCTCGGCGCCGGTCAGCTCGACGTCGGTGGTGCCGAGGGACTCGGCCAGCCGGACCCGGGTGCGGGCGCCGACGAGGGGGACGATGTCCTCGCCCTGCGCGGCGACCCAGGCGATGGCGAGCTGGGCGGTCGTGACCCCCTTGGCGGCGGCGAGCTTGCCGAGCGCGTCGGTCAGGGCCAGGTTGCGATCGAGGTTTTCGCCCTGGAACCGCGGGCTGTGGCTGCGGAAGTCGGCTGCGGTCAGCTCGCGCGACGGCGTCCAGTGGCCGCTGAGGAGGCCGCGGGAAAGGACGCCGTACGCGGTGACGCCGATGCCGAGCTCACGCGCGACCGGCAGGATTTCCGCCTCGATCCCGCGTGACAGCAGGGAATACTCGATCTGCAGGTCCGAGATCGGGTGCACGGCGGCGGCGCGGCGCAGCGTCTCCGCGCCCACTTCGGACAGTCCGATGTGGCGGATGTAGCCGGCCTGCACCAGTTCGGCCAGCGCGCCGACCTGGTCTTCGATCGGCACGGCCGGGTCGAGCCGGGCCGGGCGGTAGACGTCGATGTGGTCGGTGCCGAGCCGGCGCAGGCTGTAGGCGAGAAACGTCTTGACGGCCTCGGGGCGGCTGTCGTAGCCGAGCCAGGCGCCGTCCGGGCCGCGCAGCGCGCCGAACTTGACGCTGATCACCGCCTTGTCGCGGTCGCGTCCGCGCAGGGCCTCGCGCAGCAGCATTTCGTTGTGGCCCATGCCGTAGAAGTCGCCGGTGTCCAGCAGGGTGACACCGCCGTCGAGGGCGGCGTGCACCGTGGCGACGGACTCGGTCTCGTCGGCCGGGCCGTACAGGTCGGACATGCCCATCAGGCCGAGGCCGAGGGCGCTGACGGCCGGACCGGTCCGGCCGAGGGTGCGGGTGCGCATGGGATCTCCTGTTTCCGTCGGTACCTGTCCAAAAGTATCACTGATACCGAACGAGTGCTACCGAGGACTTGTTATCATTGGAACCATGGCAACGAAGACGGCGGTGGACACGCGCGTGCGCATCCTCGAAGCGGCGGCGGCGCTGCTCGCGGCGGAGGGCCGCGACGGCCTCTCGACCCGAGCGGTCAGCGCGGCGGCCGGCGTCCAGCCGCCGGCGCTGTACCGCCTCTTCGGCGACAAGGACGGCCTGCTCGACGCGGTCGCGGCCTACGGCTTCGACGAGTACTTGAAGAGCAAGCGCGCGATGGGCTCCACCGGCGACCCGGTCGAGGACCTCCGCCGCGGCTGGGACCTGCACATCGAGTTCGGCTTGGCCCGCCCGGAGTTCTACGTCCTGATGTACGGCGATGCCCGCCCGGGCCGCACCTCGCCGGCGGCTCGCGAAGCCGAAGCGATGCTGCGGGCCATCGTCGAGCGCGTCGCAGCGGCAGGCCGGCTGCGGGTGAGCGTGGAGCGAGCAGCCCGGTTGACGCACGCGGCGGGCATGGGCGTGGTGCTGACCCAGATCGCGACACCGGAGGACCAGCGCGACCCGGAGCTGTCGGCGACAGCCCGGGAGACCGTGCTGGCCCGCATTCTCACCGGTGCCGAGGAGCCGGCGGGTTCGGACCTGCCGGAGCGGGCCATCGCCCTGCGGGCCGGCCTCGACGGAGCAACGGCACTGACGAAGGCCGAACGAGTCTTACTGGCCGAGTGGCTGGACCGCATAGCCGACGCCTGAGCGGCCGGTCTCAGGTCCTCCCGCGGCCCGCTCTGCAGCAACTCGCCCCTTCCGCACTTCGCCTTGCAGCAACTCGCGCCTCCCGCACTCGGCCCACCACGCCCCGCCCCTTCCGCACGACCGCGCCTCGTCTCGTCTCGTCTCGAGGGAAGCCCGGCAGCCCACCCACCGAAACCCACACCCCCCGCAACCCCGATCCGAAGCCCCAACACGCCCGGCGTTGCCGGCCGTAGTCACATCACGGCTTCAAAAACAGACCAGCGTCGGTCTGCATCGATACAGACCCATCGGACATTGCCTGTCATCCCGCCACCCCTCAATATGTTGCGACCCACAACATATCCACGACAACGCCGTCGGAGGACCCCGATGATCAGGTGGAAAGCCGTCCTGACCTGCACAGCAACCACCATCCTGCTGGCCGGAACCCTCCAGGGGACAGCCCACGCAACGGGAACGGCCACAGACTGCTGCGGCGGCGGAGCCTCCTGGGCAACGGGCAACAAGTCCGCGCTCGGCACGTCGACGACCACCGCCAGCCCGGTCTGGTTCACCGTCGCCAACGGCGTCACGTCCGAGGTCTTCTACCCCCGGGCCGACGTCCCGAACATGCAGGACATGCAGTTCGTCGTCACCGACGGCTCGACCTTCGTCGACCTGGAACGCGACGCCACGAACCACGTCGTGACCATGCCCGACGAGAAGGCGCTCCAGTACACGATCACCAACACGGCGAAAAGCGGGAAGTACCGGATCACCACCAACTACGTGACCGACCCGGCCCGCGCCACGCTCGTCACGAACACCCGGTTCCAGTCCCTCGACGGCGGCACCTACCGCCTCTACCTGCTCGCCAACCCGTCGATGGCGGGCGGCGGGGCGAACGACAACGCCTGGTGGGACCCCACCGGTGCCCTGATGGCGAGCGGCACCGAGACGTTGTTCGGCGGGACGGCCACCACGGTCGTCTCCGCGCTGCGCGTCTCGACCGGCTTCACCGCACACGACAACGGCTACAGCGGCGCGGCCAGCGACTGCCTGGTCGACCTGCGCGCCGACAAGACCCTGAACAACCAGTTCGACGCCGTCTCCGGCACCGGCAACGTCGTCCAGTGCGGCCAGATCCCGGTCGGCTCGGACACGACCTTCACCGCGGCACTCGGCTACGGCGGCACCGCGGCCGCCGCGTCCTCGGCCGCGAGCGCCTCGCTGAGCAGTGGGTTCGCCGGCGTGTCGGCGTCCTACCGCAGTGGCTGGAACACCTACGTCGGTGGCCTGAAACCGGCGCCGGCCGGCGTTTCCGGGGACACGCAACGGCGTCGCGCCTACTACGTCGCGGCCATGGCGCTGAAGACGGCCGAAGACAAGCAGCACCCCGGCGCGAGTGTCGCGGGCCTGGCGACGCCGTGGGGTGACTTCACCAACGGCGACCACCTCAACGACGGCTACCACCGCGTCTGGGGCCGCGACCTCTACCAGCAGGCGACCGGTCTTCTGGCCGCCGGCGACAGCGCGCAGGCCAAGCGGATGGCCCAGTTCCTCTGGAACGCGCAGTGGATCGGCAGCCCCACGGCGGGCGACGGCACGACGTATCCCGCGGGGTCCTTCCCGCGCTACAGCCCGGTGTCCGGCGTCGCGGGGGCGAGCGCCCAGCAGCTCGGCTGCTGCGAGCAACTGGACCAGGACGCCGACGCGATCCTGCTGGCCTGGCTGACCGGCCTCACCGACGCCTCGACCTACGCGAAGGTCAAGACGACCGCGAACCACGTCGTCACCACCGGCCCGGACACCACCGAACGCTGGGAGGAGCAGTACGGCAAGTCGCCTTCGTCGGTGGCGGCGGAGATCGCCGGGCTGATCGCGGCCGGGGCCATCGCGCGGGCGAACGGCGACACGGCGAGCGCGTCGACGTGGGAGTCCACCGCGGACTCCTGGCGGAACTCCCTGGCCGGCTGGATCGTCACGACGTCCGGCTACTGGGGCGGCCACACCTACTACGAGCGGCTCGACCGGGCCGGCAACCCCAACGACACCGCGACGATCTGCTTCGACGAAGGCTGCTTCTACGAGCACGACGTCACCGACTTCGGTTTCCTCGACCTGGTGCGGCTCGGCATCCGGCCGGCCGGGGACGCCACGATCGCCGACTCGGTGGCCCCGACGGCCGCCGCGTCGGACGGCAACGCGGCGATGCAGGTGACGTTGCCGAACGGGGACGTCTACTTCCACCGCTACCCGCACGACAACTACGGCGAGAGCACCGCGAACTGCAGCGGCTGGCCGGCCGGCGGCACCCAGCGGTTCGGGCGGCTGTGGCCGGTGCTGTCGGGGGAGCGCGGGCAGTACGAGCTCGCCAACGGCCGCCCGGCGGCGGTGTACCTGAAGTCCATGGCGGACTCGGTCAACGACGGCTACTTCGTGCCCGAGCAGGTCTGGGACCGCGCCGACGTCGGCTGCTTCGGCCTCGGCCACCCGACCGGCAGCGCGGGCCCGCTGATGTGGGCCGAGGGCCAGTACCTGCGGCTGGCACAGAGCATGGACGCGGGCCACAACCTCGACACGCCGTCGATCGTCGAGGCCCGCTACGGCACCTGACACGCCGTGTCGTCCGTTCGGTCACCGCACCAGGCGGACGGTCTTCGCCGCGGGGGCGAAGGTCGCCGTCTGGCCGCGGGTGAGGGCGACGGTATCGGCTTCGAGACCGTCGCCGAACGCGACCAGGCGGTCGGATTCGACCTCGACCGTCAGCGGCGCCCGCGTCAGTTCGCCTTCGGTGCAGGTGGTTCCGGTCGTCGGGGACGGCCACGCCTCCCGCACGAACCACACCAGCCGGGCCTCGCCGGGGGCCGGCAGGGGCAGCTCGCTGCGGCGTTCCCGCCACACCGAGCCGCACCAGCCGGTCGCCCCGGTGCCCGTCCCGACCAGGATGCCCGACGACGCCTGGCGTTCCGGCCGCCCGCCACCGACCCCCAGCCGGTAGCGGGCGGTCTGGTGGCCGGGGTGCCCGAGGTAGATCTCGTTGAGGGCGAGCAGCCGCTGGCCGTCGTCCGCGGTGAGCTCGGCCATCGTCCGGTGCTCGACGTCGGCCGGGGACCGCACCAGGTCCGCGACGGCTTCGACCGGGTGCTTGACCAGGACACCGGGCTCGCCGGGCGCGACGCCGATCACCGGCTGGCCGTCGAGGTACTTGGCCACGTTGGCGATCAGGCCGTCCTGCCCGACCACCACGACGACGTCCTCGGGCGTGAAGAGGAACCGGTCGAGGTCGGCGCGTTCGACCTCGCCGCGACGCCAGTCCAGCGGGATGGCGGCACTGGCCGCGGCGAGCGCGGCGCGCACGGCCGCGTCCGCCGCGGTGACCTCGGCGAGGTCGCGCCCACGGGTGCGCAGGAAGAACTCGGCCTGACCGCGGGTGCCGTGGCGGGCGACGAGCTCGTCCAGCTCGGTGCGGCGGTGGACGAGCACGACCCGCGGAGCGAGGCTCACGACCGGACGCCCAGCTTCGTCAGCAGCGGCGCGAGCAGGTCCGGGGTGAGCACCAGGCTGTCGATCCGCGGCAGGTTGCCGGCCAGTTCCTTCAGCGCCAGGCCGGTCAGCACGCCCTCGGGCAGGTCGCGGTACGCGGCCAGCCGCGCCGCCTCGCCCGCCGCTTCGGCCTCGCCGAGCGCTCGCTTCCCCTCGGCCTTCACCTGCGTCAGCCGCTCTTCGCGCGACGCCTGGGCCTCCGTCTCGATCCGGTTCGCCGCCGCGGCTTCTTCCGCCTGACGCCGGGCGTTCGCACCGCGCTGGGCGAGCAGCTGCTCCTCGCGGCGGGCCAGCTCGATCTGGTTCTGCAGCTCGTTTTCGCTGATCGCGCGTTCGCGTTCGACGGCGAGCGCGCGCCGCTCGAAGGTCGCGCGGTCGGCCTCTTGCTGCACCTTCTCCCGCGCGGTCGTCTGCAGTGCCTTCTCGACCTCGGGCTCGGCCCGGATCGCGACGACGCGGACGTCGATCACGGCCGAGCCGGTCTGCGCGAGCCGTGTGTCCTCTTCGGCGAGGCCCGCGCGGATCCGGTCGCGGACCGCGCGGACGCCGTCGACGAGCGCGGTGGCCAGGGGCGTGCGGGTCAGCACCTCGACCGCGTACTGCTGGACGTTCTCGGTGAGCAGCCCGCTGATCTGCGCCAGGGGATCGCTTCTCCAGCGGCCGGTGTCCGGGTCGATGGAGAAGTCGATGCGCTGCGCGGCGAGCGCCGGGTCCTCGATGCGGAAGGTGAGGGCGAGCTGGACGGTGACGTCCTGGAAGTCGGCCGTGCGGGCGTGGAACAGCAGCGGGAGTTCGCGGTCGTCGACCGGGACCTCCGAGACGACCGCGGTCAGCGGCCGGTACCAGAACGACAGCCCGACGCCGTCGTGCGCGAGCTTGCCGCGGCGGTAGTGCCGGATGTGCACGGTGGGCGCACCACGCAGGTGCCGGAACCCGAACCGGCGGTCGATGTGTGCCATGGAGTCCTCCTCTTATCGTCGTCGTGACGATATGGGGTGGACTCGCTAATCGTCAAGCTGACGATTAGGGTGGGTGGCATGGATCACCCGCCGTTCGCCGTCACCGTCGACCTCGTCGTGCTCACCCTGACCGGGGACGAGCTGTGCGCGCTGCTGGTGCGCCGGGGAGTTCCGCCGTATGAGGGGGAGTGGGCGTTGCCGGGCGGATTCGTCCGGGAGGACGAGGACCTGGCGGACGCGGCGCGCCGGGAACTGGCGGAGGAGACCGGGCTGGCGCCGGGGACCGTCCACATCGAACAGCTGGCGGGCTACGGTGCGCCCGACCGGGACCCGCGGATGCGGGTCGTGACGGTGGCGTACCTGGCGCTGGCGCCGGACCTGCCGGTGCCCCGGGCGGGAACGGACGCGGCGGAGGCGCGGTGGGCACCGGTGCGTGAGCTGCGAGCCGAGCGCCTGGCGTTCGACCACGACCGCATCCTGGCCGACGGTGTGGAGCGTGCGCGCGCGAAGCTGGAGTACTCCCCGCTGGCGACGGCGTTCTGCCCGCCGGAGTTCACGGTCGCGGAGCTGCGGAGGGTGTACGAGCTGGTGTGGGACACACGGCTGGACCCGCGCAACTTCCACCGGAAGGTGACGGGAGCGGAAGGCCTGCTGGAGCCGACGGACCGGACAACCACCCGCGACGGCGGCCGCCCGGCCCGGCTGTACCGGCGCGGCGCGGCGAACCTGCTCTACCCGCCGATGCTGCGAAGCTGATCAGCCTGCTTGAGCCGGGTGGGCGCGAAACTAGCGGCCCGGCACCGGCCGGAACCACAGCGTGAACTCCGTCTTCTGCGGCACCAGCCGGTACCGAGGCAGCACCCCCGGCCCGCACGACGCCGTCCCCAACCCGTGCTGGGCCACGTCCAGCGTCAGGTGCACCAGCTCGCCCGGCACCAGATCATCGGTGTGCCGCGCCTCCTCCAGCGCCGCCGCGGTCCAGCGGCGGGCCGTGAAGTCGAAGACCGGGTCGCCGTCGATGCGGAGGCCCGCGCCGTCCGGGGCGGTCAACGCGGCCCAGCGCACTGCCGTCCGGTTGCCGTTCTCCTGCGGGAAGACGTACGGCGTCTGCAACCCTTCGACGCTGCTGGAAAACCGGCCGATCCGGGCCGCTTGGCGGCTGTCCGGGTACGCCTCGCCCGGGCCGCCGCCGAACCACTCCGCCGAACCCCACGCGCCCGGGATCGCCATCGCCAGCCCGAGCCGGGGGAGCGTGCCGGGGAACTCGCCGTCCGGGGTCACCTCGACGCGCAGCCGGAGGCGGTCGTCGAACGCCGTCCACGTGTAGTCCGCGAACAGCCCGAACGGCTGGGCCGGCGGCGCGACCCGCGTGCGCACCACCAGCTCCTCGCCGTCGGCGTCGACCGCGATCACCCGGTGCTGCATCCGGTGCAGCCCGGCCTCGCGCCACTGGTCGGCGTCGGGCCGTCCCGCGAACGTGCCCCGGTCGTTGTCGGTCGTCGCGCGCCAGACGTCCAGGCGCGGCCCGGTCACGACGTGCCCGCCGAGGGCCGACAAGGTGCCCGTCGCCGGGTCGAACTCACCGGCTCCGAGCACCAGCCGCCCGCCGGTGCGGAACACCGGTCCGCGCGGCGGGAGCGGTGCCGCGACCGGTGCCTCCGACACCGCCAGCTGTCCCCACCCGACGACGTGCCCGGCCGGTGCCCACGCCGTCGACGAGGTCAGCGCCGCGGACACCGTCAACCAGGACTCCCCGCTCGTCGCGGGCAAGGAGGGCCGCGACACCACCGTGCTCTGTCCGGACAGGACCGGAGGCACCTCGAGAACGCCCTCGGCGACGGCGATTCCTTCGTCTTCGAGCACCCAGGTGAACGTGAGGTGCCCGGTGTCGACGAAGTCGTAGTGGTTGCTCACCCGGATCCCGGACGCGTCCGCCTCGATCCGGACCGGCTCGATCACCTTGGCGAACTCGGCCAGCCCCGGCGACGGCGTCCGGTCGGGGAAGACCAGCCCGTCGATGACGAAGTTGCCGTCGTGGATCGGTTCGCCGAAGTCGCCGCCGTAGGCGAAGTGCCCGTCGGCGGCGAGGCCGTGGTCGATCCACTCCCAGACGAACCCGCCCTGGCAGTTCGGGTACCGCTCGAACAGCTCGCGGTACTCCAGCAGCCCGCCCGGGCCGTTGCCCATCGCGTGCCCGTACTCGCACTGCAGGAACGGCAGCTCCCGGCGCCGCGCGTTGTCGTCGTCCTTGCGGCCGATCCGCTCGACCTCCTCGTGCGTGGCGTACATCCGGCTGTGCACGTCGACGTAGGCGCAGTCGTGGTCGCCTTCGTAGTGGATCGGCCGGGTCGGGTCGCGGTGGCGCACCCACTCGGCCATCCGGGCGAGGTTCTCCCCGGTGTGGCTTTCGTTGCCCAGCGACCAGAGGATCACGCTGGGCCGGTTCTTGTCCCGCTCGACCGTGCGCCGCATCCGGTCGAGGTACGCCTCGGCCCAGATCAGCTCGTCGCTCGGGTTGCCCGCCCAGCCCAGCGGCTCGAAACCGTGGGTCTCCAGGTCGCACTCGTCGATCACCCACAGGCCGTAGGTATCGCAGAGCTCCAGGAAGGCCGGGTCGGGCGGGTAGTGGCTGGTCCGGACCGCGTTGACGTTGTGCCGCTTCACCAGCAGGACGTCGGCCAGCGCGGTCTCCGGCGAGACCACCCGCCCGGTGCGCGGGTCGTGCTCGTGGCGGTTAACCCCGCGCAGCATCAGCGGGCGCCCGTTGACCTTGAGCTGCCCGTCCTCGATGGTCACGGTCCGGAACCCGATCCGCACCGGAACCCGCTCCGCCGCGGTGGACAGCGTGCCCTCGTACAGCCGCGGCGTCTCGGCGCTCCACGGCTCGACCGGCAGCTCCAGCGCTTCCCCGGCCGGGTGCGCGGTGACGCCCAGCTCGGGAATGTCCAGCACGACGTCCGGACGGGTCTCGACCCGGACCGTGCCGAGGCCGGTGGTGTGGTCGTAGTCCGCGCGGATCCAGTAGTCGCCGATGCCGCCGTCCGGCCGGGCGAGCAGGGTGACGGCGCGGAAGATGCCCGAGGCCCACCACATGTCCTGGTCTTCGAGGTAGCTGCCCGCCGACCACTGGTGCACGCGCACCACGAGGACGTTCCCGGCCGGCCGCAGCAGCGGCCCGACCTCGAACTCCGACGGCAGCCTGCTGCCCTGCGTGACGCCGAGTTCGGTGCCGTTGAGCCAGATCCGGCCGCAGGAGTCGATGCCGTCGAAGCGCAGCACCGCGGATCCGGCGGGCCAGCCCGCGGGCAGGTCGAACCGCAGCCGGTGGTCGCCGGTCGGGTTGTCCGACGGCACGTGCGGCGGGTCGACCGGGAACGGGTAGGGCACGTTCGTGTAGGCCGGCCGCCCGTGGCCGTGCAGCTGCCACAGCGAAGGCACCGGCAGCTCGTCCCACGCCGAGTCGTCGAACCCCTCGGCTTCGATCCCCGACGGCGCGGCCGCGAGGCTCGGCGACAGCCGGAACCGCCAGGTGCCGTTCAGTGACAACGATGGCGCGTCGGAGGTGAACGCCGCGCGCGGCGGAAGGGAACCGCGGCCGGGGCCGGGGTCTTCGAGGTACGACATGGGGTCCTTTCCGCGTCCGCCAGGCGCCCGAGAACGTTCCCGTGAACGTTCACGGACCGCTTCGCAGTGTGCTGCGCGGCGGGACCGGGTGTCAAGCGATCAGGCGGATTCGCGCAGGTGGAGGCGGGCGCGGACGATCAGATCGGCGGCCTCGAGGGGTGCCGCGCCGGTGACCAGCCGGGCCGCCTGCTCGACGGCCAGCGCGCCGACCGCGCGGGTGTCGATCGCGACGCTGGAGAGCTCCGGCTCGACCAGGGTGCCGAGGGTGAGCCCGTCGAACCCGAGCACGGCGAGGTCGGCGGGCACGCGCAGGCCGAACCGGCGGGCCTCCCGCAGCGCCCCGATGGCCATCACGTCGTTGAAGGCGAACAGGGCGGTGACGTCGGGGTGGGCGGCGAGCAGGGTGGCCAGCGCGGCGCCGCCGCCGTCGACGCTCTGGGCGCCGGCGGCGATCCAGCCGGGCTGCACCGGCACCCCGCACTCGGCGGCGGCCCGCAGGAACCACCGGCGGCGGACGCTCGGGGCGGGGTGCCCGTCGAGCATGCCGATCCGCCGGTGCCCGCGCGAGACGAGGTGGGCGACGGCCTCGCGGACGCCGTCCTCGCCGTCGATCACCACCCCGCTGAACCGTGGCGTGCGTGGTTCGCGGTCGATCAGGACGACCGGGATGCCGGCGGTGAGGCGGTCGAGGTCTTCGTCGGACCGGCCGAAGTAGCCGGTGACCGCGTCGACCTGGGTGCCGATCACCCGCAGCGTCGCCAGTTCCTGCTCGGGGTCGTCGGCGGTGTCGTGGACGACGACGTGCCAGCCGCGGGCGCGGGCCGCCTCCAGCGCCCCCTTCGCGACCTCGGTGAAGAAGGGGTTGAGCAGGTCCGGCACGACGAGGCCGATCGTGGTGGTGTCCGGCCGGACCAGGCCGCGGGCGAAGCGGCTGGGGCGATACCCGAGCTCGCGGACGGCGTCGAGGACGCGCTGCTTGGTCGAGCCGTCGATCTCGGCCTTGTCGTTCAGCGCGCGCGAGACGGTCTGCCGGGAGACCCCGGCCGAGCGGGCGACGTCGTGGATCGTCACCCGCCGGGGCTCCGTGCTGCTCGAGGACACGCGTCGAGTATGCCCGCCCGGCCGGCGGCGCTTACCCGAGCGGGGTGCGTTCGCGGCGCTTCACGAAACGCCAGCCCACCGCGAGGACCACCGCGAGCACCGGGATCGAATAGAACGCGATCTTCTCCGCGCCGTCCGAGAAGCCCATCAGCACCACCACCAGCACCAGGAATCCGAGCGTCGCCCAGCCGCTGTAGGGCGCCCACGGCATCCGGTACGACGGGCGCTCCAGCTCGCCGCGCAGGGCAGCCTGGCGCAGCCGCAGCTGGCAGAAGATCAGCGTGGCCCAGGTGCTGATCACGCCCAGCGACGCGATCGCGATGGCGATGTCGAACGCCTCCTTCGGCACCAGGTAGTTCAGCACCACGCCCAGCACGTACGCGACCGACGTGAACAGGATCCCGCCGTAGGGCACCTGCCGCCGGCTCATCCGGCTGACGAACGACGGCGCCTCGCCCTGTTCGGCCAGCGACCGCAGGATCCGGCCCGTCGAATAGAGACCGGAGTTGACGCTGGACAGCGCCGCGGTCAGCACCACCGCGTTCATCACGTCGCCGATCCCCGGGATACCGAGCCGGCTGAACACGGTGACGAACGGGCTCTCGTCGCCGCTGTAGAACGGCCACGGCAGCAGCATCGCCAGCAGCAGCACCGAGCCGACGTAGAACACGCCGATCCGCCAGACCACGCCGTTGATCGCCTTCGGCAGCACCTTGCGCGCGTCCTTCGTCTCGCCGGCCGCGATGCCGACGACCTCGATGGCCGAGTAGGCGAAGATGACCGCCTGCAGGGTCATCAGCGCGATGCCGATGCCCGCCGGGAAGAGTCCACTGTGGCCGGTCAGGTGGTGCACGCCGGCCGGGGTGCCGCCGATGTCCGCGCTCGTCAGCACCAGGCCCGCGCCGACCACCAGGAACACGACGATGGCCAGCACCTTGACCACCGAGAACCAGAACTCCAGCTCGCCGAACACCTTCACCGACAGCAGGTTCACCACCAGCAGGACGCCCAGCGCGATCAGCGCGGTGATCCATTGCGGCACGTCCGGCAGCCACTTGTGCACGTAGATGGCGACCGCGGTGATCTCCGCGATCCCGGTCATCGCCCAGTTCACCCAGTACATCCAGCCGGAGGCGAAGCCGGCCCACGGCCCGATGAACTTCCGCGCGTAGGTGACGAAGCTGCCGGAGCTGGGCTCGTGCAGGACGAGTTCGCCGAGCGCGCGCATCACGAAGTAGGCGGCGAGCCCGCAGATCGCGTAGGAGAAGATCAGCGACGGGCCGACCTGGTGGAGCTTGCCGCCGGCGCCGAGGAACAGCCCGACGCCGATCGCGCCGCCGATGGCGATCATCTGCACCTGGCGGTTGCCCAGTGCTTTCGAGTAGCTTTCACCTTTTTCGGTGAGCAGCGAGGAATCCATGGTTACCGGACGCTAGAGCCGTGTGCGGGAGGTCACCAAGCGGGCTAAGGAAAACTTAAGGTGTGCCGGACATCACGGCGGGAACGGCCCGCTTCCGATTCGACCGGGGCGCCCGCGGTCCGGATCGGACGGCCTTCTACGCTCGGCCCGTGGAGCTCGCGGCGCTGCTGGACCGGATAGCCGACGACGTCGCGCCGGAGATCGGCCGCGGCGCCGTCGCGGACTACATTCCCGCGCTGGCCAGGGTGGAGCCGTGGCGGTTCGGCATGGCGGTGGCCGAAGTGGACGGTGCGGTGCACGGCGTCGGCGACTGGGAGCGGCCGTTCTCCGTGCAGAGCATGTCCAAAGTGTTCACACTGGCGCTGGCCCTTTCGCGGGGCGACAGCGTGTGGGCGCGGGTCGGGCGCGAGCCGTCGGGCGACCCGTTCAATTCGCTGGTCCAGCTCGAACACGAGGACGGCATTCCGCGCAATCCGTTCATCAACGCGGGCGCGCTGGTGGTGACCGACGAACTCGCCCGCCACGGCGACGCGGCGGACGCGTTGCTGGCCTTCCTCCGCCGGGAAAGCGGGCGCCAGGAGATCGCCGTCGACCTCGAGGTGGCGGCTTCGGAGGCGGGGCACGCCGACCGCAACCGCGCCCTCGCCTACTTCATGGCCTCCTACGGCAACATGCGCCACCCGGTGCCGTCGGTGCTGGACCAGTACGTCCGCCAGTGCTCGATCGCGATGAGCTGCGCCGACGTCGCCCGGTCGGCGTTGTTCCTGGCCCGCCACGGGGTCCGCAACGACGGCTCGCGGCTGCTCGGGCTGAGCGCGGCGAAGCGGATCAACGCGGTGATGCTGACGTGCGGCACGTACGACGCGGCGGGAGAGTTCGCCTACCGCGTGGGCCTGCCGGGCAAGAGCGGCGTGGGCGGCGGCATCGTGGCGATCGTCCCGGGCCGGTGCGCGGTGTGCGTGTGGAGCCCGGGACTGGACGCCCGCGGCAACTCCGTCGCCGGCGTGGCCGCGCTGGACCGGTTCACGACACTGACCGGCTGGTCGATCTTCTGAGTCAGTCCGGACGCGAGCCGGTGTTCCGGACGGGCAAGGCCGTGGCCAGGACGTCGAAGTACCGCTGATCCTGCCAGCGGCGGCGATCCCCGATCACGTACAACCGGCGCTTCGCCCTCGACACCGCGACGTTGAGCAGATTGGGCTTGGCCGCGGCCCACCGGCGCGCCCCTTCACTGGCCGGGTCGCTGCCGAGCACGATCACGACGACGTCGGCTTCCTGCCCTTGCACCGTGTGGACCGTGCCCACCTCGATCGCCGAGGACCAGCCGCCGGACCTCTGCCGCACGACGCGCTGGGCACCCCGGATCACGTCCCGGAACGGGCTGACCACCCGGATGGCGCCCGGGGCGACGCCGAGCCCGGCGAGTTCGTCGAGCAGCAGGCCGAGCGCCTGCCCTTCGGCCGGGACCCAGTGCTTCTGCGCATGCGCGGCCGGGACGTCGATCCACTCGTCCCGGCCGGGGTACGGCGGGCGGTCGCCGGTGCCGTAGACCATGAGCTCGCCGCCGTAGGCGATGCGGTTGGAGATTTCGAACATCAGCCGGTCGCACCGCCGGTGCACCCGCAGCGGGGCACCCACCCAGGTCGACCCCTCACCGATCGGATCGGGCAGGGCGGTCCCGAACCGGTTGAGCCGGTCGGCCACGCGCTGGGCGGAAGTCGCGTCCGGCAGCCACTCCTCGGCGACGGAATACCGCTTGAGCAGCGCCGTCTGCGCGGTGGACGGCAGGGTGACGATCGGCTCCAGCTGCTGGGGATCCCCGACGAGCACGGACCGCCGGGCTCGCCAGATGCCGCCCGCGGTCTGCTGGGGCGTGGCTTGGCCGGCTTCGTCGACGAAGAGCCACCCCAGCGCTTCGGGGCCCAGACGGCCGAACAGCCGCGGCAGTGACGCGAAGGTCGTCGAGATGACCGGCACCACCAGGAACAGCGTCTGCCAGACCGCGAGCAGGGTTTCGTCCCGGAGCTTCGGGTTCCCGCCGAGCACCGCGACGGCGGTCGTGAGGTTGTCGCGGATCGGCGCGCCCGCACCCAGGATGAAGGCCTTGTGCAGCCGGAGCGCCTCCAGGGTGACCCGGTTGCGGGCGGCGGTGAACTCCGGGTCGGCCCAGGGTGCGCACAGCTGGAGGGCGTCGTCGCCGGTGAACGCGGCCGGATCGGGAACCCGGTCCGGCCACCGGTTGTGCGCGGCGGCGAGGAACGAGGTGAGCTGGTTCAGCTCGAACTGGGCCCGGTCCCGCCGGCCACCGGCGTCGCGAAGCCGGGCGTCGAGGGCGGAGCCTTCCGCGGCCAGCTGGTGCAGCGTCGCCGCCCACCGCTCGGCCGCCTGTGCCGCCTGGTCGCGTTGACGGCGCAGCCGGTCGTGTTCGGCGTGCCACGCGCGTCCGGCCCGGAACAGCGTCGAGACGGAGACCCAGAACCCGGGCTTGTCCGCGCGGTGGTCGCGGTGGACCGCCGTGGCGTGCTGCAGCGCGGCCGTGGCGGCCCCGTGCCCGCGTTGCGCTTCGGTGATCCGGCCGCCCAGGACCGCCTGCTGGTGCCGGAGCTGGGCCAGCACCGCTTCGGCGTCGCGCAGGCCGGCCTCCCGGCCCGGGCGGTCGTGCAGGGCCCGGGCCACCTGCGCACGCTCGGCGGCCAGCCGCGTGCACACGGCCTCCGCCTCGCGGAACCGGCGGACGGCCGTCGCCCAGTCGTCGACGGAACCGGGCTCGTCCCGCGCGGCACGCAGGATCCGTTGCATCCCGGGGATGTCGGGCTTCGCGTCCCGGTCCTCCGTCGGCAGGGTTTCCTGCCCCCACCAGAACCGGTTGGCGAACTGGCCGCAGTTCTTGCGGTTGCCGAGCGTGGCGGCGAGCAGGCCCCACGCCGGCTTGCCGAGCACGTGCGTGGCCAGTCCGCGGAAGTAGTCGACGGCGGCCGCGGCCTCCTCGGCGCCGCCGACCGCCGCCACGCCGGGGATTTCCGCGGTCACGTTCGCGGCCGCCTTGTTCCCGGAAGTGGCCACGAGGATCTCCGCGCCGGTCACGGTGGGGGAGACGCCGCGGACGGACGCCGAGTACCGCTCGGTGATTTCGACCCGCTCGAGCTCGCCGGTGAACGCCGCGGCAGGCGAAGACAGCCTCGCGAGCGCCTGGGCCCGCTGCACCAGCACGGCGGCGACGACGTCCCGCAGCAGGGTGGTCTTCCCGGTGCCGGGCGGCCCGTTCACCGCGAACAGGCCGCCCGCGTCGCCGAGCTCGGCCATGATCCGGTCGACGGCGAACTGCTGGCTCAGCACCAGCGGCCGCGCCGGGTCGCCGGGCCACCGCCCGAGCGGCAGCCGGGCGGGCTCGACCCCGTCGAGCACGGCGCGCGGGGTGGCGCGGACGTCGACCCGGTCGCCGACCGGCACGGACCCGGCGTCGGACAGGAAACCGCGCAGACCGGTCCCGAGGTCGCCGGTCCGCACCGCCTTCGCGATCTTGGCGAGGTCGTCGACGTGGAAGCTGTTGAGGAACGTGCTGTCGCGGGCCTCGGCGGCGTCCTTGACCCGCACCTTCGTGCACTGGATGCGGACGCCCTGCGGCCCGAGCGGGCCGGTGACGCCCAGCGCCTTGGCCAGTTCCGCGGTGAACTCGTGGAGTGCCGCCGCGGTGAGGTCGAACGCCGGCGTCCGGGCACCGGCTCCCGGCTCGGCCGGCTTCTTCTTCGCCGGAGTGAGCAGCTTCTCGGCGAAGGTGCCGGCCACCGCGCCGGCGATCCCGCCCACGACCGGGCCGGCGAGCGAGGTGACCGCGGTGGCCGCGGCGGTGGTGACGGCCGCGCCCGTGGCCTTGGCACCGGCACCGGCGGCTTCCCGCGCCGCCTCCTTCGCGTGCTCGCCCAAGGCCTGCATCGCCTTGCCCTGGCGGGAGGGTGGGCTCAGCCGGTCCAGGCCCTCGGCGAAGCCGCGTTCTTCGGCCTCGAAGCCGTCGAGCCAGCCGGTGCCGTCCGGGCCGTTCTCGCTCAGCCGGCCGAGGGCCCAGGCGCAGGCGGAAAGCGCGCCGGAACCCTCGACCAGGAAGCCGTCGGCGTCGACGGTGAAGGCGAACAGGGCCGCCTGGCCGGTGCTGCGGCCGTCCGGCGGGGTCGTGTCGTCGCCGAACGCCCGGGCGAGCGTGTCCCGGATCGACGTCAGCTCGTACAGGCCGCCGTAGACGGTGAACTGCCACGTCAAGCTCGCGCGCAGTGGACGGGCGGTGAGCGGGTGGCCTTCGGACCACGGGGTCTGCTCCCGCGGGCCGAGGTCGAACACCAGCTGGTCGGCGCCCGGGCCGCCACGCCGGTCGAGCTTGGGCACGGTGGCCGGGCTGAGTGTTTCGACGGCCCGCCAGAACTCCACGGTGCGCGCTCGGCTGTCCCCCTGCATGAGCCCCCTCACGTCTGTGGCGGGAGTCACTGTACGCCATGGTCGTCACAGCGGGTCACCGACCGGGTGACCCCCGTCGGAGGGGTCCGGGCTCAGCGCAGGTAGTTGTAGACGCTGGCCCGCGAGATCCCGAGCAGGTCGGTCAGCGCCGGCACCGCGTTCTTCAGCTCCAGGAAGCCCCGCTCTTTCAGGGCGCGCACCAGGTCCTTCTTGGCGGCGGCCGGAAGGCTGCGCGGGGTGTGGCCGCGCTCGGTGGCGTAGTCCTCGACCACGGCGCGCAGCTCGTCGGCCGTGCGGGCGCGCAGGGACTCGGTGAGCGGGGCCGGTGCGTCGGTCGCCGCGAGCCGGGTCAGGGCGTGGGCCGCCGAGCCGAGGAGGGAGACGTCGAGGTTGAGGCACAACGCCGCGACGTACTCGCCGCGGCTGTTGCGGAGGCCGATCGAGGTGCTCTTCGCCGGCCTGCCGTCCGGGAAGCGGTTCGGGTAGTTCTGCAGCACGTCCGGGAAGCTAGCGTCCGCGATCCGGGCGAGGCCCAGCTCGGTCGCCGGGTCGCCGACCGCGCGGCCGGACAGGCCGCCTTCGATCGCGCGGACCGCGTGGGCCGGGTCGCGCAGGTCGTGCAGCACCACCTCGCACAGGCCGGGGAACATCCGGCCGAGGGCGTGGGCGATCTTCTCCGCCTCGCGCAGCAGCAGCTCGTCCTCGGTCATCCGATCAGCTCCCGCAGCTTGTCCGCCGCCTTCAGGCCCGAGCCGGTGAGCACGACGACCGTCGTCTCCCCGGGCCGGATGGCACCCCGCGCGCGGAAGACGTCGATCGCCGCCGCGGCCGTGGCGCTGGTCGGCTCGGCGTAGAGGCCGAGGGACGCCAGGCGGCGGGCGGCCGCGGCGATGGCGTCCTCCTCGATCGCGGCGGTGTCGCCGCCCGAGCGCCGGATCGCCGCGACGACCTCCGGCAGCCGCACCGGACGGCGGATCGCCGTCCCCTCGGCGACGGTCGGGGCGAACGGCGGTGGCTCCCGGTCGTGGAAAGCCGCGTCGACGGGGGAGCAGTTCCGCGGCTGCGCGACGAGCAGCCGCGGGCGCTTCGCGATCGACCCGGCTTCGAGGAGTTCCCCGAACCCGAGGTCGCAGCCCAGCACGATGCTGCCCGCGCCGGCCACCGTGACGACGGCGTCCGGCGCCCGGAAGCCGAGGTCCTCCCACAGCTCGTAGGCGAGGGTCTTGGTGCCCTGCAGGAAGAACGGGTGCCAGTTGTGGCTGGCGTAGGTCGTGCGGCCCGAACGGCGGACGGCTTCGGCGGCGGTGTCGTCGCGGGTACCCGGCACCAGCTCCACGACCGCGCCGTACGCGCGCGTCTGCAGCACCTTCGCCGGCGAGGTCCCCTCCGGGGCGAGGACGGTCGCCGCGATCCCGGCCGCGGTGCTGTAGGCCGCCACCGACGAGCCGCCGTTGCCGGAGCTGTCCTCCAGGAGCTCGCGGACGCCGGCACCGGCCAGCGCGGAGACCATGACGCTGGACCCGCGGTCCTTGAAGCTGCCGGTGGGACTGAACCATTCGAGCTTGAACCGCACGTCGGCGCCGCCCCAGGCCTGCGGGACGAGCGGGGTGCAGCCTTCCCCCAGCGATACCGGGCGGAGGTCGCCGGGCAGCGCGGCCCGGTACCGCCAGAGCGAGCGGACACCCGTGTCGACGTCTTCCGGGCGCAGGCCGGGCCGGGCGGCGACGGTCAGCGGAGCGCCGTCGTCGCCCCGCCAGCGCCGGGGGTCACCGGGGTAGCGCCTCCCGGACCGCTCGTCGGTGTACCAGTACTCCACCGCCACCTCCTCGTCTGGACGAACAGTCCAAGCTTAGACGTACCGTCTAGTGCTACTGCGGAGTACGCGAAATGTCTTCAGCTTCTTCTCAGGAAAGGCTTGTAACGCACGGGCGGAAAATTTCGATCACCTCCTGCTGGCCGGCGTACCGCTGGTGGCTGCCCGAATACCGCCGGTCGTCCCCGGCGGGGTGGCCGCGGCCGCCGATGTCCCCGTTCGTGGTCTTGTGAGCACCGAGAATCCGGCGGCTGCGGCCAATCCACTGTGGACCAGCAGCGCTCTGTGCGGGGCTGCCACGTATTCTTCGCTCGATTCTTCCGATGCTCCCGAAATGCACCAAGAAATCACCGAAGACAACCGGGGAAGAGTGGTGCGTGCGGGTCGCCGAAGCGAACATTTCCGCACGCGCGCTTTACCGGCGGGATAAGCGCGGCGACGCGCGGGGAAACGGCGGACCCGACGGTCGGCGTGGTCCGGTCCGGCCAGCGCGGCCGCGTCCGTCAGGTGGGATGGCTTGCGCCGTCCGGCGCCGCGGACCGGGTGGACCACGCCGGGGAACCGGTCTGCCACGCCCGGTCGGGGCAATGGTGGCGCCCCCGCGAGGGGGAGAACGTGACGGCGACGTTAAATTCTTGCGCCGTCGGCCTGGTCGATCCCGAATTTTCTGAACCTCGGCTATGAAATCGCGGGGGGTTGTTGACGGCACCGAAGGAACCCGCTTAAGTACTCCCCGTTACCCTTCACCCTTTCGTGCGTAGCGGGAGTTCCCATGCGTCTCTCGAAAGACGACTCCGTGCCGGCCGAGCTGGTCGTCGCCGTGTCGCCGCTGCGATGGCCGTCGGCGCGCGGGGTCGCCGCCGCGGCACGCGGGGGCGGGCTCGGCGTGCTCGACCTGACGGCCGGGGGTGCCGCGGCCGCGGAAGAACTCGCGCTGCTGGGCGAATGGGGTGTCCCGGCGTTCGGCGTCCGGGTGGCGCGACCGGCCGACCTGCCCGACGCCGTGACCACCGTGCTGCTGACCGAGGACGCCGGGTGCACGCCGCAGGACTTCCCGGGACGGCACGTGCTGGCCGAGGTCACCTCCCGGGCCGCGGCCCGCCGGGCCGTCGCGGCCGGTGTCCACGGCCTGATCGCCCGCGGCCACGAATGCGGCGGCCGGGTCGGGGAACTGAGCACGTTCGTCCTGCTGCAGGCCCTGCTCGCCGACGACACCTTCGCCGTCCCGGTGTGGGCAGCGGGCGGCATCGGGCCGCAAACCGCCGCGGCCGCCGTCGCGGGCGGCGCGGCCGGGGTCGTCGTCGACACGCAGCTCGCGCTGCTGCCGGAAGCCGAACTGCCCTCGGCGCTCACCACCGCCGTCACCGGCCTCGACGGCTCGGAAACGACCGTCGCCGACGGTGTCCGCGTCCTGGCCCGGCGGGGCATCGACCCCGTCGAGGCAGGTCAGGACGTCTTCCTCGCCACCCGGTTCCGCGACCGCTGGGGCACGGTGACGGCGGCGGTGCGCGGCCTGGCCGACGCCGTCGGCGAGGCGCTGCGCCTGCCGGACGCGGTGCTGGGCCCCGGCTGCGCGGGCAGCCGCGCGCTCGGCACGGCGCTGCCGGTCGCGCAGGGCCCGATGACCCGGGTCAGCGACCAGCCCGCCTTCGCGGCGGAGGTCGCCTCGGGCGGGGCGCTGCCGTTCATCGCGCTCGCCCTCTCCGGCCCCGGCCAGACCCGCGACGTGCTGGAACGGACCCGCGCGGCCGTCGGGGACGCACCCTGGGGCGTCGGTGTCCTCGGCTTCGCCGCCGACGACGTCAAGGCCGCGCAGCTGGCCGTCATCCGCGAACTGCGGCCCACGCACGCGATCATCGCCGGCGGGCGGCCCGCGCAGGCCGCGGCCCTGGAAGACGCCGGCATCGCCACCTTCCTCCACGTGCCCTCGCCGGGCCTGCTGAAGCAGTTCCTCGAGGCGGGCGCCCGCAAGTTCGTCTTCGAAGGCTCCGAATGCGGCGGGCACGTCGGCCCGCGCACCAGCTTCCCGTTGTGGGAAGCCCAGCTCGGCGTGCTCGCCGACTTCCTCGCCACCACTCCGGACGCGGCCGCCGACCTGCAGCTCCTGTTCGCCGGCGGCATCCACGACGAACGCTCGGCCGCGATGGTGGCCGCCCTCGCCGCCCCGGCGGCCGCGCGCGGTGCGGCGATCGGCGTGCTGATGGGCACCGCCTACCTCTTCACCCGCGAGGCCGTCGACGCGGGCGCCGTGCTCCCGCTGTTCCAGCGCCGGCTCCTGGAAGCCGAGCACACCGACCTGCTCGAAACCGCGCCGGGCCACGCCACCCGGTGCGTGCGCAGCCCGTTCACCGAGGAGTACGCGGCGATCAAGGCGGACCTCGCCGAGCGCGGCGTGCCGAGCCGCGACGCCTGGGAGCAGCTCGAAACGCTCAACGTCGGACGGCTGCGCCTGGCGAGCAAGGGCATCGAGCGCGTCGGCGCCGAGCTGCGGGACGTCGCCGAAGACCGGCAGCTCGCCGAGGGCATGTTCATGGCGGGCGAGGTCGCCGTGCTGCGCTCGGCCGTCACCACGATCGCCGAACTGCACACCGCGGTCGGCGAAGGGGCGAACGCCTTCCTGCGGGCGCGGGCCGCCGAGTTCGGCGTCACCGGAACCGAACCGCCCGCGCCCGAACCGCTCGACGTCGCGATCGTCGGCATGGCCTGCATGTTCCCCCAGGCCCCCGACTTGGCCGCGTTCTGGGCAAACATCCTGGCCGGCGCGGACGCCGTCACCGAGGTGCCGCCGCAGCGCTGGGACACCTCGCTGTACTACGACCCCGAGGGACAGGGCGAGCGGACGCCGTCGCGCTGGGGCGGGTTCCTGCCCGAGATCGGCTTCGACCCGCTGAAGTACGGCATCCCGCCGTCGTCGCTGGCCAGCATCGAGCCCGTGCAGCTGCTGGCCCTGGAGGCCGCGCACCGCGCGCTGGCCGACGCGGGTTACGCCGACCGCGCGTTCGACCGGACCCGGACGTCGGTGGTGTTCGGCGCCGAGGCGGGCAGCGACCTGTCGAACGCGATGACGCTGCGTTCGGTGCTGCCGTCCTACGTCGGCGAGCTGCCGTCCGAACTGGACGAACGGCTGCCGAAGATCACCGAGGACTCCTTCCCGGGCGTGCTGGCCAACGTCATCGCCGGGCGGATCGCGAACCGGCTCGACCTGGGCGGGGCCAACTACACCGTCGACGCCGCGTGCGCGTCGTCGCTCACGGCGGTCGACGTCGCCTGCAAGGAGCTGACCGCCGGAACCAGCGACCTCGTCCTCTGCGGTGGCGCGGACCTGCACAACGGCATCAACGACTACCTCCTGTTCGCCTCCGCGCACGCTCTTTCGCCCACCGGCCGGTCGGCGACGTTCGACAGCGCCGCCGACGGCATCGCCCTCGGCGAAGGCGTCGCCTGCATCGCCCTGAAGCGCCTGGCCGACGCGGAACGCGACGGCGACCGCGTGTACGCGGTGATCAAGGGCGTCGGCGCGGCTTCGGACGGCCGGGCGCTGGGGCTGACGGCGCCGCGGCCCGAAGGCCAGTACACCGCGCTGACCCGCGCGTACCGCAATGCCGGCGTCTCGCCCGCGCACGTCGGGCTGGTCGAGGCGCACGGAACCGGCACCGTCGTCGGCGACCGGACCGAGCTCGGCACGCTGACGAAGGTGTTCACCGAGGCCGGGGCCGCGCCCGGCGCGTGCACGATCGGCTCGGTCAAGTCGCAGATCGGGCACACCAAGTGCGCCGCCGGCCTGGCCGGGCTGATCAAGGCCGCCCTCTCCGTGCACACCGGCGTCAAGCCGCCGACACTGCACCTTTCGGCGCCGAACCCGGCGTGGGACCCCTCGACCAGCCCGTTCGTCTTCCAGCCGGCCGCGCAGCCGTGGACCGCCCCGCCGGCTGAGCGGTTCGCCGGGGTCAGCGCGTTCGGCTTCGGCGGCACCAACTTCCACGTGGTGCTCGCCGCGCACGACGGCGTCCCGCCCGCGCAGGCCGCGCACGAGTGGCCCGCGGAGCTGTTCACCTTCGCGACGGAACCGGCGGCGCGGGAGCTGCTGGACCTGGCCACCGAGGTCCCGGCGGGCCGGGAGCCGTGGCGGCTGCGGGACCTGGCGCTGGCGGCCGCGCGGCGGGCGCAGGGACGCCCGGCGCGGTTCGCCGTCGTCGCGTCCACTGTGGACGAACTGACCGGACTGCTGCGGCAGGCACTGGCCGGGCACGACGCGCCCGGCGTGTTCCGCGCGGACGACGCGGTGGCGGGCGAGCTCGCGGTGCTGTTCCCCGGCCAGGGCAGCCAGCGGCCGGGCATGTTCGCCGAGCTCTTCGTCGCCTTCCCCGACCTGCAGCGTTACCTGCGGCTCGACCCCGCGACGGCCGAGACCGTCTTCGGGCCGGCGGTGTTCGGGGAGACGGCGCGGCAGGAGTCCCTGGCGCGGGTCACCGACACGCGCGTCGCCCAGCCCGCGCTCGGGATGGTCGGGCTCGCCGCGTTCCGGCTGCTGACCCGCGCCGGCGTGCAGCCCGCGATGCTGGGCGGGCACAGCTACGGCGAGCTGGCGGCGCTCGCCGCGGCGGGCGCCCTCACACCGGAAGGGCTGGTGCACGCCAGCCACGTCCGGGCGGCGGCGATCCTCGACGCGGTCCCGGAGGGCGACCCCGGCGCGATGGCCGCGGTGTCGGCGTCGGCCGCCGAGGTGCAGGCGGTGCTCGGCGCTTCGCCGGTCGTCCTGGCCAACCACAACTCGCCCCGGCAGACGGTGATCTCCGGGCCCACGGCCGACGTCGAGGCGGCGGTCGGGCAGCTGCGGGACGCCGGGCTCGGCGCGAAGCGGATCCAGGTCGCGTGCGCGTTCCACAGCCCGCTGGTGGCGTCCGCGGGGGAGGCGTTCGGCGCGGCTCTGGACGCGATCGGCGTCGTGCGGCCAGCGGTCCCGGTCTACGGCAACCGGACGGCCGCGCCCTACCCGGCTTCGCCGGACGCGATCCGCGGTGAGCTGGCCGCCCAGCTGGGTGCGCCGGTCCGGTTCGTCGAGCAGGTCGAGGCGATGTACGCGGCCGGGGCGCGGGTGTTCGTCGAAGCCGGACCCGGGACCGTGCTGGGCAGGCAGGTCGCCGCCATCCTCGGCGACCGGCCGCACCGGACGGTCGGGTTCGAACAGCCGGGCCGCCGCGGCCTGCCGGGCTTCCTCGGCGCGCTGGCGCAGCTGGCGGTGGCCGGTGTGCCGGTCGAGACGGCGTGGCTGTTCCGCGGCCGCGACGCGGTGGACGCTTTCGTGGTGCCGCGCCCGAAGCGTCCCGGGTGGACGGTCGACGGCCACCTGCTCCGCGCGGCCGACGGCACGATCCCGGCGGGGGCTCTGCGTCCCGCGGAGCGGATTTCGCTCGGGGTGGTGGCCGCGGCGCCCGCCACCTCGGAGGCGATGGTCGCGGACTTCCTGCGCACGAGCCGCGAGATGATCGCGGCCCAGCGGGACGTGCTCCTCGGCTTCCTCGGCACGGAAGCGCCGTTGCCGGTCTCTGCGCCGATCACGGTCCCGGTCGTCGAGCCGCCGGGGGTGGTGCCGGTCGCGCCGCCCGCCGCGGCGTCGGTGCTGGAGACCGTGGTCGAGGTGATCGGGGAGCGGACCGGGTATCCGGTGGAGATGATCGAGCCGGACCTCGATCTGGAAGCCGACTTGAGTGTGGACTCGATCAAGCGCGCCGAGATCGCGGGCGAGCTGGCGTCCCGGCTGGGGCTCGCGGGCGGTGACGTGGAGGAGTTCGCCAAGGCCCGGACAGCGGCCGCAATCGCGAAACTGATCGGCGACCCGGACCCCGCGGCGGCGTCGGTGCTGGAGACCGTGGTGGCGGTGATCGGGGAGCGGACCGGGTATCCGGTGGAGATGATCGAGCCGGACCTCGATCTGGAAGCCGACTTGAGTGTGGACTCGATCAAGCGCGCCGAGATCGCGGGCGAGCTGGCGTCCCGGCTGAACCTCGAGACCGGCGGCGACGTCGAGGAACTGGCCAAGGCCCGCACGGCGGCAGCAATCGCCGAGCTCATCGACGTCGAGCGCCCCAATGTGGCCTTCGGTGCGTCAGACGCAACGAAGGCCGCCTTGGGTGCGTCTGACGCAACCAAGGCCACATTGGGGCGCTTGGAACCGGGCGAGCCCGCGCCGCTCATCGTTGCGCCGAAACGCCTGGTCATGGCCGAGACCGAGCTCGCACCAGCCGGGGCTCCCGACGTTGCCGGGCGCAAGTTCCTCCTCCACGGCCGCGGCCCGCTCGCTGAGGCCGTCCGGGCCCAGCTCACCACGCTGGGCGCCACCGCCGAGGTCGCCGACGAGGTACGCGCCGGGTTCGACGGTGTCCTGTTCCTGCCGGGAACTGCGCTGCCGTCCGCCTTCCCGCAGTACCAGGCCGCCCTCGCCACCAAGCCGAGATGGCTGCTGACCGCCGGCCCCGGCGAAGGCCTGCGCGGCTTCCACCGCAGCCTCGCCCGCGAATACCCGGACACGCTCACCCGCGTGGTCGAACTGCCACCGGACGAAGCGCCCGAAGCCCAGGCGACCGCGCTCGTCGAAGAACTGTCCACAGTAGATCAAGAACCGGTCGTCGTGTGCAAAGGCGGCAACCGTACCGGCTTCCGGATGACGGAGCAGGACCTCGGCCCGCTCGGCAGCAGCGGCGCCGGCCCCGCGGGCGACGGGGCCGCCGAAGCCGCCGCGATCGGCCTGGACCGGGATTCGGTCGTCCTGCTCGTCGGCGGCGCCAAGGGCATCACCGCCCGGTTCGCCGCGACCCTGGCCGCGGCCGCCGGCTGCCGGATCGAACTCCTCGGCCGGACCCCGGTGCCCGCGAACCAGGACGAATATCCGGAGGCCGAAACGGCCAACGACCTCCGCGCGGCGCTCATCGAAAACGGACTGAAGAGCCCCGCCGAGATCGAACGGACCGTCCGCCGGATCCAGGGCGAACGCGAGGTCCGGCGGACGCTGGCCCAGCTGGAAGCCCTGGGCAGCCCGGCGCGCTACCAGTCGGTCGACATCCTCGACGCCGAAGCCGTGCACCGCGCGGTCAAGGAGATCCACGCCGAGCACGGCCGCCTCGACGGCATCGTCTACGCGGCCGGCGTGATCGAGGACAAGCTCGTCGCCGAGAAGACGCCGGAGTCGTTCGAGCGCGTGTACGGCACCAAGGTCGACGGCGCCCGCACCCTCCTCGAAGCCACCGCCGACCTCCCCGACGAGCCCGCGTTCGTGGTCCTGTTCGGCAGCATCGCCGCGGCGCTCGGCAACCGCGGCCAGTCCGACTACGCCGCCGCCAACGACGCCCTCGAGACGCTCGGCCGCCGGTGGCCCGCCGGACGCGCGGTGACCGTCCACTGGGGACCGTGGGCCCCGACCGGCGAACACGACGGCATGGTGACCCCCGAGCTGATGCGTGACTACGCCCGCCGCGGCATCGCGCTGATCGATCCGGAGGAGGGCACCCTCGGCCTGCTGCGCGAGCTGGCCTGGGGCCGTCCGGACACCGGGGCCGTCGTCCACACCGCCTCGGGCTGGTGACGGACATGCGCGTCGCCATCGTCGGGATGTCGGTGCTGCTGCCCGGCGCTCCCGACCTGGCGAGCTACTGGCGCAACCTGGCCGGCGGCGTCGACGCGATCACCGAGGTCCCGCCCGGCAAGTGGGACCACGCGCACTACGCACCGGACGAGCAGCGCCGCGCCGACCGGCTCTACTGCCGGCGCGGCGGGTTCGTCGACGAACTGGCCGAAGTGGACGTCACCGGGTTCGGGATCATGCCGAACTCCGTGTCCGCCACCGAGCCCGACCAGCTGATCGCACTGCGCGTCGCGGCGCAGGCCGTCGCCGACGCCGGCGGTCCGGACCGGCTGCCCGCCGACCGCGCGAAGGTCGGCGTGGTGCTCGGCCGCGGCGGCTACCTGACGCCCGGGCTGGTCCGCCTCGACCAGCGCGTCCGCACCGCGAGCCAGCTCGTCCGCACCCTCGGCGAACTGCTGCCGGACCTGGACGCCGACCGGCTCGACGCCGTCCGCCAGGCCTTCACCGACCAGCTCGGCCCGGAGGCCCTCGAGTCGGCGATCGGGCTGGTGCCGAACCTCGCCGCCTCGCGGCTGGCCAACCGCCTCGACCTGCGTGGCCCGGCGTACACGGTGGACGCGGCGTGCGCGTCCTCGCTGATCGCCGTCGACCACGCCGTGCGGGAACTGGCCACCGGCCGGTGCGACGTCGTCCTCGCCGGCGGGGTGCACCACTGCCACGACATCACCTTCTGGAGCGTCTTCACCCAGCTCGGCGCGCTGTCGCCGTCCGAGCGGATCCGGCCGTTCCACCGCGACGCCGACGGCGTGCTGATCGGCGAAGGCACCGGCGTCGTCGTCCTCAAGCGGCTCGACGACGCCCAGCGCGACGGCGACCGGGTGTACGCCGTGATCACCGGCACCGGCGTCGCCTCCGACGGGCGCACCGCGAGCCTGGCCAGCCCCGACTCCGGCGGCCAGGTCCGGGCCGTCCGCCAGGCGTGGGCCGCGGCGGGCCTCGACCCGGCCGCGCCGGACTCGATCGGTCTGCTGGAGGCGCACGGCACCGCGACCCCGGCGGGCGACGCGGCGGAACTCGCCACCCTCGCCGAGGTCTTCGGAACCCGGGGGAGCGCGGTACTCGGCTCGGTGAAGTCGATGATCGGCCACACGATGCCCGCGGCCGGGATCGCCGGGCTCGTGAAGGCGGCCCTGGCCGTGCACCACGGCGTTCTCCTGCCGACCCTGCACTGCGACGATCCGCACCCGGGTCTGGCGAGCACTCGATTCTCCACTTTGGACACGGCGAAACCGTGGGACGCGCCGGTGCGCCGCGCCGGGGTCAACGCGTTCGGCTTCGGGGGCATCAACGCCCACGTCGTGCTGGAACAGGCGCCCGGCCGGGCGAAGCCGGTCGTGGTGCGGGAGCCCGAACGCGTGCTGCGGCTCGCCGCGCCGACCGTCGACGCGCTGCGCGAAGCGTTCGACCGGCCCGGCCCGCAGGAAACCGGCGACGGCCCGGTCCGGCTCGGCATCGTCGACCCGACGGAGAAGCGGCTGGCCCTGGCCAGGAAGGCACTGGCCCGGGGCCGGGCCTGGCGCGGGCGCAACGACGTCTGGTTCGCCGACCGCCCCCTGCTCGGGCCGGGCGGCGGCAAGATCGCGTTCCTCTTCCCCGGCCTCGAGTCGGAGCTCACGCTCGACTGCGGCGACGTCGCCCGCCACTTCGGCCTGCCGTGGCAGCACGCCCACGTCGAAGTCGGCGACGTCGGGCGGCAGGGTGCCGCGGTGTTCGAGCTGGGCCGGCTGCTGCACGCCGCTCTCGGCCGGCTCGGTGTCACGCCGGACGCCGTCGCCGGGCACAGCCTGGGCGAATGGACAGCGATGGCTGTCGCCGGCGTCTACGCCGAAGCCGAGGTCGACGCGTTCCTCGCCGGGTTCGACCCGGACGCGCTCGTCGTCCCCGGGCTCGCCTTCGCCGCGATCGGGGCGCCCGCGCCGCGGGTGCTCGAGGAGCTGGCCGGGCGCGCGGATGTCGTCCTCTCCCACGACAACTCCCCGAACCAGGCCATGATCTGCGGGCCGGAAGCGGCCGTCGGCGCGCTCGTGCAGCGGTTCCGTGACGCCGGGGTCGTGGCGCAGGTGCTGCCGTTCCGGTCCGGATTCCACACCCCGATGCTGCGGCCGTACCTGGGCCCGATCCGCGAAGCGGCCGAGCGCTTCACGCTGCACCCGCCGGCTCTGCCGCTCTGGTCGGCGACGACGGTGTCGGAATACCCGGCGGCCGCGGCCGAGGTCCGCGACCTGTTCGTGCGGCACCTGCTGCAGCCGGTGCGGTTCCGCCCGCTCGTGCGGGCACTGCACGACGCCGGGTTCCGCGCGTTCGTCCAGCTCGGCGCCGGCCAGCTGGGCTCGCTGGTCGGCGACATCCTGCACGGCGAAGAGCACCTCGTCGTGGCGGCGCACTCGGGGCAGCGTCCCGGCCTCGCGCAGCTGCGCCGGGTCGCGACCGCGCTATGGGCCGACGGCTTCGACGTCGACTTCGCGCGCCTGCCCGGTGAGCGCCCGGCCGCCCCGAAGGCGGTCAAGCTCGACCTCGGCGGCCGCCTGATCTCCCTCGACGAACAGGTTCGTGCGCGGATCGCGCTGCCGGCGACGCGGAAGTCCGGTGTCGACGATCTGGCCGCGAAGGGGCCGCTCGCCGCCGAGTTCGCCGCCCTGCTGGCCGACACCGCCGAGCTGGCGTCCACTGTGCTCGCCGGCCGCCCCGAAACGCCACTTTCCCGGGAAAGTGACATGTCGGGTGGGCACTTTCCCGGGAAAGTGCCCCCGCCGGGGGAGCTGGAGACGACACTCACGGTGTCGCTGGAGGCGATGCCGTACCTGCTCGACCACTGCTTCTTCAAGCAGCCGCCCCAGGCCGACCCCGGCGACCGCTGGCCGGTCGTCCCGGCCACCACGGTGATCGACCACCTGATGCGGTTCGCCGAGCAGGCCGCACCCGGACGGCACGCGGTCGCCGTGCACGACGTCCGGCTCAGCCAGTGGATCACCGCGGTGCCGGCGGTCACCGTGCCGGTGCGCGTCCGGCCACAGGGCGCCGACCGGGTGCACGCGGCCCTCACCGGCTACTCGCAGGCCGTCGTCGAACTCGCGCCGCAGTACCCGGCCGCCGCGCCGGCGCCGTGGCGGTTCCCGGCGTCGGCCGAGCAGGTGCCGGAGACCACGGCGGCGCAGCTGTACGACGAGCGCTGGATGTTCCACGGCCCGCGCTTCCAGGGCGTCACGGAGCTGACCGCCGTCGGCGAACGCCACGTGCGGGCGGTGCTGACGACGCCGGACGCGCCGGGCGCGCTGCTCGACAACGTCGGCCAGGTGCTCGGCTACTGGATCATGTCCCGGCTGCCCGAGCGGACCACCGTCTTCCCGGTCGCCATGCGCGAAATCCGGTTCCACGGCCCGCACCCGGCGCCCGGTGAGCGCCTGGAGTGCCTGGTCCGGATCACCGGGCTGACCGACGAGTTCCTCGACGCCGACATGCAGCTGGTCCACCACGGCGCTGTCTGGGCCGAGTTGACCGGCTGGCGCGACCGGCGGTTCGACAGCACCGCGCACATCCGCCAGGCCGACCGCACCCCCGAGCGTTCGACGCTGTCGCACGAACAGCCGGGCGGCTGGGCGCTGGTGCACGAGCAGTGGCCGGACCTGGCCACCCGCGAGCTGATCATGCGCAACTACCTCGCCGGTCCGGAGCGCGAGGCCTACGAACGCCGTCCGCCGCGGGGGCGGCGACAGTGGCTGCTCGGCCGGATCGCGGCCAAGGACGCGGTCCGGCAGTTCCTCTGGGCCCGCGGCGAACCCGAGATGTTCCCGGCCGAGCTGCGCATCGGCAACGACGAGGGTGGCCGGCCGTTCGCGACCGGCGCCTACGGCCGGGCGCTGCCGCCGGTGACGGTTTCCGTGGCGCACCGCGCCGAAGCCGGGGTGGCGATCGCCCGCCACGGGCCGTGCGGCATCGACGTCGAAGAGGTCGCCCCGCGTTCGGAGTCCACTGTGGAGGCCGCGCTCGGGCCGGGAGAGCTGGCGCTGTTCGCGGGCCTGTCCGGCGATCCGGAGGTCTGGTTCGCCCGGTTCTGGACGGCGAAGGAGGCCGTGGCGAAGCTGCGCGGCACCGGCCTGCGTGGCGAACCCCGGGACTTCGAGGTCGTCGCGGCCACCCCGGACGAGCTGACCGTCCGCGTCGCGGGCCGCGCGTACCGCGTGTGCTGTGCCGACGTCGAAAACCCGCCCGGTGCGCCGCCGCGCCGCTACGTCGTCGCCTGGACCGAAGAGACGAAGGAGACTGCCGGATGAGCATCGAGACCACGGCCGCGAACGAGGTGACCGTGCTCGCCCAGCTCGGCGAAATGCTGCGCGAGCTGCTCGAGGAGTACGGGCTCGACGGGGAAGACATTGCCGAAATCACCATGGAGACGACCTTCCACGACGACCTCGAGCTGGAGAGCGTCGACCTGGTGGCGTTGTCCGGGCAGCTGCGCGAGCACTACGGCGACCGCGTCAACTTCGCGACCTTCATCGCCGAGCGCGACCTGGAGGAGATCATCGCGCTGACCGTCGGCGAGCTCGTCCGGTACATCGTCGCCTCCCTGCGGGCGACGGCGTGAGCCGGATCCGCGCGGGCGAGCTGGACGTGCACGTCCAGCGGCTCACCCCGGACGGGCCGCCGGACGGCGACGCGCCGATCGTGGTGTGCGTCCACGGCCTGCTCACCGACAGCCTGGCCAGCTACTACTTCACGCTCGGCCCTGCCTTCGCCGAACGCGGCCTCGACGTGCTGATGTACGACCTGCGGGGGCACGGACGGACCACGCGGCCCTCGTCCGGGTACCACCTGGAGCGGTTCGTCGACGACCTCGTCGCGGTCCTCGACGCGTGTGACGTCACCCGGCCGGTGCACGTCGTCGGCAACTCCTTCGGTGCGTCGGTGGCGTTCGGGCTGGCCGCCGCGCGGCCGGACCGGGTGGCGAGCGTGGTCGTGATCGAGGGCGAACCGCCGACCGAGGAGTGGACCCGGCACATGGCCGACGGGCTCGCCGATGCCAAGACCCGGCTGGCGATCGACGAGGTCATCGGCTGGATCGCCGACAACCACGGCGCGCACACCGCGCGGCTGTCCAAGGCCGCGAACAAGATCCTGCAGACCACCACGATCGCCGAGGACATCCCGCGCAGCGCGACGATCGCGGCGGACCTCTCGGCCGTGCGCTGCCCGGTGTTCGCCATCTTCGGCGGCGACTCCGGGCTGGCGGCGCAGGTGCCGCACTTCGAGACCCACCTGGCCGGCTGCCGCTGCGTCGTGCTGCCCGGCCAGGGGCATTCGGTGCTGGTCGAGCGGACCGCGGAGGTCATCGAGCTGATCGCCGACTGGGTTCGCGACACCGCGCGCACGCAGGCCCGGGTGCGGTAGTGGCCCGGTTCCTCTTCGTCGTCCCGCCACTGGTCGGGCACGTCAACCCGGCGGTCGGCGTGGCGGCCGAGCTCACCGCGCGCGGCCACGAGGTCGCCTGGGCCGGCCACGCCGAACTGCTGTGGCAGCTGGCCGGTCCGGAGGCACTCGTGTTCTCCTGCGCCGTTCCGGACCTGCCCGTGCGCCCGGCCGGGCTGAAGGGACCGGCGGCGCTGCGTTTCCTCTGGCGAGACTTCCTCGTTCCCCTGGCCGACGCGATGGCTCCCGGCGTGGCCGCGGCGCTCGACGCCTTCGAGCCGCACGTCGTGGTCGCCGACCAGCAGGCACTCGCCGGTGGCCTGCTCGCCGAAGCCGCCGGCCTGCCGTGGGTCACCTCGGCGACGACGTCGGCCGAGCTGGTCGACCCCCTCGCCGGGATGCCGAAGGTCGGGGAGTGGGTCGGCGCGCTGCTCGACGGGCTGCGCGCGCGGATCGCCGGCGGCCGCGGCACGCCGGACCCGCGGTTCTCGCCCCACGGGGTCCTCGCCTTCACCACCCGCGAACTGCTCGGCCCGGCCACGCTTCCGCCGTCCGTCCGGCTCGTCGGTCCGGCGCTCGGCGCCCGGCCGTCCACGACGGACTTCCCGTGGGACTGGCTCGACCGTCCGCGGCCGACAGTGCTGGTCTCCCTCGGCACGGCGAACACGTCCGCGGGCGCCGGGTTCCTGGCGGCGACGGCCGAGGCGTTCGCCGGGTCGCCCGCGCGCGCGGTGATCGCCGACCCGGGCGGCGTGCTCGGTGACGTCCCGCCGAACGTCCTGGTGCGGCCGCAGGTCCCGCAGCTGCCGCTGCTGCCGCGGGTCGACGCGGTGGTGTGCCACGCCGGCCACAACACGGTCTGCGAAACGCTGTGGCACGGCCTGCCGCTGGTGGTCGCCCCGATCCGCGACGACCAGCCGATCGTGGCGGCCCAGGTGGTCGCGGCGGGCGCGGGCATCCGCCTGAGGTTCGGCCGAGCGGACGCCCCCCGCATCGCGGCGGCGATCGAGGAGGTCCTGACGGAACCGTCGTACCGCCGCGCGGCCGAAGTGGTGGCGGCTTCGTTCCACTCGGCGGGCGGGAGTGCTGCGGCGGCGGGGCATCTGGAGCAGCTGGCGTTGGAAAGCCTGGCGCACCTGCGGACGTAGGTTTTGCCGGTCCCGACGGGGAACCGGCGAAGTGACCGTGCAGGTGTACGCGCAGGAAGCGGGTGCACTCGCCGGTGCGCAACGCGCGGGATGACTTTGACGCGCAGCTGAGCCATTCCCGCGGCACACTGGAAACCATGGGCTTCCTGGACGGGCGGGCCGTGGTGATCACCGGTGCCGGGCGCGGGCTGGGGCGGGCGTTCGCCCGGCACGCGGCCGCCAGTGGCGCCGCGGTGGTCGTCAACGACGTCGATGCCGAACCGGCCGGCGAGACGGTGGCCGCGATCGTGGCCGACGGCGGCACCGCCGTGGCGAGCGTCGGCTCGGTGGCCGACCCGGACTACGCCCGGGCGCTGATCAGCCTGTGCGGCAAGGAGTTCGGGTCGCTGGACGGGCTGGTCAACAACGCCGCCGTCGGTTACCACGCGGCGCCGTGGGAGGACGACGACGCCGGGCGGGCCCGCGCGCTGGTCGAGACCAACGTGCTCGGCCCGCTCCACTGTGGCACCGCGGCCGCGAAAGTCATGTGTGCCCGGGGTCGCGGCGTCATCGTCAACGTCACGTCCGGGTCGATGGTCGGGCAGCGCCGCGCTGCCGCGTATTCGGCGTCGAAGGGCGCGGTGGCCTCGATGACCTATTCGTGGGCGGGGGATCTGGCGGAGCACGGCGTGCGGGTCAACGCCGTCAGCCCGATCGCCTGGACCCGGCTGATGGCCGCCGACCCGAACGGCAACCGTGACGCGCCACCGCCCGAACGGGTGGCGCCGCTGGTGACGTACCTGCTCAGCGACCTCTCGGCCGGCGTCACCGGGCAGGTGCTGCGGCTCGCCGACGGGCACCTGCACGCCGTCCGCCAGCCCGCGATCATCCGCCCCGTCCTGCACCGGGAGACCTGGACCGTGGAGGAGATCGCCGCGGCCGTCGACGGCGAGCTCGTCCTCGAATCGCCGCCGCGGGAGCGCTGGACCCTTTGAGCGGCCCGGACCACCGGAACGGGTGGCTATCCACAGTGGACGCCGGCTACTAGCTTGGAGAGATGACGGCCACCGCGGAGGTCACCCCCGGCGCCGCGGGGCCGCCCGTCCTGAGCCGCGGCCGGGTCAACGCCGTGTTCGGGGCCGTGCTGCTCGGCATGCTGCTGGCGGCGCTGGACCAGACCATCGTCGGTACCGCCCTGCCCACCATCGTCGGCGACCTCGGCGGCGCCGGGCACCTGTCCTGGGTGGTCACGTCCTACCTGCTGGCCGAGACGATCATGACGGTCGTCGTCGGCAAGCTCGGCGACCTGTTCGGCCGCAAGCTGATGTTCCAGCTGTCGGTGATCGTGTTCGGCATCGGCTCGTTCTGCGCCGGCTTCGCCGACAGCATGGTGTGGCTGATCGTCTGGCGCGCGGTGCAGGGCCTCGGCGGCGGCGGGCTGATGGTGACCTCGACCGCGCTCATCGCCGACGTCGTCCCGCTGCGCGAACGCGGCAAGTACCAGGGCGTGCTGGGCTCGGTGTTCGGCGTGGTGACCGTGGCGGGCCCGATGCTCGGCGGGTTCTTCGTCGACCACCTGTCGTGGCGGTGGGCGTTCTACGTCAACATCCCGCTGGTCGTCGTGGTGCTGGTGGTGGCGTCCTCGGCGATGCCGAACGCCCGCGCGGCGGTCAAGCCGGTGATCGACTACCTCGGCATCCTCCTCATCGGCCTCGCCGCGACCGGCCTGACCCTGGTCACCAGCTGGGGCGGCACGCAGTACGCGTGGGGCTCGCCGGTGATCGTCGGGATGGCGATCGGCTCGGTGCTGCTGCTGGCCGCGTTCGTCTTCGTCGAGCTGCGGGCGAAGGAACCCATGCTGCCGATGCGGCTGTTCCGCAACCCGGTGTTCACCGTCGGCGGGATCATGAGCTTCGTCGTCGGGTTCGCGATGCTGGGCGCGCTGTCCTACCTGCCGACGTACATGCAGTACGTCCAGGGCACTTCGGCGACGACGTCCGGGGTCCGGCTGCTGCCGATGGTGCTGGCGCTGCTGGTGGCGTCGATCGCCGCGGGCAACGCGGTGAGCCGGACCGGGCGGTACAAGATCTTCCCCCTGACCGGGGCGGCGGGCATGACGATCGGGCTGTACCTGCTTTCCCGGCTGGACACCGGCACCGGGTTCTGGGAGGCGTCGGCGTACATGGCCGTGCTGGGCCTCGGCATCGGGCTCGGCATGCAGGTGCTGACCATCGCGGTGCAGAACACGGTCGACTACGCCGACCTCGGCGTCGCGACCTCGGGCGTGACGTTCCTGCGCTCGATCGGCAGCTCGTTCGGGGCGGCGATCTTCGGCACTGTGTACGCGAACCAGCTGACGCCCAAGCTGGCCGCGCTCCCGGTGCCGCCGGGGGTGGACCCGCGGGCGCTGCAGGTCCCCACGGCGTTGCACGCGCTGCCTTCGTCGGTGTCTGCGCCGGTGATCCGCGCATACAGCGACTCGCTGCACGTCGTGTTCCTCGCGGCGGCGCCGGTCGGCTTGGTGGCGCTGGTCCTGGCGTTCTTCCTGAAGGAGGTCCCGCTGCGTGACACGGCCCGCGCGGCGGCCCCGGACCTCGGCGACGGCTTCGCGATGCCGGAGGCCCGCACCGACGACCGCGAGCTGGAACGCGCGGTGGCGACGCTGTTCTTCCGCGAGCGCCGGAAGGTGGCACCGGCGATCATCGAGCGCGCCGGTGGGGAACTCGACGAGGGCGGGATCTGGTGCCTGCTGCAGGTCCACCTGCGGGAACGCCGCGGGTCGCCGGCGACGCTGCGGGAGATCGGTTCGTCCTTCGGCGTGCCCGCGCAGGTTTTGGAGCCGGCGTTCAACCGGCTGGAGCTGACGGGCCACCTGAGGTACACCCGCGACGGCTGGGCGCTGACGGCCGCGGGCCGCGAGGAGTTCGGGAAGGTGGTCCGCGCCTGGCACGACTGGCTGGCCGACCGCCTCGGCGACTGGGGCCCGGCCAACCGCGCCGAGCTGGACGCGGCGATCGGCCGGGTCGCGGCCCGGTTGATGGACCAAAGTGCGGAGTCGCGCACCTCCGGTCGCCACGCCCTGGCCTGAAGGGTCAGCGGCGCCAGAAGTCGTGCGGGGTGCGGCCGGGGCGGAAGCCGCAGGACTCCACCAGGGCCGCCGCATCCTCGAAGCCGTGGCCGACCAGGCCCGGCTCGTGGGCGTCGCTGCCGAACGCCACCGCCTCGCCGCCCACCTCGAACCACCACCGGAGCACCTCGCCCGGCAGGGGGACCTTCGTGTTCACCTCGAGCGCCCGGCCGCTCGCCCGCAACGCACGCAGCACCGTCCGGAACTCCTCCTCGAACTCCGCCGCCACGAACGGCGGACCCTCGCCGGGCCACGAGCGCAACGCGTAGTCGATGTGGGCCAGCACCGCGAAGTCCGCCGTCGACTCGACCAGCCCGAGCACCTCGCCGAGGTAGGCCCGCAGCAGCTCGCCCGGCGACCGGTCCGAAACCAGCGTCACCTCCTGGTGGTGCTCGCCGCCCGGCAAGGAGTGCACCGAGCCGAGCACGCGGTCGAAGTCGTAGGCGGCCAGCAGCGCGTCGGCGCGCGGACGGTGCCAGTGCGGCTCGCTCAGCTCCACACCCGACAGGATCCGCAGCTCCGGAAACCGTGAACGGCAGTCCTCGATGCACGCCAGATACCCCGCGACGTCGAGCTCCGGTGGCTCCAGGACGCTGTCCGGACGCAGCCGCACCCGGAAGTGGTCCGGCAGCAGCGGGCGCACCGGCTCCGGCACCAGCCACGGCGTCAGGTCCGCGTGCTCGGTGAACGCCACGGACGGCAGGCCCAGCTCGACGGCCCGTTCGCACGACCCGCGCATGGAGCCGGTGATCGTGTCCCAGGACCATTCGGTGTGGACGTGCCCGTCCGTCGGGAGGCTCACCGGCCCGATTGTGCACCACCGCCTTCCTCCCCACCGCCACCCTCAACGGAGGCGCTTCGCGCCGCTGTACCGTCATGCCATGGCGTCCAAGGCTGTGGAACTGGAAGTCGGCCCGCACACCGTGCGTATCTCCAACCCGGACCGGGTCTACTTCCCGGCCCGCGGCGAGACCAAGCTCGACCTGGTCAACTACTACCTGTCCGTGGGCGACGGGATCGTCAACGCCCTGCGGGAACGGCCCTGCATGCTGCACCGGTTCCCGTCCGGGGTGGCCGGGGAGAAGGTGCACCAGAAGCGGGTGCCGAACGGTGCGCCGCCTTGGCTGGAGACCGTCCGGGTCACCTTCCCGCGCTACAACCGGCACGCCGACGAGCTGTGTGTCACCGAGCTCGCGCACGTGGCCTGGGCGGTGCAGATGTCCACTGTGGAGTTCCATCCGTGGAACTCGCGGCGGGCCGACACCGAGAAGCCGGACGAGTGGCGGATCGACCTCGATCCGATGCCTGACTGCGGTTACGACCGGGTCCGGCGGGTTGCGCACGTGGCCCACGAGATTCTCGACGAGCTCGGCGCGGTCGGGTGGCCGAAGACCTCCGGTGGGCGTGGCCTGCACATCTACGTCCGGATCGAACCTCGGTGGGGGTTCGCCGACGTCCGGCGGGCTGCGCTGGCCTTCGCCCACGAGGTCGAACGGCGGGCTCCGGATGACGTCACCACGACGTGGTGGCGGAAGGATCGGGATCCGCGGCTGCTCTTCGTCGACTACAACCAGAACGCGCGGGATCACACGATCGCCAGTGCTTATTCGGTGCGGGGGAATCCGGAAGGGACGGTGTCGACGCCGATTCGGTGGTCGGAGATCGACGACGCCGAGCCGGGGGACTTCACCATTGCCACTGTTCCGGCCCGGTTCGCCGAGCTCGGTGACTTGCACGCCGGGATCGACAAGGCGGTGTTCTCGATCGAGCCGCTGCTCGAGTGGGCCGAGCGGGACGGGGTCGAGGAGCCGCCTGATCCGGAGTGAACGTTTCCGGCGGCACAGGCGCTCGTGAGCGGTGAGGCGGGCTAGAACCCGCCTCACCACTCACGAGACGTCAGTCCAGGCGCTCGATGATCGTCGCGTTGGCCAGGCCGCCTGCTTCGCACATCGTCTGGAGGCCGTAGCGGCCGCCCGTCTGTTCCAGGACCGAGAGCAGCGTGGTGGCCAGCCGGGCACCGCTGCCTCCCAGCGGGTGGCCCAGGGCGATTGCGCCGCCGTTGACGTTCACCTTGGCCGGGTCGGCGCCGACCTCCTGCTGCCAGGCCAGCACCACGCTGGCGAATGCCTCGTTGACCTCGAACGCGTCGATGTCCGACACCTCCAAGCCCGCCCTGGCCAGGACCTTGCGCGTGGCCGGGATGATTCCGGTCAGCATCAGCAGGGGGTCGTCGCCCGCGACCGCGAAACGGTGGATCCGGGCTCGTGGCCGCAGGCCCAGGGCCGCCGCCGTCTCGCTGCTGGTGATGAGCAGCGCTGCCGCGCCGTCGTTGATCGGTGACGAGTTGCCGGCCGTGATGTGCCAGCCCAGGTCCGGGAAGCGCTGCTCCCAGACGTCCGCGCGGAAGGCCGGCTTCAGCCCGGCGAGGATCTCCGGGGTGGTGCCCGGCCGGACCGTCTCGTCGGTCGTGATCTCACGCAGGGTTCCGTCGGGGCCGGGTGCCTTGAGGGGTGCCACTTCGCCCGCGAACTTGCCGTCCGCCCACGCCTTCGCCGCCCGCTGGTGGCTTTCCGCGGAGAACTCGTCCAGCTGCGTCCGGCTGAAGCCCCACTTCGCGGCGATCAGCTCCGCGCTGATGCCCTGGGGCACCAAGCCGTCCGGGTAGCGCGCGGCGACCTGGGGGCCGAACGGATCACGGCCGGCCACCTGGCTGCCCATCGGGACCCGGCTCATCGACTCGACGCCGGAGGCGATCACGACGTCGTACGCGCCGGCGATGACTCCCTGCGCGGCGAAGTGGACGGCCTGCTGGCTGCTGCCGCACTGGCGGTCGACCGTCACCGCGGGCACCGACTCCGGCAGCCCGGCGGCGAGCGCCGCCCAGCGGGCGGTGTTCATGCTCTGCTCGCCGATCTGGCCGACCGCGCCGCTGATCACGTCGTCGATCCGGGCCGGGTCGAGGCCCGTCCGCTCGACGAGCGATCGCAGAGCGTGGGCGTGCAGGTCGACCGGGTGCACCCCGGCGAGGGTGCCGTTCGGCTTGCCCTTGCCGATCGGGGTCCGTACCGCGTCGACGATCACCGCGTCCGTCATGGCGTCTGCCTCCTCGCAGATCGGGATGTCTTCGGTATACCCCCGGTTGGTTGGAAACCACAACTCACCTGTTCGGCATGTCACATGCGGTTGACGTGCTAGGTTGGATTTTCAATCCCCGTGGAGGTGGCATGGTCCGGCGTGGTCGCGAGTGCTCGGTCGCCGAGGCGCTGGAGGTCGTCGGCGAGCGGTGGAGCCTCCTCGCGCTGCGTGAGATCATGCTGGGGGAGCGGCGGTTCAACCAGATCGCCGAGAACACCGGGGCCAGCCGGGACATCCTGGCCGTCCGGCTGCGCAAGCTCGTCGACGCGGGCGTCCTCGAGAAGGTTCAGTACGAGGCCCACCCGCCGCGCCACGAGTACCACCCGACCGAAGCCGGCCGCGCGCTGCAGCCGATCCTGCTCGGCCTGATGGCCTGGGGTGACAAGTACGTCCACCAGGGCGAACCGCCGACCCTGTGGCGCCACGCCTGCGGCGAGGTCCTCGAGCCGGCCACCGTCTGCGCCCACTGCGGCGACCCGGTCGACGCCCCGGGCACCCGCGCGATCCGGCTCGGCGCCGTGCACTGACCTCACCCCCGAGAAGGCCTCCTCGCCCTGCGCGAGGAGGCCTTTTCCGTGTCCGGCCGTTGACTTGTGGCCGCCGTCACTGTAACTCTTGAACGAATCAGTGCAAGAACCTGACAGATGATCGGCAGATCGCAGCATCTGTCAGGAAGATTTCGGTTCGTCTCCCTCCTCCCCGGATCAGAGGACCCCTCATGAGAACGAAGCGAGTGTTGTCACCCGCGGCTGCCTTCGCCGCCTTGTCCCTGCTCCTCGCCGCGCCCGCCGCTCCGGCGAGCGCGGCCGCGGCGCCCGTCCAGGCCGCCGCTCAAGCCGCCTCCGCCACCTACACCGCCGGCAGCCAGCTCGCCGGGTATCCCGCCGCCAACGTGGGCGACGGCAACCAGGCCACCTACTGGGAAAGCGCGAACAACCAGTTCCCGCAGTGGATTCAGGCCGACCTCGGCGCGCCGACGGACGTCGCGCAGCTCGTGCTCAAGCTGCCGGCGGCGAACTGGGGCGCCCGCACCGAGACCTTCAGCGTCCAGGGCAGCACCGACGGGACCACCTTCACCGACCTGAAGCCCTCAGCCGGGTACGTGTTCGACCCGGCCAAGGCCAACACGGTCACCGTGGACGTCACCGGCAAACCGCGGTTCGTGCGGCTGAACGTCTCGGCCAACACGGGCTGGCCCGCCGCGCAGCTGTCGGAGTTCGAGGTGCACGGCCCCGCCGGCGGCGACACCCAGCCGCCGTCCGCGCCCGGCAACCTCGCCTACACCCAGCCCGCGAGCGGCCAGATCCGGCTGACCTGGTCGGCCTCGACGGACAACACCGGTGTCGCGGGTTACGACGTCTACGCGAACAACCAGCTTCGCGGCAGTGTCGCCGGGAACGTCCTGACCTACACCGACAGCCAGCCCGACGGCGCGACCGTCTCGTACTTCGTCCGGGCGAAGGACGCCGCGGGCAACCAGTCGGCCGACAGCAACTCCGTGACCCGCACCGGCACCCAGGCCGGGACGAACCTCGCCGTGGGCAAGCCGATCACGGCGTCCTCGACGGAGTGGACCTACGTGGCGGCCAACGCCAACGACGACTCCCTGGCCACGTACTGGGAAGGCGGCGGCGGAACGTACCCGAACCTGCTGACCGTCGCCCTCGGCGCGAACGCCGACCTGAACCAGGTGGTCGTCAAGCTCAACCCCGACCCGGCGTGGGGCCCGCGGACGCAGACGATCGCCGTCGAAGGCCGCGAGCAGAGCACGTCCGCCTTCACCACCCTGTCCGCCGCGCAGAACTACAGCTTCAGCCCCGCGACCGGCAACACCGTGACCATCCCGCTCGGCGGCCGCGCCGCCGACGTCCGCCTGCGCGTCACCGCCAACTCCGGCGCGGGCGGCGGGCAGGCCGCGGAGTTCCAGGTCTTCGGCGTCCCCGCGCCCAATCCCGACCTGACGATCTCGGGTGTGTCCTGGTCGCCGCAGAACCCGGTGGAGACCGACGCGATCACCGCGTCGGCGACCGTCCGCAACGCCGGGACGGCGGCTTCCGGCGCGACGAACGTCACCCTCTACCTGGGGACGACCAAGGTCGGCACCGCGAACGTCGGCGCGCTCGCCGCCGGGGCGTCGACGACCGTGTCGGCGAACATCGGCACCCGGGACGCGGGCAGCTACCAGCTGACGGCCAAGGTCGACGAGGCCAACGCCGTCCTCGAGCAGAACGAGGCCAACAACTCCTACACAAGCGCGTCGGCGCTCGTCGTCAGCCCGGTGCAGAGCTCCGACCTCGTCGCCGCGACGGCGTGGTCGCCCGGCAACCCGTCCGCGGGCAACACCGTCACCTTCACCACGACCCTGCGCAACCAGGGGACCGTGGCCAGCGCGGGCGGCACCCACGGCGTCACGGTGACGATCACCGACCAGAACGGCACCGTCGTCAAGACGCTCACCGGCAGCTACACCGGAGCCCTCGCGGCGGGCGCGACCGCGGCGCCGGTGACCGTCGGCACCTGGACCGCCGCGAACGGCCGGTACACGGTCAAGACGATCGTGGCGAACGACGCCAACGAGCTGCCCGTCAAGCAGGACAACAACACCAGCACACAGTCACTCTTCGCCGGCCGCGGCGCGAACATGCCCTACGACATGTACGAAGCCGAGGACGGCGTGCTCGCCGGCGGGGCGGCCGTGGTCGGCCCCAACCGCACGATCGGCGACCTCGCGGGCGAGGCGTCGGGCCGCAGGGCCGTGACGCTGAACTCGACCGGCTCGTCGGTGGAGTTCACCACCCGCGCCTCGACGAACACCCTGGTCACGCGGTTCTCCATCCCGGACTCCGCGGGCGGCGGCGGGATCAACTCGACGCTGAACGTCTACGTCGACGGCACGTTCCTCAAGGCGATCGACCTGACCTCGCACTACGCGTGGCTCTACGGCGCCGAAACCGGCCCGGGCAACTCCCCGGGCGCCGGGCCGCGCCACATCTACGACGAGGCGAGCACCCTGCTCGGCACGACCGTGCCCGCCGGGCACCGGATCAAGCTGCAGAAGGACGCGGCGAACACGACGAACTACGCGATCGACTTCGTCAACTTCGAGCAGGCGACCGCGGTCGCGAACCCGGACCCGGCGCACTTCGCCGTGCCCACCGGGTTCACCCAGCAGGACGTGCAGACCGCCCTCGACAAGGTCCGGCAGGACAGCACCCTCACCGGCGTCTACCTGCCGGCCGGGACCTACTCCCTGTCGAGCAAGCTGAACGTCTACGGCAAGGCCGTCACCGTCACCGGCGCCGGGCCGTGGTTCACGAAGTTCTCCGCGCCCGCCGGGCAGGAGAACACCGACATCGGCATCGACGTCCAGGCGAGTGCGAACGGCTCGACGTTCAGCGGGTTCGCCGTGTTCGGCAACTACACCTCCCGCATCGACGGCCCCGGCAAGGTGTTCAACCTGACGAACGTCGCGAACCTGACGATCGACAACATCTGGGTGGAGCACCAGGTGGTCATGGTCTGGGGCACCAACGTGGACAACACCACGATCAAGAACTCCCGGATCCGCGACACCTTCGCCGACGGCGTCAACCTGACGAACGGGAGCACCGGCAACCACGTCACCGACATCGAAGCCCGGTCCACCGGTGACGACAGCTTCGCGCTGTTCGCCGCCACGGACCTCAACCCGGGCAACCAGTACGACAACGTGTTCGAGAACCTGACCGCGCTCACCCCCTGGCGCGCGGCCGGGCTGGCGGTGTACGGCGGGTACAACAACACCTTCCGGAACCTCTACATCGCGGACACGCTGACGTACTCGGCGATCACGATCAGCTCGCTCGACTTCGGCTACCCGTTCCTCGGGTTCGGGCCGCAGCCGACGACGGTCCAGAACGCCTCCCTGGTCCGGGACGGCGGCCACTTCTGGGGCCAGCAGACGTTCCCGGCGCTCTGGCTGTTCTCCGCGTCCAAGGAGTTCCGCGGCATCCGGGTGTCCGATGTGGACATCCAGAGCCCGACCTACAGCGGCATTATGTTCCAGACCAAGTACAACGGCGGGCCGGAGCACCCGGTCGAGGACACCGTGCTGACGAACGTGTCGATCACCGGCGCCCACCGCAGCGGGGACGCCTTCGACGCGAAGTCCGGAATCGGCATCTGGGCCAACGAGCTGCCGGAACCGGGCCAGGGCCCGGCCGTCGGCTCGGCGACCTTCACCGGGCTCACGCTGGCCGACAACGCCGAGGACATCCGCAACCGCACCACCACCTTCACCATCAACCGCAACTGAGGCTGGCCGCTCGGGCCCGCCGGGGAAGCCGTTCCCCGGCGGGCCCGAGCCGTGCCAGGATGGCGCCGGAGGTGGTCGACGTGCGGATCCTGGTCACCGGCGGCACCGGGCAGCTCGGCTCGGCGGTGGTGGCGCGGCTGCGGGCAGCGGATGCGGAGGTCCGGGTGCTGAGCCGCCGGGCCACCCCGGACGTCGTCCGCGGCGACCTGCGGACCGGGCGGGGCATCGACACTGCCGTCGCCGGGGTGGACGCGGTCGTCCACTGCGCCACCGACTACTTCGGCCGGGAAGCGCAGCTCGCGCGCACGCTGATCGAGGCGGCGCGGTGGGCGGGCGGCCCGCACCTGGTGTACGTCTCGATCGTCGGCGTCGACCGCGTCCCACTGGGCTATTACCGGGCGAAGCGCGAGACCGAGGAGCTGTTCGCCGGCTCGGGCCTGCCGTACACGATCCAGCGGGCGACCCAGTTCCACGGCCTGGTCCGCGCGCTGCTGACGGGTGCGTCCCGGCTGCCCGTGGTGCCGGTACCACGGATCTCGTTCCAGCCCGTCGACGTCCGGGACGTCGCCCGCCGCCTCGCCGAACACGCACTGGACGACCCGGCCGGGCGGGCACCCGACTTCGGCGGCCCGGAGATCCTCACCGCGACCGAGCTGGCCCAAGCCGTCGGCGAGGCGACCGGGCGGCACCGGCGGATCGTGCCGCTGAAGGTGCCGGGGGAGACGTTCCGGGCCTACGCCGACGGCGGGCACCTGACCCCGGCGCACCGCGAAGGCGAGATCACGTTCCGCGAGTACCTGGCCGGGCGAGTCGATCACGAGGAGCGGGACCATTCCGGCGATTCTTGACCGCCGGACCGGATAGGTCATATGTTTGGTGGGCTTCGCGGCCGTTTTCCGCCCTCGCCGAACGGATGACCCATGCCGGAACTGCCTCTCCCGCCGTCGCGGCGGTCCTTCCTCAAACTCGGTGGCGCGGTCGGCGCCGGCGTGGCGCTGGGCGGCCTCCGTCCCTTTGCTGCCAACGCCGAAGTCGTCCGCCCGGCCGGCGAGGATCTCGTCCCCGAGTCCCGGGCCACCACGCTGTGGTACCCGTCGGCCGCGAACGAGGGCAAGATCATCGAACAGGGCCTGCCGATCGGCAATGGTCGGATCGGTGCCCTCGTCGGCGGTGACCCGGCGGCCGACTTCCTCTACCTCGCCGACGCGTCGCTGTGGACCGGCGGCGCCAACGACGTCCTCCAGGACGACGGCCAGTTCCCCTACGAGACGGAGAAGTTCGGCACGCTCGGCCTGCTCGCCAAGCTGCGGATCGCGGTCCCGGCGCACACGGGTGTCACGGACTACCGGCGCACGCTCGACCTGAGCAACGGCCTGGTCGTGCTCACCTACCGGCACCAGGGAGTCCAGTACCGCCGCGAGTACTTCGCCAGTCACCCGGACGACGTCGTGGTGGTCCGGCTCAGCGGTGGACCCGTCACCGGCTCGGTGACGCTGGAACCGACCCGCGGCGAGCCGGCCGCCGGCGCGGGGGCGTTCACCGGCACCTTCGCCAACGGCCTGAAGTACGCCTGCACGGTGACCACGACCGGCTTCAGCGGCTCTGACGTCGTCATCGTGGTCAGCGGCGGCACGAACTACGTGCCCGACGCCGCCCGGAAGTTCCTCGACGCGTCCCTCGACCCCCTGGCCCTGGCGAAGCGGAAAGCGGCCGCGGCGCTGGCCGCCGGTGCGCGCGCCCTGCGGGCGACCCACGTCGCCGACTACCGGCGGCTCTACGACCGGATGAGCGTGGACCTCGGCCAGTCGCCGCCGGACAAGCGAGCCCTGGACACGTGGGCGCGACTGGTCGCCCGCCACGACGAGCCCGGCGTGCCCGACCCGGAGCTGGAGGCGAGCTACCTGCAGTTCGGGCGCTACCTGACGATCACCGGCTCGCGCGACGGCCTGCCGATGGGGCTGCAGGGCCTGTGGCAGAACACCAACACGCCGGACTGGATGAGCGACTACCACACCGACATCAACCTGCAGATGAACTACTGGCTGGCCGACCGCGCGGCGCTGCCCGAGAGCTTCACTGCCCTGGCCGATTACTGCCTCGCGCAGCTTCCGGTGTGGACCGACAGCACGAACAGGCTGTTCAACGACCCGAGGAACCGCTTCCGCAACACGAGCGGGAAGGTCGCCGGCTGGGCGGTCGCGTTCTCCACCAACATCTACGGCGGCTCCGGCTGGTGGTGGCACCCCGGCGGCAACGCCTGGCTGTGCAACTCCCTGTGGGACCACTACGCCCACACCCAGGACAAGGCGTACCTCGCGCGGATCTACCCGCTGCTCCAGGGCGCGGCCGAGTTCTGGGACGCGCGGCTGCTCCCGATGACCGTCGACGGCCGCGAGGTGCTCGTCGACGACCACGACTGGTCACCCGAGCACGGCCCGCAGGACGCCCGCGGGATCACCTACGCCCAGGAGATCGTCTGGGACCTGTTCGAGCACTACCGCGAGGCCGTCGCGGTCCTGGGCCGGGACCGCGCGTACGGCGACCGGATCGCCGGGCTGCAGAAGAAGCTGTACCTGCCGAAGGTGAGCCCGTCGACCGGCTGGCTCGAGGAGTGGATGTCGCCGGACAACCTCGGCGAGACCACCCACCGGCACCTGTCGCCGCTGATCGGCTTCTTCCCGGGCGACCGCATCGCGGCCGACACGGCCCCGCGCGAGCTGCTCGACGGCGTCCGGGCGCTGCTGATCGCGCGCGGGATGGACAGCTACGGCTGGGCGACCGCCTGGCGGTCGGCGTGCTGGGCGCGGCTCAAGGACGCCGACCGCGCGTACCGGCTCCTGCTCACCGTGCTGCGGCCGTCGGTGGACAACGGCAACGGCACCGCGCCCAACTTCTTCGACATGTACAGCCAGGGCAGCTACACGATCTTCCAGATCGACGCGAACCTCGGGGCGCCGGCCGCGATGCTCGAAATGCTCGTCCACTCGCGGCCCGGGGTACTGGAACTGCTGCCCGCGCTGCCCTCGGCGTGGGCCGCGTCGGGCCGGGTGACCGGGATCGGCGCCCGGGGCGGGTTCGAGGTCGACCTCGCCTGGCGCGAGGGGAAGGTCACCCGGGCGGTGATCCGCAGCGTCGGCGGCACCCGGCTCGAGGTGCGCGCCGGCACGTGGCGGCGGACGATCACCCTGCGGCCCGGGGCGTCGGTCACGGTCCGGCCGGGCTGAGCCGCGGCGCCCTGGCCGACGCGAGGAAGGGGACGGAATGATCCGCTGGGCGACGTTCGACTGCTTCGGCACGCTGGTGGACTGGCGCCACGGCATCGCCACCGGGCTCGAGCTGCTGTTCCCGGGCCGCGGCGCGGAGCTGCTGGAGGTCTACTACGGAATCGAGCCGCAGGTGCAGGCCGAGCTGCCGGTGCGGCGGTACCGGGAGGTGCTCGCCGAGTCCGTGCGCCGGACCGCGGCCGAGGCCGGGCTGGAGCTGGTGCCGGACGACGCGTCCGTGCTCGGGACCGGGCTGCCGTACTGGCCGGTGTTCCCGGACACCCGGCCGGCGCTGGCCGCGCTGCGGGAAGCGGGCTGGCGGCTCGCGCTGCTGACCAACTGCGACCGCGACCTCATCGGGGAGACCCAGCGGCGGCTCGCGGTGCCGATCGACGCGATCGTGACCGCGGAGGACGTCGGCGAGTACAAGCCGGGGCACGGCCCCTTCCGGCGGTTCGCGGCCTCCTTCGACGCCACGGCCGGGAACTGGGTGCACGTCGCTCAGAGCCACTTCCACGACATGGTGCCCGCCCGGGCGCTGGGCATCCCGCGCGTGTGGGTAAACCGGCACGCCGACCCGGCGGACCCGGCGGTGGCGGACGCGGTCCTGCCCGGCCTGGACGGCCTGACCGAGACGGTCGAGCGGGTGCACGCCGGGGCCGGCTGACCGCCGTCACGGGTGGCGCACCTCGACCCGGCGGTGCGGGAACAACGCGGCCCGCAGCGCCTTCCACGGGTGCGAAGCCGGCCGCTCCCGCACCACCGGCACCGGCCGGGGGCCGGCCCGGTACGCCATCTCCACCTGCACCCAGTCGTGGATCCAGTCGCCTCGCATGGGGCGCTCCTTTCGTCGTGGAGCCCACGTTCGTCCTGAGGGGCCGGCGGCCGCATCGGGTGATCACGCAGTCCGGCGCCGGCGGACCCCTTACCCGCTATCGTGGCCGGGTGGCCGCGACGGCTTACCTGTTCGTGCCCGGCGACCGGCCCGATCGCTTCGGCAAGGCGGTCGCCTGCGGTGCCGACGTCGTGATCCTGGACCTCGAGGACGCGGTCGGTGCCGGGGCCAAGGATCAGGCGCGCGCCGCGGTGAGGGAATGGCTCGGCCGGGGGCGCGCGATGGTCCGGATCAACGCGCCCGGCACCCCGTGGTTCGACACGGACGCCGCGATGGTGGCCGCGCTGGGCGTGCCGGTGATGGTGCCGAAGGCGGAGACGCCGGAGGTGCTCGCCGGGTTCGGTGAGGTGGTCGCTCTCGTCGAGACCGCGCGTGAGGTGGAACGCGCCGCCGAGCTGGCCGCGGTGCCCTCGGTGCGGCGGCTGGCGTTCGGGAGCGTGGACCTGGCGGCCGAGCTCGGAGTGGCGCCGGAGGACCGGGAGCCGTTCGCCTACGCGCGTTCGCGGCTGGTGATCGCCTCGGCGGCGGCCGGGCTGGCCCCGCCGGTGGACGGCGTCACCGCGGAGTCGTGCAGGTACGGAAGTCGTTCTCGGCCTGATCGAGATCGATCCGGTGTACCAGAGCCGCGGCGTCGGCGGGCACGTCGTCCGCGGGCTGGTCGCCGAAGCGGTGTCATGCGGCCAGGACGTCGTGCTCGAAGTCCTCGACGTCAACACGCGCGCCAAGGTCTCACCGACACCGAGATCGCCCTCCGCTACACCTCACCCTGACGGCGCAGCGTCTCCGCGTCGAAGCCGAACTCCGCCAGCACCGCGTCGGTGTGCTCGCCCAGGGCCGGGACCGCGTCCATCCGTGGCGCGCGGCCGAGGACGGTGATCGGCGGCAGCGTGGCCCTGACCGGCCCGGCCGGCGTCGCGACCTCCGCGAACCGGTCGCGGGCGGTGAGCTGGGGGTGGGCCAGGACCTCCGGCAGGTCGCGACGGCGGGCGTGCGCGATGCGGCCCGCCGTCAGCCGGGCCTCCAGTTCGGTGCCCGTGAGCTTCGCGAAGATCCGCTCGATCTCGCCTTCGAGCGCCCCGCGGTTCGCCACGCGCGCACTGCCCGTGGCGAACCGGGGGTCGGTGATCCAGTCCGGGCGGGCGACCGCGTGCTCGCAGAACGCCGCCCGCTCGCGGTCGTTCTGCACCGCCAGCACCACTTCGGTCCCGTCGCCCGCGCGGAACGTGCCGTAGGGGGCGATCGCGGCGTGGCTGGTGCCCGTCCGCGGTGGCGGTGTCCGCCGTACCCGGCGTAGTACAACGGGAAGCCCATCCATTCGACCAGCGAATCGAACAGGCTGACCTCGAGTTCGGTGCCCTGCCCGGTGCGCTCGCGGTCGTACAGCGCGGACAGGATGCCGGAGAACGCGTACATCCCGGCACCGATGTCCGCGGCCGGGATGCCGCTCTTGGCCGGCTCCGCCGCGGACCCGGTGACCGACACCAGCCCGGCTTCGGACTGGATGAGCAGGTCGTAGGCCTTCGCGTCGCGATACGGCCCGGTCGAGCCGTAGCCCGACACCGAGCACGTGATCAGCCGCGGCCGCGTCGCGCGCAGGGTGGCCGCGCCCAGCCCGAGCCGGTCCGCGACGCCGGGGGCGAAGTTCTGCACGAACACGTCGGCGCGGTCCAGCAGCGCGGCCATGACGCCGGCCGCCGCGTCGGTCTTGAGGTCGAGCGTGACGCTCTCCTTCGACCGGTTCAGCCAGACGAAGTGACTGGAGAGACCGTGCACGGTCTCGTCGTAGGCGCGGGCGAAGTCGCCGCTTCCCGGCCGCTCGATCTTGAGCACCCGGGCCCCGAGGTCGGCCAGGTGCCGGGTGGCCAGCGGCGCCGCGACCGCCTGTTCGCACGACACGACGGTGACGCCGTCGAGGGGCAAGGAGCGCATGGCGGCATCCTGCCAGCCGGTACGGCCGGGCCGGATCCGCGGGAGTTTCGGGCAAATCCGTTGACGCGTTCCGAAGCGGGCTTGCACTCTGAATCGATCAGCTGACCCCGGCGAGCGAGGTACCCCGATGGGCAGGGTCCGGCAGACCGACATCGCGCGCGTGGCCGGGGTTTCGCAGGCCACGGTGTCGGTCGTGCTGGGTGGCAACCGCACCGGGGTCCGGCTGGCGGAGTCGACGCGGCTGCGCGTGCTGAAGGCCGCGGAGCAGCTCGGTTACGCCGACCCGCTGGAGAAACGGCCGTCGCGCACCGGCCTCTTCGGGATCCGCGCCGCCACCCCGGCGTTCGAAGCGCACCCGGCGATCCTGGCCGGCATCGAGGCCGAGGCCGCCGCGCTCGGCAAGGACCTGATCGTGTTCACCACGGCCGGCCGCACCCGGCTCGCCGACGGCTGCCTGTTCCTCGGTGGGCCCGTCCCCGCCGAGCTGCTCGCCACCGGGTTCCCGATCGTCCACATCGGACTCCGCCCGGAGCTCGGCGACCGCGTGGCCTGTGTGGACGCGGATTACGCTTCGGCGTCGGCCGAAGTGGCCGCGCGCCTCCGCCAGGCGGGGCACCGGCGGATCCGCTACCTGCGCGAGTCCGGCGACACGCCGGCGGCGCGGGAGCGCGAGCGTGGGCTCGGCGGTGCTCCCGGCTCGGTGGTGCGCACCGACGGCACCGGCCTCGCGACGGCGATCCGCGGCTGGCTCGCCGAAGGCGTGACCGCGCTGGTGGCCGACGAGGCGGTGTGCGTCCCGGCGCAGCGGGCCCTGCGTGCGGCGGCGGTGTCGGTTCCCGGCGATCTCTCCCTGGCGGTTCTCGGCCGCCCGCCGTCCGCTCCGGAGGTCAGCGGGTTCGAGGTGCCACGGCACGCGCTCGGGCGCGAGGCGGTGCGCCTGCTGGCGACCGTCGTCGCGACGGGGGCAGGTGAGCACCGGCTGCTCACCTGCCCGCCGGTGGTCGGGTCGACGATCGCGCCGGTGAACCGTCAGGACAGCGCGCCGTCGTAGTCGGGCAGCTTGAAGGTCCGCTCGGCGTGCCCGCCGTCGAGGTCGGTCACGTTGTTGCCGATGTTCGCGACGATGGTGTACCCGGCCTGCTCGATGGCGGCCCGGGCCTTGGTCTTGTTGGTCTGGACCGGATCGAAGTTGAACAGGGGACGCAACGAGAGCCCGTCGTTCGGGTAGCCGACCGCCTTCAGGTTCCCTTCGGTCGGCCACCGGATCACTTCGGTGCGGTCGCTGACGAAGAAGACCGCGGCGCCCTTGGCCTTGGCCAGCTGGGCGAGCGCCAGGACCGGCTGGACCGCGGGCGTGGTGAACCCGCCGTGGTAGTAGGTCTCCAGGCTGGTGTTGTCGATGTCGAGCACGATCGCGTTCGGTCCGCCCGGGCGGGCGAGCCGCTGGGTGAGGTAGTCGGCGGCCGGCGTGGTGACCGCGGTGACGTCGGCGATCCAGGTGGCGTAGGACGGCGCGGCGGCCGCCACCGCGGCCGGTGTGACGACGGGGCGGGCATCGGCGGTGCCGGCGCTCCCGAGCAGCACGAGGACGGCGGAGGCGGTGCCGGCCGCCGCGAGGCGGGCTTTCGAGGGTGACATGGCTGACAGTCCACCAGCCGGCGGGAAGGGAACGTACCGGCAAGTAGCCGAATTTATTTCATGTTCGACGGCGACCCGCGATCAGCGTCCGGACGGATCGTTCGCCCGTGCGTTCGCCGCTCGGGGGCGCCGGTGCGGACCGGGGGAGGTCTCGGTGCCGACGGCGGGAGCCGACCGGTACGCCGGCTGGAGGAACAAGCCACCGTACCGGTTGTCCTCGGGCGCGGTGAGCGTTCCGGGCCGGGGTTCCTCGACGACCGGGTGACTGAACAGTGCAGTGTCCACTGTGGAAGTGATGATGGGGTCCTTTCACGGCCGCCACCGGTGATGGGTGGCTCGGCCCAGTGCCCCGGCCGGGCGGTGTCCGCGGTGAGCGACGAGACAACAGATCGGCTGGACGGGGATCGAGGACGGCGCAGGATCGACCACTTGCGCTCGAAAGCCCTCGGATACCACTCAGCGTACACCACGGACGGTGCCGGGGCCGGACGTCGGCTCGCCCGGCCCCGCGTCACAGCTACCGCCGGCCGAGTTCGTACGTCAGCAGGGCCAGGGAGTTCCCGACGCCGCGCGTGCCGATCAGCCGCGCCGGCTTCACCCCGCTCGTCGCCGGGAAGAGCCGTTCGCCCGCGCCGACCACGAACGGGTACGTCATCAGCCGCAGCTCGTCGGCGAGGTCGTGCTCGATCAGCGTGTGGACGAGCCGGCTGCTGCCGTACACGACGATTTCGCCGCTCACCTCCTCCTTCAGCTTCGCGACCTCCTTGACGACATCGCCGGCTAGGACCGTCGGCTCGCCCCAGCCGCCGCCTTCGACGGCGGAGGAGGAGACGACGTACTTGGGCAGGCTCCGCAACCGGTCGGCCCACTCGCCGGTGCGGGTGGCCCACCCCCGCCCGAGGAAGTACGCGTGCGTCCGGCGGCCCATGAGCAGCGCCGCGGCGCCCAGTGCCTCTTCGTGTTCGACCTGCGCCCACGCGGCGCGGTCCGCATCGCCGATCCAGGTGAACCAGCTGCCACGGCCCGACCCCTCGTCGCCGGTCGGGTCCTGGACGACTCCGTCGAGGGTTACGTTCTCGCTGATGATGAGTTTTCCCATGCCGGGACCGACGCCGGGGCACCCGGAAAGGGGGCGGCGCCCCCTTTGTGCCGCCGATGGCGTCCGTACCGGGTGGAATCGCGACGGGGGAGAGGCGGCGGATGGGGAACGAACTGATCGCCAAGGCGCGGGCGGGGGACGGCGAAGCGTTCCGGGCGCTGACCGAGCCGCACCGCCGCGAGCTGCAGGTGCACTGCTATCGGATGCTCGGGTCGTTCCAGGACGCCGAGGACGCCCTGCAGGACACGCTGCTGTCCGCGTGGCGTGGCCTCGGCGGGTTCGACGGCCGGGCGTCGATCCGCACCTGGCTCTACCGGATCGCCACCAACCGGTGCCTCAGTGCGCTGCGCTCGGCGGCCCGGCGCCCGGCCAAGGCGTGGGACATCCCCGGCGTCGAACCGCCCGAGCCGACGCGGCTCGGTGAAGTCGTCTGGCTCGAGCCCTTTCCCGACGCGCTCCTCGACGGGGCCTTCGCCGCGCCGCTGGGCCCGGAGGCGCGGTACGAGCAGAGCGAATCCGTGTCGCTGGCGTTCGTGACCGCGCTGCAGGTGCTGCCGCCCCGCCAGCTGGCCGTGCTCGTGCTGCGCGACGTCCTGGGCTTCCCGGCGGCCGACGTCGCCGCGATGCTGGACACGACGGTCGACGCGGTCAAGAGCGCCCTCAAGCGGGCCCGTTCGGCGCTGCGGCACCGCCCACCCGGCGAACCGGCGCCTCGGCCCGGTTCCCCCGCCGAGCACGCGGTCGTGGCGGACTTCGTGCGGGCTTGGGAGAGCGCCGACATCGACGCGCTGGTGGCGCTGCTGACCGACGACGTGTTCGTGTCGATGCCGCCGCTGCCGCTGGAATACGAGGGCCGGGACGTGGTGGCCCGGCTGTGCGCCGGGCTGTTCGGCGCCGGCCGCCGCTTCGACCTGGTTCCGACGCGCGCCAACGGCCAGCCGGCGTTCGGCGCCTACCTGCGCGGCCCGTCGGGCACCAGCCACGGAACGGGCCTGTACGTCCTCACGGTGGCCGGTCACCGGATCTCGGCCATGACGCGGTTCGAGAACGGTGTGCTCCCGGCGTTCGGCCTGCCGCGGTCACTGCCGGAACGAACCCGGCCGTCGTGATCGGCCGGAGGGGAGCGGGCCTCGAGCATGAAACCGGACAAAACGGGTATGAAGACGGCATGGCTGAAGGTCGAGTGGCGGTGTTCGCGCCGTCCCCCCAGTTGACCGTGACCGTCGAAGAGATCGACGGGGTACCCGATATCCACCTCCACGCCGGCGGGCAGGGTGTGTGGCAGTCGAGGATGATCGAATCCCTCGGGGCCACGCCGGTGCTGTGCTGTGCGCTGGGCGGCGAGACCGGCCGGGTGCTCGAGCACCTGATCGGGGTGGAGGTGGAAGCTCGGGCGGTGGCCGCGCGCAACGGCGGTTACGTGCACGACCGCCGCGCCGGGCGGCGCGACGAGGTGGTGCGGATGCCGGCGGACGCGTTGTCGCGCCACGAACTGGACGACTTGTACGAGCTGACCTTGGTCACGGCGCTGCGCGCGGACGTCGCCGTCCTCAGTGGACCGGCGGGGGAGGACGTGCCGGTGCCGCACACGGTGTACGAGCGGCTGGCCCGCGACCTCGGTGCCCACGGTGTTCCGGTGGTCGTCGACCTGTCGGGGGAGCGGCTGGCCCACGCGCTGACCGGCGGAGCGGAGGTGGTGAAGGTCAGCCACGAGGAGCTGGTGTCCGACGGGCTCGCCGAGTCCGATGCGGTGGCCGACCTGGCGGCGGCGTGCCGGGAGGTGGCGGCGAAGTCCGGGGCCCGGGCCGTCGTCGTGTCGCGTGCCGACGCGGACACCCTGGCCTTGCTCGAAGGCGAGCTGGTGCTGGTCGAATCACCCGGGCTGACGCCGGTGGACCCGCGCGGCGGCGGTGACTCGATGACCGCCGGGCTGGCGGTGGGCCTGGCGCAGGGGCAGTCACTGGAGGACGCGCTCAAGCTCGGCGCGGCCGCGGGCGCGGTCAACGTGACGCGGCACGGGCTCGGCTCGGGCAGCGGCGGTGCGGTGCGCGAACTCGCCGGCCGGGTGCGGGTGAAATCGGGGGAGGAGGCCGGATGCGGGCGCTGATCACCAACGACGACGGCATCGGCTCGCCGGGGCTGGCGGCGCTGGCGCGCGGCGCGGTCGCGCACGGCTGGACCGTCGTGGTCGCCGCACCGGCCGAGGAGGCCAGCGGTACCAGCGCCGGGTTGTCGGCGGTCGGCGACGACGGCCGCGTGGTGGTGCAGCGACGGCAGCTGCCCGGCTTGGCGGACGTGCCGGCGTACGCGGTCGCGGCCCACCCCGGGCTGATCGCGCTGGCCGCGGCCCAGGGTTCGTTCGGCGAGGCCCCGGACGTGGTGCTGTCGGGGGTCAACCACGGCGCGAACGTCGGCCGCGCGGTCCTGCACTCGGGCACGGTCGGCGCGGCGCTGACCGCGTCGATCAACGGCGCCCGGGCGATGGCGGTGTCGCTCGACGTGGGCCTGGAGCCGGATTCGCCGCCGCACTGGGAGACCGCGGTGGCGGTCGCGGCGAAGCTGTTCGACCGGCTCGCAGCGCTGCCCGCCGGTGCCGTGCTGAACCTCAACGTGCCGGACCGGGCCGAGGCCGGCGTCCCGCGGCGGGCGGGGCTGGCCGAGTTCGGAGCGGTGCGCAGCCGCGTCCGGGACGAGGGCGACGGCGCGTTTTCCCTCGCCGCCGTGGTCGTCGAAGGCGAGCTTCCGGCGGACAGCGACGCCCGCCTGCTGGCCGAGGGGCACCCGACGGTGACCGCGCTGCGCTCGGTGACCGAGGACACCGGCATTGACCTTTGACCAAAGTGTATAACGCCCTATTCGGGCCGGCTTGGTTGATTCCACCTCAACCGGTCTTCTCGCTGGTGACTGCACTACGCCGAGGAACGGGTGAACACCCCTGCCTTGTCAACCCTTGACAAGGCAGGGGCGGTGGTATGAACCTTTTCACCGATCGTTCCCGCCGGCCCGCGAGGGCATCCGCCCGGCGCTCAGGGACGAGCCGGACCACGCCGCAGCCCGACTGCGGTGGGTCCGTCCGTTTCCCGGCCAGGGAGGAACCATGCTCACCCACGCCCGGCAGCGGCGCAGCCGCCGCGGACCCGGTACCCGCTTGGCGACCTTGGCGGCGGCCCTCGCGGTCGCCGCGCTCGGCTTCGCCGTCCCGTCGGCGCAGGCCGCCGACGCGCTGATCTCGCAAGGGAAAACCGCCACCGCGTCGTCGGTGGAGAACGCCGGCACCCCCGCGGCCGCCGCGGTGGACGGGAACACCGGCACCCGGTGGTCGTCGCAGTTCAGCGATCCACAGTGGATCCAGATCGACCTCGGCGGCCCGGCGACGGTCAGCCAGGTCGTGCTGCGCTGGGAGGCCGCTTACGCCACCGCCTACCAGATCCAGGTGTCCGACACCGGGTCCGGCTGGTCCACTGTGTACCAGACGACGACGGGGACCGGCGGCACGCAGACGCTGAACGTGGCCGGTTCCGGGCGGTACGTGCGGTTGTCCACGACCGCGCGGGCCACGCCCTACGGCGTTTCGCTGTGGGAGTTCCAGGTCTTCGGCACCGGCGGCGGGACCACGCAGCCCGGCGCGGGCACGCCGCCCGACTCGTTCTGGGGCGACACGAGCACCATCCCGGCCGCGCGGAACGTGCTGACGGTCAAGGTGCTCAACCGGACGAACGGCAAGTACCCGGACAGCCAGGTGTACTGGAGCTTCGGCGGCCAGACCCACTCGATCGCCGAACAGCCCTACCTCGACATGCCGGCCAACTCGGCCGGGCGGATGTACTTCTCCCTGGGGACGCCGAACGGCCAGTACGCCGACTTCATCGAGTTCACCGTCGGTCCGGACGTGTTCAACGGCAACACCACCCGGGTGGACGCCTTCGCGCTGAAGCTGGCCATGCGCCTGCACGCGCACGACGGCTACGACGTGCAGGTCGGCGACGCCTACGAGCTGTTCCAGGAGGACCGCTCGGCCACGTTCGCCCGGTTCCAGAGCGAGGTGCCGACCGAGTTCAAGGGCCTGGCGACGGTGAACGCGCCGTACCGGATCCCGGCTCCGGGCAGCGCTCCGGACTTCCGCACCGGTGGCAAGTACGCGAACTACTTCACCTCCTACGCCCAGTCGGTGGGGGTCAACGAGCCGACGTCGAACATCACCGGCTGCGCCGGATCGCTGGCCGGCAACCCCGACATATGCGCGGCGCTGAACCGGCACACGGCCCACCTGCCGCAGTCGCAGTGGCAGGACCCCGCGCGGTACTACCAGGCGGCACCGGCGAACTACTACGCGAAGTTCTGGCACGACCACGGCATCAACCACCTCGCGTACGGCTTCCCGTACGACGACGTGGCGGGCCAGTCCTCGTTCGTCTCGCACGGGGACCCGCAGTGGCTGGTGGTCGCCGTGGGCTGGTGACCGGGCGGACCGCGGCGGCTCCGGTCGGTCCCAGCAGGCGCACGGCCAGCACACCCGGCCATCCGGGTGATAGGAATGGCCGGTGACCGAACCGAACCTGATCGAAGCCGCCGCGGACGAGGCCGTCACGCTGACCAGCGAGCTCATCCGCATCGACACGACCAACACCGGCGATCCCGACACGCTGGTCGGCGAGCGGGCGGCGGCGGAGTACGTCGCGGAGAAGCTGACCGACGCCGGGTACGAGATCACCTACGTCGAGTCGGGCGGGAAGAACCGGCACAACGTGATCGTCCGGCTCGAAGGAGCCGACCGGTCCCGGGGCGCCCTGCTCATCCACGGTCACCTCGACGCCGTGCCCGCCGACGCCTCCGAGTGGTCGGTCCACCCCTTCTCCGGCGCGATCCAGGACGACTACGTCTGGGGGCGCGGCGCGGTCGACATGAAGGACATGTGCGCGATGGCGCTCGCGCTGGCCCGGCACTACAAGCTGAACGGCGTCGTGCCGCCGCGTGACCTGGTGTTCGCGTTCCTGGCCGACGAGGAGGCCGGCGGCAAGTACGGCGCCCAGTGGCTGGTCGAGAACCGGCCGGAGCTGTTCGAGGGCGTCACCGAGGCGATCAGCGAGGTCGGCGGCTTCTCGATCACGCTCAAGGACGACGTCCGCGCCTACCTGATCGAGACGGCGGAGAAGGGCATCCGCTGGATGAAGCTACGGGTGCGCGGCACCGCCGGGCACGGCTCGATGATCCACCGCGACAACGCGGTCACGAAGCTGTCCGAGGCCGTGGCGAAGCTCGGCAACCACCGGTTCCCGCTCGTGCTGACCGACTCGGTGAAGGAGTTCCTCGCCGGCGTCACCGAGATCACCGGCTGGGACTTCCCCGAGGACGACCTCGAAGGCTCGGTCGCCAAGTTGGGCAACATCTCCCGGATGATCGGCGCGACCCTGCGCGACACGGCCAACCCGACCATGCTCACCGCCGGGTACAAGTCGAACGTCATCCCGTCGGTCGCCGAGGCCGCGGTCGACTGCCGGATCCTGCCGGGCCGGCTGGAGGCCTTCGACCGCGAGCTCGACGAGCTGCTCGGCCCGGACATCGAGAAGGAGTGGATGGAGCTCCCGCCGGTCGAGACCACGTTCGACGGCGCGCTCGTGGACGCGATGACCGCCGCGGTCCTGGCCGAGGACCCGGGCGCGAAGACGCTGCCGTACATGCTCTCCGGCGGCACCGACGCGAAGTCGTTCCAGGAGCTGGGCATCCGCAACTTCGGCTTCGCGCCGCTGAAGCTGCCCGCGGACCTCGACTTCTCGGCGCTCTTCCACGGCGTCGACGAGCGGGTCCCGGTCGAGGCGCTGAAGTTCGGCACCCGCGTACTCGACCGGTTCCTGCGCACCAGCTGATGACCGGGTTCGCGCTCGCCGACGGCACGCCCCTGCAGGTGATCCGCAGGGGCGACCCGGCCGCGCCGGTGACCGTGGTATTCGTCCACGGCTACGCGCTCGACCAGCGCAGCTGGGGCCGCATCGCGCCGCTGGTGCCCGACGCCGCCGACGGGCCGGTGGCCGTGCTGACCTACGACCAGCGCGGTCACGGCGGATCCGGACGGGCGCGACGCGGCACGGCGACCATGGCCCGGCTCGGCGACGACCTCGCCGAGCTCCTCGAACGCGAGGTGCCCGAGGGCCGGGTGGTGCTGGTGGGCCACGACATGGGCGGCCTGGCGATCATGTCGCTGTCGCAGCGGCATCCGGACCTGTTCGCCGCGCGCGTGTCGGGACTGGTGCTGCTGGCGACGTCGTCGGGCACCCTGGCCGCCGAGGTGTCGGCGACCTGGCCGAACGCACTCGGGAAACTGGCGCGCGACCTCGAGACGGTGCTCGGCTCGAAGCTGTTCGGCGTGGTGCGCGAGCACACCAGCCGGGCGGTCAGCGCGGGCCTGCGCTGGTGGCTGTTCGGCGACGACCCGGATCCGGACCTGGTCGAACTGACCGTGAAGATGATCCGCGGCAACTGGCCCCACACGGTGGCCCTGTTCCGCCCGGCCATGGACGCCTACGCCCGTGACGCGGCGTTGACGCAGGTCGGCGACCTGCCGGTGACGGCGATCGTGGGGGAGCGGGACCGGATCGTCCGCGCGTCCGATGTGGAGCAGTGGGTCCGCGGCCTCGGCAACGGCACGGCGGTGGTGCTGCCCGGGGTGGGGCACGTCGTCCCGCTGGAGGCCGCGGCCCAGGTGCTGCCGCGGGTGGTCGCGCTGGTCAACGCGAGCCTGCGGCGTTAGTGCCCGCGGCGACGAACATCGGCACCGCCACGAACAGCCGGTCGTCGCGGGCGCGGGCCTCCTGCTCCTCCAGCCAGGCGCCGTCGCCGCCGAGGTTGGCCAAGACCGGCAGCGCCGTCGCGTCCGTCCACACCACGGTGTGGACCTCCACGGTGACCTCCGTGAACCCGTGGTCCAGCAAGAGGTTGCGGTACCTCCGCGCAATCCTCGGGTGGGGCATGCCGTCCGCGCGCGCGTGGACGATCGTCCGGGTGCGCGCGGGATCGTCGGAGTCGATCACGATGGTGTCCCAGTCCTGGCCGGTGAGCACCGCGCGGCCGCCCGGAGCCAGGACGCGGCGGGCTTCGGCGACCGCGAGCGCGGGATCGGGCAGGACGTGCAGGACCTTGTCCGCGCGGTAGCCGGTGACCGAGCCGTCGTCGAGGGGCAGGGCGGTCGCGTCGGCGACGTGGAATTCCCCGCCGGGCCAGCGGGCCGCCGCCACCGAGATCATGGCCGGGTCGGCGTCGACGCCGATGGCCCGGACCCCGCCTGCGGCCAGCTCGCCGACGGCCCGCCCGCCGCCGCAGCCGACGTCGACCACGACGTCACCGAGTCCTTCGTAAGTACGTTCCCGCAGGCGGACGGCTTGCGGGCGGTCGTCGAGGGCGTCGAGGAGGCTCAGCAACGTGGACATGCCGCCCATCCTGCGACTTAATGCCGACATGAAGTCAATCGGCGAAGTGGCGGCCCGGTTCGGGTTGCCGGCCCACGTGCTGCGGTACTGGGAAGCGGAAGGGCTGCTGGCCCCGGCCCGGGCGGGGACCCGGCGGCGCTACACCGACGCGGACCTGCGCCGGGTGGCCGCCATCCTGGTCGCCAAGGAAGCCGGGTTCGAGCTCGCGGACATCCGCACGATGCTGACCGCCCGGTCCGCGGCCGGCCGGGCGGAGATGGCGGCCCGGCAGCGGGAGCGGCTGCGGGCCCGGATCGCCCGGGCGCAGGCCGCGCTCGAGCTGCTGGACGGCGATTGCCCGCACGAGGACCTCATGACGTGCCCGCACTTCCAAAGCCTCCTGGACCGACAGCTCGAGCGTTCTTGACAACTTCTCTGTTCGGCTGGATGCTGGGCCCATGTTTCCCGTGGCGGTGATCGAAGACGCGGCGGCGGCCGAGGTGTCGCTGGACCCCGTCCGGGCCCGGCTGCTGGCCGAACTGGCCGAGCCGGCCTCGGCGACGATGCTGGCCGCGCGGGTCGGCCTGCCCCGGCAGAAGGTGAACTACCACCTGCGGGCCCTGGAGAGCCACGGCCTGGTGGAGCTGGTCGAGGAACGCCGCAAGGGCAACGTCACCGAGCGGATGATGCGGGCGACGGCGGCGTCGTACGTCATCTCGCCGACGGCGCTGGCCGCGGTCCAGCCCGACCCGGCCCGCTCGCCGGACCGGCTCTCGGCGCGCTGGCTGCTCGCCGTCGCCGGACGGCTCGTGCGGGACGTCGGCCTGCTGATCACCGGCGCGGCCAAGGCCAAGCAGCGCCTGGCGACCTTCGCGCTCGACGGCGAGGTGCGGTTCGCCTCCGCCGCCGACCGGGCCGCGTTCGCCGAAGAGCTCACGGCCGCCGTCACCACGCTGGTCGGGAAGTACCACGACGAGACGGCCGAGAAGGGCCGCTCGTACCGGGTGGTCGTCGCCGTGCACCCGAGCGTCCCGGAGGAGTCCTGAAGTGGGGTACGAGTTCGAACTGACCGACGTCGCCGACGTCGGGGCGACGCCGGAGCAGGTCTGGGAAGCCATCGCGACCGGGCCGGGCATCGATTCGTGGTTCATGGGCCGCAACGAGGTCGAAGGCGGCACCGGCGGGACGATCCGCGGCGCCTTCGGCGGGTACCGGCCCGAATTCCGGATCCGCGAGTGGGACCCGGCGGAGAAGCTCGCCTACGGCAGCGACCCGGCACCGGACGGACGGCGGATCGCCTACGAGTTCCTCATCGAGGGCCGCGAAGGTGGCAGTACGGTGATCAGGTGCGTCACCAGCGGCTTCCTCCCCGGCGACGACTGGGAGGACGAGTTCGAGGCGATGACCGCGGGCGGCGAGCTGTTCTTCCGCACCCTGGTCGAGTACGTGACGAACTTCGCGGGCCGGACGGCGACGCCGGTGACCGCGTTCGGCCCGCCGGTGGGGGACTGGGACGAGGCCTGGACCCGGCTCGGTGCGGCACTGGGCCTGCCGGCACGCCCGGCCGAAGGCGACCGGGTCCGGATCGGCCAAGAGGGCGTGGTCTACGCGGTGAACGACCAGACGGTGGGCGTGCGGACGGCGGACGCGATGTTCCGGTTCGTGCGCGGCATCCAGGGTGTGATGGTGGCCTGCCACCACTTGTTCACCCCCGGGGCCGACACGGACGTCGAGGAAAAGGCCTGGGGTGACTGGCTGAACCGCGTTTTCGGTTGACAGTCGAGCGGAATACATCGATTCTCGATACATGCCTCGCTTTCTCGCGGGCCCCCTCCAGGCGTTCGTGGCCTTCGCGTTCCTCGCCGGCCTGTACGCGCAGATCGTGGTGATCCCGACGACCGCGGCCGACCAGGTCGAGCTCTTCCCGCCGTACGCGCCGTTCCGGGTTCCGCTCGTGACGGCGGCGATCGCGTTCGTCGCCTGCGGGCAGGCCGCCCTGCTCGGGCTGGGCATGCTGCTGCGGCGCGCGAGCCGCGGCTCCGTCTTCGAGCCGTCCACGCTGACCTGGGCGAACGTCGTCGTGGGTGCCGCGGCCGTGGCGACCGCGCTCGCCGCGGCGGTGTTCGGCTACGTCACGCTGTCGGACATCCCGTCACCGGCCGACGGCATGGACGTGATCGGCCTGTGGCTCGGCACGGCCGCCGCGGCCGGCGTGGGCACGGCCGTGGTCCTGCTGGTCCTCGCCGGGCGGCACCTGCTGGTGAAGGCCATCGGCCTGCGCACCGAACTCGACGCCGTCGTCTGACTGCCGCGAGAAGGGTCAGGTCGGCAGGGCGCCGGGAAGGCTCTGCGCCGTCTTCTTGCGGCGCAGCCAGACCCGGCGCGTGCCGTCGGCGTAGAGCCGCACGGTGCGCAGTTCCCAGCCCGCGAACTCCGCGTGGATGGAGAGCTGGATCGCCGCCGCACGCCGGGACACGCCCGGGGGGAGGTGCAGGCGGCGATACTCCCAATCCCCTTCGACCACCGCCTCGCTGACCGTCGTCATGGCTGGATCACCTGGGTCCCTTCTCCGGCGGCCGAGCCGACGATCACCCGGCCGCTCTTCTCGTCCACCCCCACCGAGTCCGGCTGGCGCACGGTGGGGAACCGGTATTTCTCGACGGGCTCGCCGCCGCGAACGTCGAACCCGACCACCTCGTTGCGTTCGGTGAGCGTCACCCACGCCAGGCTGCGCGTGGCGTCGTAGGCGATCCCGTACGCCCCGCCGGGCACCGGGTAACGCTGCTTCAGGATCAGCGGGCCCGCCGAGAACGCCAGCAGGGCGCCCGCCCGCGCGTCGGTCACCAGCACCCGCCCGTAGGAGTCCGCCACGGCGTTCGCGGCGCCGTCACCCGCGCGCAGGCCTTCGCCGACCTTCCCCCCCGCGACGTCGACCGAGAACACCGCCGTCCGCAGCCGGTCCAGCACCACCACACCGTCCCCGGTGTCGACGACGTCGTCGGCGCTGTAGAGCTGCCCGCCGATCGTCCGCGCCGGACCCGCCGCCGGCAGCACCCGGATGTCCTTGCCCGCCCCCATCGCGACCAGCCGATCAGCGCCGTAGGCGATGCTCGACGCCGGCTGCCCGCCCGTCTTCGTCTCCGTGAGCTTCCGGTCCGGCAACGTCAGCTGCTGCACCACACCCTGATCGGGTTCGGCGATCTCGATCCGCCCCGGCGCCGCCGTCAGCCGCGAGACCTTGCCGTATAACGGCATATTCACCGGGGGTGACGCGAGCGCAGCCAAGTCGTACAGCTGCAGGGCCGAGGGCGAAGAAACGGCCACGACGAGGGTCGCCGTCTTCGCGTCGACGGCGACGGCCGCCACCGAACCCGTCCCGAGCACCTGACCGGCGGGTTTCACGGTCACGGCGGGGGAGACGGCCGGGCGCGCGGCGGTCGGGTTCGCCACGATCTGCAGGTCGTCGGAGGTCGACTTGGCCGACGAGCAGCCCGAGAGCACCAGGGCACCGGCGAACGGGAGCGCGATCCACGACACGGCGGCGAACCGACGCACGTTGCGGCCTCCAGGTGTCCCTCGGCGGACGGTCTTCACCAGCATGCTCCTTGATCCCCGTGCCGTCACGTGCGTGTCACCGAACAGACACCTGGCGCTCATCGCGGCCAGCGTTCGGGGTAGCCGACCTCGATCGCGCTGACGTCGTCGAGCGCGGCCCGGATGGCCGGCGGGAGGGTGATGTCCTCCGCCGCCAGTGACCCGGTGAGCTGGCCGGTGTCCCGCGCCCCGACGACCGGGGCGACGACGCCGGGCCGGTCGCGGACCCAGGCCAGGGCCACCGCCAGCGGGGACGTGCCGAGTCCGTCGGCGGCGGTCGCGACGGCCTGCACGATCCGGGCGGCGCGGTCGGTGCGGTGGTGTTCGACGTACCCGGCGTAGGCGCTGTTGGCGCCGCGCGAATCGGCGGGCGTGCCGGTGCGGTACTTGCCGGTCAGGACGCCCCGGCCGAGGGGCGCCCAGGGGAGCAGGCCGATGCCGTGGTGCTCGGCCGCGGGCACGACCTCGCGGTCCACCCCGCGTTCCAGCAGCGAGTACTCGACCTGGGTGGAGACGATCGGCGCGAGGGCCGAGGCGCCCGCGGCGGCGGTGGCCAGCTGCCAGCCCGCGTAGTTCGAGACGCCGACGTAGCGGACCTTCCCGCTGGTCACGGCGTACTCGAGGGCGGACAGCGTCTCGGCGAGCGGCACGCAGTCGTCCCAGGCGTGCAGCTGCCACAGGTCGATGTGGTCGGTGCCGAGCCGCTTGAGCGAGCCGTCGAGCGCGGTGAGCAGCGCGCCGCGCGAGGCGCCGCCGCCGAACGGCCCGTCGGTGCGCTTGGCGACCGCCTTCGTCGCGAGGACGACGTCGTCGCGGGGCACGAGGTCGCCGAGCAGCGAGCCGAGCACCCGCTCGCTCTCGCCCTCGCCGTAGATGTCGGCCGTGTCCACCAGGGTGCCGCCGGCGTCGACGAAGGCGACCAGCTGGCTGGCGGCCTCCTCCGCGTCGGTGTCGCCACCCCAGGTCATGGTGCCGAGCGCCATACGGGAGACGCGCAGTCCCGAGCGGCCGAGCAGTCGCTTTTCCACGACCGCCGAGCCTAGTGGGCTGCCCCGTCCGGAGGAGACCAAGGTGAGTCGTGTCGCGATCAAGGCCCCCGTTAGGGTCTGGCCCCGTGCGACTCGGACTGAATCTCGGCTATTGGGGAGCGGGGAACGACCCCGCGAACCTGGCCCTGGCGAAACAAGCGGAGGACCTCGGGTACGCGGTGGTGTGGGCCGCGGAGGCCTACGGTTCGGACGCGGTGACCGTGCTCACGTGGATCGCGGCGCGGACGTCGCGGATCGACGTCGGTGCCGCCGTGCTGCAGATCCCGGCGCGCACCCCGGCCATGACGGCGATGACCGCCGCGACCCTCGACACGCTGTCGGGCGGCCGGTTCCGGCTCGGCCTCGGCGTGTCCGGCCCGCAGGTGTCCGAGGGCTGGCACGGCGTCCGCTTCGCCTCGCCGGTGAGCCGCACGCGGGAGTACGCGCAGATCGTGCGGACGGCGTTGCGCCGTGAGCGGCTGAAGTTCGCGGGCGAGCACTTCACGCTGCCGCTGCCGGACGGCCCGGGCAAGGCGCTGCGGCTGACCGTCCGCCCGGCTCGCAAGCACCTCCCGCTGTACCTGGCCGCGATCGGCCCGAAGAACCTGGAACTGGCCGGGGAGATCGCCGACGGCTGGCTGCCGGTGTTCTTCTCGCCGGCCCACGCGGGGGAGCAGCTGGCCCACGTCCGGGCCGGTGCCGAGCGGGCCGGTCGCACGCTGGACGGTTTCGACGTCGTCCCGTCGGTGCCGCTGGTGCCCGGCGAGGACTGGCGAACCTGCGCGGACGCCGTCCGCGGCTACGCGGCGCTCTACCTCGGGGGGATGGGGAGCAAGGAGAAGAACTTCTACAACCGGCTGGCGTGCCGGATGGGATTCGCGGCCGAGGCCGCCGAAGTGCAGGAGAAGTACCTGGCGGGCGACCGGGTGGGGGCGATGGCGGCGGTGCCGGCCGAGTTCCTCGACGCGACGTCGCTGCTGGGCCCGAAGGAACGGATCGCGGAGAAGATGACGGAATACGCCGAAGCCGGCGTGACGACCCTGTCGGTGTCGCCCTACACGCCGGAACCGGCCGAGGCGCTGCGCACGGCCGTGGAGGCCCTCGAGCTGGCGGGGGTGGCCTGACGTGGGCTGGTTCGAAGCACTCGTCCTGGGCCTGGTCCAGGGCCTGACGGAGTTCCTGCCGATCTCCTCGAGCGCGCACCTGCGGATCGTGGCGGCACTGGCGGGCTGGGACGACCCGGGCGCGGCGTTCACCGCCGTCACCCAGATCGGCACCGAACTGGCGGTGATCATCTACTTCGGCCCGAAGATCGGGAAGATCCTGCGGGCCTGGTTCTTCTCGCTGTACAAGTCGGAGTGGCGCCGCGACCCCGACGCCCGGCTGGGCTGGCTGATCATCGTCGGGTCGCTGCCGATCGTGGTGCTCGGGCTGCTGCTGCAGGACCAGATCGACAGCGCGTTCCGCGACCTGCGGATCACCGCGACCGTGCTCATCGTGTTCGGCGTGATCCTGCTGGTCGCCGACCGGATCGGCCGGCAGGACCGCACCCTGGACGACCTGACCGTGCCGCACGGGCTCGGCTTCGGCTTCGCGCAGGCGCTGGCGCTGATCCCGGGCGTGTCCCGTTCGGGTGGCACGACCAGCGCGGGCCTGCTGCTCGGCTACACCCGCGCCGAGGCGGCGGAGTACTCGTTCCTGCTGGCGCTGCCGGCGGTGTTCGGGTCGGGCGTGTACAAGCTCAAGGACATCGGCTCGGGTGACGTGCCGGCGCAGTGGGGCCCGACGATCCTGGCGACGCTGGTCGCCTTCGGTGTCGGGTACGCGGTGATCGCCTGGCTGATGGCCTACATCAAGAAGCGCAGCTTCGTGCCGTTCGTGGTGTACCGGCTGATCCTCGGCGTGCTGCTGTTCGTGCTGATCTTCAGCGGGGTGCTGGACCCGAACGCCGGCCCGGTCGGTCACTGATCCGCCCGCGTGGGGACCGCTTGATCGGTTCCCACGTAGGGTGGGGCCCGTGAGTACGGTCATTCTGCTGAGGCACGGCAAGTCGACGGCCAACGGCTCGGGCATCCTCGCCGGGCGCTCCCCGAAGGTCAGCCTCGACGACACCGGCCGCGCCCAGGCGGAGAAGCTCGTCGAACGCCTCGACGGCGTCCCGCTGTCCGGGCTCGTCGTCTCGCCCATGCTGCGGTGCAAGCAGACCGTCGGCCCGCTGGCCACCGCGCGCGGCCTCGAGAAGGTCGTCGAGCCCGGGCTGTCCGAAGTGGACTACGGCGATTGGACCGGCAAGGAGCTCAAGCACCTGGCCAAGGAGCCGCTCTGGCGGGTCGTGCAGGCGCACGCCTCGGCCGCGGTGTTCCCCGGCGGCGAAGGGCTCGCGGCGATGCAGGCCCGCTCGGTCGCCGCCGTGCGCGCCCACGACCGGCGGATCGCCGCCGAGCACGGCGACCACGCCGTCTGGCTGCTGTGCAGCCACGGCGACGTCATCAAGTCCATCCTGGCCGACGCGCTCGGCCAGCACCTCGACGCCTTCCAGCGGATCGTCGTCGACCCGGCGTCCGTCTCGGTCGTGCGCTACACCGAGACGCGGCCGTTCGTGCTGCGGGTCAACGACCACGGCGGCGACCTGCGCGGCATCGTGCCGCCCGAACCGAAGCCGAAACGGGGCAGGAAGGCCGCGCCGAGCAGTGACGCCGTCGTGGGCGGTACCACGGGCCGGTGACCCCGGCCACCTCCGGAAAGCGCTGACATCCACCCTGGCCGACCCCGTAGGGTGGCGGGACCGAGTGTTTGTCCCCGACCAGGAGCCTGCCCGATGATTTCGCCGGACAACCCGTTCGCCGCACCCAGCGAGCTGCCCTACGCCCTGCCGCCCTTCGACCGGATCTCCGACGAGCACTACCGGCCCGCGTTCGAGGCCGGGCTGGCCGAGCACGCGGCGGAGATCGAGCAGATCGCGGCGCAGGAGGCCGAGCCGACGTTCGAGAACACCATCGTGGCCCTCGAGCGCGCCGGCGAGCTGCTGGGCCGCGTGGCGAGCGTGTTCTACAACCTGTCCGGCTCCAACAGCACCGACGAGATCCAGGCCATCCAGGCCGAGTTCGCGCCGAAGCTCGCCGCCCACCACGACGCGATCCACCTGAACCCGCAGCTGTTCGCCCGGATCGACACCCTCCACCGGCGGCGCGACGAGCTGGGCCTGGACGAAGAATCGCGGCGACTGCTCGAACGGCGGCACACCGACTTCAGCCGGGCGGGAGCCGGTCTCGGCGAGGCCGAGCAGGCCCGCCTGCGCGAACTGAACGGCCAGCTCTCCACACTGCAGACGAAGTTCCAGCAGAACCTGCTCAAGGACACCAACGAGCTGGCCGTCGTCATCACCGACCGCGCCGAACTCGACGGCTTCGGCGAGGGCGCGATCGCCACCGCGGCCGAAGCGGCGTCCGCGCGCGGCGAGGACGGCAAGTACGTGCTCACGCTGAGCCTGCCGACCAGCCAGGCGTCACCGCTGGAGACACTGCGCAACCGCGAAGTCCGCGAGCGCATCCACACCGCGTCGATGGCGCGGGGCAACCGCGGCAACGCCTGCGACAACAACGCCGTCGTCGCGGAAATCGTGCGCCTGCGCGCGGAGCGGGCGGTGCTGCTGGGCTACCCCAACCACGCCGCGTACGTCATCGCGGACGAGACGGCGAAGACGGCCGAGGCGGCCGCCGGGCTGCTGGAACGGCTGGCGCCCGCGGCGGTCGCGAACGCGCGTGCCGAAGCCGCCGAACTCCAGCAGCTGCTGGAGGCGGACGTGCCGGGCGCGAAGCTGCGGCCGTCGGACTGGCCGTTCTACGCGGCCCAGGTCCGCCGCGAGCGCTTCGACGTCGACACCGAGGCGCTGCGCCCGTACTTCGAGGCCGACCGCGTGTACCTCGACGGCGTCTTCTTCGCCGCGACGAACCTGTACGGCCTGACCTTCACCGAGCGGGATGACCTGCCCAAGTACCACCCGGAGGTCCGGACCTTCGAGGTCTTCGACGCCGACGGCACCCCGCTGGGCCTGTACCTGCTGGACCTCTACACCCGCGACGCCAAGCGCGGCGGGGCCTGGATGAACACCTTCGTCGACCAGTCCGAGCTGCTCGGCCGCAAGACCGTCGTGGTCAACGTCCTCAACGTGAACAAGCCGCCGGCCGGCGAGCCGACGCTGCTCACCTTCGACGAGGTCGTCACCGCGTTCCACGAGTTCGGCCACGCCCTCCACGCGCTGCTCTCCTCGGTCCGCTACCCGACCTTCTCCGGCACCAACGTGCCCCGCGACTTCGTCGAATACCCCTCGCAGGTCAACGAGATGTGGATGCTGTGGCCGGAAGTCCTGGCCCACTACGCGAAGCACCACGAGACCGGCGAGCCGCTGCCGCAGGCGCAGGTGGACAAGCTCCTCGCCGCCCAGCAGTACGGCGAAGGGTTCTCCACCACCGAGTACCTCGCCGCGTCCCTGCTCGACCAGGCCTGGCACGGCCTCGGCGTCGACGACGCCGTGGGGGAGGTGCAGGCGTTCGAGGCGGAAGCACTCGTGAAGGCCGGGGTGGCCGTCGACGCGATCCCGCCGCGCTACCGCACGACCTACTTCGCCCACATCTTCAGCGGCGGCTACAGCGCCGGGTACTACTCCTACATCTGGAGCGAAGTCCTCGACGCCGACACCGTCCAGTGGTTCCGCGAAAACGGGGGATTGACGCGCGAGAACGGCGACCACTTCCGCCGCACCCTCCTGGGCAGGGGAGGGAGCATCGACCCCATGGACGCCTTCCGCGCCTTCCGTGGCCGTGACCCGGAGATCGAGCCGCTGCTGGCCCGCCGCGGCCTCGACGGAGTCTGAGCCATCCGCAGAACCAGGTCGCTCAGGTGACCTCAATAAGTGTATAACGACCTATACGCCGGGGCAATTTTCAAGAAATTGCCCCGGCTCCTTACTGCTCAAAAGCCCAGCAAGGACAAGGAAAGTCAGCCGCCGGTCACGATCTGGTCGACGAAGCCGTAGGAGAGTGCCTCGTCGGCGTCGAACCAGCGGTCCCGGTCGGCGTCGGCGGTGATGCGCTCGACGCTCTGGCCGGTCTGGCGCGCGGTGATCTCGGCGATCCGGCGCTTCATCCGGCCGAACACCTCGGCCTGGATGGCGATGTCGGTGGCGGCGCCGCCGATGCCGGCCGAGGGCTGGTGCATCACGATGCGGGTGTTGGGCAGCAGGTAGCGCTTGCCCGGGGTGCCGGAGGAGAGCAGGAACTGGCCCATGGAGGCGACGAAGCCGAGGCCGTAGGTGGCGACGTCCGGCTGGACGAGCTGCATGGTGTCGTAGATGGCCATGCCCGCGGTGACCGAACCGCCGGGTGAGTTGATATAGAAGGTGATGTCCTTCGCCGGGTCGTCGGCGGCGAGCAGGAGCAGCTGGGCGACGATCCGGTTGGCGACTTCGTCGGTCACCTCGGAGCCGAGGAAGACGATCCGGTCGCGCAGGAGCTGGTGGTACACCGATTCGTCGGGGGACTGGGCGGGGGCGTGCATGTCGGGTACGGCGAGAAGGGTCATGGGCCGACGGTAGGGCGCATGATCGGGTTCGCGGGGGCGGTTTCGCTGTGGGCGTGAGGTGTTCGCCGGACGCGAAAGGGGCCGCCGTCCGCAATGGACGGCGGCCCCGGTTCGGTGGGTGGGCTCAGATGAGGCCGAGCTTCTGCACGGTGTCGCGTTCCTCGACGAGTTCGGCGACGGAGGCGTCGATGCGGGCGCGGGAGAAGTCGTCGATCTCGAGGCCCTGGACGATCTTGTACTGGCCGTTCTCGGCGGTGACCGGGAAGGACGAGATGAGGCCTTCGGGGACGCCGTAGGAGCCGTCGGAGGCGACGGCGGCGGAGGTCCAGTCGCCGGCCGGGGTGCCGTTGACCCAGGTGTAGACGTGGTCGATGGCGGCGGAGGCGGCCGAGGCGGCGGAGGAGAGGCCGCGGGCTTCGATGATGGCGGCGCCGCGCTTGGCGACGGTGGGGATGAAGTCGTTTTCGAGCCAGGCCTGGTCGACGGCGTCGGCGATGGCCTTGCCGCCGAATTCGGCGTGCTGGACCGAGGGGTACTGGGTGGCGGAGTGGTTGCCCCAGATGGCGACCTTCTTGAGTTCGGTCACCGGGACGCCGAGCTTCTTGGCGAGCTGGGCGAGGGCGCGGTTGTGGTCGAGGCGGGTCATCGCGGTGAAGCGGTCGGCGGGCACGTCGGGGGCGTGCGAGCGGGCGATGAGGGCGTTGGTGTTGGCGGGGTTGCCCACGACGAGGACCTTGATGTCGTCGGCGGCGCCGGCGTTGATGGCTTCGCCTTGGGGCTTGAAGATGCCGCCGTTGGCTTCGAGGAGGTCGCCGCGCTCCATGCCCTTGCTGCGGGGGCGGGCGCCGACGAGGAGGGCGATGTTGGTGCCTTCGAAGGCCTGCTTGGGGTCGTCGAAGATGTCGGTGCCGGCGAGGAGGGGGAACGCGCCGTCTTCGAGCTCCATCGCGGTGCCCTCGGCCGCCTTGACCGCCTGCGGGATTTCGAGCAGCCGCAGCTTCACCGGGACGTCCTGGCCGAGGAGCTGACCGGACGCGATGCGGAAGAGCAGCGCGTAGCCGATCTGGCCGGCGGCGCCGGTGACGGTCACGTTGACGGGGGCTTGGGTCATTGCGGTTCTCCAGCTTGAGACGACTTCGGCTTGTGCCTGTGAGCCTATCCCTCCCGGGCGTTGCTGTTCGGGTGCGGCCGGTCACTCCTGCTGGATCGATCAGGTTTCCGTCACGTTGGCGGCGAGCCGGGTGAGGAGGTCGGCGAGCTGGGCGATTTCGGTGTCGGTGAGGCCTTGGCGCATGCGCTGGTCGTGGGCGATGGCGGCGGTGGCGAGGCGGTGGAAGAGCTGTTCGCCGTCGTCGGTGAGTTCGACGAGGTGGACGCGGCGGTTGGCGGGGTCGCGGCGGCGGGTGACGAGGCCGGCGTCTTCCATGCCGTTGAGGTGGTGGGTGAGGGTGGCGCCCTGGATGCCGACGGCGTCGGCGAGTTCGCGTTGGTTGGCGACGGCTCTGGTTTTGAGCGAGATGAGGATCTGCCAGACGGGCTGGGAGCCGCCGGCGGCGGCGAGGGCCTGGTCGAAGGCGCGGGCGGCGGTTTTGGCGGTGCGGGCGAGGACGACGCCGATGGGGGCGGTGGCGGGTTGGGGCACGGGGGTGACCTTAGCGCAGATGCCGAGAAGTCTAAGCGTTTGACATCTAACGGTTAGACTTCTAACGTTGAGGCATCAATCGGAAGGGGAACGCGATGAGCATCGAAGAGCAGGTCCGCGAGTTCGGCCGGGTCTGGGCCGCGGCGGAGGAACGCGGCGACACCGAGGTGCTGGCCGGGCTGGCCACCGAGGGGTTCCGCCTGGTCGGGCCGCTGGGGTTCGTGCTGGACCGCGAGCAGTGGCTGGCGCGCTACCGCGACGGCGGGCTGGTCACCGAGAAGCTGGACTGGTCCGGCGTCGAGGTCCGCGGCTTCGGCGGCACGGCGATCGCGATCGGCGTGCACGAGCAGGTCGCCACGCACCGGGGGAACCCGGTGAACGGCCGCTTCCGTGCCACGCACGTGCTGGTCCGTGAGGACGACCGGTGGCGGCTGGCGGGGATCCACCTGAGCCCGATCGGTGCGCCGTTCGTCCCGGGTGGTGGCGCGCGATGAGCGTCGAACTGAACCACACGATCGTGTGCGCGACGGACCGGGGGAAGTCGGCGGAGTTCCTGGCCGGGATCCTGGGCCTGCGGACCGGTCCGGTGGCCGGGCCGTTCGTGCCGGTGCGGCTCGCGAACGGCGTCACGCTGGACTACCTGCAGGTGGACCGCGTGACGAGTCAGCACTACGCGTTCCTGGTGGGCGACGCCGAGTTCGACGCGGCGATGGCGCGGATCGAGGCGGCCGGTGTCCCGTTCTGGGCGGACCCGTTCCACGAGCGGCCCGGCGAGATCAACGGCCTCAACGGCGGACGCGGGGTGTACTTCCCCGATCCCGACGGCCACAACCTCGAACTGCTGACGAGGGAGTAGTCGTGCGGGTGAGCATCGGGGTCACGGACTTCTCGTGGCCGGACGACCTGACCGGGCAGCTCGGCGCCGTCGCGGTGGCGGCCGAGGACGCCGGGCTGGACACGCTGTGGGTGGCCGACCACCTGCTGCAGGCCGACCCGAACAGCACGCCGGACTCGGCGATGCTGGAGGCCTGCACGACGCTGGGTTTCCTGGCCGGGCGGACCAGCCGGATCGGGCTGGGCACGATGGTGTCGGCGGTGACGTTCCGGCCGCCGGCGGTGCTGGTCAAGGCGGTCACCACGCTGGACGTCCTGTCCGGCGGGCGGGCGCGGTTCGGCATCGGGGCCGGGCACCACGACGGTGAGGCGCGGGCGATGGGCCTGCCGTTCCCGCCGGTGGCCGAGCGGTTCGCGCGGGTGGAGGAGACCGTGCGGCTGGCGTTGCGGATGTGGGCGGGTGACGAGTCGCCGTTCGAGGGCGAGCACTACCGGCTCGAGCGTCCGGTCGGGAACCCGCGGCCGGTGCGGCGGCCGCCGATCCTGGTCGGCGGGGCGGGTGAGCGGCGGACGCTGCGGCTGGTGGCGCGGTACGCCGACGCGTGCAACGTGTTCGACATCCCGGACGGCGGGCAGACGGTGCGGCACAAGCTCGCGGTTCTGCGGCGGCACTGCGAGGAGGTGGGCCGGCCGTACGGGGAGATCGAGAAGACGATCAGCACCCGGCTGGCGCCCGGTGAGCCGGCGGAGTCGTTGGTGCGGCGGTGCGCGGAGTTCACCGGGTGGGGCATCGACCACGCGGTGGTGATCACGGCCGGGCCGTGGCCGGTGGCGCGGGTGCGGACGCTGGGCCGGGCGGCCGCGCTGATCGCCTGAGCCGGACGTCACGCGGGTGATCGCGGGCGGGGGCCGGGGGAGCGGGGGTGCGAAATCGTTTTCTCCGCGCATTTATTCGCGGCCACTGAATGGCGTTTACGAAAATTGTCGAAACGTGAGCAATGCCGCTTGGTGGGACGAGCGACCAGCGTTGCTCCGTTCAGCGGGGTTTGCTTCCATGATCCTTCCGCTACCATGGTCCGGCCCCCGTCCCCAATTTGAATGTATTGGGAAGGATTCCGATGCTGTCTGCGGTCGTTGCTGCCGTAATGGCGCTGTCTTCTGTGGTATCCCCGCATTCGTGGAACACCCCTCCGCCGCCCGACAAAATCGTCATCGACGTCGTCAACGCCATCGGCACCGGCTGTCCGACGGGCACGTCCGCGGTCGCCGTTTCGCAGGACAACACGGCGTTCACCGTGACCTACAGCGCCTACACGGCGTTGGTCGGGGTCGGTGCCGGGCCGCTGGACGCCCGGAAGAACTGCCAGATCGGCCTGCGGGTGCACGTGCCGCAGGGGTTCACCTACGGAATCGCGCAGGCGGACTACCGCGGGTTCGCGCACCTGGAAAAGGGCGCGACCGGCCTGGAAAGAGCCAACTACTATTTCCAGGGTAATTCTCCGACGGCGTACATCCAGCACCCGTTGGCGGGGCCGTTCGAGGACGACTGGCATTTCACCGATTCGACCGAGGTCGGGGCCATCGTCTTCAAGCCGTGCGGCGAGGAACGCAACCTGAACATCAACACGGAATTGCGGGCCGCAGCCGGGACGTCGGATCCGAAGAAGACGACGAGCTACGTCACCATGGACTCGACCGACGGCAGCATCACCACGGTGTACCACTTCGCGTGGCTCGCCTGTCCGTGATCGGCTCCGGGTGACCGGAGGTCCAGAGGGGCGGCGCGGCCCGAGAAGCTGCGCCGCCCCGGTCAGGCCTTCGCCGGGGCCCGGGGATCGGTGGCTTCGACGCCGAAGACGCGGCCGAGGGAGACGAGGGCCTCGTCGAGGTGGCTGAGGCTGGACAGCACGGCCCGGGTTTCGGCCGCTTCGACGCGGTCGGAGACGGGAGTGCCGTCGTCGCGCACGAGCGTGCCGGGTGTGGGGCCACCCGGGGCGTTCAGCGCTTTGCGGAGCACGTCGATGTTGGCCAGCAGCCGTCCGGTGAACTGCCCGAGCCGGTCGGCGTCGAGGCCGGTGAGCTGGCCGGGCTGGGCGCGCGCGGCGACGTGGCGGGCGCGGAAGGCGATGGTTTCCAGGGTGGTGAGCACGTGCCAGCCGTAGTCGCGGCGGGCACTGCGGAGGTTCACCGGGTGGGTCAGCGGTTCGATGGTGGTGCGAACCTGTTCGACGCTGCGGTCGAGGTCGCGGGACAGCTCGATGATGTTGACGTTCTCCTCGCCGGCGAGCAGGCCGCGGGTGTGCTCCAAGAACTCTTCGAGGTCGTCGAGCACTTCGCCGACGTCGTCGAGCATGACCGAGCGGGTGCGCACCGGGACGATGACGACCGCGGCGAGGATCCCGGCCGCGGCGCCGACGGCGGTCTCGGCGACGCGGATCCACAGCACTTCGAGGCTGAACGTGCCGAGCAGGCTGTAGAGCAGGCCGAGCATGCTGGTGACGAAGAAGGCCATCACCACCTGGGACACCCGCGCGGTGTAGACCATCCCGAACACGCACACGAGGATGAGGCCGAGGGTGGCGGCGGTATTGCCGCCGACCAGAAGTGCGAGCAGGACGCCGCCGACGATGCCGATCAGGGTGCCGCCGAGGCGGCGGACGCCCTTGACGAAGGTGGCGCCGGCGCTGGAGGCGCCGATGAACACCACGAACACGGTGAGCACGGCCCAGTACCAGCGCTGGTGGGAGACGAGTTCGCCGCCGAGCACGGCGAGCCCGCCGCCGACGACGGCCTGGATCGCGCTGCGGGTCCGGTTGTCGTAGGCGAACTTCGGCGCCGGTTCGTCGTCTTCGTCGTCGGTGAGCGGGTCCGCGGTGGCTTCCGGGGCGGCGGCGCGCTGGGCACGGTCGTCGGCCAGTGCCAGTTCGGCCAAGGCTTTGCGGACGCCGTCGCCGGGGGCGGCGTGGGAGTCGATGCGGCTGCCTTCGACGAGCATCCGGCTGTACTCGCCGGTTTCGCTGATCAGCGGCAGTTCCCGCGGGTCGCGTTCCATGAGGGCCCGGAAGCGGGCGAGCCGGGCGATGAGGTCGTCGCGGACCTCGGCGGTCAGTTCGTCGGAGCAGGTGCGCTGGACGGTGCTGGCCAGCCAGCCGACGGCGAGCTCGACCTCGATGGCGCGGCGGCGCAGCACGTCGGCGGCGCGGGCGTCGACGACGTCGGGGGCGGCGTCCTCGATGAGCAGCACGCATTCGTGCAGCCGGGCCAGCGCCGAGCGCAGCTGCTTGCGGGTGCGCTCACTGCCGTTGACCGCGAGGTAGGCCTCGGTGGCGCGGACGACGGCGCCGAGGCGGGCGCGGAAGGCGCGGCGCACGCGCAGGAACTCGGCTTCGGCGTTGTGCCGCAGCAGGACGAACCGGACGACGGCGTTGGCGAGGACGCCGACACCGAGGGCCATCAGCAGCTGCGGGACCTGCTTGACGTGGGCCTGCAGGAACATCGGGAAGAAGAACAGGAAGAAGGCGATCGAGCCGAGCGCGGTGCCGCGCGCGCCGAAGCGCTGGGCGTAGACGGCGACGAAGATCAGCAGGACGAACACGATGCTGTCGACCGGTGGCAGGGCCGAACCGAGGCTGGCCACGGTGATCGACGCGGCCCCGGTGAGGAAGGCCAGGACGAGGGTGACGCCCTGGCCGCCGGGGGTGGGGTCGTTGACGGTGAACGCCGTCATCATCGCGGCGATGGCGCCGACCAGGGTGACGGTGAGCGGGACGTGCGCGGGCAGCAGCGCGGCGACGGCGAGCACGATGCCGAGCACGGCGGAGCCGGCCAGGCGCAACCGGACCAGGCCGGGGTCGGCCGCGACGAGCCGGTCGAGAGCGGCGGTGCAGAACCGGTTCATCGGGCGAGGAGCTCCCATTGGGCGAGGGTGGCGCGGCGGCCGCGGGTGGCGGTGATCCGCAGCCGGTAGCGGGCGTGCGCGGCCGGGGTGGCGAGGACGAACGGGCGGGTCTGGCACCGCCAGCGGAACAGCTCGCCGTCGCGTTCGTCCAGCGTGATCCACTCGGCGCCGTCGTCGGAGCCTTCCAGCACCCACGCGCTCGCGTCGCCACCGCGGGCGCCGGACGTCAGCGTGTACATGGTGACTTCCCGGGGTTCGCCGGTGACGGTGAATTCGATCTCCGGGGTGGCGCTGCGGAAGGTGACCTGGGTGCGGGTGGTGTCGTCGAACAGCGCGGCCACCTTGGTGCCGTCGGAGCTGGTCGCGGTGCCGGTGAGGTCGGTGACCGGTGCCGGGTGCTCGGCCGGGGGCGGCGGGGCGCCCCAGCCGGCCGGTTCGGTGCCCAGGTCGAACACGAGCTCGGCGCCGGCGGCCAGGATGGCGTGCGCGATGGACGTGTCTTCGTGCGGTTCGCCGTTGACCGTGAGCCCGCGGACATACACCGTGTCCTCGGTGTTGCCGGGCGCGTGGACGACCAGCTTCTTGCCCCCGCCCAGGTGCACGGTCGCCTTCTCGAACAGCGGCGAGCCGAGGGCGTAGCGCGGGCTGCCGACGGCGAGGGGGTAGAAGCCGAGGGCGCTGAAGACGTACCAGGCGGACATTTCGCCGTTGTCCTCGTCGCCGGGGTAGCCCTGGCCGATCTCGCTGCCGAGGTAGAGCCGCCGCAGCACCTCCCGCACGACGGCCTGGGTCTTCGCGGGTGCGCCGGCGAGGTTGTAGACGTAGGGGATGTGGTGGGAGGGCTGGTTGGAGTGGCCGTACTGGCCCATCCGGACGTCGCGGGCCTCGGTCATCTCGTGGATCAGGCCGCCGTACGCGCCGGGACGGCGGCCGGTCTCCGGTGTGGCGAAGAAGGTGTCGAGCTTGGCTTCCAGTCCCGCGGTGCCACCGTGGAGGGCGGCCAGGCCCGGGCCGTCGTGCGGGGCGGTGAAGGCGGTGTTCCAGGCGTTGGTCTCGACGAAGTCGCCGCCCCAGGCGGCCGGGTCGTAGCCCTCGGGGCCGAACTTGCGGCGGCCGTCGCGGTGGCGGCCCTGGAAGAAGCCGATCTCCGGGTCGAAGTGGTGGACGTAGTGCTTCGCGCGTTCGCGGAAGTAGGCCGCGTAGTCGGCGTACCTCCGCGCCCGCGCTCCGGCACTTTCCCGTGAAAGTGCCTCCGCGAGGTTGGCCAGGCCGAAGTCGTTGATGCAGCCTTCCAGGGCCCAGGACAGTCCTTCGTGGACCGACACCGGCGTGTAGTGCAGGAAGATCGACTCCTCGAGGCCCTTGCGGCCGACCGCCCGGCGCGGCGGCGTCACCGTGGCGTTCTTCAGCCCGGCGTCGAAGGCGGCCTCGACGTCGAAGCCGCGGACGCCCTTGAGGTAGGCGTCGGCGAAGGCGACGTCCGAGCTGGTCCCGGTCATCAGGTCCGCGTACCCGGGGGAGGACCAGCGGGCGATCCAGCCGCCTTCGCGGTACTGCTGGACGAAGCCGTCGATCATCCGCCCGCAGCGTTCCGGGGTGAGCAGCGCGTAGGCCGGCCAGGTGGTGCGGTAGGTGTCCCAGAAGCCGTTGTTGACGTACAGCTCGCCGTCGACGACCTTCGCCCCGGTCCGCCGGCGGGTGCTGGGCCACCACCGGCGCACGACCGGGCTGGCGTGCCGGATGCCCTTCGGCGTGTTCTCGTGCGCCTCGTTCGGGTACAGGAACAGCCGGTAGAGGTTGGAGTACAGCGTGGTCCGCTGGTCCTCGGTGGCGCCTTCGACCTCGACCCGGCCCAGCTCCTCCTGCCACCGCCGCCTGGCCTGCGCGGCCACCTGCTCGACCGTCGACCCGGCCGGGACCTCGAGCTCGAGGTTGCGCTTGGCCTGGGCCAGGCTGATCAGCGACGTGGCGATCCGCAGCGTGACGTCGGGGCCGTCGAACTCGAAGTACCCCGAGACCCGCCGCCACGGCGGGAAGCGGAGTTTGGCGCCGCGGGTGGCCGGGGCGTCGGTCACGGCGTAGACGAACATCCGGCGGGCGCCGGCCGACAGCCGGCTGCGGACGCTCGTGTAGCCGGTGATCACGCCGGTGTCGGCGTTGATGCGCAGCCGGCCGCGGTTGCGGACGTTGTCGAACAGCAGCCAGCCGTGCTTGGTGGGGAAGGTGAACCGCATGATCGCCGCGTGCGAGGTGGGTGCGAGGTCGGCGGTCATCCCGTTGGCGAACCGGACGCCGTAGTGGTGCGGCGAGTCGGTCTCGTCGTCGTGGGAGAAGGCCAGGGCGCGCTTGCGGCGGTCGCGTTCGACCGGGCCGGTGCCGGGCACGAGGTGGAAGGTGTGCCGGTCGCCCATCCACGGGCTCGGCTGGTGCGACAGCGCGAAGGCCTGCAGCGCGGGCCGGTTCTGCTCGTCGTTGTGGCGGTGGTAGGAGTACAGCCAGTTGGTGACGCCGGCGTCGGTGACCGGGGTCCAGAAGTTGAACCCGTGCGGCACCGCCGTCGCGGGGATGTTGTTGCCGCGGGAGAACTGGTCGCTGGAGTGGGTGCCGCGGGTGGTGCGGACGCAGTCGATCGCGTCGCGCGGCGGTTCGGGGCGTTCGGCGATCCGGACGTCGTCGAGCCAGCCGGTGATCTCCCCCGGCGCGTCGGTGCGCAGCACGATCCGGGCGATCCGGCGCCCGGCGAACGTCCCCAGCGGACGGCGGACGGGGTTCCACTGGTCCACCCACAGCGTCTTGTCGTCCACCGGGTCGAACCCGGCGCCGGTGCCGTCGGCGAACTCGACGTCGAGGCTGACGCGGGTGGCGTGGTAGGCGGGGATGTCGCCGTCGGCCACCGGGAAGACCACATAGGACAGCTCGGTGCGGCCGGTGACGGGGACGTCGAGTTCGAACAGGACGGCCCGGGGCCGTGCGGTGTAGCGCAGGGCGCGCGTGCCGGTGAAGCCGGCGCCGGTCCTGGCCGTGGGGGAGCGGTCCGGGCCGCCGCCGACCTGCAGGCCGGGATCCGCCGGCTGCGGGTCACCGGTTTCGAAGGACGAGAAGAACACGGCGTCGGACATGCGCCCACCGTAACCGCCGCCGAACCGCCCAGCGTGCTGAAACACTGCTGCCCGCGCCGGGGTGCGGGCAGCAGTGTCCTCATCAGGCGACGGCGGTGCCCTCCAGCTCGACCAGCTGGCCCGGGATCGCCAGCCTGCTCACCCCGAGCATCGTGGTGGCCGGAGCCACCCCGGCCGCGCCCAGCCGCGCCGCCAGCACGCCGTAGTGCGGGAACAGCCCGTCGACGTCGGTGGTGTAGACGGTGAGCCGGACCAGGTTCGCCAGGGACATGCCGGCCTCGGCGAGCACGGCCTCCAGGTTGTCCACGCTCAACGCGAGCTGGGCGGCGATGTCCCCTTCGTGCCGGGGCTTGCCCTCGGCGTCCATCGACGTCTGCCCCGAGCAGTACAGGGTGCGGGTCTGCCCGGAGACGACCTCCCCCTGGTTGAAGCCCAGCGCCAGCGACCACGTCACCGGGTTGACCGCCGTTCGTTCCAGTGCCACATCAGCTCCGTTCGTTGCGAGTACTGCGCCGGGGAGCTTTCCGGGCAATCACGACATCTTGTGTCGTGTATTCGCTACGGTTCTTCGGGTGCGTGCCGATCGCCTGGTGTCCCTGGTGCTCTTGCTGCGCCGGCGCGGGCGGCTGACCGCGGACGCGCTGGCCCGCGAGCTGGAGGTGTCCACCCGCACGGTGCTGCGCGACATCGACGCGCTGTCGGCGGCGGGCGTCCCGGTCTACGCCGAACGCGGCCGGCACGGCGGGTTCGCCCTGCTGCCCGGGTTCCGGACCGAGCTCACCGGGCTGAACCACGACGAGGCACTGGCCCTGCTGACCACCGGCCGAGCGTTCGGCCTCGGCCCGGCGCTGGCCTCGGCGATGCGGAAGGTGGCCGACGCCCTGCCCGAAACCCAGGTGGCCACGGCCGAGCGGTTCCTCGTCGAACCCGAGACGGACCTGCTCTCCCGCCGTCCCGTCATCGACGAGGTCGACCCGGCGACCATGGCCGGGGTCCGCCGCGCGGTCCTGAGCGGTCGCCGGCTGCGGATCCACTACGCGGCCGCGGGCCAGGAACCGCGGTGGCGCACGGTGGACCCGATCGGCCTGGTCACCGTCCGCGACCGCGGCTACCTGCTGGCCACCAGGGCGGGCGCGGACCGGACCTACCGGCTGTCCCGCGTCCTCGCCGCCGAGCCGCTGGACGAACCGGCCGAGCGGCCGGCCGAGGTCGACCTGGCCCGCACCTGGCGCCAACGCTGCGCCGCCTTCCTGGCCGACGGCCACGTCACGGCGCGGGTCCGGGTCCGCCCGGCCCGCAGGGAAGACCTGCTGGGCACGGCGGTGGCGGTCCGCGCCGAGGAGCCCGAGGACGACGGCTGGCTGCGGTTCGAGGTCACCTACCAGGACGCCTGGCACGCGGAGTGGGCGCTGTGGCAGCTGGGCACGGACGCCGAAGCCCTCGCACCCCCGTCCCTGCGCACCGCCCTGCGGGACCGGGCCACGGCGATCGCCACCCGCTACGCCGACCCGACCCAGCGGTGCAGTGAATGACTCATTCCTGGCGTCCGACGTCAGGAATGAGTCATTCACTGCAACCCGGTTCCGGACGAAAAGAGTGAAGGCCACCCCGAGTGACCGGGATGGCCTTCACCGCACTACCGCAAGGGCTACATCTTGGCGCACTGCCCGGCGACCGGGCCGCGCACCGTGTTCGGCAGGTCGTGATCCGTCGGCGCCGGGTCGTTCACCGCGCACGCCAGCGGGCCGCCGACCGTGCTCGACGTCAGCACCGGCCCGTGGTTGCCCGTCAGCGCCACCGGCCCGCCGATGTCGGTCAGCTCGATCGACACCGGCCCGGTCGCCCCGGTGATCGCCACCGGACCGGCCACCTTCGTGCGGTTCAGCACCACCTGAGCCGCACCCGTCGCCGCCAGCGGGCCCTTGACCTGGCCGCCGCGGACGATCAGCGAAGCGCCGCCGCTCACCGTGACCGGGCCGGACACCGTCGCGTTCTCCAGGCACACCGTCCCGCTCGAAACCGACAGCGGGCCGGACGAAGCACCCGTGATCGTCTTCGTGCAGGCCGCGTCCGGCTTGCCCAGCAGCTCGAACTCGGCCAGCTGCGCCGGGGCGCCGGTGCTGGTCGCGGTCACCTCGAGCCGGTAGTAGGCGTAGTGCGCCGGGTCGGCCACCTTGAACGCGCGGGTCTGCTGCCGCCAGCTGAACGCCTGGTTCTCCTGCCGGTCGGCCACCGCCCACGTCTTGCCGTCGTAGGAGCCCTTCAGCACCCAGCTCTTCGGATCACCCGCACCGGTCTGGGACGTCAGCGTGTAGTGCGTGACGGCCTCGTCGGTCGAGTTCAGCTGGTACTGCACGGCCCCGGTGACCGCGGCCTGGGTGCGCGAGGTGTTGTCCACCAGCGCGGCCGCGTTCGAGCCGTCCGAAGTGGACAGCGTCCCCCGGCCCGGGCCGGTCTCGTCGTGCAGCGGCGCCGGAGCGGCGTCACCGGTCGTGATCGACTTCGGCGCGTCTCCCGGGCCGGTGCCCCACGCCGACGGGTTCGGGCCCATGTCGAAGTCGATGACCCCGCCGCGGGCGATCAGGTCGTGCGGCAGCGACGTCGAGGAGTACGCCTTGCCGTTGACCTTCACGCCCTGGACGTAGACGTTCTTCGCGCTGTTCTTCGGCGCGTTGATCACCAGGTCCTTGCCGCCGGCCAGGTGGATCGTCGCCTTCTTGAACAGCGGCGACCCGATCGCGTAGTTCGGGCTGCCCATCTGCAGCGGGTAGAAGCCCAGCGCGCTGAACGTCCACCACGCCGACTGCTCGCCGTTGTCCTCGTCACCCGCGTAGCCCTGGCCGATCTCGCTGCCGGTGTAGAGCCGCGAGAGCGCCTCACGGACCTTCTCCTGCGTCTTGGCCGGCTGGCCGGCGTAGTCGTACATGTAGAGCGTGTGGTGCGAGGCCTGGTTGGAGTGCCCGAGCTGGCCCATCCGGACGTCGCGGGCCTCCCGCATCTCGTGGATCACCCCACCGTAGGAGCCCGGGAAGTTCGCGGTCTCCTGGTCGGCGAAGAACGCATCCAGCTTCTTCGCCAGGCCGGCCTTGCCGCCGTAGAGGTTCGCCAGGCCCTGACCGTCCTGCGGCACGGAGAACGCCATGCCCCAGCCGTTGGTCTCGGTGTAGTCGATGCCCCACACCCGCGGGTCGTAGTCCTGCGGCGACCGGCTGAACTTGCCCGCCGCGTCCCGGCCCTGGAAGAACCCGACACTCGGGTCGAACAGGTTCACGTACTGCTGCGCGCGGCTGGTGAAGTACTCGTAGTTCGCCAGGTACTCCTGCTTGCGCGGGTCGCTCGCCGGAGCTTCGTCGTAGAGCTTCTTCGACAGGTTCGCGATGCCGAAGTCGTTGACGTACCCCTCGATCGACCACGAGAACCCGTGGTCGGCCGTGTTGGGCGAGTAGCCGAGGAAGATGCCCTCGTCGATGCCCTTGCGGCCGACCGCGTTGTTGGGCGGGGTCACCGTCGCGTTCTTCAGCGCCGCGTCGTAGGACGCCTTGACGTCGAAGTTGCGCACGCCCTTGAGGTAGGCGTCGGCGAACGCCACGTCCGAGCTGGTGCCGGTCATCAGGTCGGCGTAGCCCGGCGAGGACCACCGCGAGATCCAGCCGCCGTCGCGGTACTGCTGCACGAACCCGTCGACCATCTTCCCGGCCATGTCCGGCGTGAGCAGCGCATACGCCGGCCAGGTCGTGCGGTAGGTGTCCCAGAACCCGTTGTTGACGTAGGTCTGGCCGTCGACGATCTTCGCCCCGGTCTGCGTCGGGGTGTCCGCCCCGGCCTTCGGCGAGACGAAGCTCGCGTACTGGTACTTGGGCTTCTCCGGCGTGCCGGTGTTCTCGAACCCGGAGTTCGGGTAGAGGAACAGCCGGTAGAGGTTGGAGTACAGCGTCGTGAGCTGGTCCTTCGACGCGCCCTCGACCTCGATCACCTTCAGCTGGTCGTCCCACAGCCGCTGGGCGGCGTCGCGGACGGTGTCGAAGGTCGCGTTCGGCGCGATCTCCTGGGCCAGGTTCTTCTTCGCCTGGTCCACGCTGATCAGCGACGTCGCGATCCGCATGGTCACCGTCTTGTCCGCGCCGGCGGCGAACCGCAGGTAGCCGGTGACGTTGTCGCGGCCCTGGCCGGTGATCTTCCCGCCCGCGGTGACCGGCTTGTCGAAGGTGGCGTAGACGAACATCCGCCCCGCCCCGGCCGACAGGCCGCTCTTGACGTCGGTGTAGCCCGACAGCGTGCCGCTCGCGGTGTCGAGCGTCAGCCCGCCCTGGTTCTTGTAGTTGTCGAAGATCAGGCTCGAGTCACTGCCCGGGAAGGAGAACCGGAACACCGCCGCGTGGTCGGTCGGGGCGATCTCGGTCTTGATCCCGTTCTCGAACTGCACGCCGTAGTAGTGCGCGCGAGCGGTCTCGTTGTCGTGCTTGAACGCCAGCGCGCGGGCGTCGCGGTTGGCGTCCGGCACCCCGGTGGCCGCCGACGGCATCACCTGGAAGGTCTGCCGGTCGCCCATCCACGGGCTCGGTTCGTGGCTGACGCTGAACGCCTGCAGCTCCGGCAGGTTCTGCTCGTTGTTCTGGGAGTGGTAGTTGTACATCCACCGCACGTCGCCGTTGTCGGCGTTCGCGTCGGTCACCGGGGTCCAGAAGTTGAACCCGTGCGGCACCGCGGTGGCGGGGAAGTTGTTGCCGCGGGAGAAGGTGCCGTTGGCCATCGTGCCGCGCGTGGTGAGCACGTTGTCGGTCGGGCGGGTGCTGGCCGGCGGCGTCGGCGTCGCCGAGATCTTCACGTCGTCCAGCCAGCCCTGCAGCGAGCCGGGACCGTCCGGGTTGTCGAACCCGACCAGGATCCGGTCGATCGTCTTGCCCTTGGCCACCGTGCCGATCGCCGAGCGCACCAGGTTCCACTGGTTGGTGTAGAGGACCTTGCTCTTGCCCTGGCCCTCCGGCGTCAGCGGGAACCCGTACTGGTCGGTCGCGCCGAGGTCGCGCAGCCGGGTGCCGTCGGTGAAGACCAGGTCGATCGCCACGTTCGTGCTCTGGTACTTCAGGTCGCCGGTGATGAACTGCGGCTGGACCTTGTAGGACAGCTCGGTCGAGGCCACGACGGGGAGGTTCACGTCGAAGACCTTGTTGTAGGAGAAGCCGTGGGCCTGGGTCTGGCTGCCGGAGTAGCGGAAGGCCTTGAGCCCGGTGAAGCCGACGCGGTTCTTGTTCGTGTAGCCGCTGGTCGGACCGGAATCGGTGAAGGTGCGCATGTTCGGCAGCGGCGGCGGCGCGGGCTCGTCGTTGGCCAGCAGCAGCTCCGAAAGCTGCAGGATCGGGCCGCCGTTGTTGCGCGTGATGTCCAGCCGGAAGTACCGGTAAGCCGGGGTCGGCGCGGCCAGCTTGTAGTCCTTCTGCTGGAACCTCTCGGTGAACACCTGATCGGCCTGCTTGTCCAGGTCGGTCCACGAGCTCGCGTCGTTGGAGCCCTGCAGCGTCCAGTCCCGGGGGTCGCGCTCGGCGAAGTCGTTGGCCGAGGAGATCGCGTAGTGCGTGATCGACGTCGGCTCCGACAGGGTGATCTGCGCCGAGGCCGTCGGGTCCCAGGACAGCCACTTCGTGTCGGTGGTGCCGTCGACGAGGTTGGCGGCGACCTCGCCGCCGCCGGTGTTCTCGCTGGTGGCGCTGGTTGCGGTCACCTTGCCGCGGATGTCGCCGGGGATCGCGGTGCCGTTCGCGCCGTTGATCCCGGACGCGCGGGGCTTGCCCGCCGCGTCGGTGTCGACCGTGTCGGTCCACGTCGGCTGGACGTCACCGGGCTCGAAGGAGGACGAGAAGTCGGGCGGAAGGGCGTCTTCGGCGGCGGACGAGGCCGCGGGGAGGGCGACCAGGCCGGCGGCGACCACAGCGGCGGTCACCAGGAAAGCGACCGGCGGTCTGGCGCTTCGGGGCATCGTTGCTCCAAGCTCGGAGGGCGGATTCAGCAGCGCCGCGCAGGCGGGGACCGGCGGCGCCACCGAAGGGAAACGCGCGGGTGACATCGATGTCAAGACCGCTCGCCAAACCTGGCCGGAATCAGACAACGCGGAAAACACGGCGGCTTTCCGCCCGCACGAAATCCCCTCTCCGCGGCCCGGCGGCCTCGCTATCGTCACGATCATGACGACACCCGAACCCGCCGACCGCGTCCTCGCCCGCGCTTCCCTCGCCGAAGGCGACCCGACCGCCTGGTTCGACCGGCTCTACACCGCCGCCGCCCGCGGCGAGGCCGAGGTCCCGTGGACCCGCGGCAGGCCGAACCCCGACCTGGCCGCCTGGGTCCGCCCCGGCGAAGGCCGCCGGGCCCTGGTGGTGGGCAGCGCGCTGGGCGACGACGCGGAACTGCTGGCGGCCCACGGCTGGGCCGTCACGGCCTTCGACGTCGCCCCGACCGCGGTCGAGGCCGCCCGCGCCCGGTTCCCGGAATCCGCCGTGGACTACGTCGTGGCGGACCTGCTGCACCCGCCGGCCGACTGGGCCCGCGCGTTCGACCTGGTCGTGGAGATCATCAACATCCAGGCCATGCCGCGGGAGTTCCGGCCCGCCGCGGTGGCGTCACTGGCCTCGTTCCTCGCCCCGGGCGGCACGGCCCTCGTCAGCGAGGTGGCGGAGGAAAACCAGGACATGGCGAACTGGCAGGGCCCGCCGTGGCCGTTCAGCCGCGCGGAGGTCGAATCCGTGGCCCAGGACGGCGTCCGGCTGGTCAGCCTGGAAACCATCCACGACGGCGCCCGTTACTGGGCCACCTTCACCCGTTAGCCCGGTGCCGGCCGGGTGTCGTCCCCACCACGGCCGTGAACGCCGCGATGAAGTGGCTCGGGTTCGCCCAGCCGCACGCCCGGGCCGTGGACGCGGTGTCGTGGCCGTCGGCGAGCAGGATCAGCGCGTGGCCGATGCGCACCTGCGTGCGCCACGCGGGGAACGTCATCCCCAGCTCGTCCCGGAACAGCCGGCTGAGCGTGCGCGCGCTCGCGCCGACCCGCTGCCCGAGCTCCGCCAGCGAGGCGGGGTCCCCGGGGTCGGCGTACAGCTGCCGCGCGATCGCCCGCAACCGGTCGTCGCGGGGCTCGGGCAGGTGCAGGGGCTGCTCGGGCGCTTCACGCAGCTCGTCCACCAGGACCCGGCGCAGGCGCGCACTCGCGGCCCGGTCGTACTCGCGCGGGCCCGTGAGCGCGAGCAGCACCTCGCGGGCGAGAGGCGAAGCGGTGAACACGGCGGGACGGCCGGAGACGAGCCGGGCCGACGCCGACGGCAGGAACACGATCCGCATGTCGGTGTGGCCGTGCGCGCGGTGCCGGTGGACGAACCCGGCCGGCGTCCAGGCCACCCGGTTGGCCGGCACGATCGACGTCCCCCGCTCGGTGTGCACCGACAACACGCCCCGGGCCGCGTAGACCAGGTGGCCGCGGTCGTGGGCGGCCGCCTCGCTGGTGCCGCCCGGCGGCCACAGGTGCACCCCACCGGACGGCCAGATCCGCGACGTCGGCTCGGCTTGGCGGATTACGGGCATGACTTGGCATTCTACCGGTGGTCGGCCATCCGATCCGGCGGTGACAGTGGAGGCATGACCACGATGCGAGCGGCAGTGTGTACCCGGGCCGGTGGCCCGGAAGTGCTGGAGATCCGGGAGTTGCCGATTCCGGCGGTGCGGGACGGCTGGAGCCTGGTTCAGGTCAAGGGCGCCGGCCTGAACCGGTCGGAGCTGCGGACCCGGCAGGGGCACTCCCCGGACGTCGTCTTCCCGCGGGTGCTCGGGATCGAATGCGTCGGGACCGTCGCCGTCTCGACCGACCCGCGGATCCCCGAGGGCACCACGGTCGCGGCGGTGATGGGGGAGATGGGCCGCGCCTTCGACGGCGGTTACGCGGAATACGCCCTGCTGCCCGACCCGCTGCTGATGCCGGTCACCACCACCCTGCCCTGGGACGTGCTGGCCGCGCTCCCCGAGACCTACCTGACCGCGCAGGGCGCGCTCGACGCGCTCGGGATCGGCCCGGGCAGCACCGGACGGCTGCTGATCCGCGGCGGCACGTCCTCGGTCGGGCTGGCCGCCGCCGCCATCGCGACCGCCCACGGCCTCGACGTCGCCGCGACCACCCGCCGGCCGGGCAAAGCGGCCGCCTTGACCGGCCACGTGCTCCTCGACGACGGCGGCCCGCTGACCGGCCTGCCGCGGCTGTGGCCCGAGGGCCCGGACTGGGTCCTCGACCTCGTCGGCGCCCGCACGGCGGTGGACTCCCTGCGCCTGGTCCGCCGCGGCGGCACGGTCTGCGTGGCCGGCTCGCTCAGCGGCTGGATCGTCCCGGACTTCGAGCCCATCGCGAAGATCCCCTCCGGCACCAAGCTGACCGCCTTCCACAGCAACGACCGCCAAGGCAGCACGCACCTGCTGCAGCGGATCATCGGCGAAGTCGAGGCCGGCACCTACCACCCGCACGTCGACCGGGTCTTCCGCCTCGGCGACATCGCCGCCGCCCACCGGTACATGGAGGAGGACCGCGCCGCCGGAAAACTCGTCGTCGTGCCCTGACCGGGTGGCCTAGGCTCGGTGATCATGCCCACCCAGTCACTGCAGATCCCCACCGCCGACGGCCAGGCCGACGCCTTCGCCGCGTTCCCCGCCGACGGCGGGCCGCACCCCGGGGTGCTGATGTACCCGGACGGCTTCGGCATCCGGCCCGTGCTGCGGGAGATGGCCGCCGAGCTGGCCGAGCACGGCTACTACGTGCTCGTCCCGAACATCTTCTACCGCCACGGCCCCGCACCGGTGCTCGAACTCCCCGAGCACATCGGCGAAGAGGCCCGGCCCGCGATCTTCGCCCGGCTGATGCCCATGATCGAGGCCCACACCACCGAACGGATCCTGCGCGACGCCGAGGCCTACCTCGAGTTCCTCACCACCCGGCCCGAGGCCGGCCCCGGACCGGTCGCGGTGACCGGCTACTGCATCGGCGGCCTCCTGGCCACGCACACCGCCGCGGCCCACCCCGGCCGGGTGGCCGCCCTCGCCGGGTTCCACGCCCCGGTGGGTGCCGCCGGCCCCGGCGCCCTGCACCGGATCACCGCGCGGGCCCACTTCGGCCACGCCGCGACCGACCTGACGCCCGAGGCCCTCGGCGAACTCAACCGGACCCTGGACGCCGCCGGGCTCGAGTACACCTCCGAGATCTACCCCGGCACCGTCCACGGCTTCACGATGGCCGACACCGACGCCTTCGACCCCGCCGCCCTGAAGCGGCACTGGGAAAGCCTGCTGGCTCTCCTCGACCGCGCCCTCTAGCAGTTCTCGAGGAACCGGGTCAGGACGCGGGTGCCGAAGTGCAGGCCGTCCACCGGCACCCGCTCGTCCACCCCGTGCGCCATCGCCCGGTACGGGAACCCCTTCGGCAGCCACAGCGGCGCGAAGCCGTAGCAGTCGATCCCCAGCTGCGCGAACGCCTTCGCGTCCGTCCCGCCGCCCAGGCAGTACGGCACCACCACGGCTTCCGGGTCCTCCGCCTGCAACGCGCTCGCCATCGCGGTGAACCAGGGCGAGTCCACCGGCGCCTGCACCGGCGGCTGGTGCGCGACGAACTCGCGCGTCACGCCCTCGCCGAGCAGTTCGTCCAGCACGGCGAACAACTCCTCCTCGGTGCCCGGCAGCACCCGCACGTCGACCTGCGCGGTCGCCGTCGAGGGAATCACGTTCACCTTGTAGCCCGCGTCCAGCATCGTCGGGGTCGTGCTGTTGCGGACGGTCGGCAGCACCAGCGAGCCCGCCGGCCCGAGCGCGGCGACGGCCGCGTCCACGGAGTCCGAAGAGGACAGATCGACCGGGACGCCCAGCGCCGCGCCGGTCCGCTCCAGGAACGCCCGCACCGCCGGGGTCAGCGACACCGGCCAGCGGTGCGCGGCGATCCGGTGCAGCGCACCCACCAACCGGGTGACGGCGTTCTCGTCGTTCGGGCGCGAGCCGTGCCCGGCCCGGCCGCGTGCGGTCAGCCGCAGGTGCGCCGTCCCGCGCTCGGCCGTCCCGACCGGGTACAGGTGCACGTCCCGGCCGTCGGCCGCGGGCACGTGGTAGGTGTAGCCACCCGACTCGCTGATCGCCGCGGCGCACCCCTCGAACAACGACGGATGCCGGTCGACCAGCCAGTGCGCGCCCCACTCGCCGCGGTCCTCCTCGTCGGCGACGAACGCCAGCACCAACTCCCGCCGCGGCCGCGCCCCGCCGGCCAGCGCCGCGAGCACCATCGCCACGAAGTCCTTCATGTCGGTCGCGCCGCGGCCCCACAGGTACCCGTCGCGCACCTCGCCGGCGAACGGCGGCACCGACCAGTCCGCCGCGTCCGCCGGGACGACGTCCAGGTGCCCCTGCACCAGCAGCGCCGGCAGCGCCGGGTCGGTGCCCGGTACCCGCGCGATCACGCTCGCCCGGCCCGGTGCGGCCTCCAGGATCCGCGACGGGATGCCCAGGCCGTCCAGGAACGCGGCCACGTACTCCGCCGCCGGGCGCTCCGGGTTCGCGTCGTTGTTCCCGCGGTTGGTCGTGTCGAACCGGATCAGGTCCGCGCACAGCTCGACGACATCAGCCATAGATACCCTGCACCGCCCCCGCCGCGATCGCCGTGACCACCTTGAAGCACTTCATCGCCTCGGTCATGGTCGGCGCGTCGAACCCGACCCGCCGCGTCCCGATCTGCTCCACCGTCGGGATCACCGCCGTCGCCTGGGCCAGGTGGCTGGCGTCGAACTCCACCTCGATCCGGTGCGGGCCGGCCTGCCGTTCCTCCCGGCCGGCCCGGCCCACCGCGTCGGCCGCGGCGCCGGTCAGCAGCTCCGCCGTGCGCGCGGGCGGCAGGCAGATCGCCGCGTACCGGCTCACGCATTCCTTCACCTGGACCAGCTCCGCCTCCGGAGCGTAATCACGGGCGTCGTCACACGTTTTGTCGTCACCCGAAACGAGCAGGACAGGGACCCCGTACTCCGCGGCCATGCCCGCGTTCAGCCGGCCCTCGCTCGCCGGGACGTCGTCCAGCCACACCCCGGTGATCTGGTTCTCCAGGTAGGTGTGGGAAAGCACGCCGTCGAAGCCCGCGCCGGCGTGGTAGCCGAGGAACACCACACCGTCCACACCGGAATCGATGCCCTGCATCATCGACAGCGGCTTGTGCCGCCCGGTGAGCATCCGCGCCCGCGGGTCGAGGTCCTCCAGCAGCAGGTTCCGTTGCGAGGAATGGGCTTCGTTGACCAGCACGTCACTCGCCCCGGCCTCGTACAGCCCGGCCAGCACCGCGTTGACGTCGCCGGTGAACAGGCGCCGGAAGCGGTCCCACTGCGGCGAACCGGGCACGACGTCGTCGGTCCAGGTCACGCCGGTGGCGCCCTCCATGTCCGCCGAGATCAGGATGCGCATGCCGCGCACTCTAGCCAGCACGCCCGGGCCCCGGACGCGGAACGCCGCCATTGCCGGATGTCACTCAGCGTGACGATCAGGGCGTCGATAACGATCGGGCACCTGCCGAGGTGGCAACATATTGCGCGGTTGTCCCGATATGTGGTTACTTCTCGTCCTTGGGGAGGCTCACAAGCGAACGATGGGGTGGTTTTCGGTGCAGGTGCAACACAGAACCGGGCGTCTGGCCCGCGTGGGCGCGGTCGTCGCGGCCGCGACGCTGGCGGCGATCCCGCTCGCCGTTCCCGCCCAGGCCCAGCAGGGCAAGGTGCTGCGGGTCGCGCTCACCACCGGCATCGACCACCTCAACCCGTTCACCGCGGCGCTCTCGGCCTCCACGCAGATCGGCCGGTTCACCTTCGAGTTCCTGACCATCCCGAACGCGGAGAAGGCCGAAGCCTCGCCCGCGCTCGCGGAGTCGTGGACCCCGTCCCCGGACAAGCTGACCTGGACCTTCAAGATCCGCAGCGGCGTCAAGTGGAGCGACGGGCAGCCGGTGACCGCCAAGGACGCGGCCTTCACCTTCAACCGCATGCTCACCGACGAGAACGCCCGCACCGCCAACGGCAACTACGTCGCCAACTTCGAGACGGTCACCGCCCCCGACGACACCACGCTCGTCATCAAGACCAAGGCCGTCCAGGTCAACATGAACCTGCTCGACGTGCCGATCGTGCCCCAGCACATCTGGGAGCCGATCAAGGACCTCAAGGACCCCTCGACCGACACCCTCGCCATCGCCGGTGTCTCCGACGGCCCCTTCCAGCTCACCGAGTACAAGCCGAACGAGTACGTCAAGTTCAAGGCCAACAAGGACTACTGGCGCGGCGCCCCCAAGGTCGACGAACTGCAGCTGCTGGTGTTCAAGGACACCGAAGCCGCGGTCAACGCGCTCAAGCAGGGCGAAGTCGACGTCATCAACCGGCTCAACCCCAACCAGTTCGCCGCGCTGCAGGGCCAGCAGGGCATCACCACCAACGCCGCCCCCGGCCGCCGCTACGACGAGCTGTCGATCAACTTCGGCGTCACCGACAACGCCAACAACCCGATCGGCGACGGCAACCCGGTCCTCAAGGACATCAACCTCCGCAAGGCCATCACCCAGGCGGTGGACACCCAGGCCATCGTCGACAAGGTCCTCAAGGGCCTCGGCCAGGTCGGCGGCGGCGTCGTGCCCGCCATCTACGCCGACTACCACTGGGACCCCAGCGCCAGCGAGAAGGTCAAGTTCGACCTCGCCGCCGCCAACGCGACCCTCGACCAGGCCGGCTACCCGAAGGGCCCCGACGGCGTCCGCACCGCCCCCGGCGGCGCCAAGCTCGAACTGCGCCTGACCGGCCACGCCAACCGCAGCTACGACCAGGGCGTCGCCCAGTACGTCACCGGCTGGCTCAAGGACATCGGCATCACCGTCAAGCAGGACCTCGTCTCCGACGACGAACTGTCCGACCGCACCGCCGTCGGCAAGTACGACCTCGCCATCGGCGGCTACGGCACCAACCCCGACCCGGACTACGCCCTCTCGCTGCACACCTGCGGCGCGCGTCCCGCCCCGGACGGCAAGGGCGGCAGCACCGACACGTTCTTCTGCGACGCCGCCTACGACGAGCTCTACAAGAAGCAGCTCACCGAAACCGACGACGCCAAGCGCGCCGAGTACGTCAAGCAGGCACAGGCCCGGCTCTACAGCCAGTTCCCGACGATCGTGCTCGACTACCAGAACAGCCTCGAGGCCTACCGCTCCGACAAGTTCTCCGGCTTCACCACCCAGCCGCAGCCCAAGGGCGCCATCCTCGAGCAGACCGGCTACTGGGGCGTCTACGGCGCCACCCCCGCCGGCACCACGAACGCAGCCGACTCCGGCAGCAGCAACACCGTGCTGTGGATCGTCATCGGCGCGGTCGTCGTGGTCGTGCTCGTCGGCGGCGGCATCGTGCTCAGCCGCCGCGGCAAGACCGCAGAGGACCGCGAGTAAGACATGACCACCCCCGACCAGGCCGCGGTGCTCATCGACCCCGACGAGCACCGCGGCGGGACCGGCACGGCCCGGTTCGTCCTCACCAAGATCGCCGAAGCGCTGATCAGCATCGTGCTGGTGATCGTGCTGTTCTTCTTCCTCTTCCGGATGCTGCCCGGCGACCCGGTCGCGGCGATGACCCGCGACCGCGTCACCAGCCCCCAGCAGATCGCCGAACTGCGCGAGAAGATGGGCGTCGACAAGCCCGTCTTCGTCCAGTTCGGCAGCTACTTCTGGAACCTGCTGCACGGCGACCTCGGCGAATCCCGGCTGCTCAACAACGGCCGCCCGGTCGCCGACATGATCGGCGAACGCCTGTGGCCGACCATCCTGCTCGTCGGCAGCGCCACCGTGCTCGCCGTCCTCCTCGGCCTCTGGCTCGGCATCCGCGCCGCCTGGCGCCGCGACAGCTTCTTCGACCGCTCCCAGACCGGGATCGCCCTGACGCTGTGGTCGGTCCCGCAGTTCTGGCTCGGCCTGATGCTGCTCGTGGTGACCGGCGGCCTGTTCCCCAGCCGCGGCATGCACTCACCCGACGCCGCGTCCGACGTCTTCTCCCAGACCCTCGACGTCCTGCACCACCTGGTGCTGCCGTGCGTGACGCTGCTGGCGGTGTTCTACGCCCAGTACATGCTGATCATGCGGTCGTCGCTGCTGGGGGAGATGAACGCCGACTACCTCACCACCGCCCGCGCCAAGGGCCTGCGCGACGACCTCGTCCGCCGCCGCCACGCCGTCCCCAACGCCCTGCTGCCCACCACCACGCTGGTGTTCATGCAGTTCGGCCACGTCCTCGCCGGCGCGGTCACCGTCGAAGCCGTGTTCAGCTGGCCCGGCCTCGGCCAGCTCACCTACGAGGCCCTGCACGGCCCCGACCTGCCGGTGCTCCAAGGCGTCTTCACCGTGCTGGCGAGCGCGGTGGTGCTGATGAACCTGCTCGCGGAACTGCTCTACCGCGTGCTCGACCCCAGGGTGCGTACCTCATGACCACCGCCGAGACACCGCGGCAGATCGCCTGGGCCCGCCGCCGCGCGTCGCTGACCAGGACCTGGCACGAGTTCGCCGGCCAGCGGGCCGCCCTCGCCGGGCTCGTCCTGCTCGGCGCCACCGTGCTCGTCGCCCTGCTCCTGCCGCTGATCAGCGACGAGACCGGCCTCGACGTCACCAAGGCCACCGGGGTACCGCTGTCCCCGCCGAACGCCGACTTCTGGCTCGGCACCGACAACTTCGGCCGCTCGGTGCTGCTCATGACCGTCTGGGGCACCCGGATCTCCCTGCTCGTCGGGTTCTCCGCCGCCCTGCTGTCGGTCGTCATCGGCACCCTGATCGGCATCACCGCCGCCCACTTCGGCGGCTGGGTGTCGGCCACCCTGCTGCGGTTCACCGACTTCTTCCTGGTCCTGCCCTCGCTGATCCTCGCGATCGCGCTCTCGGCCGTGCTGCCGAGGGGCGTCGGCACGATCATCCTCGCCATCGGCCTCACCGCCTGGCCCAGCACCGCCCGGCTCGTCCGCGCGCAGACGCTGACCATCGAGAGCCGCCCCTACATCGAGCGCGCCCACGCCCTCGGCGGCGGCCACCTGCACATCATCGGACGGCACGTGCTGCCCGGCGTGATGCCGCTCGTGCTGGCCAACACCACCCTCGTCGTCGGCAACGCCGTCATCGCCGACGCGACCCTGTCCTTCCTCGGCGCCGGCGACGCCAACTCCGTCAGCTGGGGCAAGGTGCTGGAAGACGCGCTCAACAACGGCGCCATCAGCCGCGGCGCCTGGTGGAACGTGCTCCCGCCCGGCATCGCCATCGTCCTCGTCGTCCTCTTCTTCACCCTGGTCGGCCGGGGCCTGGAGACCGTGTTCAACCCGAGGTTGAAGAAGTGACCACCCCGCTGCTGCAGCTCACCGACCTCAACGTCACCTACGCGGTGGGGGAGAAGGACGTGCCCGCCGTCCGCGGCGTCGGCCTCACCCTCGACCCCGGCGGCACCCTCGGCGTGGCCGGCGAATCCGGCTCCGGCAAGTCCACCGTCGCGATGAGCGTGCTGCGGCTCCTGCCGCGCACCGCGAAGATCACCGGCGAAATCCTCCTCGACGGCGAAGACATCACCACCATGAAGTGGGGCCGGCTGCGCGCGGTCCGCTGGGCCGAGGCGTCGGTGGTGTTCCAGGGCGCCATGCACGCACTCAACCCCGTCCGCAAGATCGGCGAGCAGATCGCCGAACCACTGCGGCTGCACCCGCCCTCGGGTGGGGCCCTCACCGACAGCCAGGTCGACGCCCGCGTCGCCGAACTGCTCACCCAGGTCGACCTGCCCCCGAGCCGGGCCGGTGCCTACCCCCACGAACTGTCCGGCGGGCAGAAGCAGCGCGTCATGATCGCCATGGCCCTGGCCTGCTCGCCCCGGCTGATCATCGCCGACGAGCCGACCACGGCGCTGGACGTCATCGTCCAGGCCCAGGTCCTCGCGCTGCTGTCCAAGCTGGTCGCCGAACAGGGCATCGGGCTGATCATGATCAGCCACGACCTGTCCGTGCTCGCCGCCACCTGCGAACGCATCGCGGTGATGTACGACGGGCAGATCGTCGAAGAAGGCCCCAGCGCCGAAGTGATGGGCTCGCCCCGGCACGAGCACACGCGCGCGCTCGCCGCGGCGTTCCCGACGGTCGGCGACCCGGTGTCCCGCTTCGCCCCGGCCACCAGCAACCCGCTGCCGCCCGAACCCGCCGGCCGGGTCGCGGGCGGAGAGCCGCTGCTGGCCGCGGAGAACCTGCGCGTGTCCTTCCGCGACCGCACCGGCAAGCGGATCGACGCCGTCGCCGGGGTCGACCTCACCGTGTCCCGCGACGAGATCGTGGCCCTGGTCGGGCAGTCCGGCTCCGGCAAGACCACGCTCGCCCGCACCCTGCTCGGCCTGCAGAAACCCGACTCCGGCGTGGTCCGCTACGCCGGGAAACCCGTCCCGGCCTCCGGCGCGGGGCTCAAGGCCTACCGCCGTCAGGTCCAGCTCGTCCTGCAGGACCCGACGAGTGCGCTGAACCCGGCCCACACGGTGTACGAGGCCGTCGCCGAAGGGCCGCGGATCCACCGGCTCGCCGACGAGCGGGACGTCGTCCACCGGGCCCTGGAAGCCGCCGAACTGCGGCCCGCGGAGAAGTACGCCGACCGGCTCCCGCACCAGCTCTCCGGCGGCCAGCGCCAGCGCGTCGTCATCGCCGGGGCGCTGGCGCTCGAACCGTCGGTGGTGGTGGCCGACGAACCGGTGGCGTCCCTGGACGCCTCCGTCCGCGGCGAAATCCTCGCTTTGCTGCTGCGGCTGCGCCGCGAACTCGGCCTCGCGGCGCTGGTGATCACCCACGACCTGGGCCTGGCCTGGAACATCGCCGACCGCGTCGCCGTGATGTACCGCGGGGAGCTCGTCGAAACCGGAACCGTGGAGCAGGTCCTGCTCGACCCGCAGCACGAGTACACGAAGTCGCTGCTGGCCGCCCTGCCGGGCGGCACCGCCCAGCACCGCGCCGTCGGAACCTGATCCCGCCCGCGGCACCCGGGAAACCGGCACTGCGGGAACCCCGCACGAGCGCAGTGTGTAATCTCCGAACGGAAATGGCGACCACCACCGACCCCGCACAGACCCCCTCGACCGGCCTGGCCGAGCGGCTCCGCGTGCCCTCGCGATTCCCCTACCGCACGATCGCGATGGGCACCGTCGGCAGCACCCTGCTGATGATCGCCGCCCTCGGCGCGGGCGGCATCCTGATCTCCGACCCCGTGCTCGGCCACGGCCCGCTCTCCTGGGTCCGCTACGGCCACGGGCGCATGCTCGCCAACGCCGTTCTCTACACCGGCTTCGGCATGGTCGTGTGGGCGTGGGTCCGGCTCGGCCGCTACGTGCTCGCCGGCCGCATCGGCAGCCGCCCGATCCTGGTCGCCGCCGGCTGCTGGATGGCGCCGCTGCTGGTGTCGCCGCCGCTGTTCACCCGCGACGTCTTCTCCTACCTCGGCCAGGGCGCCCAGCTGCTCTACGGCCTCGACCCGTACGCCAACGGCCCGGCCGAGCTCGACGTGCTGCCGAACGTGGTGCAGAACGTCCACCCGCTCTGGCAGACCACCCCGGCCCCGTACGGGCCGCTGTTCCTGCTGATCTCCAAGGGCGTGGTCGCCACCACCGGCGACAACATGATCCTCGGCGTCATCCTCATGCGCGTCGTGCTGCTGGTGGGCCTCGCCGGCACGCTGTGGGCGCTGCCGCGGCTGGTCAAGCACCTCGGCGGCAAGCTCCCGGTCGCCCTGTGGCTCGCGGTGGCCAGCCCGATGATGGTGATCCACCTCTTCGGCGGCCCGCACAACGACCTGATGATGCTCGCGTTCCTCACCATCGGCGTCCTCGCCGCCCTGGAGCGCAAGCACGTCGTCGCGGTCGTCCTGGTCACCATCGGCATGCTGATCAAGCCCACCGCGGCGATCGCGCTGCCGTTCATCGTCTGGATGTGGGCCAACCACCTCACCGGCGAGTCGAAGGTCCGCAACTTCCTGCGCGCCGGCGCCGCGTCGGTGGGCCTGTTCCTGCCGGTGTTCGTCGCGGGCACCTGGATCTCGCTGGGATCGCTCAACCTCGGCTGGTGGTCCGGGCTCAAGGCCCCGCAGCTCATCGCGAACTGGCTCAACATCCCCACCGGCATCGGCGAGGTGTTCTACAACCTGGTCCACCTGATCGTGGACGTCCAGGTCTCGCCGTTCGTGACGGTCGCCCGCGCGGCCGGCATGCTGGTGCTGATCGGCTTCGGCGTCCGCCAGTGGTGGCTCGCCCGCGGCGGCGGCACGGAGGCGGTCTACCGGGCCGGCATCTCCCTGCTGGCCGTGGCGATCCTCATGCCGCCGACCCTCCCGTGGTACCTGACCTGGGGTTTCGTGCTCCTGTCGGCGTTCAAGTGGCAGCCGCGGCACCTGGCGCTGGTGGTGGCCGTGTCGGTGTTCGTGACGCTGGTGTACTACCCGACGGGCGAGCAGGCCCTGTACGACTGGTGGTTCATCGCCGGGGTCGTGCTGGCCAGCCTGTACTCGGCGGCTTCGCTGCTGCGCCCGGACCCGCTCGGCATCATCGACGCCTGGCGCCGCCCGGAAAAGTTCCTCCGCGACTGACCGATCTCCCGCGGCCCTCGTGAGTGGTAAGGCGGGTTGGAACCCGCCTTACCACTCACGACCCGGACCAGCCGCGCCAGGTGTGGACGTCCGTCAGCACCACCGCGTGCTCCGGCGGCCGCTCCGCGTACTGCTCGTACTTCGCCACCAGCCACGAAACGGGCTCGGCACCCGGCGGCAGCACCCGCGCGGTACCGTCCGCGCGGGCCCACCACAGCCGGGACCAGTCCTCGTCGTAGCCGTCGGCCAGGAAGCACACCGCCGGGTTCTCCTCGATGTTGCGCAGCCGTCGCAACGCCGTCGTCGACTTCGGCTTGTGGTCCACCGCGAACACGACCCGGTCACCCCGGACCGCGAACGTCACCGGCACCAGGTGCGGCACGCCCGCCGCCGACACCGTGGCCAGCCGGGCCACCCGCGATTCCGCGAACCGGGCACGGGCCTCGTCCGGGGTCACGTCAGCGCCGGGGCGTCGAACGTGAGCGTCCCCCGGTCCGCGTCCAGCGTCACCGGCACCCCCAGCGGCAGCGTCGGCGACGACGCCACGTGCCCGAACCCGAACTCCTCGACCAGCGGCACCCCCAGCGGCACCAGCCGCTCCACCACCAGCGCCCGCACGTCGGCCGGATCCCCGCACGCCGCCCACGAGCCCAGCACGATCCCGCGGACGCCGTCGAACCAGCCGCTGCGCAGCAGCTGCGTCAGCATCCGGTCCAGCCGGTACACGCTCTCGGTCACGTCCTCCAGCAGCACGATCGCGTCCCGCGCCGACCCGTGTTCCGGCGTCCCGATCCCCGCTGCCAGCAGCGACAGGTTCCCGCCCGTCAGCACCCCCGACGCCCGGCCCGGCACCAGCGCCGAGCCGCCGCGCACCACCAGGGTCCCCTCCGGTTCGAACAACGAACGCCGCAGGTGTTCCTGCGCGAAGTCGTCGAACAGCACGCTCGCCGGCATCGGGGAGAACACTGTGGACAGTCCGAGGTGGACGTCCACCGCGCGGTGCAGCGCCGTGATGTCCGACGACCCGGCCAGCACCTTCGGGCCCGCCGCCCGCAGCGCCGCCCAGTCCACCAGGTCCAGCATCCGCTGCACGCCGTAGCCGCCGCGCGCGGCCAGCACGCACCGCACGCCCGGATCCAGCCACGCCTCGGTGAACTCCGCCGCCCGCGCGGCGTCCGGCGCGGACAAGTACGGCGGCGACCCGGGCGAAGCCTTCACGCACGGCCCGACCCGCACCTCCACGCCCCAGCCGCGCAGCACCGGCAGCGCCTTCTCCAGCAGGTCCGCCGGCACCGGCCCGGCCGGCGCCACCAGGGCGAGGGTGTCCCCGGCCCGCAGCCGCGGCGGCCTCACCGGGACAGCTCCAGCCGCGCCACGCCCGGCGTCTCGAACCCGAACACCTGGCCGTAGAACGACAATTCCGCCTCCAGCGCCGCCACGATCGTCGCCGCCTGCCGGAAGCCGTGCTGTTCCCCGGCGAACCGCTGGTAGGCGTACGGGATCCCGCGCCCGGCCAGCTTCGCCACGAACCGGTCGGCCTGCTCCGGCGGGCAGATCCGGTCCTCCAGGCCCTGCTGGAACAGCACCGGCCCGGCCAGCCCGCCGACGTTCGCCAGCGGCGAACGCTCCAGGTACCGCTGCCGCGTGCCGGGCAGCGGCCCGACCAGCCCGTCGAGGTACCGCGACTCGAAGTCGTGGGTGTCGCCCTCGGTGCCGGTCCACCCGGCCAGGTCCAGCACCGGGTACATCACCGTGCCCGCCCGGTAGGTCTTCGTCGTCGTCAGCGACGCCGCCGCGGTGAACCCGCCCGCGCTGCCGCCGCGGATGCCCAGCCGGTCACCGTCGGCCAGCCCGGCCGCCACCAGCGCCTCGGCCACCGCCACGCAGTCGGCGACGTCCACCACGCCCCACTGCTCCCGCAGCCGCTCCCGGTAGGCGCGCCCGAACCCCGTCGACCCGCCGTAGTTGACCGCCGCGACGCCGATGCCGCGGCTGGTGAAGTACGCGATCTCCAGGTCCAGCTCGGCGAAGTGCTGCCCGGTGGGGCCACCGTGGACGTGCACCAGCAGGGGCGGCCGCTCGCCGTCGGGAGCCGCGAAATCCGGGTCCGCGGCGGGTACAGCACCACCGGCACGGTCTCGCCGTCGGCGGTGGTGAACACCCGTTCCTGCGGCACCGGGAGGAACGCCGAGGGCAGCTCCGGCTGCGGGGTCAGGTCGGTCACCGTGCCGTCGAGGGCCACGCGCACGACGGCGGACTCCCGCGCCGGGCCGCCCGCGACACCGACCACCGCGGCACCCAGAACGGCGAAGCCCGTCGACGACCAGGCCGTCAGCTCGCCGTCCACCGGCGTCACCGAGCCGTCGGCCTGGTCGAGCACCGCCAGCCGCCCGCCGGCGAGCACCGCGTGCCTGCCGCCGCCCAGCGGCGCGAACCACCGCGACCCCGCCTTCCACAGCGGGCCGCCGAGCTCCTGGTCCACCGGCGCGAGGTTCACCACCGACCCGTCCAGGCCGATCCGGTGCAGGTTCCACCAGCCGTCCGGGTCCGCCAGCGCCAGCAGCGCCTCCGGCGTCTCCCACTCGACCTGGCACACCGAGACGTCCACGCCGCCGGCCACCACCCGGTGCGGGCCGAACGCGCCCGCCCCGTCGACCGGCGCCACGCACAGCTCGGTGCCGTCCCACGGCATCCGCGGGTGGTCCCAGCCGAACCAGGCCGCGTGCCGCCCGTCCGGCGACAGCTTCGGCACGGTCAGGAACCGGTGGCTCGCGGCCAGCACCCGCTCACCGCCGCCGTCGACGGCGATCGCGACGAGTTCGCGCTCGATGTCGGTGGGACGCGGGCCGGTGCTGCGCTCGCGGACCGCCCACACCTCGCCCGGCCGCCCGGCCCGCAGATCGCCGTAGCGGACGCTCTGCGGCTGCGCGGGGGACGGCGTGAGCGGCACCACGCCGATTTCGCTCTGCGCGTACACGCGCTGATCGGACCAGTGCGTGAACACCACGACCCCGTCGGCCACCGCCCACGGCCGGCCGCCGTACTCGTGCAGCCGGTTGCGGACGTTCCACGGGGCGGGCAGCACGTCCTCGGTACCGCCCGGCACCGCCCGGACCAGCGCGACCCGGCCCTGCTCACCGGGTCGCCCCTCGGCCCACCACACCTCGCCGGAGACGACGTCGAGCCACTGCGGGCCCCCACCGGCGGCGGCCACCTCGGCGGCGGTGATGGGCGAAGACCACGTTCCGTACGGAGAGATCCGAGACACCCCCCGAGGCTAGCGGCCCGCGAAGAGTGGGGCGGCGGATGCCGATCATGCGCCGGTGGCCTAGGGTCGACAGTGCTATGTCTCGCGTAATCCACGTCTTCCGCCAGCCGGATCGGTTCGTCGCCGGCACCGTCGGCGAGCCCGGCGATCGCACGTTCTACCTCCAGGCGTCGGAGGACGTGCGCACGATCAGCGTCACCATCGAAAAGCAGCAGGTCGTCGTCCTCGCGGAACGGCTGAGCTCGCTGCTGGAGGAGGTCGCCAGCCGGTTCGGCGCCGACGTCCCCGACGACGCGCCCGAGGACCTCGTCGACCTCGACCCCCTCACCGTCCCGGTGGAGGAGGAGTTCCGGGTCGGCACCATGGGCCTGGGCTGGGACGCCGACAGCAGCGCGGTCGTCATCGAGCTGCTCGCCATCACCGAGGGCGAGGTCGACGAAACGGTCGTGCTCGACGACACCGAAGAGGGCCCGGACGCCGTCCGCGTCTTCCTGTCCCCGGCCGCCGCCCGCGCGTTCGCCGAGCGCGCCGACCGCGTCGTCAACGCCGGCCGCAAGCCGTGCCCGCTGTGCGCCGAGCCGCTCGACCCGACCGGGCACATCTGCCCCCGGCAGAACGGCTACCGGCGCGAAACCGACGCGGGCGAAGAAGACTGACCATGGCGAGCACCCCGGCCGACCCCGCCTCCCGCGAACTCGTCACCCACGGCCGCATCGACGTCGAAGGCCGGCTGGTCGACGCCTCCAACGTCACGCTCTTCTGCGCGATCGAACTCGACGGCGTCACCGGCCGGGTCGTCTACAAGCCGGTGTCGGGGGAGCGGCCGCTGTGGGATTTCCCCGACGGCACCCTGGCCGGGCGCGAGGTCGCCACCGCCATCATCGCCGACGCCGCCGGCATCGGCGCGATCCCGCCGACCGTGCTGCGCGACGGGCCGTTCGGCCCCGGCATGGTCCAGCTCTGGGTGGAGACCACCGAGGACGACCTGGTGGAGGTCCTGCCGCCCGACGACGTCCCCGACGGCTGGCGCCCGGTGCTGCACGCCCACGACCGGCTCGGCGAACCCGCGGTGCTGGCCCACGCCGACCACCCCGGCCTGCGCGACCTGGCCGTGCTCGACATCATCGCCAACAACACCGACCGCAAGGGCGGCCACCTGCTGCCCGGTGTCGACGGCCGCGTCTACGGCGTCGACCACGGCATCTGCCTGCACACCGACCCCAAGCTGCGGACGGTCCTGTGGGGCTGGATCGGCGAGCCGGTGCCGCCGGACACCGTCGAGAAGCTGCGCAAGCTCCGCTCGGAGATCGACGGCAGCCTCGGCAAGACCCTCGCCGAGCACATCACCAAGTTCGAGATCCGGGCGCTGGCCGACCGCACCGACGTCCTGCTGGCCGAAGGCATCTTCCCCGCACCCGGCGACGACTGGCGCGCGATCCCGTGGCCGCTGTTCTGATCGACGACGCGGCCCGGGCCCGGCTCACCGACCGCTTCGGCGCGGAGCTGGCCGAGCCGTGGTGCGACACGCTTCCGGACCTGGTGGCCCGCCTCACCGCGAAGTGGGGGCTGACCGTCCGCGAGGCCCGGCCCGGCAACACCGGCCGCACCCTGCTGTGCACCGGTCCCGGCGGCGACCTGCAGGTCCTCAAGCTGACCCCGGACCCGGAAGTCGCCCGGCTGGAGTTCGCCGGACTGAGTGCCTGGGCCGGGTGCTCCCGCGTCGTGCAGATCCTCGACGCCGACCTCGAGGCGAACGCCATCCTCCTCGAAGGCCTGGTCCCCGGTACCGAGCTGACCGGCCGCGAAGTGCCCTGGGCCGAGATCGGCGAACTGCTCACCCAACTGCGCTCCGTCGAGCCTCCCGGGGAGTTCCGGCGGCTCGCCGAGGGCATCGAGTTCATCTTCGACCTCTCCGAACGCCGCCGCCGCGATTCCCCGGCCGCCGCGCACCTGAGCGCCGAGGTGCTGGCGCTGGGGCGTCAGCGCGCGTTGGAGCTGGCCACCAGCGGGCCGGTCACGCTCGTCCACGGCGACCTGCACCCCGCCAACGTCCTCGACGCCGGCCCCGGGCGCGGGGCGGTGGCCATCGACCCGCGGCCCGCACTCGGTGACCCGTCCCTCGACGCCATCGACTTCGTCTACGTCCCGATGACCGCCGGTGGCACCCTCGACGAGGGCATCGCCGCCCTCGCCCCGCACGTCGCGGATTTCGACGCCGAGCGCGTCCGCGCCTGGTGCGTGGCGATGGCGCCGCTGGTCGCGCTGGCGCCGCTGCGCCGCGGCGAGCGGACACCGTTCACCGACGCGGTCCTGGAACTGGCCCGCTGACCGGCGTGGCATGACCCCGCCGCGCGGCCACGGCCACTAGGTTCCCAGGTCGTGCGCTCCCACTCCTATGACGACGTGCTCGCCGGCAAGCGCCGCAAGAAGGTGCCGGAGGTCCCCGCCGAACCCGGCCTGGTCGTCGAGGACCCGGCCAGCGGCTACTGCGGCGCGGTGGTGAAGATCGAGTACGGGAACGTCGTGCTCGAGGACGCCAAGGGCCGTCACCGCGTCTTCCCGCTCGCCCCCGCCGGCTTCCTCCTGGAGGGCAAACCGATCACGCTGGTGCCGTTCAAAGCGCCGGCGAAGGCGCCGGCCCGGCAGATCTCGGCGTCCGGGTCCGTGCGCGTCGAAGGCCTCAAAGCCCGCGTCGCCCGCGACTCGCGCATCTGGGTCGAAGGCAAGCACGACGCCGAGCTCGTCGAACGCGTCTGGGGCCACGACCTGCGCGTCGAAGGCGTCGTCGTCGAACCGCTCGACGGCGTCGACGTGCTCGCCGACCGGATCGCCGAGTTCGGCACCGGTCCCGGCCGCCGCCTCGGCGTCCTGGTCGACCACCTGGTGCCCGGCAGCAAGGAATCCCGGCTCGTCGAAGCCGTCCGCGACGAAAACGTGCTGGTCACCGGCCACCCCTACATCGACGTCTGGGAGGCCGTCCGGCCCGGAGCCGTCGGCATCGAAGCCTGGCCGAAGATCCCGCGCGGGACCGAGTGGAAGCAGGGGATCTGCGACGCGCTCGGCTGGGGGCAACCTTTCGAAGGCTGGCAGCGTGTGCTGAGCGGGGTGAGCAGTTTCCGCGACCTCGAGACCCCGCTCATCGGGGCCGTGGAGCGGCTCATCGACTTCGTCACCGAACCGGGGGAAGAGGGCTGAATGTCCGGATTGTCCAAGGTCACGCGAAGGTCACGTCCGGTCACCGCGCCGGTGCGAACCGGCACGATCTGAGAGCATGAAGCCATGGCTTGGGCACTGGTCTGGTTGATCGTCGGGATCGCCTTGGTGATCGCCGAAGTCGTCTCCGGCGACTTCGTGCTGGTCATGCTGGGCGTCGCCGCGCTGTTCGGCGCGGGAGCCGAGGTGCTCACCGGAAACCTGGTCATCGACGTCGCCGTGTTCGCCGTCGCCTCCGTCGGCATGCTCATGCTGGTCCGCCCCGCGCTCAAGCGGCGCTTCCTCTCCGGGCCCACCCACCACACCGGCATCGACGCGCTGATCGGCGCCCGCGCCGTCGTCCTGTCCACAGTGGATGCCGAGGCGGGCCAGGTGAAGCTGGCCGGCGACGTCTGGTCGGCCCGCAGCCTCGGCGAGCACCTCCCGCCCATCGCCCCCGGTACCCAGGTCACGGTCGTCGAGATCTCCGGCGCCACGGCCGTCGTGTCGGCCGAACCGTGAGCCTGGGACTCGTCGTCGTCGGCGAGGGCCACGCCGCGGTGCTCGAACGCGGCGGGCGGTTCCGCGCCGTCCTCGGCCCCGGCCGCCACGTCGTGCTCCCGTTCGCCGACCGCGTCCGCGCCCGCTTCGACCTCGGCGACCAGCTCCTCAGCGCCCCGCCCCGCCCGGTCGAAGCCGGCGACGGGCAGGAGGTCCACATCGGCTTCGAGGTCGTCTTCGCGATCACCGACCCGCGCCCGGCCACCTACGAAATCGCCCACCCGGCGCTCGCGATCGAGCAGCTGACCCGCACCGCACTGCGGCAGGAAGCCGGCCTGACCACGGCCGAGCGCGCCGTCACCGCGCCGGAGGACCTGCACCGTACAGTGTGGACGGTCCTGCACGACACCACCGGCCGCTGGGGCATCACCACGAAGGAACTGCAGCTCGCGGTGAGCCCGCCGGCTGCACCCGGAACGCCGTCAACCGCGCAAGAATGGTACTAGGTAAGGGGAAAGTCTCTTGACGGGATTCGCGATCGGCTTGGTCATCGCCTTGGTCTTGCTCGTGATCATCACGATAGCCAAGGCGGTCATGGTGGTGCCGCAGGCGCAGTCGGCCGTGATCGAGCGGCTCGGCCGGTTCCGCACGGTCGCCTCGCCCGGCCTCAACATCCTCGTGCCGTTCCTGGACAAGGTGCGCGCCCGGATCGACCTGCGCGAGCAGGTCGTCTCGTTCCCGCCGCAGCCGGTGATCACCGAGGACAACCTGACGGTGTCGATCGACACGGTCGTGTACTTCCAGGTCACCGACTCGCGCGCCGCGGTGTATGAGATCTCCAACTACATCGTCGGTGTCGAGCAGCTGACCACCACCACGCTGCGCAACGTGGTCGGTGGCATGAGCCTCGAGCAGACCCTGACCTCCCGCGACTCGATCAACACCCAGCTGCGCGGGGTGCTCGACGAGGCGACCGGCCGGTGGGGCATCCGCGTGAGCCGGGTCGAGCTGAAGGCGATCGACCCGCCGCCCTCCATCCAGGACTCGATGGAGAAGCAGATGCGCGCGGACCGCGAAAAGCGCGCGATGATCCTCACCGCGGAAGGCCAGCGGGAGTCCGCGATCAAGACCGCGGAAGGCCAGAAGCAGAGCCAGATCCTTTCCGCCGAGGGTGCCCGCCAGGCGACCATCCTCGCCGCCGAGGCCGAGCGGCAGTCCCGGATCCTGCGCGCCCAGGGTGAGCGCGCCGCGCGGTACCTGCAGGCGCAGGGCCAGGCGAAGGCGATCGAGAAGGTGTTCGCCGCGATCAAGGCCGGCCGCCCGACGCCGGAGGTGCTGGCCTACCAGTACCTGCAGACCCTGCCGCAGATGGCCCAGGGCGACGCGAACAAGGTCTGGATGATCCCCAGCGACTACGGCAAGGCCCTCGAGGGCTTCGCCCGCGCACTCGGCGCCCCGGGCGACGACGGCGTGTTCCGGTACGAGCCGCCGAAGGAGGACGACGTCCCGGCCAAGGTGGACCTCGACGACGAAGAGGTCGCCGACTGGTTCGAGACCAAGAGCGACCCGAAGGTCGCCGAAGCCGTCGCGGCCGCAGAAGCGGTGGCGCGCAAAGAGGTCCCGGCGATCGGGGCGCCTTCGTCGCCGTCCGCGCGGCCGTCGATCCCGCGTCCGGCCCAGCAGCAGCCCGAGCCGGAGGCCGACGAGGACCGCGGCACCGAGGTCACGCCCGCGCCCCAGCAGCCCGCGACGCCGAAGGGCGGGCAGCCCGCGCTGCCGCAGCCGCAGGCCCCCGCAGGCCCGCCGCCGGGCCAGTTCCAGGGCCAGCCGCCGCAGGCCCCGCCGCCGGGCCAGTACGGCGGCCCGCAGCAGCAGAACCCGGGCAGCGGTCCGTTCCCGCAGCAGCCCCCGTTCGGCGGTCCCCAGGGCGGCCCGCGCCGCTGACGGTCCAGCAGCACGGCGAAGGCCGCCCACCGGAGTCCGGTGGGCGGCCTTCGTTCCGGTTCAGCGCTGGTAGACGGTGACGTCGTCGATGTCCGCTTTGGACCGGTCGGCCAGGAAGATCACGCACAGCACCGTGACCACCGCGGACAGGATGATGTAGCCGGAGATCGCGTACGGCGTCCCGGTCGTGTGCAGCAGCCACGTCGCCAGCAGCGGCGCCGGCCCGCCCGCGAACACCGACGCCAGCTGGTAGCCCAGCCCCGCGCCGCCGTAGCGCAGGTGCGTCGGGAAGCTCTCGCCGATCAACGCCGCCTGCGGCCCGTACTGCAGGGCGTGCGGGACGAAGGACACGACGACCGCGACGAACACCAGCGCGTGGCTGCCGTGCGCCAGGATGGTGAAGTACGGGAACGCGATCACCCCGGTCAGCACCGCCCCGCACAGGTAGACCCGTTTGCGGCCGAAGGTGTCCGACAGCGCCGAGAACAGCGGGATCAGCGCCAGTTCGCACGCCGCCCCGACGAGGACCGCGTTGAGCACGAAGGTCTTGCTGAAGTCGTGCCGGGACACGACGTAGATCAGCACGTAGCTGGTGAACAGGTAGAACGGCATCTGCTCGCTGAACCGGACCCCGGCCGAGAGCAGGATCTCCCGCCAGTGGTGCCGGATCGCGTCGAGCACCGGCGTGCGGGCGGTCTGCCGGTTCTCGACGAGCTTGGCGAACATCGGCGTCTCGAGGATCTTCAACCGGATCACCAGGCCGACCCCGACCAGCACCAGGCTGAGCAGGAACGGGATCCGCCAGCCCCAGGAGTCGAACGCGGCGGGGGAGAGCGTCGCCGACAGCAGCGTCATCCCGCCGGTGCCCAGCACCAGCCCGACCGGGACGCCGATCTGCGCGAAACTGCCGAGCAGCCCGCGTTTGCGCTGGTCGCCCCACTCCATGGCGAGCAGCACCGAGCCGCTCCACTCGCCGCCGATGGCGATGCCCTGCACCAGCCGCAGCAGCACCAGGAGCAGCGGCGCGGCGATGCCGATCGCCGACGTCCCGGGCAGCATCCCGACCACGCCGGAGGAGATGCCCATCAGCAGCAGCGTGACGATCAGCGTCGCCTTCCGGCCGATCCGGTCGCCCCAGTGCCCGAAGATCGCGGCCCCCACCGGCCGCGCGGCGAACCCGACCGCGTAGGTCGCGAACGACTGCATGGCCCCGGCGTAGGCGCTCGACGCGGGGAAGAACAGGTGCGGGAAGACCAAGGCCGCCGCGGTGTTGTAGAGGAAGAAGTCGTACCACTCGATGGTGGTGCCGATCGAGCTGGCCAGCGCGGCCCGCCGTACCTGCACCTTGCTGTCCGTTGTCACCTTGTGCGTGACGCCGTTGTCTCCCAGAACCATTTCGCAACACCTCCGGTGACCGATGTCACACGACAGTGTGACGCTTGTGGACGCTTTCGGCGATCGATGACTCGCTTCTCGTCCGGTCGGTGGCCCAATGCCCGACAGTGAACTTGCTGACTAGGCAACTTTGCAGATTCTGCAAAGTTCGGTACGGTGAAGCCATGGACACCGACCACACCGGCCTGCGTGAGCGCAAGAAGCAGCAGACGCGCATCGCGCTGAGCTGGGCGGCAATCCGGCTGACCGTCGAACGCGGCTTCGACAACGTCCGGATCGAAGACATCGCCGCCGAAGCCGGGGTGTCCACCCGGACCTTCAGCAACTACTTCGGCAGCAAGGGCGAAGCCATCGTCGCCCGGCACCACGACCGGGCGCGCGCCATCGCCGCGGCGCTGCGTGCCCGTCCGGCCGGGGAACCGATCTGGGACGCCATCACCCACGCCGCGCTGGAGGGGTTCGCCCTGGGTGAACCGGTGCCCGACGGGCAGGCCGCCACCCAGGACTGGGTCGAAGGACTGCGGCTGATGGTCGCCGAACCCACCCTGCAGGGCGAGTTCCAGAAGGCCGGCGCCGCGGCCGAAGCCGAGTTCGCGCTCGCCGTCGCCGAACGCACCGGCACCGACGCCGCCCGGGACGTCTACCCGCGGCTCGTCGCGGGTGTCGTCGGTGCCGCGATCAACGTCGTCACCCAGCAGTGGCTCGTCGCCGACCCGCGGCCGTCCCTCGAAGACGTGCTGCGGGACGTGTTCGGCCGGCTCGCCGCCGGGCTGCCCGAACCCCGCTAGTCCGTCCCGCCGAAGCGCGCCCGCACGCCGGGCTGCTTCGCCGTGCCCGAAAACCCCGAACCCGAGGAGTTCCGCCATGGAAGACGTCGTCATCGCCGGAGCCGGCCCGAACGGCCTCATGCTCGCCTGCGAACTGGCCCTCGCCGGTATCCGGCCGCTGGTCCTGGAACGGCTGCCCGAACCCACCACCGAGAACCGCGCCAACGGGCTCGTCGGCCAGGTCGTCCGCCTCCTCGACCGCCGCGGCCTGCACGAGCGGCTCGCCGGCCCGATCGGGCCGCCCGCACCGGCGTTCGTCTTCGGCGCGATGCGCCTGGACCTCAGCCTCGCCGAGCACAACTCGCTGCACCTCCTCGGCGTGCCGCAACGGCGCGTCGAAGCGATGCTCGACGAGCGCGCCGCCGAACTGGACGTCGAGATCCGGCGTGGCCACGAGCTCACCGGCCTCACCCAGGACGCCGACGCGGTCACCCTCGAGGTCACCGGACCCGACGGCCCGTACCGGATCGGCACCCGGTACCTCGTCGGCGCCGACGGTGGCCGCAGCGTCACCCGCAAGCTCGCCGGCATCGGCTTCCCCGGCGTCACCGAAGACCGCACCCTGTCCTTCACCGCCAACGCCACCGTGCCCGCGGAGTTCGCCGACCCGGAATCGGGCGGCCTGCGCGTCCCGGGCCACGGCGTCATCCCGCCCTTTTTCCACTACCGCACCGAAACCGGCCTGTTCGTCTACGCGCCGTTCCCCGCCGGTCCGCTGATCAGCACCATGGAGTGGACCGACGACGAAGAACCCGCGGACGAGCCGCCGATGACCCTCGGCGACCTGCGCGCGAGCATCCGGCGCGTGCTCGGCTTCGAACTGCCGCTCGGCGAACCCGAGGGCGACGGCCCGCACCTGCTGCGGCGGCTGCGCGGGCGCAACACGCGGCTGGCGGAGAAGTTCCGCGAAGGGCGGGTCCTGCTGGTCGGCGACGCCGCCCACGTCCACTCCGCGATCGGTGGTCCCGGGCTGAACCTCGGCCTGCAGGACGCTGTCGGCCTGGGCTGGAAGCTCGCCGCCACGGTGGGCGGCCGGGCGCCGGCGGGCCTGCTCGACACCTACGAGAGCGAACGCCGCCCGGTGGCCGAGCGGGTCGTCATGCACACCCAGGCCCAGTCCGCGCTGCTGAGCCCGGGCCGCGACGTCACCGCGCTGCGCGAGCTGTTCGGGGAACTCCTCCGGTTGCCCGCGACCGTGCAGCACCTCGCCGACCTGATGTCCGGCGCGGACGTCCGGTACGAGCCGGGCACCGACCACCCGCTCGACGGCCGCTGGGCCCCGGATCTCGTGCTGGCCGACGGGACCCGGCTCGCCGAACTGACCACGACGGCCCGGCCGCTGCTGCTGGACTTCACCGGCTCGCTCGGCGAAGAGCTGCGCGGCTGGACCGACCGGGTCGACCTCGTCTCGGGCCAGGCCGACGCTGACGCGACCGCGCTGCTCGTCCGGCCCGACGGGTACGTCGCCTGGGCCTCCAGCGCCACCGCACCGGACGACACGGAACGCAAGGCCCTGCGCGCGGCCCTCGAACGGTGGTTCGGGCCCCCTCTTGACGCGTAGGAAATCTCCTACGTATTGTCGGCGGCATGACGATCACCCGTGTGCAGTTCCTGACCCTGCCGGTCGCCGACCACGCCCGCGCGCGGGACTTCTACGTCGGCAAGCTCGGCTTCGAAGCCCTCGTCGACCGCCGCACGCCCGGAGGCGGCCGGTTCGTGCTGGTCGCGCCGAAGGGGGCGAAGACCGGCGTGGTGCTGACCGACCAGCCGGTCACCGGGATCGAACCGGGTCCGCGGCACTTCCAGCTGCAGACCACCGACGTCGACGCCGAGGTCGCCGCGCTGCGGGCGGCCGGCGTCGACGTCGCCGAGCCACAGCGGCAGCCGTGGGGCCGGGCGACCTCGTTCAAGGACGTCGACGGCCACACGATCGGCCTGCTCGAGCCGTCGGACTTCGGCGCCGTGCCGCGCTGATGCCGGTCAACGACGACGTCTTCGCCGCCCTCGCCAGCCCGGCGCGGCGCGAAGTCCTGCGGCTGCTGCTCGACGGCCCGATGGCCGCCGGCTCGATCGCCGAGCGGTTCGAGATGGCCCGGCCCAGCCTCTCGGAACACCTGCGGGTGCTTCGTGAGGCGGGGCTGGTCACCGAACAGCGTCAGGGCCGCAACCGGGTCTACCGCCTCGACGCGGCCCCGCTGGAGCAGGTCGCGGACTGGCTCACCCCGTACGAACGCTTCTGGCGGGCCAAACTCGCCAACCTGCGCGACCTGCTGGACGAAGAGGAAGACCTGTGACCGACGACGACCCGACGGCGATCCACGTCGACCAGTTCCTCGCCCACCCGGCCCGCAAGGTGTGGCGCGCGCTGACCGAGCCGGACCTGCTGGAACGCTGGATCAGCATGCCCAACGACATCAAACCCGTGGTGGGGCACCGGTTCCACCTGCTGGCCGAGCCGGTGCCCGCGGCCGGGTTCGCCGGCGGCCCGGTGGCGTGCGAGGTCCTCGAAGTCGAGGTCGAGCGCAAACTCAGCATCCGCTGGGGTCCGCAGTGGACGGTGACCTGGCGCCTGGAGCCGGAAGGCACCGGCACCCGGCTGCTGCTCAGCCACGAGGGATTCGACCCGGACGACGACTTCCAGCGCGTCTCCCGCCGGATCATGGGCGGCGGCTGGCGCTCCCACGTGCCGCGGGCACTGGCCCGGTTGCTGGACACGTTGCCCGAGCCCGGCCCGTTACGATCAGGTGGTGACCTCCGCTGAGCCCGCCGAGCCGAAACCGCTGCGCGCCGACGCCCGCCGCAACCGGACGCGCGTGCTGGAGGCGGCCGAGAGCGTGTTCGCGGCCAAGGGCACCGGGGCGCCCACCGAGGAGGTGGCCCGGGTCGCCGGCGTCGGCATCGGCACGGTGTTCCGCCACTTCCCGACCAAGGAAGCACTGCTCGAAGCGGTCCTTCACGCGCGGCTGAGCCGGTTCGTCGACGAGGCCGAAACGGCCGTGGCCGCGGAGTCCGCCGACCCGGGTACCGCGTTCTTCACCTTCCTCACCAGCTGGATCGAGATGTCGAGCGCGAAGAACGCCTACTTCGAGGCGCTCACCGCGGCCGGGGTGACGGTGCCGGTCGCGAAGTCCGACATCGGGGCGCGGCTGCTGTCGGCCCTCGGCGTGCTGCTGTCCCGCGCGCAGCAAGCGGGCGCGGTCCGGGCCGACCTGGTCGTCGGCGAGCTGATCCCGGTGATCATCGGTGTCGCGCGGGCGGCGGAGTACGCCGGCCCGGACGCGGCCTTGCGCGACCGGGCCGTGGCCATCCTCTTCGACGGCCTGCGCCCCTCAGCGGGTGACCGGCGCTGAATCCACCGGTGCCAGCGCCGGGCGCTTCGCGGCCATGGCGTCCCCGGACGACTCGCCTTTCACCCGCCGCCGCACCCACGGCAGCGCGTGTTCCCGCGCCCACTGCAGGTTCTCGCTCCGGCGTGCGGCCGGGCTCAGCACCGCGCGCGGTGCCGGTTCCGGCTTGACCAGCGGGTGCTCCACGCCGAGGACCCGCAGCACCTCGATGGCGACCTCGGTGTGGCCGAGCGCGTTGAGGTGCAGGCGGTCCGGCGCCCAGAACCGGCGGTCGCACAGCTGCCGCATCGACCACAGGTCCACCAGCAGCGCGTCGTGACGGGCGGCGATGCCGCGCACCAGCTCGTTGTAGATGGCCACCCGGCCGCGGATCGTGCGGAACAGCGGGTCCTCGACGCCATCGACCCCGGTGAACAGCACCAGGCGGGCGCCGGTGGCCCGGATCCGGGCGACGGCCGCTTCGTACTTGACGAGCATCGCGTCGATGTCGACCTTCGGGCGCATCAGGTCGTTGCCGCCGGCGTAGAGGGTGACGAGGTCGGGCTCCATGGCCAGCGCCCGCTCGAGCTGGTCGGCGAGCACCTGGGGCAGCAGCTTGCCCCGGATGGCGAGGTTGGCGTACCGGAAGTCCGGTTCCCGCGCGGCGAGCTGCTCGGCGACGCGGTCGGCCCAGCCGCGCACGCCGTTGGGGGCGGCGGCATCGTCGTCGCCGACGCCTTCGGTGAACGAGTCCCCCAGAGTCACTAAGCGCTTGCTCATGTGTCCAGTGTAGGCAGGCCGCGAAGAAAAATTCCGGAGGCCTGTCGGATCGCGGCGGTGGTGTTCGTGGCCGGGGTGAGGCGCCACCCGGCGCGACCGACGATTCCCGCGAGGAGCCACCATGACCGCCACCTACACCTTCGACATCTTCTCCACGCTCGACGGCTTCGCCAACCACGACGGCGACTGGGGCGGCTACTGGGGCAAGCAGGGCCCGGAGTTCCTCGCCCACCGCGCCGCCGCCTACCGCGACCCGCTGCGCATGGTGCTCGGGGCCAGGACCTATTCCTCGAACGCGCCGTTCCTGCGCGCGGGCGTCGACCGCGGCCGGCTCGACGGGTGGATCACGCGCATGTTCGAGTCCCCGGTGACGGTGCTCTCCCACCGGCTGACCGAGCCGCTCGACTGGCCGGGCACGACCATCGAGCCCGGTGATCCCGTCGAGGTGGTCCGGCGCCTCAAGGCCGGATCGGACGTGCCGCTGCGCTCCCACGGGAGCCTGACGCTCAACCGCGCGCTGCTGAACGCCGGCCTGGTCGACCTCATCGAGGTGACGGTCTTCCCGGTGCTCTCCGGCAAGACCGGAGTGGACCGGATCTTCGACGGCGTGGACGACTTCGACCTCGAGCTGCTCGAGGCCCGGACCTTCGACGGCCACACGCAGGTGCTGACCTACCGGCCGGTGCGGCACGGGTGACCGGGTTCTCCCTCCGCAAAATCCGTGGACCGCCGCGCCCCGGGCCGGTACACGGGAAAGGTGACCTCCTACGACGCCATCGCCGACTGGTACGAAACCACGCTCGTCCCCAGCTGGCGGGCGGACCCGCTGGAGTTCGGGCCGATGCTGCGGGACCTGCTCGGACCGGGCACGGGAGCCTGTCTCGAACTCGGCTGCGGCACCGGCGCCCACGCCGAGCGGATCCGGCAGCTCGGCCGGACCCCGCTCGGCGTCGACGTCTCCGCCGGCATGCTGCGCCACGCGGCGGCGCGGCTGCCGGTCGTGCGCGGTGACGCCGGGGCGCTGCCGATCACCACCGGGGCGCTGCCCGCCGTCGTCGCGATCATGGTCCACACCGACATGCCCGCCTACCCGGCGGTGCTGCGGGAAGCCGCCCGCGTGCTGGCGCCGGGCGGGGTGTTCGTGCACATCGGCGTGCACCCGTGTTTCTGCGGCGGATTCGCCGACCGCACCGACGGCCGGGCCGTGGTCATCCGGCCCGGCTACCGGGAGCACGGCTGGACGATGGAGTCGTGGACCGACCAGGGCCTGCGGGACAAGGTCGGTGCCACCCACCGGCCGCTGCCCGCGCTGCTGGGCGCGGTCCTCGATGCGGGCCTGGTGTTCGAGCGGTTCGCCGAAGGCGGCGCACCCACCCCGACGGTGTTCGCCTGGCGGGCGAGAAAGCCTTGCGCCGAAAGGCCGCACCGATGATCGTCCGGGCCGGGTCGCTATCCTCCCGCGATGACTGGGGAAGTCCGAATCGGTGATCAAGCCCGCGCGGCGGCCACCCGCACGCTGGACACGGCGTTGCGCGAAGGCCGGCTCGATCTGGCCGAGTACGAACGCCGGGTGGTTCTCGTCCAGGCGGCCAAGGTCCGGAAGGACCTGACCCCGGCCGTCGCCGACCTGCCCGGCAGTTCCGGCCGCACCGGCACGAAACTGCGGGTTTCGGCCGCCGACCGGGAACGGGCGCTGGTGCGGCTGGCCGGCGCCCTGACCGACGGGCGCCTGGAAGCACGCGCCTACGCCGACGCCGAGGAACTGCTGAACCGGGCCGTCACCTACGCCGACGTCGACGCCGTCGTGGGCGACCTGGACGCCAAGGCGAGCCACACCGAACGCGACCAGGCCATCGCGCGCATCGAGGCCGCCGTCGCCGGCGGGCTGCTGGAGCCGGCCGAACAGCACGACCGCGTGGCCGCGGTCCGGCGGGCGACCACCGACGCCCAGCTGGCCGCCCTGGTGGCCGACCTGCCCACCGGTACGGGCCCGGCCCGGTCGCCGCGGGCGTCCCACGCCGACCGGGAAGCCGTTGTCGCGCAACTGCACGACGCCGTCGAGGCGGGCGTGCTGGACCTGCCGGAGTTCGACGAACGGGTGCGCGCGGTCTACGCGGCCCGGTTGCGCGACGAGCTGACGAGACTGGTGGCGGACCTGCCGCACCCGGAGCCGCCACCGGCTCCGCCGGCCGCCTTGCCACCCGCACCGCCGATCGCCCCGCCCCCGCGGCAGCAGCCGTCGTTCGGGACCGGCATGACCACGGCCAAGGTGGCGGCCGCCGGCTGGTTCGTCATGGTCGGCATCGTGGTCGTCCTGGGGGTGGCGGGGTTGACCGTCCCCGCCCTCGTGCTCGGGGCACTGTCGGCGATCGTGTTCGTCGGGATCCTCGTGTGGGCCAAGCGCACGGTGACCGCGGCGATGGAGGCGGAAAGCGCTCCCCACACCGGAGAGCCGTTCCTGCCGGCGGTCGAACCGTTCCCCGACCGGGGGCCGACGTGGGTCGACGTGGATCCGGCCGAGTGGACGCCGAAGGAGCGGGCACTGGGCCGGCACAAGGGCGACCTCGAATCGATCACGGCCCTGGTGCTGCCCGACGGCACGCCGGTCGCGGTGGTCGCCGACTGGGGGAACCACCTCCGGGTGCTGAACCTGGCGAACGGGAAGCCCCGGTTCCGGCTCACCGGCCACACCCAGCCGGTCAACGCGATCGACTCGATGGTCCTCGCCGACGGGACCCCGATCGTCGTGTCCGCGGGCGAGGACAAGACGATCCGCGTCTGGGACCTGGGACGCCAGACGTTGCTCCACACCATCACCGGCCTGGTCGAAGCGAAGGAGGCCGTGGTGTGCACGGCCCTGCCGGACGGCACCCCGGTCGTGGTCGCCTGCGACTGGGAGCCGGGCAACACGTCGGTGTGGAACCTCCGGGACGGTTCCGAACTGCCGTTCCGGTTCGATCTCTGGGGAAAGCTCCTGAGCGCGGTCGCCCTTCCGGACCGGACCCTGCTCCTGGGGTTCTCCGACGAAGCCCGCGCGGCGGCGGTGCGGCAGCTGCGCTAGGCGCTGACCTGCCTCGCCCGGTGCTCGGCGACGTGCACCCGCGTGGCACACCGCGTCGAGCAGAACCGGCGGCGGCCGTTGCGCGAGGTGTCGACGTACGCCGTTTCGCAGCCTTCGCGGCTGCAGATGCCCAGGCGGTCCGGAGCCTCGCACACGAGGTGGGCCAGTCCGCCCGCGGTATAGGCGCGGACCCGGCCGACCGGACCGGCGTCCTCGGCCGAGTAGTGCAGGTGGGGTGGCTTGCCGTCGTGGGTGGTGATGTACGGGCGGCACGCCGCTTCGGCAAGCAGCTCGTTGACCAGGGCCGGGCGGGCGGCGGCCTCGGCGGCGAACACCGGCCGCAGCCGGTCGGCCCACGCGCCGATCAAGGCCGCTTCGCCGACGGTCAGTGCCTCGATGGCGGCCATGCCGTTGCGGACCATCCCGTCGAGGAGCTCGCTCGCGGACCCGGCGTTGACCAGGTCGGCGGCCACCAGAGCCGCCGGGCCGCCGTAAGGGTTGAAGTGCACTGAGCCATTACAGCACGATCGGGGCATGAACCGGAACCGTTGCCCCCGCTGCGGCTGGCCGCTCGCCGAACTCCCCGAGACCGCGGCCCGGCCCGTCACCCACCGGCTCGACTACGTGCGCTGCGTCTGCGGCAGCTGGCTCGCCCGCTTGGACGGCGAAGTCGTCGGCGCCACCCGCTCGGCACCGTGACTCGCCGCTCCCGCGCCGGCGAGCGCGCGGGAGCTCCCGGCGCGCGGCTCACCAGCGCCATCCGGCGAGCGCCGTGACTCAGAAGTCGAGCGCGCCTGCCATGCGCCTTGGCCGCCGATCGCCGCGGGCTCAGCAGCGCCACCCGGGCGGCACCGTGACTCGCCCTTCGCGCGGGCCGACCAGCGCCATCGGCCGCCGCTGCGGCTCAGAGGGCAAGTGCGCCCGCCAGGCGCCTTCGCCGCCGATCGCCGCGGGTTCATCAGCGTCATCCGGCGAGCGCCGTCTCTCAGAGGTCGAGTGCGCCCGCGGCGTTGTCGTTCCACTGGTCGACGCGGCGGATGTACTCGTACAGCGCCCGGCTGCCGCGGACCCAGCGGCCCTGGTCGGCGATCGCGAGGTCGTCGGCCCCGGCGCGGCGGGCCTCGGTGGCGAAGCCGGATCGCAGGGAGTGGCCCGTGACCGGGTAGGGCAGGCCCGCCCGGACGCCGGCCCGGGTGAGGATCTGGTTGACGCCGGTGGTGCTCAACGCGGGCTCGCCGACGTTGCCGTGCCGGTCGACGCGGCGGAACGCCGGCCCCTCGGTGATCCCCGCGCCGGAGCGCCAGGCGTGCCACGCCCGCACCGGGTCGGTGTCGGGGTTCTCGCGCCGCGGGACCACCATGTCGCCGGTGCTCTTGCCGTGCCGGACGGTCACCGCGAGGCCCCGGTCGTCGACCGGCTGCACGTCGGTGACCAGCAGGTTCGCCAGGTCGGAGCAGCGGGCGGCGATCGGGAAGCCGATCAGCAGCATCGCCCGGTCGCGGGCACCGGCCAGGGTGTCGGGGCACGCACGCGACATGGCCCGCAGGTCGGCGAGGGTGACCATGGTGGCCTTGCCGCGACCGCGCTGGATGCCCTCCCGGGCCAGCCGCTGCCGGTATCCCTTCAGCGCCCGCCACGCGGCGCGGCTGGCTTCGGGATCGACGATCACCTTGTGGTGGCGCAGCCCGGCGAGCGCGCCGGTGAGCCGCCGCTCGATCGTCGAGGGCGCCGCCGGAGCGGCCCGCTCGGGCACTTCGGGCACGGCCCGTTCGTCCGGCCGCAGTGTGCGGCCGCGTTCCAGCCACACGACGAACCCGGTCAGGGCGCCGATCGTCGCCGACAGCGGCGGGATCCCGGCTTCGGCGGTGTAGTCCTGCCAGACCTGCCAGTCCTGGGCGTAGGCCTTGAGCGTGTTGGGTGGCCGTTGCCCGTCGACGTGCCGGGCGGCGGCCTCGTCCAGCAGCGCCAGCCGCTCGTGGGCGCTCACCGCGGCGTCGGTCACCGGTTCCAGGTCGGGCACGCGCCGAGGTTACGGGATCTCGGTAGGTTCACGTGTCGATCCACGCGGGTGCCGTTCGTATCAGCGGTGGGACACCGAGGAGGACGAAATGAAGCAGTACCTGCTCAGCATCTACCAGCCCGACGGCCCGACCCCGCCGCCGGAGGTCCTGGACGGCGTCGTGCGCAAGCTCGACGCGCTCAACGCCGACCTCAAGGCGGCCGGGGCCTGGGTGTTCGCCGGCGGGCTGCACCCACCGTCGACCGCCACCGTGCTGCGGGCCGCCGACGGCGACACCCTCATCACCGACGGCCCCTACACCGAAGGCAAGGAACACCTGGGCGGGTTCACCATCATCACCGCGCCCGACCTCGACGCCGCGCTCGCCTGGGGTGGCCGGCTCGCCGACGCCGTCGCTCCGCTGCCCGTCGAGGTGCGGCCGTTCCAGGGATGAGCGTCGAGGAGGTCTTCGCCGCGGAGTACGGCCGGGCCGTGTCGGTCCTCGTGCGGGTCTTCGGGGACATCGACATCGCGGAGGAAGCCGTGCAGGACGCGTTCGCCGAGGCGGTCCGGCGGTGGCCCTCGACCGGGCTGCCGCCGAGCCCGGCGGGCTGGATCATCACCACCGCCCGCAACCGCGCCATCGACCGGCTGCGCCGCGAGGCGGCCCGTGCGGACAAGCACGCCCAGGCCGCCCTGGTGCACGCCGAGACCGAACCCGTGGAGGAGGGCGCCGTGCCCGACGAGCGGCTCCGGCTGATCTTCACCTGCTGCCACCCGGCGCTGGCCCGGCCGGCGCAGGTCGCGTTGACGTTGCGGTTGCTCGGCGGCCTGAGCACCGACCAGATCGCGGCCGCGTTCCTGGTCACCGAGTCCACGATGGCCCAGCGGATCGTCCGGGCGAAGAACAAGATCCGCGACGCGGGCATCCCGTACCGCGTCCCGCGGGACGCCGACCTGCCCGCGCGGCTGACCGCGGTGCTGGCCGTGCTGTACCTGATCTTCAACGAGGGCTACACCGCCAGCGCGGGGGAGGAGCTGATCCGCGCCGAGCTGTGCCGCGAGGCGATCCGGCTCGCCCGGGTTCTGGCGGGGCTGATGCCGGACGAGCCCGAGGTGCAGGGCCTGCTCGCGCTGATGCTGCTGATCGACGCCCGCCGCGAGACGCGCACGACCTCTTCCGGGGAGGTCGTGCTGCTGGCCGATCAGGACCGGTCGCGCTGGGACGCCGGCCTGATCGCCGAGGGCCAGGAGATCGTCCGTCGCTGCCTGCGCCGCAACCAGCCGGGCCCGTACCAGATCCAGGCGGCGATCCAGGCCGTCCACAGCGACGCACCGACCGACTGGTCGCAGGTCAAGGCGTTGTACGACCAGCTGCTGGGGTGGACGCCGACGCCGGTGGTGGCGTTGAACCGGGCGGTGGCGGTCGCCGAGGTCGACGGTCCTGCCGTGGCGCTGGCGCTGGTCGAGGACCTCGATCTGCCGCGGTTCCCGCTGTTCCACGCGATCCGCGCGGACCTTCTGGCCAGGGTGGGCCGGCCGGGGGAGGCGGCCGTGGCCTACGCGGCGGCCATCGAGCTCACGCGCAACGCCGCGGAGCGGGCTCTGCTGGAACGCAAGCGCGCGTCAATCCTGGGTTGACGTTTCGAGGGGGGTCCTAGTTTTCGGATCCCCGAATCCGGCCCTCGTCGGCTCCCCGGTGAACTACCTAGTTCTAGGTTTGGATATGTGACCTTATCCAAACTCAGATCCTGTCCAGATCTTCTTTAGATTTTGAACAGATGGTTCTAGTTCTATTTAGAAGCTTTGATAGGGTCTCTGCCATGACGGAGGACGCTGGTCAGGTGCGAATCTGCGAGTACCGGAGATGCGGAGCGCCGCTGCCGCCGGCTGTGGGGCGCGGGAGCCGCGCGCGGTTCTGCCAGGACGGCAAGACCTGGGGCCGCCGGAGCCTCAGCTGCCGTGACGCCGAGGCCGTGCTCTCGGACGCCGAGTCGCTGCGGGAGAGCGACACCGAGCTGGACGACACCGCCGTCACCGCACTGGCCGGTCAGGTCGACCGGGTGCTCGAACCGGCCCGCGGGCTCGTGGAAACCCTCGCGACGCTGCGGCACCAGCTCGAGGCGACGACCGCGACCGCGCTGGCCGAACGGGATGCGGCCCTGGCCGAGGCCGACGAACACCGTCGGCGGCGTGGCCGTGCGGAAGCCGAAGCCGCGCAGGCCCGGGACATCGCCGAAACTGCCGTGTCCGAAGCCGCCGCGGCGGAGCGGGAAAAGGTGGCCGCACTCGGGGAGCGGGACGAGGAGCGTGCCGCGAAGCGGGCTGCCGTCCAGGAGCAGCAGCGGGCCGAAGGGCAGCTGGCCGCGGTCCGCGACGAGCTCGGCCGCGTCGCCGACCGGGCCGATGCCGCCGCCGCGCTCGCCGGCGAGCGCGCCGCGGTGATCGCGACACTGACCGCCGAACTGGCGGCCGCCCGGACCGCCCTGGAGGAGGAACGCGGCCGCGGCCAGGCCGCCGCGGCGCGCGCGGAGGCGGCCGAAGCCCGGGCCGCGGCCGTCCAGGAACGGCTCGATGCCGCCCGTGAAGACCATGCCAGGGCGACTGCGGCACAGGACGCCTCGCACGAAGCCGCGCTCGACCGGGCCCGCGCCGAGGCCGAGCGCCTGCGGTCCGGGTTCGACCAGCGGCTCGCCGAGCTGCAGGCGGGGCACGAACAGACCGTCCGGTCGATGCACGAAACCGCGACGAACCTCGGTGCCGAACTGCGGACCGCGTCCGGCCGGGCCGAGGCCGCCGAGCGCGAGCTGTCGCGGGTGCTCGGCGTTCTGCGTGAGGCGCCGGAGCTCCCGCAAGCACTTAAGCAGCTGCTTGACCGATTGCCGGAGCGGAGTTAACTTAAGTAAGTGCTTAACCATGAGGAGTCGCTGGACCTGCTGTTCCGCGCCCTGGGTGACCGGACGCGGCGGGCGCTGGTGCAGCGGCTGGTGCGCGGGCCGGCGTCGGTCAGTGAGCTGGCCGAGCCGCTGACCATGTCGCTGGCCGCGGTCGTGCAGCACCTGCAGGTGCTGGAAACCGCCGGGATCGTGCGGTCGGAGAAGGTCGGCCGCGTGCGCACCTGCCGGATCGAACCGGCGGTGCTGCGCGCGGGCGAGCAGTGGCTGGGACGTCAGCGCACCACGTGGGAGAGCAGGCTCGACCGGCTCGGCGACTTCCTCGCCGACCCGCCCGGAACGTCGGAAGGGAGCACGTCATGACCGTCCTGCACAGCACGTTCAGCCTGGAGCGCACCTACTGGGAGCCGCCGGAGCGGGTGTTCGCGGCCTGGGCGGACCCGGCCGCCAAGCAGCGCTGGTTCGCTTCCGAGGCGCCCCACGAGCTGGACTTCCGCGTCGGCGGCCGGGAAACCGTCGAAGGCCGCACCCCCGGCGGCGGGCCGCTGAAGTTCGTCGCGACCTACCACGACATCGTGCCCGAGCAGCGGATCGTCTTCTCCGGCACGCTCACCGGCGACGGCTCGCTGGCGACCGTGTCGACCACGACCGTGGAGCTGTTCGCCGAAGGGGACGGCACCCGGCTGGTGCTCACCGAGCAGGACACGTTCCTCGACGGCGCAGAGAAGCCGGAGTGGCGCGAGCAGGGCACGGGCGACTGGCTCGACCGGCTCGGTGCCGAACTGAAGTAACGCCTACCGGGTCCGGTAGTGCTGCGGGCTGGCGCCGAACTCGCGTTTGAACGCGGCGCTGAGGGCGAACGCGCTGCCGTAGCCGACCTGGCGGGCGATCGAGGCGATCGTCGTCTCCGGGTGCTGGCGCAGCAGGTCCGCGGCCAGCGCGAGCCGCCAGCCGGTCAGGTACGCCATCGGGGTCTCGCCCACCGCGGCCGCGAACCGGCGGGCGAACGCGGCCCGGGACACCCCGACGTCGGCCGCGAGCTTGGCGACCGTCCACGGCTCGGCCGGCTGGTGCTGCAGCAGCCGCAGGGCCTGGCCGACGACCGGGTCCTCGTGCGCCCGGTACCACGCCGGTGCGCTGGTGTCCGGCCGGTCGAACCAGGCGCGCAGCGCGGCGATGAGCAGCAGGTCCAGCAGCCGGCCGAGGACGGCTTCCTGGCCGGGGACGTCCTTGCCGATCTCGGTGGCGAGCAGCCCGGCGAGCGGGGTGGGCCAGTCGGCCGCGCGCAGCACGATCAGTGCGGGCAGCGCGGCGAGGAGTTTCCGGCTGATTTCGCCTTCCATGCCGTAGGTGCCGGTGAGCAGCACGACCGGGCCGCCGGTGCCCCAGGTGCGGACGCCGAGGTCGGCGTAGGCGCTCAGGTGCCCGCCGTCGGGGGTGCGGCACTCCTGGCCGGGCAGGATCAGCGCCTGCGGCGGGGTTGCGGGGTGGTCGGCGACCAGGTACGGGTCCGGGCCGCGGGTGATCGCGACGTCGCCTTCGCCCAGCAAGATGCCTTCGCCGCCGTCGGGCACGATCCACGCTTCGCCGCGGACCACCGTCACCACGGTCAGTGGCGCCCGGTCTTCGATGCGCAGCGCCCACGGCGGGGTCAGCACCGAGCGCAGCAGGAACGCGCCGTGGGCGCGAGGGCCGTCGAGGAGGGCGGCGAGCGGGTCCATGCCGTTGATCGTAGACGCTGGAACATGCGATCAAGGCTTTGAACCATGGAGAGTCTTACTGGACGCCGGTTGACTGATCGGCATGACAACGAACTTCCTGGTGGTGGGCGGCACCGGCAAGACCGGGCGCCGGGTGGCGGACCGGCTGCGCGAGCGCGGCGAGAACGTGCGGATCGCCTCGCGGCGCGGGGTGCCGCCGTTCGACTGGAGCAAGCGGGAAACCTGGCCGGAGGTGTTCGACGGCGTCGACGCGGTCTACCTGGCCTACTACCCCGATCTGGTGGTGCCGGAGGCGGCCGGCGACATCCGGGCGTTCACGGAACTCGCGGTGGCGGCCGGGGTGCGGCACCTGGTGCTGCTGTCCGGCCGCGGCGAGGCGGAAGCCGAGGCCTGCGAGGACATCGTCCGGGCGGCCGGGACCGGCTGGACGATCCTGCGGTGCAGCTGGTTCGCGCAGAACTTCAGCGAGCACTTCCTCCTCGGCGCCGTGCGCGCCGGGGAGATCGTGCTGCCGGCGGGTTCGGTGACCGAGCCGTTCGTCGACGTCCGGGACATCGCCGATGTCGCGGTGCGGGTGCTGACCGAGCCCGGCCACGCCGGCCGGCGGTACGAGCTGACCGGGCCGCGGCTGCTGAGCTTCGCCGACGCCGCCGCCGAGATCGCCGCCGCGTCCGGCCGGGATGTCCGCTATGTTCCGGTTTCGGCCGGGGAGTTCGCGGCCGCGGCGGCGAGCCAGGGCGTGCCCGAAGAGGAGGTCGGCGCGCTGACCGAGCTGTTCGCCCGCGTTCTCGACGGCCGCAACGCATCGGTGACACCCGACGTGGCGGACGTGCTGGGCCGTCCGGCGACGGATTTCGCCGATTTCGTGCGGGACGCCGCGGCGACCGGGGTCTGGACGCGGTGACGGGGAAGGGGAATCCGATGGCGACGGTGGTGCTGGTGGCCGCGCTGGTCGCGGCGGGACTGATCGCGGGGTTGTTCTACGCCTACGCCTGCTCGGTCCTGCCGGGTCTGGCGCGCGGGGACGACAAGACGTTCGTCGAAGGCATGCGCGGGATCAACATCGCGATCGTCAACCCGGTGTTCATGCTGACGTTCCTGGGGGCGCCGCTGTTGGCCGGGGTGGCGGTGTTCCTGCACCTGGGGTCGCCGTCGCTGCCGTGGGTGGTCGCGGGGTTCGTGTTCCTGGCGGGGATGGTGCTGCTGACCGGGGCTGTGCACATCCCGCTGAACAACGCCCTCGAGGCCGGCGGCGACGACTACGCGGCGGTGCGGGCGGCGTTCGAGACGGCGTGGGTGCGCTGGAACGTGCTGCGCGCGCTGGTGAGCACGGCCGGGTTCGGCTGCCTGGTCGCGGCCGTGCTCACCCGGCGCGGTTAGTCCTCGAGGCGGAAGAGCAGGTCGGTGACCCTCTGCGCGGGGTCGGGGACCTGGCGGGGGTCGCTGCGCAGGACTTCCAGCCGGCAGCCCCATTCCTCGCCGTCCGGTCCGCCGGTGCGGTCCCAGGTGAGGCCTGCGGCGGCGCCCCAGGCCAGCACGGCCTCGGTCGCGGCGGCGAGGCCGCCGGGAGCGCCGACGTAGGTGTCGAGGACGTACCGGCCGGCCGGGAGTTCGCCGAGGAAGGCGGGCTCGTCCGGGGTGTGGTCGCCGTCGATGGGGACGCCGGCTTCGACGGTGAACCGCAGGCCCCGGTGCAGCACGCGGTAGCGGAAGAACGGGGCTCCGGCCGGGGCGAGGCCGTGGGCGGCGAGGGTGCCGATGAGGGGTGGCAGCCGGTCGGCGATCCGCGGGAAGTCCGGGATGGCGAGGGTGGCGCGTTCGGCGACGTACCGCTGGGCGGGCCGCTGCACGACGGTCGGCATCAGGCGAAGTCCTCCGGTCCGAGCATCGGACGGACTTCGATGCTGCCGTAGGAGGCGGCGGGGTGGCGGGCGGCGAGTTCGAGGGCTTCGTCGAGGTCGGCGCAGTCGAGGATGACGAACCCGCCGATCTGTTCCTTGGCTTCGGTGAACGGCCCGTCGGTGAGCAGCACTTCGCCGTCGCGGACGCGGATGGTGGTGGCTTCGGTCGGCGGGCGCAGGCCGCCGCCGCCGCGGATCTTGCCGCGGCGTTCCATGTCCTCGCTCCAGCCGCCGCAGCCGTCGTAGGCGTGTTCCTCTGCGGTTTCGTCGCCGCAGATCATCAGCAGGTACTGCATGTCAGCATCCTTTCAGGACTTCGCGCAGGCGCGCGGCGAACGCTTCGGCGTGGGTGTCGAACCCGCCGTGGCCGCCCGGGAAGACCTCGGTGCCGGCGCCGAGGGCCGCGGCCAGCCCGAGGGCGGCCTGGTGGACCGGCAGGGCGGTGGACTCTTCGCCGACGGCGACCACCAGCCGCGCCGGTGTTGCCCGGAGTGCGTCGAGGTCGGGCTCGTAGGCGCCGGTCGCGGGCATGAGGTGGCCGAAGAAGTAGGCGAAGTTGCCTTCCGCGCGCGGGTCGAGCGGCGGGGCGGGGTCGACGCCGACGACCTTCATGAACGCGGCGAAGGCGGCGGCGAGGCCTTCCTCGCGGAACAGGGCCGGGATGTCGGGACCGTCGAGAGCACCGGCGGGCAGGTACCGGGTGACCGGCGGTTCGTGCAGCACGACCGTGCCGACGTCACCCGCGTGCCGGCGCACGAGTTCGAGCAGGGTGATCGCGCCGCCGCTGCTGGCCAGGACGTCGGCGGGGCCGACTTCGGCGAGCAGCCGGTGCACGTCGTCGGCGTGGTCCCCGACCGGGTCAGGGCCCGGGGTGCCGTCGAGGGGGCTGCGGGACAGGCCGCGCGGGTCGAACGTCACGACGGTGTGGTCTTCGGCCAGCAGCGGCCGCAGGTGGGTGAACACCTGGGCGTCGGCGGGTCCGCCGGGGACCAGCAGCAGCACCGGGCCGGTGCCGTGGACGTCGTAGGTGAGCGTGGCGCCGGGGACGGCGAGGGTGGTCATGGGGCTTCCTCCGGTGGTCGGGTTTCCCCTGCCCGACGAACGGCGTCGCCCGGGACCGACACCAACTCGGAAATTCTTCGCGTGAGGTAGGTGCGTTCGGCTTCGGTGCCGGCCAGCTCGCGGGCTTTCCCGTACCAGTGGGCGGCTTCGGCGTGGCGGCCGAGGCGGCGGAGGAAGTCGGCGCGGGTGGCGGCGAGCAGGTGGTACCTCTCCAGCGGCAGGGCGTCGAGGAGCTCGAGTCCGGCCGCGGGCCCCTCGGCCATGCCGACGGCGATGGCGCGGTTGAGGTCGACGACGGCGCTGGGGACGTGCTTGCGCAGCTGGTCGTAGAGGCCGGCGATCTGGGGCCAGTCGGTGTCGGCCGGGTGGGCGGCGGTGGCGTGGCAGGCGGCGATCGCGGCCTGGATCTGGTAGGGCCCCGGCCTGCGGCGGCGCAGCGCGGTCTCGAGGACGGCGGTGCCTTCGGCGATGGCGGCGGTGTCCCAGCGGGTGCGGTCCTGTTCTTCGAGGGGGACGAGGACGCCACCGGCGTCGACGCGGGTTTCGCGGCGGGCGTGCTGCAGCAGCATCAGGGCGAGCAGGCCGAGTGCTTCGGGTTCGTCGGGCATCAGCTGCGCGAGGACGCGGGCGAGCCGGATCGCTTCGGCGGCGAGGTCCGGGCGGAGCAGGTCGGGGCCGGCGCTGGCGGAGTAGCCCTCGTTGAAGGTCAGGTAGAGGACTCCGAGCACGGCGTGGGTGCGTTCGGGCAGCAGGTGCGCGGGTGGGACGCGGTAGGGGATGCGGGCGTGGCGGATCTTGCGCTTCACCCGCACGAGCCGCTGGGACATGGTCGCTTCGGGGACGAGGAAGGCGCGGGCGATCTCGGCGGTGGACAGCCCGGCGAGGGTGCGCAGGGCGAGCGCGACCTGGGCTTCGGTGGCCAGCGCGGGGTGGCAGCAGGTGAAGATGAGCCGCAGGCGGTCGTCGGTGACGCCGCTGTCGTCGGGTTCCGGTGCGTCGGGGACGGGCATGCGGGCGGCCTCCCGGAGCTTGGCGGCGCCGACGGCGTCGCGGCGGAGCCGGTCGGTGGCGCGGTGGCGGGCGGCGGTGGTCAGCCAGGCGCCGGGCCGGGCCGGGACGCCGTCGCGGGGCCACGTCCGCAGGGCCAGTGCGAAGGCTTCCTGGGCGCACTCCTCGGCGAGGTCCCAGTCGCCGGTGATCCGGATGAGCGTGGCCACGACCTGGCCCCACTCCGCCCGGAACGCCTCGGCGACGGCGGTCTCGACGTCCACCACCCGCTCCTTCCCGCCGGTTTCAGCCTCCCGACGAACGGCCGGGCCCGGAACCGACAGCCACGGCGTGACACGCGCCGAATCCTTCCGCGCGCGCGACGATCCGGCCGGCTTCGACGCGGACGGCGGTCTCGGTGGCGTCGCTGACGGCGGTCACGCCGGCGGCTGCGGCGAGGGCGCCGGCGGCGTCGCAGACCAGCCGCAGCCGGGGACGGGCCGGCGGCGCGATGGCCTGGTCCAGGCAGGTGCGCAGGTCGGCGACGGCGAGCCGGGTCAGCGGGGCGAGTTCGCCGGGATCGCTGGTGACGAGCACGGCGGTGACATCGGCGCCGGCGCGGACGGCTTCTTCGAAGGCGGCGGCGCGGTGCAGGCCGAGGACGGCCACGACGCCGTCGCCGGGCCGGAAGTTCTCGCCGGTCAGCAGGTCGGTCGCCGACGGCGGGTCCCACGGCTGCCCGGTGGGCCGGGCCTGGGTGGTGATCGGCGGCTCGGCCGGCCAGTCGTCGGCGAGGCCGAGGTCGAGCAGGGCGGCGCAGGCGGTGACGAGGTGGAACGGTTCGCCGAAGCCGGGTGCGGCGGCGGCGAGCTGGCTCGCGCCGTGCAGCGTGGTGAGCGCGGCTTCGGCGACCCGCACCAGGCGCCGTCCCGGGCGGGCGCGCTCGAGGGCCAGCCCGAGCAGGATCGCGTCGAGGCGGGTGAGCTGGGCGAACGGCCGCCGGGTGTGCTCGTCGGCGAGGACCTCCGGCAGCAGGTCGCGGGCGAGCCGGGCTTCTTCGCTGTCGCTGTCGGTGGACAGCGGGAGCCGGGCAATCCAGGCACGGGCGAACGCGGCCAGGACGTCGGCCGCGGACGGGTCCGGCGGCGGGGTGGCGGGCCGGGGCGCGCGTTCGGCGAGGTCGGCCAGCACCGCGAAGTACAGGGCGCGTTTGCCGGGGAAGTTGGAGTAGACCGCGCCGCGGGTGAGTTCGGCGCGTTCGGCGATGACGTCGATCTTCGCCTCGCGGAAGCCGCGGCGGGCGAACTCGTCGCGGGCGGCGGTGAGCACCTTGGCGCGGTTGCGCTCCTGGGTTTCCGCCCTGCTGAGCCTGACCATCGTCCTCCTTGCCGTGGGATCCCGGGCCAAGATACCGTGACCACTGAGATGATAAGAACATCTGATACCAACATCTGGAGTGGTGGATGACCCCCGAGATCGACCTGACCGACCCCACGGTGCTCACCGACCCGTTCACCGCCTACGATCACGCGCGTGAGCAGGGCGCGGTGGCCAGGCTGGTCATCCCCGGGTTCGGCCCGTTCTGGGCCCTGACCCGCTACGCCGAAGCGCGCGCGATGCTGACCGACCCGCGGTTCGAGGTGAATTCCGGCAGCTTCCTGCGCCCGCCGGGCATTCCCGACCACTGCCTCGCGTACCTGGAGACGATGGCGGAGAAGGACGGGCCGGAGCACCTGCGGCTGCGGCGGCTGGTGGCGCCGGCGTTCACGCCCAAGCGGGCCGCGCAGCTGTGGCCCCGGCTGGCGGCGATCACCGCACGGCTGCTCGACGAGCTGCCCGGGCACGCCGAGGACGGCGTCGTCGACCTGGTCCCGCACTTCGCGCGGCCGCTGCCGATCGACGTCATCTGCGAGCTGGTCGGCATTCCGGAGACCGACCGGCCGCGCTGGCGGGACTACGGTGCCGCGGTCGCGAGCGGGATGGGGCCGGACTTCGCCGCGGCGATCCCGGCGATCATCGAGGGCGCGAAGGAGGCCGTGGCGCGCAGCCGGGCCGAGCCGGGTGACGACCTCATCGGCGACCTGGTGCGGGTGCAGGCCGAGGACGGTGACCGGCTGAGTGACACCGACCTGGTCACCCTGGTCTGGCACCTGGTCCTGGGCGGGCAGACGCCGGTGAACCTGATCGCCAACTCCGTGGAAGTGCTGCTGCGGCACCCGGACCAGCTGGCCCTGCTGCGGGCGGACGCCGGGTGGTGGCCGGGGGCGGTGGAGGAGCTGATGCGGTTCTGCAGCCCGCAGCTGCTGACCACGCCGCGGTTCGCGCGCGAGGACGTCGAAATCGGCGGGCAGGTGATCGGCAAGGGCGAGCGGGTGACCGCGGCGATGGTGGCCGCCGACCGCGACCCGCGGGTGTTCGCCGACCCGGACCGCTTCGACATCACCCGCACGGGGCCCGCGCAGCTGGGCTTCTCGCACGGACCGCACTTCTGCCTGGGTGCCTCGATCTCCCGGGTGCAGACCGAAGTGGCGTTGTCGGCGCTGTTCGAGCGCTTCCCGGGCTTGGCGCTGACCGAGGACGTGCCGCGGGCGCCCGACGGCGGGACCTGGCGCCCGGCGCGGCTACTGCTGGCACTCTGACCGCCGGTTCGCCTGCCTGGCGCGGGTGGTGACCAGGGCTTCGATGCCGTCGAGGACGCGGGCCAGGCCGAAGCGGAAGGTGTGGGCCGGGTTCTCGGCGGCGTTGTGGGCTTGCCCGGCCACTTGGCCGACGCGGGAGGAAATCGGGTAGTGCGCCGCGTCGGCGGCCGGGATGCCGGCCAGCACCGGCCAGGCGCGCTCCCACCACTGGGCGTCGGTCATGCCGGTGGCGCGGACCAGGCGGGCGTTGTCGAGCGAGCTGCGCGCGGTGGCGCGGACGAGGCCGGTGACGAGGCTGACCACGGCGTCCATTTCGACGTCGTCGAGCCCGATGCCGTCGATCGCGCGCAGTTCTCGCTCGTACTTGGCGAAGCTGTGTGGGCCGAGCGCGGAGCGGCTGGTGGGGACCTGCAGCAGCCACGGGTGGCGGTGCAGCAGCGCCCACTGGTCTTCGGCGATCGCGGTCAGCGCGGCGCGCCAGCCGAGGCCTTCGTCGACGGCGGCCAGTTCGCCGTGGGCGTGGTCGATCATCAGGTCCAGCAGCTCGGCCCGGCCCGGGACGTAGGTGTAGAGCGACATGGGGGAGACGCCGAGCTGCTCGGCGACCCGGCGGATGGTGACGGCGTCGATGCCGTCGGCGTCGGCCAGCGCCACCGCCGCGCGCACGACGTCGGCGGTGGCCAGTTTGGGTTTCGGACCGCGGCGCGGCGGCGCCGAGACGCCCCAGAGCAGCTCGATCGCCCGTCGCGGATCGCCGTCACCGTTGTCCTGCGTGCGCACGCCGGCCATTCTGCCCACCTGATTTTCGTACAACGTACAGAGTTGTGCTACCCTCTTCTTCGTACACTGTACAGAGTTAAGGGGCAGGATGACTCCGCAGATCCACGCCGAGGGACTTCGCAAGCGCTACGGCGACGCGTACGCCCTCGAGGGGTTCGATCTCTCCGTCCCGGCCGGCACCCTGTGCGGCCTGCTGGGACCCAACGGCGCCGGGAAGACGACGGCGGTCCGCGTGCTCTCGACGCTGCTGCGCCACGACGGCGGGGTCGCCCGGGTCGCCGGCTTCGACGTCGCCACCGAACCGGCGAAAGTGCGTTCGGCGATCGGGCTGGTCGGGCAGCAGGCGGCCGTCGACGAACTCCTGTCCGGGCGGCAGAACCTGATCCTGTTCGGCCGGCTGCACCACCTGGGCCGCCGCGAGGCCACCCGCCGCGCCGACGACCTCCTCGAACGGTTCGACCTCGCCGCCACCGGTTCGAAGCCGGTGTCGGCCTACTCCGGTGGGATGCGCCGGCGCCTGGACCTCGCCGCGTCGCTGCTGGCCGCCCCGCGGGTGCTGTTCCTCGACGAGCCGACGACCGGGCTCGACCCGCGCAGCCGGCTGGAGGTCTGGCGGGCGGTCCGGTCCCTGGTCGCCGACGGGACGACCGTGCTGCTCACGACGCAGTACCTGGAGGAGGCCGATCAGCTGGCCGACCGGATTTCCCTGGTCGAGCGCGGCCGGGTGATCGCCGAAGGCTCCCCGGCCGAGCTGAAGGGCTCGCTCGGGGCGACCCGGATCGAGCTGGTGCTCACCGACCCCGGCGACCTCGGTGCCGCGGCCGGGCTGCTGGCCCGGGTCACCGGCGCCGAGCCGGTCACCGACGAGCTGCGGGTGAGCGCGCCGGCCGAGCCGTCCATGCTGACCGACGTCGTGCGTGAGCTGGCGGCGACCGAGCTGTCGTTCGCCGACGTGGCGCTGCGGCACCCGACGCTGGACGAAGTGTTCCTGGAGCTGACGGGCGTGGCGCGATGAGGTGGGCGATCGAAGACGGCTGGACGCTGACCGGGCGGTACCTCGCGCAGCTGGCCCGGCGCCCGGCGCGCCTGGCCGGGGTGGTGGCGTTCCCGATTCTGATGGTGCTGATCTTCGCCTACCTGCTCGGCGGCGGGATGAGCGTGCCCGGCGGCGGCTCCTACCAGGAGTTCCTGATGCCGGGGATGTTCGCGATGACCATGGCCTTCGGGCTGTCGGGGACGATGATCGCGGTGCTGGACGACACGGGCAAGGGCGTCACCGACCGGTTCCGGTCGCTGCCGATGGCGCCCTCGGCGGTGTTCACCGGGCGGGTGGCGGCGGATCTGGTGAACGCCGTCCTCGCGCTGGCCGTGCTGGTGGGCTGCGGGTTCGCCGTCGGCTGGCGCCCGCACGGGAGCCTGGGGGAAACCCTCGCCGCGCTCGGCCTGCTGCTCCTGCTGCGCACCGCGCTGGTGTGGGCCGGGATCTACCTGGGCCTGCTGACCTCGGATCCGGCGATGGTGTCGCTCGTGCAGACGCTGGAGTTCCCGTTCGGGTTCCTCTCCGGCGCGTTCGTGGCGACCTCCACGATGCCGGCGTGGCTGGGAACCGTGGCCGAGTGGAACCCGTTGTCCTCCACGGTGACCGCGGCGCGGGTGCTGTTCGGCAACCCCGGCGCGGCCGGCACGTCCTGGGTGAGCGCGCACGCGGTGCCGATGGCCGTGGTGTGGCCGCTGGTGCTGCTGGCGGTGTTCGTGCCGTTGACCGTGCGCCGATACAGGAGGCTGGGGAACTGAACGTCCACTTCGAACCGGGCGAACCACCGCGGGCGGGCCGCCTGGTGGTCGACGGCCGCGTACTGTCCATTGCGGACGGCCTGCCGGAACTGCTGACCGGCGCCGACCCCTTCTGGGCGACGGCGGCGCGGGCGGCGCTGCGGCTGGTCGCGGCGGGACGGCTGCTGCCGGGGGTCACCGCGGCCGGGCACGACGCCTGGCGGGCGGGGCCGCTGGAACCGGCGGAAGCCGCGTGGCTGCGGGACCTCGCGGCCGCGATGCCGCCGGACGACCGCGCGCCCGGACCGCTGCTGCGGGCTTTCCTCGACGCCGTCGCCGACACGCTGCCCCGCACCCCCGCCGCGGCCAAGGCCGCCGGCACGCGGTTGTTCGCCGCCGTCGCGCCCCAGCGCGCGGATTCCCTGCGTGACTGGGCGGACGAACTGGCCGCGGGCCTGGACTCCGGGATCCGGGTGTCGCTGCGGGTGGAGGCACCTGGCGGGTTCGACGCCGGGCGCTTCCAGGCCGTGGTCCAGGTGCACAGCCTGGCCGAGCCCGGGCTGGTCGCCGACGCGGCGCAGCTGTGGGAGACCGGCCGGTTCGGGCCACGGGCCCGCATCGACGTGCTGCTGGCGCTGCGCCGCGGCGCGCAGGTGTGGCCGGCGCTGGGACCGCTGCTGACCTCGGCGGTGCCGGCCGAGGTGGCCCTCGGCGAGGACGACGTGACCGAGCTGGTCGCGTCCGCGGGCCCGCGGCTGGCGGCGGCGGGGATCGACGTGCACTGGCCGGCCGAGCTGGCGGGCTCGCTGACCGCGCGGGCCGTCGTCCGCGCCGGGGACACCCCGGGTGACCTGCCGTCGTTCTTCGGCGGCGGGCACGCGTTGGCGTTCGACTGGCAGTTGGCGCTGGGCGGTGAGGTGCTGACCGAGGCGGAACTGGACGCGCTCGCCGAAGCCCGCCGTCCGGTGGTGCGGCTGCGCGAGCAGTGGGTGCTGATCGACCCGGCGCTGGCGGCGAAGGCGCGGGACCGGGCGCTCAAGCCGCTGACGCCGGTCGACGCGCTGGGTGCGGTGCTGTCGGGGACCACCGAGGTCGAGGGCGAAGTGGTCGAGGTCGTCACCGACGGCTGGCTGGCGCGGCTGCGGGAACGGCTGTCCCTGCCGCCGGAACCCCAGGCGCCGCCGCCCGGGCTGGCCGCGACGCTGCGGGACTACCAGCTGCGCGGGCTGCAGTGGCTGGCCACCGTCACCGGGCTCGGCCTCGGCGGCTGCCTCGCCGACGACATGGGCCTGGGCAAGACGGTCACGCTGATCGCCCTGCACCTGCACCGGGCGTCGGGGCCGACGCTGGTGGTGTGCCCGGCGTCGCTGCTGGGCAACTGGGAACGCGAGATCCGCCGGTTCGCCCCCGGCGTGCCGGTGCGGCGCTTCCACGGCAGCGCCCGGTCCCTGGACGAGCTCGACGGGTTCGTCCTGACCACCTACGGCACGCTGCGCACCGATCCCGCGCCGCTGGCCGGCGTGCGGTGGGGGCTGCTGGTGGCCGACGAGGCCCAGCACGTCAAGAACCACCGCTCGGGCACGGCGAAGGCGCTGCGGCTGGTGCCGGCGGCGGCGCGGGTGGCGCTGACCGGCACGCCGGTGGAGAACACCCTTTCGGAGCTGTGGGCGATCCTCGACTGGACCGCGCCGGGCCTGTTGGGGTCGCTGAGCGAGTTCCGGACGCGGTGGGCCAAGCCGATCGAAGCCGGGGACCCCGCCGCGGCGGAACGGCTGTCGCGGCTGCTGCGGCCGTTCCTGCTGCGGCGGCGCAAGTCCGACCCGGGGATCGCCCCGGAGTTGCCGGCGAAGACGGAGACCGACCGGCCGGTGGCTTTGAGCGCGGATCAGGTGGCGCTGTACGAAGCGGTCGTGCGGGAGATGATGGCCGACATCGCCGCCAGCGACGGGATGGCCCGGCGCGGGCGGATCGTCAAGCTGCTGACCGCGCTCAAGCAGATCTGCAACCACCCCGCGCAGTACCTCAAGCAGCCGGGTGGGCGGTCGGGCAAGGTGGAGCTGCTCGACGAGCTGCTGGACACGATCCTCGCGACCGGCGGCGCGGTGCTGGTGTTCACCCAGTACGTCGCCATGGCGCGGCTGCTGGAGAAGCACCTGGCCGCGCGCGGGATCGCCACGCAGTTGCTGCACGGCGGCACACCGGTGGCGCGCCGCGAAGAGCTCGTGACGCGGTTCCAGGACGGCGAGGTGCCGGTGTTCCTGCTGTCGCTGAAGGCGGCGGGCACCGGGCTGAACCTCACGCGCGCCGACCACGTCGTGCACTTCGACCGCTGGTGGAACCCGGCGGTGGAGGACCAGGCGACCGACCGGGCGTACCGGATCGGGCAGACCCGGCCGGTCCAGGTGCACCGGCTGGTCGCCGAGGGCACGGTCGAGGACCGGATCGCGGCGATGCTGCGGGAGAAGCGCGCGCTGGCCGAGGCCGTGCTGGCCGGTGGCGAGGCGGCGTTGACGGAACTGTCGGACACCGAGCTGGCCGAGCTCGTGGAACTGAGGAGCCGCGGATGAGCGACGACCGGGTACGCGGCTTTCCCGCGTTCGGCGCGGGCGGCCGCTTGGCGCGTTCGTGGTGGGGCCAGGGGTGGGTGCGCGCGATGGAGGACACCGCGCTCGACCTGCGTCAGCTGAAGAAGGGCCGCAAGTACGCCGCGGCCGGGCTGGTCGGCCCGATCACGGTCAGCCCGGGCCGCATCGCGGCGGCGGTCGACGACGCCGACGGCGGCCCGTACCGCACCCAGCTCCGGCTCGCGGAGCTGTCCGAAGCGGACTGGACCCGGTTCCTCGACCGCGTCGCCTCCCGGGCGGGGCACCTGGCGGCGCTGCTGGACCGCGATCTGCCACCCGATCTGGCCGAAGCGGCCGGCGTCGACCTGCTGCCGGGGATCGGCGACCTCGACCCCGAATGCGACTGCCCGGGGTGGGAGCTGCCGTGCCGGCACGCGGCGGCGTTGTCGTTCCAGGCGTCGTGGCTGCTCGACGCGGACCCGTTCCTGCTGTTGCTGATGCGCGGCAAGGGCGAGCGGGAGATCCGCTTCGAGCTGGAGAGCCGCACGGCGCCGGTTGTTTCCGAGGAACCGGCCGCGGACCGGGTGCCGGGCGAGCTGCCTTCGCTCGAGGAGTTCCGGCCGTCGGGAGCCCCGTCGATCCCGGCGGCACCGGGGGTACCGGCCTCGGTGTTCGAACTGCTGGCGGCGAACGGTGCCGCGCGGGCCCAGGCGTTGCTGGAGGGACGCTCGTGGCCGGCTCGCCGGCTGGACGCGATCCGCCTGGCGGCGGAGTTCCCCTCGGCGGCCGGACGGCTGGGGGAGGGTGCGGGGTTCGCGCGGGCGGTGGCGGCGTGGCGGTACGGCGGGCCGGACGGGGTGGAGGTCCTGGAGACACCGTGGACGCCGCCGAAGGCGGTGCTGGCGGCCGCGCGGGCAGCGCTGGCGGAGGTCGAGGCGGAGCCGGTGTTCGAGCGGAACCGGTGCACGGTGGGTGAGGTGCAGCTGAGGCTGGATCGCCGAGGCCGGTGGCACCCGTACCGGCTCGAGGGAGGGGAGTGGTGGCCCGCGGGGCCGCCGGAGAGCGACCCGGGACTGCTCGCGGGCTGAGGTGAGGTGAGGCGAGACCGCTTCCAGGCGCGGGCCGGGCTGGAGTTGGGTAGGTCCCGCCGGAGTCGTGGGTCTGCCGGTTGGTGTCCGCCGACCTGGCCCGCTCACCGCTTTGGGCCGGGCCCGCCTCGCCCGGCCGGCCGGGTTCGCGCCTCCTCGGCCGGCCTGGCGCTGCCGCTCCCGGACCGGCCTGGCCCGCTCACCGCTTTGGGCCCGCCTCGCCTCGCCTCGCCCCGGCCTGGCCCGGGCGGGCTGCCAGGGGCCGACCGGTTCGGCCGAGCCAGCGCTGCCGCTCCCGGACCGGGCTGCCGAGTGCAGGGCGCCGCGGAATCCGCCCGCTTCCTCCCCGCCAACCCCGACCGCCGCCGCCCGGTGAGTGCCGCACGCGGGGGCAAGCCGGCCGAGCACCGCAAGCCCCGCGCTGCCAGGCGGAAATCCGCCCCATCCCCCCGTATCCAGCGCGGTACTCGTTGTCTCCTGTCCCCTGACGGCGGGTTCCGCCGGGCCACTGGGGGTGCGGGCGCGCGGGGTTCTCCCCGCGCGCCCGCCCGGTTTCCACCGGTGACCGACACGGTTCGAAGCGAACCCGCTGTCGAAGCCGGAGGGGGCTGCCACCACGGGGTCCCCTCCGGCGTCAGGCCACCGCCTTCACCGCGTAGTCCTTGACCTGCATCGAGTCGTGCATGCGCACGCCGCCGGTGTTGAGTTTGGCGATCGCCCGCGTCAGCCCGGCCGGCAGCGCCGAGACCAGCTGGCCCCCTCGGGCCAGGGCCCACACCCCGGCGCGCGAGGCCGGGATCAGGCTCCGCGCCGCGCCGATCGCGAACGCCCGGCTGCGGCGCACCAGCTCACCCATCTCCCGCTCGTACGCGGCGAAGGCCCGCTCGTGGTCCCCGTTCGCCGCGGCCAGCTCGCCGGCCAGGACGTACGCGCCCAGCACCGCGAGGCTCGTGCTGCCGCCGACCGCCGGGCCGGGGCAGTAGCCGGCGTCGCCGACGAGCGTCACGCGGCCGCGGGACCACCTGTCCAGCCGCAGCTGGGTGATCGAGTCGAAGTAGAACGGGCCGGGGCCGTCGAGCTCGGCCAGCCAGCCGTCGACCTGCGGGTGCATCCCGGAGAACGCTGCCCGGAGCAGCTGCTGCTGCCGGGAGACGTCGCGGTGGTGGTACTCGAGCGGCTCGTCGCGGCGGAACAGGAACACCGCGCGCGCGTCGTCCAGGTGCCCGGCGCTGTAGAGGGAGGCGGTGCGGCCGGGGCCGAGGTGGGTGACGGCCTCACCGTCGAGACCCAGGGTGTCGGGCAGGGACAGCACCGCCAGGTACGCGCCGATGAAAGTCGTCAGCCCGGCCTCTTCGCCGAACACCAGGCGCCGGACGTTCGAGTGCAGCCCGTCGGCGCCGACGACGACGTCGAACCGGCGGGCCGGCGCGTGCTCGAAGGTGACCTCGCCGTCGGGGGAGATGGCAGTGATCGAGTCGCCGAAGAGGTACTCGACGTCGTCGCGGCCCGCCTCGTAGTAGATCTCGGACAGGTCGTCGCGCATCACCTCGACGTGCCGGTCGGAGGTGGCCTGGAAGACCTTGGCCAGGTCCACCCGCAGCGGCCTGGGGTTGCCTTCGCGGTGCAGCGTCATCCGGGTGGTGCCGGTGGCCACGGCGGCCACCCGCGGCAGGACGCCCATCTTCTCGGTGATGTCCATGGCGGGCCGGAACAGGTCGACGGCGTGGCCACCGGTCTTGCGCAGCGCCGGCGCGCGCTCGACGACGGTGACGTCGAAGCCGTGGCGGGTGAGCCAGTACGCCAGTACCGGACCGGCGATGCTGGCGCCGGAGACGAGGATCCGCACGAGTACCTCCCTGACTTAACGGTAGGTAAGTTGTACCACATCTCCTTACCTATCGTTAAGTCAGTTATGCTGGGCCGGTGCCGAAGCCCTCCGACACCAAGCAGCGCATCCTCGACGTCGCCCGCGACCTGTTCACCAGCCAAGGCGTCCAGCGCACCAGCCTGCAGGACATCGCCGACCGGCTCGGCATCACCAAACCGGCGCTCTACTACCACTTCCCGTCCCGCGAAGACCTGGTCCGCAGCATCGTCCAGCCGCTGCTCGACGACGGCGAGAGCTTCCTGCGCGACCAGGAAGCCCGCGGCGACGCCCCGGTGCGCGAACTGATCGAAGGCTTCTTCGACTTCAACCACCGCCACCGCGCCGACGTCGTCATGCTGCTGGCCGAGATGCCGACCCTGGCCGACCTCGGGCTGATCGACCGCGTCCTGGGCTGGCGGACCCGCCTCACCGAGCTGATCTGCGGCCCGTCACCCACGCTCGAACAGCAGGCCAGGGCCATCCTGGCGCTCGGCGGCCTGCAGGACGTCTGCATGCAGTTCCCCGACGTCCCGGTCGCCGACCTCAAGACCGCCGCGGTCGCCGGCGCGCTCGACGCCCTCGGCCGATAAAAATCTTCGCGGCGCGTGTCGAGAACGTCCGGGCGGCTCCGTCCCCGGGGCAGAAGAGACCGCCACCGGAGAAGGAGACCACCATGCAGCAGCACGAGATCGCCGAGGTGCTCGACCGCCCGCTCAGCCGCGAACTGCTCGCCCGCGACCTGACCCGGCTGGCCTACGTCGCCAAGGACGGCACCCCGCGCTCGATCCCCATCGCCTTCACCTGGAACGGCACCGAGATCGTGCTGTGCACGACGAAGAACTCCCCGAAGCTGCCGTCCCTGCGCGCCAACCCCGCGGTCGCCCTGACCATCGACACCGAGGTGCACCCGCCCAAGATCCTGCTCATCCGCGGCCGCGCGGAACTGGACGTCGTCGACGGCATCCCCGAGGAGTACCTGCAGATGAACGGCACCTACCAGATGACCCCCGAGCAGCGCGTCGAGTGGGAGCGCGAGGTCCGCTCGCTCTACGACGGCATGGTCCGGATCGTCATCACCCCGACCTGGGCCAAGCTGATCGACTTCGAGACCACCCTGCCCAGCGCGGTCGAGGAACTGGCCCGGCGGCGGGCCGAGCGCGTCGGCTAACCGATCACGGCGCGCTCGATGATCGCTCCCGTGTCGACGCCGCCCGGGAGCGTGCCGAACGCGATGCCCCAGTCGCCGCCGAAGCGGGACGCGCAGAACGCGTCGGCGACCGCCGGGTGGCCGTGGCGCACCAGCAGCGATCCCTGCAGCACCAGCGCCATCGCCTCGACCAGCCGGCGCGCCCGGTACTCGATGCCCTCGAGGTCGGTGAGCTCCTTGCGGACGCGGTCCACCGCGTCGTCGAGCCGGGCGTCGCCACCGGCGGCCCGCTCGACCTCGGCGAAGAACGCCGCCACCGACTCCGGTTGCTTGCCCATCGCCCGCAACGCGTCCAGCGCGGCGACGTTGCCCGAGCCCTCCCAGATCGACGACAGCGGCGCCTCCCGGTAGAGCCGCGGCATCCCCGACTCCTCGACGTACCCGTTGCCGCCGAAGCACTCAAGCGCCTCGGCCGCGTGCGCCGGCGCCCGCTTGCACACCCAGTACTTCGACACCGCCAGGCCCAGCCGCCGGAACGCCTGCTCCTGCTCGTCACCGCGCCGGTCGCCCGCCGCGGCCAGCCGCATCGCGACCGTCGTCGCCGCCTCGGACTCGATCACCAGGTCGGCCAGGACGTTCGCCATCAGCGGCTGGTCCACCAGCGCCTTGCCGAAGGCGTGCCGGTGCGTCGCGTGGTGCACCGCGCGGACCGCACCCAGCCGCATCCCGGACGCACTGCCCAGCGTGCAGTCCAGCCGGGTGTTGTTGACCATCTCGATGATCGTGCGGACCCCGCGGCCCTCCTCGCCGACCAGCCAGCCGACGGCGTTGTCGTACTCGATCTCCGACGACGCGTTCGACCGGTTGCCGAGCTTGTCCTTCAGCCGCTGCAGCCGGATCGGGTTGCGCGAGCCGTCCGGCAGGACACGGGGGAGCAGGAAGCACGACAGCCCGCCCGGCGCCTGCGCGAGCGTCAGGAACATGTCGCACATCGGCGCGGAGGTGAACCACTTGTGCCCGACCAGGGTGTAGCTGCCATCGGCGCTCGGCGTCGCGGTCGTCGTGTTCGCCCGCACGTCCGAGCCGCCCTGCTTCTCGGTCATCGACATGCCCGCCAGCAGCCCGCGCTTGGTGCTGGGCTCGCGCAGCCCGAAGTCGTACTCGGTCGCGGCCAGCAGCGGCTCGTACCGCGCAGCCAGCTCCGGGGTCGCGCGCAACGCCGGGATCGCCGCGTACGTCATGGAAATCGGGCAGCTGTGCCCGGCCTCGACCTGGCCCCAGACGTAGAACTTCGCCGCCCGCGCCGCGTGGACGCCCTCGCGGGGGTCCTGCCACGGCGTGCCGTGCAGGCCGTGCGCCGTCGCGACCTTCATCAGGTCGTGCCAGTGCGGGTGGAACTCCACCTCGTCGATCCGGTGGCCGTAGCGGTCGTGGGTGCGCAGCACCGGCTCGTTCTCGTTGACCAGCCGGCCCCACTCCTGGACCTCTTCGGTCCCGGCCAGCCGCCCCAGCTCGTGCAGCTCGCCGGCGGCCCAGCCCGCACCGGCGCCCTCGAGCCCGGCCAGCAGCGCCGGGTCGTCGGCGACGTCGTGCCCGGCCAGCGGCGGGACCTGGTTGGTGACTTCATGCGTGGCGGGCATCAGAACCTCCTAGAGCGCGAAGGATGAATGTGCGAAGCTCGGCGACATCGGTGGCGTTTCCGCTGGTCAACGGGCCGATGAGGACTTCGGCGGCGGCTCCGACCAGCGCCGCGGCGGTCAGCCGGCCGTCCTGGGGCGGCAGCGAGCCGTCCCGCACCCCGGCGGCGACGTGCTCGGCGATGACCTCGGTGTAGGCCCGCCGGAACTCCAGCCGCTCGGCGTCGATGAGCGCGTCGACCGGCTCGATGAGCAGGGCATAGGCCTGCTTCGGCGCCTTGAGAGCCCGCTGGGCGAAGGTGTCCACGGCGGCCAGCACGCGATCGGCCGGTTCCCCCGCCTCCGCCGACGCGGCCCGGACCGCCTCGACCTCCCGCGTCACGACCTGCCGGAAGACGTGCACGACCAGGTCGGCCTTGGTGGGGAAGTGCCGGTAGACGCTGCCGACGGCCACCCCGGCCCGCTCGGCGACCGCGGCGACCGAGCAGCCGCCGTAGCCGTGTTCGGCCAGCTGCCGCGTCGCGGCGGCGATGATCGTCTCGCGCTGGGCGTCGAGGCGTTCCTGCACCTTCGGGGTGCGGCGGTAGGGCACGTCAAGAAGTGAAGCACTGATTCACAGTTTCAGTCAACGTTCGAGCAACTGCTTCGCACCCCGCACCTCGGCCTCGACGTCGGCCCGCAGCTTCCGCCGCAGCACCGGCTCGACCAGCCAGCGCAGGGGAGCGGCGAACCCGAACGCGATCCGCCGCCGCACCCGGATCCCCCCGCCCACCGGCACGCACTCGAAGTGCGCCTCGAACGTCGAAACCCGGCGCGCGAGGCGGTTCTCCGGCCGGTCGGGCAGCTGGACGTCGACCCGCCGGCCGGGGGTCAACGTCATCCGGGAGACGATCTTCGGGCCCGGCCCCAGCCCGGGCAGCGCCGAGCGGAACCGGAACTCGGTGACGTCACCCTCGGTGCGAACCCAGTCGATCCGCCCCAGCTTGCGGTCGATCTCCGCGTACCGGCGCGGATCCATGACCAGCGCCAGGAACGCCTCCGGCGGGCACGACACGAACTCTTCCACGGTCACCTCAACCATAGAAAGAGAGTAGTTTCTCACTATGGCTCGGACAACCCCCGGCGTCACCCGCCGCCGCATCCTCGACGAAGCCGTCCGCCTCTTCGCCACCCGCGGCTACGACACGACGTCCATCGCCGACATCCAGACCGCCTGCGGCCTCCACCCCGGCAGCGGCGCCCTCTACAAGCACTTCCCCTCCAAAGCAGCCGTCCTCGAAGCCGCCGTCCACGACAACCTCGCGCGCTTGGCCGCCCGTACCGCGGAAACCGCCGACACCCAGCTGCCCGACGACCCCCGCGAAGCCCTGCGCCTCCTCGCCGACGTCGTCTGGGCGTTCATGGCCGCCGACCGCGACCTCATCCGCCTGATGATCCGCGAATTCGCCGGCTTCCCGGAGCTGTTCGAGCAGATGTGGCAAGGCGTCGTGGCCACCGTCTACCGCCGCGGCACCGAGTGGATCACCACCCTGCGGGACCAGGGGAGAGCCGCCGTGCCAGACCCGGAAGCCACCGCAGCCGTGCTCGTCGCGTCGCTGACCTACTACCCGATCCTCGACGTCCTCATCGGGCACACCCCCGGCGACCTCGCGCCCGACCGTTTCCTCGCCGCCTGGCTCGACTCCTCGGTCGCCGCCCTCAACCTGCGCGCTTGACCAGCGCGACCAGGTACCGGCACACCACCGGCCCCGGGTTCACGAACACGCAGTCCGCGGCCGGCCCCAGCTGCAGGCAGTCGCCGGCGGCCAGCTCGTGCACCTGGGCCCCCTCGTGGAACCGCAGGTGCCCGGCCAGCACCCAGATCTGCTGGTGCAGGAACGCATACGTCCCCGCCACCAGCGGTACCTCCACCCCCGGCGGCAGCTCCACCTCCACCAGCTCCAGCGGACGCCCGGCCGCGGGGGACACCGACCGCCGCCGGTAGCCCGTCTCCGGGTCCGTCCACACCGGCTGCTCCGCCGCCCGCGCCAACCGCCGCTCGTCGCCTTCGGCGCGCGCGATGAGCTCCGACAACGTCAGCCCCAGCGCGGCCGACAGCTTCGCCAGCAACGCCGCCGTCGGCTGCACGTCACCCCGCTCGATCTTGCCGATCATCGCCCGCGACACCCCCGACGCCTCGGCGAGCGCGACCGCCGAGAGACCTCGTGCCGTGCGGGCGGCGTGCACGGTGGCGGCCAGGCGAGCAGTCAGGGGATCGGTCATAACTCTGGATACTATACGAGCCGTCATGGCTACCATAGGAGCCATGATTCGAGACGCCACCCCCCACGACGCCGCCGCCTGTGCCGCCCTCTACACCCCCTACGTCACCGACACCGCCATCTCCTTCGAAACCGAACCACCCGACACCCCCGAAATGGCCCGCCGCATCGCCGTCGCCCACGCGTGGTTCGTCCTCGAAGACGAAGGACACATCGCCGGCTACGCCTACGCCACCCGCTTCGCCGAACGCGCCGCGTACCGGTGGTCCTGCGAAACGAGCATCTACCTCGAACAAGGCCGCCGCCGCACCGGCGCCGGCCGCGCCCTCTACGAAGCACTGTTCCAGCGGCTGCGCGACCGCGGGTTCTGCCGCGCCTTCGCCGGCATGACCCTCCCGAACGACGCCAGCGCCGGACTCCACCGCGCCCTCGGGTTCGAGCCCGCCGGCGTCTACCGCCGGGTCGGCTGGAAACACGGCGCCTGGCACGACGTCGCCTGGGTCCAGAAAGACCTTCGCGCAACTGAAGGTTGCACATCGGCACCCGCCGAGCTAACGTGACACGCAACCAAACGTTGCACAAGGAGCTCGCATGGAACACGGCACCATCGAACGGGAAATCCACGTCGACGCCCGCCCCGAAGTCGTCTTCGACGTCGTCAGCAGCCCCCAGCACCTCCGCGAATGGTGGCCCGACGAAGCCGAATACCCCGTCGAACCCGGGGGAGAAGGCCGCATCGCCTTCGGCGGCTCCTGGGTCCGGTTCACCGTCGTCGACGCCATCCCGCCCCGGCACTTCTCCTTCCGCTGGACCCACGCCGACGGGGAGACCGCCGCCCCCGGCAACTCCTTCCTCGTCGTCTTCGAACTCGAACCCGACGGCACCGGCACCCGCCTCCGGATGACCGAAACCGGCTTCCGCGAACGCGGCTGGGACGAAGCCAAGATCGCCGCCGAACACGCCGACCACGTCAGCGGCTGGGACCACTTCCTCTCCCGGCTCCCCACCTACGCCACCAAGGTCGCCGGAGCCACCCCGTGAGCACCGCCGTCGACGACGACCTCTGGTCGGCCATCGGCGACCCGACCCGGCGCCGCATGCTCGACCTGCTGCTGACCGAGGGGAGTGGCACGGCGACCAGCCTCAGCGAACACCTCCCGGTGACCCGGCAGGCCGTCGCCAAGCACCTCGCCGTCCTCGACCGCGCCGGGCTCGTCCACGCCCACAGCGCCGGCCGCGAAAAGCAGTTCCACGTCGACGAAGCCCAACTGGCCCGCGCCGTCGCCCAGCTCACCGACGTCGGCAACACCTGGGACGCCCGGCTCCGCCGCATCAAGCACATCGCCGAAACCATCGAAAAAACCATCGAGAAGAACGGGTAGAAAATGGACATCCTGCACCGCATCGGCATCCGCGACGCCACCCCGCAGAAGGTCTACGACGCGATCACCACCATCGACGGCCTGGCCGGCTGGTGGACCGAGAAGACCGAAGGGGAGACCGGCGTCGGCGGCGTCATCGCCTTCCGCTTCATCCCGGGCGGCTTCGACATGAAGGTCCTCGAACTCGACCCGGGCAAGCTCGTGCGCTGGGAAGTCGTCGACGGGCCACCGGAGTGGCTCGGCACGACCATCCGGTGGGACCTCGAGCAGCGCGAGGACTACACGATCATCCTGTTCAAGCACGAAGGCTGGCGCGACGCCGGCGAGTTCATGCACCACTGCAGCACGAAGTGGGCGAGCTACCTGTTGAGCCTCAAGCAGCTCGTGGAAACCGGGGAGGGCGCCCCGAGCCCGCGGGACGTGCAGATCAGCGACTGGCACTGACGTTACTTGACATAATGTACATTATCGGCACTTGGTGACGTGCTGGGCGGGCGGCCGGGAGGGGCGCCGAACCCGGGGTCGGGCTTGTTCGGATTACGGGAGCGTTCACTTCGCCAGGACGGCTCCTGTCGAGGTTTTGACCCTCCCGCTTGACCGGCGGTCGCCTCATTCGGGCCCTGGGAGGCCCGAGAGCATCCCCTGAGAGGCGTGAGCTCGTGGTCCAGCCACTCAGCCTCAAAACGTCACGGTGACGAAATCGGCCAGGGGTCGTGAGTGAGAAACAGCGTTAAAACACGGTTTCTCACTCACGACCCCTGGGGCCCGGCGGCCGTCCTGTGCTTTCCGGGCCCTGGGCTGGTGTCGAACATGTGTGCGCACGGCTGCCCTCGAGGCAGCAGGAGCGCTGAAGCCCGAGGAAACGGCCTCAGGAAGACGTCGTGTCCCCCAAGGGGAAGATCCGGGGTCAGACCGGCATTTCATGCATAATTGCCATTATGCATGAAATGCCGGGTTCGGGGGCGGCCGCGGAAACTGTCGGTGGTGTGCGGTACAAGATCCACATGAAGGTTTCCGAGGCCCAGCAAGCCTTCTTCGCCGCTCGCCGTCCGCGCAAGGACTCCCCGCACACGACCGACGCCTACCGCCGCGATCTCGCCGGCATCACCACTCTCCTGGTTTCGGAGCTCGGCCGTCCGGCCGAGGATCTCGAAGTCGCCGACCTCACCGGACCGGCGCTGCGGTCGGCGTTCGGCGCGTTCGCCGACGGGCACGCGAAGAGCTCGGTGCTGCGGGCGTGGTCGACGTGGAACCAGTTCCTCACGTTCTGCGTGGCCGACGGGCTCCTGGCGGGCAATCCGATGGGTGCGGTGGCGCGGCCGCGGACGCCGGCGTTGACGCCGAAGCCGTTGCGGGGTGAGGAAACCCCGGAGCAGCTGCTGTCGGCGGCGGCCGCCGGGTCGCGGCGGGCGCGGGATCCGTGGCCGGAGCGGGACGTGCTGGTGATCGCGCTGGGGCTGGTGGCGGGGTTGCGGGCGGCGGAGATGCGGGCGCTGACGTCGCGGTCGCTGGTGGGGCGGGCCGGTGAGCTGCGGTTGCACGTGAAGGGCAAAGGCAGCCGGGATCGGTCGATTCCGGTGCAGCCGGTGCTGGCGGAGCTGATCGAGCGGTACCGGGCGTCGTGCCGGGTGCGGTTCCCGAACGTGCGGTTCTCCCCTGGTTCGCCGTTGTTGCTGGATCGGGCGGGTGAGCCGATCGGGCGGGGTGCGCTGGAGTACCTGGTGAAGTCGTGTTACCGGGGTGCGGGGTTGCACGACCGGGTGCCGGTGGGGGCGAATCTGCACGCGTTGCGGCACACGTTCGCGACGCGGCTGGCGGAGGACGGGGCGACGGCGTCGGAGATCATGGCGTTGCTGGGGCACGCGAGTTTGGCGACGAGCCAGAACTACATCGAGGCGACGGGCCGGGAGCAGCGTGCGGCGGCGGCGAGCAACCGGACGTACCGGGCGTTGGACACGTTGGGCTGAGCCAGGCTCGTGAGTGGGAAACAGTGTTCTGACGCTGTTTCCCACTCACGAGGGGTCAGCGGAGTTGTTCGAGGTCCTTGGCGGCGCGGGCGATTTCGGCGGCGAGTCCGCGGAGTTCCCGGGGGTCGGCGCCGTCGTCGGCGGCGGTGACGATGTCTTCGGCGGCGCAGCGGAGCTGGAAGAGGCGGTCCTGGAGGGCGGCGATTTCGGTGTCGGAGAGCACGACGGCATCTTCGGGGAGGCCGCTGCGCTGGAGTGCCGTGCGGCGTTCGTAGGCGCGCTGGCGGCAGGATTGGCCGCAGTAGCGCCGGCGGCGGCCGACGTTGCCGCCTTCGGGGAGGCGTCGTCCGCACCAGCCGCAGTGCTTGGGGGCGCCTCGGCGGGCCGGGGCGAGTTCGATGGTGGTCGGCTGGGTCAGTTCGGCGGCGTCCCTCACCCGGGAGACCCTAGCTGGCCATCGTTTGCTCATGCCGGGGTCATGGCGGAAGGGCACACTTGGGGGATGCAGGCTTCGTTTCCGTACCTGGCCGATCCGGTCCCCCGTGCCTTCGCGCACCGGGGGTGGCACCTCGATGAGCTCGAGGGGCTGGAGAACTCGTTGCCGGCGTTCAAGCGGGCGTGTGCGGAGGGGTACCGGTACCTCGAGACGGATGTGCACGCGACGGCGGACGGGGTGGTGGTGGTCCACCACGATCCGGACCTCGATCGGACCACGGACGGGTCCGGGCCGATCGCGGGGCAGACGTGGGAGCAGCTGAAGAACGTCAAGGTGGGTGGGAAGGCGCCGTTGTCGCGGCTGGAGGACGTTCTCGAGGAGCTGCCGGACGCGCGGTTCAACGTGGATGTGAAGGCGGATCGGGCGGTGGAGCCGTTCGTGCGGGTGCTGGAGCGGACGAAGGCGTTCGACCGGGTGGCGGGGGCGGCGTTTTCGGACGCGCGGCTGGTGCGGTTGCGGAAGCTGGCGGGGCCGCGGCTGGTGACGGCGATGGGGCCGCGGTCGGCGTTGGCGTTGTGGGTGCGGGGCCGGTTGCCGCTGTTGCCCCTCGGCCGGCTGGTGCTGGGCGCGATGGCGCAGGTGCCGGTGCGGCAGGGGGTGTTGCGGGTGGTGGACAAGGCGTTCCTGGCGATGGCGGGGCGTTCGGGCATCGAAGTGCACACGTGGACGATCGACGATCCGGCGGAGATGCGGATGCTGCTGGATCTGGGGGTGCACGGGATCGTGACGGATCGGCCGGATCTGCTGCGCGAGGTGCTGATCGAGCGGGGCAAGTGGCAGCAGTCCCAGCAGCCGTGAGTGGTAAGGCGGGTTAGAACCCGCTTTACCACTCACGAGGGGGTCAGCGGGGTGGTTTGCCGGTCCAGGCGGCTTCCCAGGTTTTGGGGCCGAGGAGGCCGCTGTCCTTGATGCCGTTGGCGCGCTGGAGGTCGAGGACGGCGGTGCGGGTCTTGTCGAGGTAGCAGCCGGTGCCGGTGAAGCCGTAGCCGAAGGCGTTCATGCGCAGTTGGAAGGTCTTGAGGGGGTCGGCGCAGTCGCCGTAGCGGTAGACGACGCCGGGCCAGGCGGGCCGAGGGCCGCCGGGGCCCGGGGGTGGGGCGGGCAGGTCTCCCCCGCCGATGTAGGCGGATTCGGCGTAGGTGGGGACGCGTTTGCTGCGGGCGTCGGCGTCGGCGGCGAGCTTGAGCATGCCGGCGCACTGCCAGGGTTGCCAGCCGCGCATGCGGTAGAGGTAGAGGGCGCGGTAGTCCTGTTCGGCGGGGGCGGCCTGGTCGGGTCGGCCTTTTCCGCCGACGCTGCGCCAGGTGGGCAGGTCGAACTGGTAGGCGCCGTAGTAGCCGTTGCCGGTGTTGGTGGCGTAGCGGCCGCTGGATTCGCACATGCGGAGCTTGGCCCAGGCGCTCGACGCGGGGTCCGCGGAGGCGGTGGCGGGGGCGGTCAGCGGCAGACCCATGGCGGCGACGGCGAGGAGCAGCAGTCTCGCCACGGTGCGTCGGCGGTTCTGGATCATGGGTGCACAGTAGGAGCGTGTCCCGGTGACCACAACAGACACGATAGGCACTTCAGTCTCACATGAATCACTGTTCACTTTTGCCGTCGACACGCCGTGAGCGGCGAACCGGGTGCGGCGGCGGGTGGGTGGATGATCACGAAGCGACAACCCGGACACGGTTTCGGTGGCGCGGTCATCGGGTGATCGCCTCCCCCGTAGTCTCCGCGCTGACCTGGAAGTTCTCGATCCGAAGGAGCCGTGGATGACGCTGGCCGGGACGCACTCGACGAAGCGCGAGCGCTGGGGCTGGTACTTCTACGACTGGGCGAATTCGCCGTTCTATTCGTCGACGACGACGGTGTTCGGGGCGCTGTCGATGAGCCCCGTCGCGGCGGCGGACGCGAAGGCGAACATCACCCTTAACGGGGACCGTGCGTGCCTCGATGCGGCGGGTCATCCGGACACGTTGAACAACTGCGACGTGACGTTGTTCGGGTTGCACTTCCCGGCCGGTTCGGTGTGGGGGTACCTGCTGTCGGTGGCGACGGTGGTGCAGGTGCTGGTGCTGCCGATCGCGGGTGCGGTGGCCGACCGCAGTCACAACAAGCGGCGGATCCTGGGCGGGTTCGCGTTCCTGGGTGCGGCGGCCGCGGCGGGGATGTTCGTCCTGACCGGCTCGGATTGGCAGCTGGGGGCGGCGCTGTTCATCGTGGCGAACATCGGTTACGGGGGTTCGCTGGTCGTCTACTACTCGTTCCTGGCCGACATCGGCGGGCCGGACGAGCGGGACGGCATCTCGGCGAAGGGCTGGGCGTTCGGGTACCTGGGTGGCGGGCTGGCGCTGGCGTTGCAGCTGGGGTTCTACCTGAAGCACGACCTGTTCGGCGTGGATCAGGACCTGGCGGTGCAGATCTGCTTCCTGACGTCGGGGCTGTGGTGGGCGGCGTTCACCATCCCGGCGGTGCGGCGGCTCCCCCGGCGGCACGTTCCGGTCGACGTCGCGCCGGGGCGGTCGGTGCTGCGGGCGGGGTTCACGGAGCTGCGGCAGACGCTGGTGGCGGCGAAGGCGTACCCGTTGACGCTGGCGTTCCTGGGCAGCTACCTGGTCTTCACCGACGGGATCAACACGGTGGTGACCGTGTCGGCGCAGTACGGCAAGGACGAGCTGGGGTTCGGCAACAGCGTGCTGATCGTCACGATCCTGGTGATCCAGTTCGTGGCGTACCTGGGTGGGACGCTGCACGGGCTGGTGGCGCGGCGGATCGGGGCGAAGCGGACGATCCTGGGCAGCCTGGCGGTGTGGATGCTGGTGCTGGCCGGGGCGTACTTCGTGCAGCCGCGTCAGATGCTGCAGTTCCTGGCGGTGGCGGTGGGGATCGGGCTGGTGCTGGGTGGGACGAACGCGTTGTCGCGGTCGTTGTTCAGCCAGATGATCCCGGCGGGCAAGGACGCGCAGTACTACTCGCTCTACGTCGTGGGCGAGCGGGGGACGTCGTGGCTGGGGCCGCTGGTGTTCGCCGGGGTGGGGCAGGCGACGGGGTCGTTCCGGCTGGCCATCGTGGCGTTGGTGGTGTTCTTCGCGGTGGGGTTGGTGCTGGTGTGGCTGGTGCCGGTGCGGCGGGCGATCGTCGCGGCGGGCAACCGTCCGCCGGAGGTGTTGTAGCCACCGATAGGGTCGGGCGTCGTGACCTTGCTCAACGACCAAGCCGCCGGCCCTGATCCCACCGATGCCCTGTCGTCGGTTCCCGCGGCCGGTTCGCGCCGGGGGACGCCGCCGGTGGGCAGGCTGAAGTTCTGCTACGGGCCGATGGACTGCGGGAAGTCGACCCTGGCGCTGCAGATCGATCACAACCACGCGCGGCAGGGCCGCCGGGGGCTGGTGCTGGTGCGCCACGACCGGTCGGGTGCGCCGCAGATCTCGAGCCGGATCGGGCTGACCCGGCAGGCGGTGGAGGTCGGTGAGGACACCGACGTGCGTGACCTGGTGCGGCAGGAGTGGGCGCAGGGGCGGCACGTGGACTACGTCGTGGTGGACGAGGCGCAGTTCCTCTCCCCCGGTCAGGTCGACCAGCTGGCGGAGCTGGCCGACGAGGTCGAGATCGACGTGTACTGCTTCGGGATCGCGACGGACTTCCGGAGCCGGTTGTTCCCGGGTGCCGCTCGCCTGTTCGAACTGGCGGACGAGTTGCAGCCGGTTCAGGTGGAGGTGTTGTGCTGGTGCGGGCTGCCGGGGCGGTTCAACGCGCGGGTGGTCGACGGCGAGGTCGTGCGCGAGGGCGACACCGTTGTCGTGGCAGATACCGAACAATCCGTAGTTGAAACTTCAGCTTCAGCACGTTTTGAGGCCGAATTCGCTACTGTGCGTTATCAGGTATTGTGTCGCCGCCACTTTCGATCAGGTGACTTGGGCCCGGTTACCGCCCATCACGGTCAGTTACGGTTGACCTGACCGAGACGTGAGTAGCCCATCCGGGGGATCTCAGCACTAAGAGGCCGTATTGACGTCACGCCAGAGCGCGAAATGCCTCCTACTAGGAGAAGCTGATGCAGGCGGGTGACGCAGCTCATCGTGAGCAACGACATGGTGTCCCGGGAATCCTCCGGATCCCTGGGTCGTTGCATAGGGTGAGCAACACCCTGGCTCCACCCCGGAGCTGACTGAAAGGACCCCATCATGGCCGACCGTGTTCTTCGTGGAAGCCGGCTGGGAGCGGTCAGCTACGAGACCGACCGCAACCACGACCTCGCCCCACGCCGCACCGTGCGCTACGCCTGCCCGAAGAACCACGAGTTCGAGGTGCCGTTTTCCGACGACGCCGAGATCCCGACGGTCTGGGAGTGCCGCCTGCACGGGAGCGAATCGGAGATCGTCGATGGCGGGCAGCCCGAGCAGAAGAAGGTCAAGCCGCCGCGCACCCACTGGGACATGCTGCTCGAGCGGCGCACGATCCCCGAGCTCGAGGACCTGCTCAACGAACGTCTCGCCGAGCTGAAGGGCCGCCGCACCTCCCGGTCGGCGTGACCCTCCCGGCTTCGGCCTTGTAGCCCAGCTCCCACCACAACGGAAAGGCCCCCGCGACCTCCCCCCGCGGGGGCCTTTCGCATGCCCGGAGGGTCGGCCTGCGTACCCAGCCAGTCGGCTTGCGTACCTGAAGAGTCGGCCTGCGTACCTGGACGGTCGGACGCCTGGCGGCCCCTCAGCCGCACAATCCGACTCCCCCGGTGCGCGGACCGACCCTCTGGATACGCAAGCCGACTCTTCAGGTACGCAGGCCGACCATCTACGTGCGGGCTAGGCCGGGCGGAAGGGGCCGTGGAGGGCGGCCCACTGCAGGAGCATGATGGTCTTGGCGTCGGCGATCTCGCCTGTTCCGATCATGTCCAGGGCCTTGGTGAACGGGAGTTCCAGGACCTCGATGTCCTCGCCCTCCTCCGCGATGCCGCCGCCTTCACCGCGGACGGCGGGGTCGTAGGGCGCGGCGTAGCAGTGCAGGCGCTCGGTCACCGAGCCCGGGCTCGTGTAGACGTCGAACACGTGCTCCAGCTCGCCGATCCGCACGCCCGTCTCCTCCTCGGCCTCGCGGCGGATCGCGGTCTCCGGGTCGTCGGTGTCGAGCAGGCCGGCCGCCGTCTCGACGAACATGCCGTCCGGGTGGTCGTTGACGTAGACCGGGTAGCGGAACTGGCGGGTCAGCAACACCGTGCCGTTCTGGAGGTCGTAGAGCAGCACGGTGGCGCCGTTGCCGCGGTCGTAGGTCTCGCGCTGCTCGGTGGTCCAGCGGCCGTCGCCGTGCTGGTAGTCGAACGTCGTGCGGCGCAGCACGTACCAGGCCGACGACAGCAGCTCCACGTTGGTGACCCGGACGCGCGGGTTGCGGGACAGGGTTGTCGAAGAGGTCATGCCCCGACCATAATGTGCATGATTCGGAAAGAACAAGGAGGATCGTGCATGCTGGTCGGGGAACGCCGTGAACTGCTGCTCGCCCGGCTCGCCGCCGAGGGCAAGGTGCTGGCCAAGGACGTCGCGGCCGAGCTCGGGGTTTCCGAGGACAGCATCCGCCGGGACCTGCGCGACCTCGCCGCGGCCGGGCTCTGCCAGCGCGTCTACGGCGGTGCGCTGCCCGTCTCCCCCGCCGTCGCCGACTACGCGAGCCGGACCGCCATCGCCAAGGACGGCAAGGACCGGGTGGCCAAGGCGGCGGCCGCGCTGGTCCGGCCCGGCTCGACCGTGATCCTCGACGGCGGCACGACCACCCTCGCCGTCGCGAAAGCCCTCCCGGAAGACCTCGAGGCCACCGTCGTCACCCACAGCCCGACCGTCGCGGTCGCCCTCCTCGACCACCACGGCGTCGAGGTGTTCCTGCTGGGCGGACGGCTGTTCCGGCACTCGGCGGTCACCTGCGGGGCCGCCGCGGCCGAGGCCGCCCAGTCGATCAGCGCCGACGTCTTCCTGCTCGGCGTCACCGGCGTCCACCCCGAAGCCGGCCTGACCACCGGCGACGCCGACGAAGCCGCGATGAAACGCACCCTGGCCCGGCGCGCGGCCGACACCTACGTGCTGGCCAGCGCCGAAAAGCTCGGCGCGGCGTCACGGTTCACCGTGCTGCCCTTCGGCGACGTCGCCGGCGTCGTCACCGACGCCGACGACCAGAACGTGCAGGAACTTGCAGAGCGGGGTGTGGCGATCCTGCCGGCGTGACTTCGGCGTACCACTCGCGGCCGGCGACCAGCCCGAACAGCGGCGCCGGCAGCCACACGAGCACCCGCAGCACCGCCGAGAGCCGCCCGCTGCCGCGCACGTCCGACACGTGCGCGGCCAGCGCCGCCTGCTTGCGCGCGGCGAAGCGCCGCACGTCGAACCGGTGGGTGATGGCCGAGGCCGGGCTGTAGGTGTGCCCGAGCGCTTCGGCGTCGTAGTCGAACGGGATCCGCAGCGCCCGGACCACCCGCACGAACCGCTGCGCGAAGTCGCGCGGCAGGGTGGCCTCCAGCAGCCGCGTTCCGGTCAGCCGGGCCGCCCGGCGGGCCACCTGGTGCACCTTGACGTGATCGGGGTGTCCGTAACCACCGTTGCCGTCGTAGCCCAGCAGCAGGTCCGCGCGCTCCTCGTGCAGCACGGCCGCGAGCCGGTGCGCGGCTTCCTCGGTGTCCGCGCGGGCGAAGCGCTGCCTCCCCGGCGGGTCCGCGTACAGCTGCGGGCCGTGACCGCTGTCGGCGTAGCCCAGGTGCACGACCCGGTGCACGCCGAGGATGGCCGCGGCCGCCTCCAGCTCCGCCCAGCGCGGTGTCGGGTGCTCGGCGGCCATGCCGTCGGTGGCCACGACGACCACCACCCGGTGCCCGTCGGCCGCGGCACGGGCCAACGTGCCGCCGCTGAGCAGGACGGGGTCGTCGGCGTGGGCGTGGAGGGCCACGATGGTCGTCACCGGGCCCATGATGGCCCAGAACGGCCGAAAACGGCTCAGGCGCGCTTGACGAGCTTGCGCAGCTGGTGCCAGCGGCGCTCCGCGCCCCACTTGGCCACCCGCAGGAAGGCCTCGCGGATGATCGAGCCGCTCATCTTCGACTCGCCGATCTCGCGCTCGGTGAAGGTGATCGGGACCTCGACGATCTCGAACCCGGCGTCGGCCGTGCGGATCGTCAGGTCGATCTGGAAGCAGTAGCCGTGCGAGTTGACCTCGTCCAGGGCCAGCTTCTCCAGCACGCGGCGGCGGTAGGCGCGGAAGCCGGCGGTGATGTCGCGGGTCCGCATGCCCAGCGCGAGCTGCGAGTAGACGTTGGCGCCGCGGGAGAGGATCTGGCGGTTCACCGGCCAGTTCACGACGCTGCCGCCCGGCACGTACCGCGAGCCGATCGCCAGGTCGGCGTCGCCGACCGCGTCCAGCAGGCGGGGCAGGTCCTCGGGGGCGTGCGAGCCGTCGGCGTCCATCTCGACGATCGTGTTGTACTCCCGGGCCAGGCCCCAGCGGAACCCGGCGATGTAGGCGGCGCCGAGGCCGGCCTTCTCGGTGCGGTGCAGCACGTGGACGTGGTCGTTGGCGGCCGCGCGCTCGTCGGCGAGCTCGCCGGTGCCGTCCGGGCTGCCGTCGTCGACCACGAGCACGTGCACGTCCGGGAGTGCCTTGTGCAGGCGATCCAGGATCGGGCCGAGGTTCTCCCGCTCGTTGTAGGTCGGGATCACCACCAGCACCGGCTCGATTTCCCGGGCCCCCCGCGGCGCCTGCGACATCCGTGCTCCTCCGATATCCGCGGCGGTCAGTCCGCCGCTTCCCCTGCCGTGCCGGCGCTGCTGCGCCGGGTGCGAAAACGGAGTACGAGCCCACCGGCCACCCCGGCGATCGCCAGAGCCAGCAGCCCGTACTCCGTCCACGCACCTAGTCGATCCGACAGCGTAGTCTGCGTCCGCAGCGGGACGCGCCCGACCAGGGAATCCGCCGTGAAAAGGCCCGTTGAGCTGGTCACCGTCCCGTCCGGGGCGACGATCGCGCTCACCCCGGAGACCGCCGAGACCACGACGGCGCGGCTGTGCTCGACCGCCCGCAGCCGCGACATGGCCAGCTGCTGCACGCTCATCTCGCTCTCGCCGTACCAGGCGTTGTTGGTGGGGACGACGAGAAGTTCGGCGCCGTCGCGCACGGCGTCGCGGGCCGGGTAGTCGAACGCTGCTTCGTAGCAGATGAACACGCCGACCTTCGTGCCCGCGGCGGTCATGGTCTGGTTCGCGCCGTCGCCGGGGACCATGTCCACGGTTTCGTTGTCGAGGAACGGCGTGACGAGCTCGGCGACCTTGCGGGCGGGGACGTACTCGCCGAAGGGCACCAGCTGCTGCTTGGCGTAGCGCGCGCCGGGCCCGGTGCGGGGGTCCCAGGCGATGACGGAGTTCTGCAGGTGCCCGTCCGGGAGCCGGTAGATCGCGCCGATGAGCGCCGGGGCGCCGAAGTTCGCGACGAGTTGGTCGACCTGCAGGTCCGGGCCGGTGACGGTGGTGGCGCTCTCCGGCCACACCAGCAGGTCCGGCTTGGGGACCTTCCCGGCCCGGATGGCCGCGAGCAGCCGCCGGCTTTCGGCGATGGTGTTGTCGCGCAGGACGGTCCGCTCCCCCTGCAGGGCCAGCCCGATGTCCGGGGCGTTGCCCTGGACGGTCGCGACGGTGCGCTCGCCGTCCTGCGCGCCGGTTCCGATGGTCGGCCACAGCGCCAGGCCGGCGACGACCGGCAGCAGCGCGGCCAGTGCGGTGAGGACCGCCGGCCGGGTGAGCTTGCGCACCTCCCACAGCCGGGCGGCGAGGCCGGCCAGGCAGAAACCGGTGAGGACGACGGCCAAGCCGACCAGCGGGGCACCGCCGACCGAGGCCAGTGGCAGGAACGCGCCCTCGGGCTGGCTGAAGGCGACCCGGCCCCAGGGGAAGCCGCCGAAGGGGAACCACGCGCGCGGTGTCTCCAGGGCGATGAACACCAGCGCGCCCCACAGCGGGGCCGCGGGCAGCCGGGACACCAGCGTGATCAGGCCGCCGGCCAGGCCGTGGTAGAGCGCGAGGGCGAAGGACAGGCCCAGCCACGGCCAGGGGCCGAAGTCCGGGCCGAGGAAGTCCAGCAGCCAGGTCAGCAGGGGCAGGAAGAACACGAACCCGAAGGCGAACCCGTAGCCGAAGCCGGCCCGGAACCGGCGTCCGCGCAGCACGAGGGCCAGCCCGGCGAAGGCCAGCGGCGCGAGCCACCACAGCGGGCGCGGCGCGAAGCTCAGGTAATAGGCGAATCCGGACGCCAGGGCGGCGGCCGGCCGCAGGAGCCACGCGCGGGGAAACCGCCGGGTGCGCGCGGGCTGGTGCTGGGCGCCCGGTTCGGGATCCGCCACGGTGACTGCCACGGGTGCCAACTCTAGGTCAGCGCGTCGTGGAGGACTTCACCCGCGCGGACCGTGCGCAGGCACCGCGGGAGGGTGGCGTCCGGTTCGAGCCGGGGCAGGGGCGGGACACCGGCGCGGGGGTCGGTGGACCAGCGCTGCACGCGGCTGTCGGGGGTGGCCACGACGAGGTCGGTGGCGTCCCAGATCGCGTAGTGCGCGGGGGCGCCCGGGACGAGGCTGCCGGTGACGCCGTCGTTGACGCCGGCCGCGCGGTGCCCGGCGCGGGTGTGGGCGGTGAAGGCCGCCCGCGGGGACAGGCCCGCGCCCGGCGTCCGGTGATAGGCCGCGGCGCGGACGCTCGCCCACGGGTCGAGCGGCGTGACCGGCGCGTCGGAGCCGAAGGCGAGCAGGACGCCTTCGGCGGCCAGGGTCGAGAAGGGGTTGAGCCCGGCCGCGCGGTCCGCGCCGAGGCGTTCGGCGTACATGCCCTCCGGGCCACCCCACAGGGCGTCGAACAGTGGCTGCATCGAGGCGGTCACGCCCCAGCCGGCCAGGTGCTTGGCCTGCTCGGCGGTGACCATCTCCAGGTGCTCGAGCCGGTGGTGGCGGGCGGTCAGTGCGCGCTGGCCGACTTCTTTTTCGGCCAGCCGGAAGCCTTCGACGACTTCGGCGACGGCGGCGTCGCCGATGACGTGGAAGCCGGCCTGCAGCCCGGCTTCGGTGCAGGCGGCGAGATGCTCGGCGATGCGGTGCGCGTCGAGGTAGCGGGTCCCTTCGCCGGGGTGGTCGGCGTAGGGGTGGGTCAGCGCGGCGGTGTGGGAGCCGAGGGCGCCGTCGACGAACAGGTCGCCGGCCAGGCCGCGGGCGCCGAGGTCGCGGGCGGTTTCGACGGCGCCGAGTTCGCCCCAGTACCCGACGACCTCGGGCGTGCCCGGTCCGGCGAGGGCGAGGAGGGCGGCGAGGTCGTCGCGGCCGGAGATGTCGGGGCCGGCGCATTCGTGGACGCTGACGATGCCCTGCCGCGCCGCCTCGGCGAGGAAGGCGCGTTGGGCCCGTTCGCGCTGCTCGGGGGTGATGGCGGCACGCACGGCCGCGCGCACGGCGTGGTGGGCGGCGCGGGTCAGCGGGCCGTCGGGCGACCAGCCGTCGGCGTCGCGGGCGGCGGGGGCCAGCTCGACCAGCGCGGTGGAGACCAGCGCGGAGTGGACGTCGACCCGGCTGAGGTAGACCGGCGCGCCCCCGGCGGCGGCGTCGAGCTCGGCGCGGCTGGGCAGGCGCGGGTCGGTCCAGGTGGTCTCGTCCCAGCCGTGGGCGAGCAGGACCTGGCCGTTGCGGGCGGTTTCGCGCACGCGCGCCAGCAGGTCGGCGCGGCTGCGGACGCCGGTGAGGTCGAGGCCGGTCAGGTGCAGGCCGGTGGCGGTGGCGTGGACGTGCGCGTCGACGAACGCGGGGGCGACGAAGGCGCCGTGGAGGTCGACGATCTCGGCGTTCGCGTGCAGGGCGCGGGCCGGGGCGTCCTGCCCGACCCAGACCACGGTGCCACCGGTGATCGCCATCGCCGTGGAGTCGGGGCCGGCGGGGGTGTAGATGCGCCCGCCGAGCAGGAGCGTCGTGTGTTCGTCCGTCACACCCCTGAGTCTGCCCCCTGCGTCCAGGTGGGGGACGACGACCCGGCAGGCAGGAAGATTTACTCCGTGAGAACGTTATGACAGGATATTTTAACGCGTTCCCGACGACTAGGAGTACAAGTGACTGCGACCCAGGAACCTGTGACGCCTGCCGCCGCCTTCGACCAGCCCTACGAGTACGCCCGCGCCGAGCTGGTGGAACCCGACTGGCGCCGCTTCCCGGGCTGGCACGACGTGACCGAGGCCGAGTGGCGTGACGCGCAGTGGCAGCGGGTGCACTGCGTCCGCAACGTCAAGCAGCTGCGCGCGCTCATGGGCGACCTGCTGGAGGAACGCTTCTACGACGACCTGCTCGCCGACCAGCGCGAGATGGCGACGATGTCGATGCTGCTGCCCCCGCAGATGCTCAACACGATGGCCCCGACCGCGGGCACCGATCCGGCGAAGGTGACCGAGGCGTTCTACGCCGACCCGATCCGCCGCTACATGCTCCCGGTGCGCAGTGACCGCGACCCGGCCTGGCCGAGCCACCCGCATTCGGAGCGCGACTCCCTGCACGAGGCCGAGATGTGGGTCGTGGAGGGCCTGACCCACCGCTACCCGACGAAGGTGCTGGCCGAGATGATCTCGACCTGCCCCCAGTACTGCGGTCACTGCACCCGCATGGACCTGGTCGGCAATTCGACCGAGACGGTCGAGAAGCACAAGCTGACCCTCAAGCCGGTCGACCGCCAGGACGCGATGATCGCGTACCTGAAGAAGACCCCGGGCGTCCGCGACGTGGTGGTCTCGGGCGGCGACGTGGCCAACGTCCCGTGGCCGCAGCTGGAGTCGTTCCTGATGCGCCTGATGGACATCGACACGGTCCGCGACATCCGCCTGGCGACCAAGGCCCTCGCGGCGCTCCCCCAGCACTGGATCCAGCCGAAGGTCGTCGAGGGGCTGGAGCGCGTCGCGGTGACGGCCCAGCGCCGCGGGGTCAACCTGGCGATCCACACCCACGTCAACCACGCCCAGTCGGTGACGCCCCTGGTGGCGGAGGCGGCCCAGACGGCGTTGAACGTCGGCGTCCGGGACGTGCGCAACCAGGGCGTGCTGATGCGCGGGGTGAACGCGACGCCCGCCGCTCTGCTGGACCTTTGCTTTGCGCTGCAAGGGGAAGCGAACATCCTGCCGTACTACTTCTACATGTGCGACATGATCCCGAACGCGGAGCACTGGCGCGTCGCGGTGTGGGAGGCACAGGAACTGCAGCACGCGATCATGGGGTACCTGCCGGGGTACGCCACGCCGCGGATCGTCTGTGACGTGCCTTATGTGGGGAAGCGGTGGGTGCACCAGCTGGCCGAGTACGACCGGGAGCTGGGGATCTCATACTGGACGAAGAACTACCGGACGGGGATCGAGCTGGAGGACCCGGAGGCACTGCAGCGGCGGTACCCGTACTACGACCCGATCTCGACGCTGCCGGAGGCCGGTCAAGCCTGGTGGGCGAATCGCTCCCGCTGACGCCGGCGCATCACCGTCCGAGACGAGACCCGAGGGGGCGCCGGCCGAGCCCGGTCCGGGCGGTGCGCGCCCCCTCGGCCGTCTCCGCCGTTTCTGACCGCGGCGCGGGCTCGCCAGTGGCCGGCGTCGGGGGTGGCAGCTAGGCCGGACGGGTGAGGCAGCTCAACCCGCGGGCGTGGTGGGGCGTGGAGTCGGCATCGACCGATTCCGAGGGGGAATTCCGTATGTTCCGACGTGCTGCCGCGCTCACCTTCGCGGTACTCGCCCTGGGCGCCGCCGTCACGGCGCCGTCCGCCGCCGCGGGCGAGGCCTGCACCTGGACGGCGCACAAGATCGTGGCGCCCGAGGGCTACTTCGACACCGACGTCACCATCACGGGGACCGACAGCCACGGCAACTACTCCGGGCACGTCCTCGACCGGAGCGTCGACATGGGCAAGGTCGTCCTCTGGACCGACGGCGAGCCCCGCATCCCGGGCGCGCTCGCGCCGTTCGTCTACCCGCACGTCGCCGACGAGAACTCCGCCGGCACCGTGCTGCTGGACGGTGGTCTTCCGGCGACGGGGCAGGGCGTCTACCTGTTCAGCGGCGGCCACCGCGGTCCCGGCACGCTGACCCGCCTGCCCGACCCGCCCGGATACCGGCTCGAATCGGCCGTCGCGCTCAACGACCGCGGTGATGTGCTCACGTCCGCCACGTCACTCTCGGACGGCCACCGGGTGAGCGTCCTCTGGTCGATCCTGGCCGCGGGACCGCGGATCATCGACGTCCCGGACCGGTCCGGCATGGACCTCGACGACGACGGCACCGTGCTGCTGGGCGCCCCGGACAACAAGCTCGGCGGGCTCTGGCGGGCCGGCGTGGTCACCCCGCTGACCGGTGAAGACCGTCCGGTGCTGATCCGGCAGATCCGCAACGGCGTCGTGGTCGGCACGGCGATCGACTCGTGGCCCGCTTCGCGCGCCTTGGCGTGGCACGGCCCGGCCGACCCGCGCCCGCTCGAACAGGGCGGGACGGCGGAAGCGACCAACAAGCACGGACTGATCGCGGGCAGCCTCACCAACCTGATCGGACCGTCCGCGGTGTGGCAGGACACCAAGCTGCTCGGCCTGCTGCCGTTCCCGGACGGCGGCGACGCGGACGTGTACGTCGTCGGCGACGACGGCGTGATCTTCGGCAACACCAGCGGCGATCACGCCGCGCTGCGCTGGACCTGCGGCTGACCGGCGAGGGGCGGCGGCTGGTGCGCGTCCGCAAGGCCCCACGTCACGCGGGACGGAAGCTGCCCAGGCAGGGGTAACCGGGCAGACCGGCTTTGACCGGTTTGCCCGCCTGCGGGTAGCCCAGCAGCCACAGCTGCCCGGTCATCGCGACGTTCGCGGCCAGCGAGATGTCCGCGGTGAGCCGGAACCGCGTCTGGCGCCCGTCCGGGTACAGCGCCCAGCCCGTCAGCCGGACCGCGGTACGCGCCCGCGGGACGAACGGCGTGTCGAGCGCGACTCGCAGTTCCACCCAGCTGCTGCCGGTGATCGGGCGGCGGATCCGCAGGCTGCCGACGACCGTCAACGCTCCCAGCATCAGGAAAACCGCGCTGCCGCCGCCGATTCCGCCCACCGCGGCCGCGTCCGCGATGCCGCCGGGTCCGGGATCCGTCACCGACGAGGCGAGCGCGATCCCTGCCGCGCCCAGCGCCACGAACGTCACGCCGGCGACGGCCGACCGCCGGGCCTGGAACGCCCGGTGCGCGGCGATCACCGGATCGTGCGACGGCGGCGTCGGGTGGCGCGAGATGAGTTCGGCAGGCACCGCTCCGGCCACGGGCGCGTCCTCGATCCGCGCGGTCCGCACCCACATCGCACCCGGCACGCGGACGAACACCCGCCGGCCCGTGCCGAGCACCCACAGCCGTCGCTGGCCGGTCAGTTGCACGCGGGGGCCGTCGGTGAGGCGGGTCCGCAGCCAGCGTCCGTCCGGCAGCCGCACCGAGACCCGCGAGCCCTTCGTGAACAACCCGTCCGCCGCGATGTCGAGCCGGTGGTACGGCTCTTCGAAATGACCTCGGACGCGCCGGTAGAGGACCAGGACGTAGGTCCATACCGCCAGCAGACCGCCGAAGGTGCCCAAGTAGAAGTAGGGCAGCGGGCTCTCCCACCCTCCGGTGAGCATCAGCAGCACGCCCGACAGGACAAGCGCGCCACTGAGCCCCATGCGGACAATGGTCAGTTCGGTCAGTTTCTGGACAAACCCGGCAAACAACGGTTCGGTGCCCGACGGCACATTCGGAACGGGCTCGTGGACGCGAACTCTGTCCGTGCCGGAAATGCTGTCCATGCCTTGTCCCCCATCGGTTCGCGTGCTCGGCCGCGGCAGCGTATCCGGCGGGAGAAACGGAACTTTGACCGGAGGTGCAATTCCGCGGAATAGGGGGATCAGACGTCGCGGAGGCGCCGGAGGTGCTCAGCGGAACGCCATCGGCCGCCGTTCGTAGGGTTGCGGGAGGAGGGCGAGCCGCTGGGGGCCCCACAGGGTGTCGTTGACCGTCAGCCGGCCGGCGAGGCGGTGCAGCCACACCTCGGAGTACTGGGAGTGGAAGAGCGCGTCGCCCGGGATGCGGGCCAGCACGGCGAGGACCAGCCGCAGCACGTCGGTTTCCTGGCTGTCGAAGTCGCCGGTCTTGCTGAGGCCGAAGACGACCTCGACCGTCGGCGCGAACCCGAACTGGTTCTCCACCGGGTCGGGCGGGTCGTACTCGGCGGCGTCGACGCTGAACCACCCGCCGCCGCGCAGCGAGGCTCCCGCGGCGTCGTGCTCGGTGACGGCACCGGGGACGGCGTCGACGAGGACGGCCAGCACCGCCTTCGGCGTGGTCGCCGCGCCGAGGTCGAGTTCGTAGGTGATGGACATGGTCACGCCCTGCCGCTACTGGGGGAAAGCATCGATGATGGCGCCGTTCTTGTCGATGATCTTGACCTCGGTGAGCCCCTTCACCGTGGGGAGGAGCGCTTTCATGTCCGCTACGGACATGGTGCTCCTCTCCATGTTGATGACGATGTACGGGGTCTGTTCCTTGACCTTCTTGCGCAGTTCCCGCCGGATGGTCTCCCGGTTGTCCCTCGGCGCGTAGTTGTCCCACAGCTTCCCCTCCATCTTGTAGTCGGGGTTGCTGCGGCCGTTCACCCCCACCTCCGGCGGGTTCTGGTCGATGCGGTAGCCGGCCCGCGCGAGGACGGTCGCCGAGTCGTTTTCGATCCGGAGGTTGTCCCGGTTCTCCGCGCTACCGGAGGAGGTGTCGCTCGGGGTTCCGCCGGGCCGGGCGTTCGGGTCGGGCTGTCCCGAGGGCTGCGTGTGCGCCGTCGACGGGGGCGGGGTGGGCGGATCGCCCGGTTTGCCCCCGCCGCCGGCCTGGCCTTCTTCCAGTTTCGCCCGGATGACCTCGTGCGCGGGGCCGACACCCGCGCTCGCGTCGACGGCGCCGGACCGCAGCGGCGGCTTCCCGTCCCCCGGTTGATCGGCGCCGTCACCCGGCTTGCCGTGGCCCGGCTTGCCGTCGCCGGGTTTGCCGGAGGGGGTTCTGGGTTTGCCCGTCATGACCGCCCTACCCGTCGAGGAGCTTGGCGAGGTTCTGGAGGCTGGTGATCAGGGACGTGGTGTAGGTGAGGATGCGCCCGGCCCACTTCACCACCGCGGCGGCGATCTGTGAGGCGACGACCGGGATGGTGATCACGAAGATCGCCTCGACCGCCCACACGATGACCCGCGCCACCAGGTCGGCGATGAGGTCGCGCACGATCTCGCGGGTCATCTCCACGAGCCCGCCCGCGCCCTCGGTGGCCGCCGCCATCGCCGCCGCGGTGGCGCCGAGCCCGCCGATGGCTTCGACGTTGCTGGCCATCAGGCGCCGGTAGCCGTCGGCCGCACCGCCGGTCCAGCCGGGCAGGTCCGCGGCCAGCGCGGCCTTCAGGTCGGCGGAGACGTCCGCCAGCTCGGCCGCCATCCTGGTCCAGGTGGCGGCGTGGGCGGCCACCACCTCCGGCTTGCCCGTCAGCTCGTCGAGCATCTGCCGCAGCGGTTCGAAGTACTCCATGGCCCAGCCCAGCCCGTTGGCCAGCAGCGCACTGATCGGGTCCATCACGGTCGCGGCGACCTCGACGCCGAGCCCAGCGCCGGCGAGCGCGTCGTCGACCCAGCCTTCCGTCTTGATCGCGTCGACGAGCCCTTCGATGCTGTCGGCGAGGCTCGAGCCGGTCCACGCCTCGCGGGTCGGCTGGACGGGTGCGATGAGGGACTCGTCGGTCATCGCGTGGGCTTGCCGAGTTCGTCGCCGATGGCCCTCAGCGTGCCGGACGCGCCGGTGTCGGTTTCCTCGTAACGCGCGGCGCTGTCGCGTAACCCCTTCGCGGCGAGGTCGAGGTTGTTCGCGGCGAAGTCGAGCAGGCTGTCCTGCTCGCGGTGCCTGCCCTCCAGCACTGCGGCGATCCACCCGCACAGCAGCCCGTAGGCCTGGTGGTCCTGGGTGATGTGCGTGCTCGCGGACTTGACGGCCGCGAAGCGCGCCCGCAGCGCGTCGAGGTTCGCCGCGTGCTTGCGGAGTGCCTCGGGTTCGACCGTGTAGCCGTCAGCCATGGTCACCGCCGGGGGTCGCAGGGGTGGTCACTGTCGTCGCAGGAAGGACTGCCCGCCGAAGTCTTCGTCCTCGGCCGCCGGCGCGGCCCGCAGGTGCTGCCCGACCTGCTCGGCGATCGCGCGCCCGGCGGCCGAGTCCTCGCCCATCGTCTCGGCGATGACCTCCTGCGAGCGCTGGGCCGCCTGCCCGCGAGCCTGCCGCACCAGGGAGAGGACCGCCTGGGCGACGACGTCCGGCGCGGTCCGCTGGATGCGGTCGGTCAACCGGAGCCCGACCAGCGCGCCGGTGGAGTCGACGGTCACCTCGGCCAGCCCGCCGGGGTCGGCGGCACTGATCCGGACCTGCTGCAGCCGGTCGCTCATGACCTGGGTGTCGGCGGCCAGCTTGTCGATCCGGCCCTTCCACGCCGCGAGGCGCTCGCGCGCGGCGTCCGGATCGAAAACACGTTCGCTCACGGATCCCCCGTCCCCTCGGCGCGCCGTCCGACCACCTTAGGCGAAGGGAATTCCGGCTGTCAGCACCAATCGCGCATTGCCGGGGACCGCGGGTGGGGTAAGCCGGAATCATCCGGCAAAATTACCCACGCCACGGCGATTCGATGGTGCTTCACTACCCGCATGGTGAAGAAGCTGGCCACCGCCGTGGCCGTCATGAGCATCGCCGCCGTGTCCCTCGCCGCTCCCGCGGACGGGGCGACGAGGTACTACCAGCAGACCGTCAGCGGCGCCACCAAGCCGGAGTGCGATACGGCCGGCTGGCAGCTCGCGCAGCAGAAGATGGCCGAAGGTTATCTGGTCACGTGGATCGGCTGCGCGTATTCGAACTTCGCCTTCCGCGGCACCGTCAGCTGGTCCGACTGACCGGATCCCCGCCGGGGTAGACGACCGGTCGTACACTGAAGCCGTGGGCAGGACGAGCGACGGCAGAGAGCGCATCCTCGCGGCCGGACGGCGGCTGATGGAGCAGCGGGGCTACTCCGCGCTGGGCGTCGCCGAGATCTGCCAGGCCGCCGGGGCGCCCAAAGGGAGCTTCTACTACTTCTTCGACTCCAAGGAAGCCCTCGCCCTCGCGGTGATCGCCGAGGAATGGGCCGAACAGCGGCGGGCGTGGGCGGCGATCCTCGAAGGGCCCGACGCGCCACTGCGCAAACTCCGTGCGCTCTTCGACTCGACCGCTGCCACCCAGCGGTCCGGCCAGTCGAGCTGCGGCACCGTTTCGGGCTGCCTGTTCGGGAACCTGAGCCTCGAATTGAGCAACCAGGCCGAGCCGATCCGGCTGGCGCTGCAGGACATCTTCACCGAACAGGCGGAGATGGTGCGCACGGTCGTCGAGGAAGCCGTGGCGCGCGGTGACGCCCTCGTCGCGGACGCGGCCGGTGCCGCGCGGGCCGTCGTCGCGCAGCTGGAGGGTCAAGTGCTCTTCGCCAAGCTCTACAACGACACCGGTCACCTCGACGCGCTGTGGACCCACTGCCTGGCGCTCGTCGGCGCCCAGGCCCAGGCCGCCTGACAGGAAAGTGCGGGTGGCGCCGGCCACCCGCACTTTCGTTCCTAAATCCTCGAGACGTGGTAGTGGCCGATCAGCCACCGGCCGTCGTCCTGGCGCTCGAAGATGACCGTCAGGTGGAACCGCCACACGGTGCCGTCCGGCCGCGTGAAGTCCGGATCGACGTACGCCGACAGCACGCCGTCGGCCAGCGGGCGCAGTTCGCGGATCTGGTAGCGGACCGTCAGGCCGATCGGCTGCTGCGCGTAGTACTCCTCGACCCCGTTGCGCCCCAACGAGTACGCCGGGTGCGCGCCCTGGAAGAGGGCGTTCTCGGTGAAGTACGCGGCGACGTCGGCCGGGCGGTGCTCGTCGATGGCCGCCTTCCAGCCGTCGAGCACCCGGGTCGCGATCTGCCGTTCCTCAGTGGCCGGCACTTTGACCACCGTTGACGTTGAGGATCTCCCCGGTGACGAAGGGCGCGTTCTCCAGGTAGAGCACGCCGTTGACGACGTCGCTGATCTCGCCCATCCGGCCGACCGGGTGCAGCCCGCCGCGCTCGGCGTAGGTTTCCGGCGGGTTGAGGGCCGTCTTGTGGATGCCCGGCGCGACGGCGTTGACGCGGATCCCGCGCGCGGCGTACTCGACGGCCAGGGACTTGGTGACCGCCTGCAGGCCGCCCTTGGTCAGCATCGCCACGGACGCGGGCACCGCCGAGAGCGGGTGCTCGACGAGGCTGGTGGTGATCTGCACGATGTGCCCGCCGCCCTGGGCGAGCATGGGCGGCACGACCTGCTGGGTCAGGTGGAACCAGCCGGCCAGGTTCACTTCGACGAAGCGGGTGAAGTCGGCGAAGGTGAAGTCGGTGAACGGCTTCGCGTCGAACACGCCGGCGTTGTTGACCAGGGTGTCGACCCGCCCGAACCGGTCGATCGCCGTCTCCACGACCCGTCGGGCCGTGGCCGGGTCGGTGATGTCCCCGGGTACCGCCACGACTCCGGCGTCGTTCGCCTCGCGCACCGAGCGGGCCGTCGCCACGACCGCCCAGCCCTGCTTGCGGTAACCCTCCACGATCGCCGCGCCGAACCCCTGCGAAGCCCCGGTGACCACGGCCACCTTCTGCGCACTGCTCATGATCCCATCCTCGGTAGTAGACCGGTTGTCTACTACCGACGCTAACCACCCGCGGATCCCACGGCCATGAGAAGAAAGCTCCCACCTGGGAGGAATCACCTATGGGAACGCGCGTACGGATCGGTGGGCGGCAACCACACGCTGCCGTCGTCGGGCAGCCCGTCGACGTCGGCGGTCAGGGCCTCGACGACCGCCCGCACGGCGGCGCGGTCGTCGTCGCGGCGGGTGACCAGCGACCAGGTCCAGTAGGGCGCGGGGTCGGCGATCGGCCGGGCCACCAGTCCCGCCGGCAGCGGCGTGGTCTGCCCTTTCGGGGAGTTCACCACCGGCCGGTCCGCGCGCCGCACGTGCTCGAAGAACGCCGGCCCGGTGATCCCGTTGTCGTCGGTCCGCACGACGGTCGCGCCGGTGTCCCGGCTGAACTGGCCGGCGTAGAGGTTCCACGACGCCCAGCTGACGGTGTCGGAGTCGACGAGGACCGCGGTGTCGGCCGCGGCGACCGGCGACGTGTCGGTGCCGGGCGACACGGCGTAGAGGCGGTCGGCGCCGAGGAAGCGGGCGTCGAGGCCCTGCGCGGCCAGGTCGGGCGTCTGCACCCAGCAGACGGCGACGTCGATGCTGCCGTCGGCCACCCGGCCGGCCTGGGCGTGCGACGGCATCACCCAGGCGTCGACCTGCAGGCTCGCGACGCCGGCCGTGCGCTCCGCGAGGTCGGCGGGCAGCCAGTTGACGTACCCCAGCCGGACGGTTTCGGTGCCGCGGAGCCGCCCCGCGTGCTGCCGCAGCTCGTCGGCCCCGTGCAGCAGCTCGCGGGCCCCCGGCAGCAGTGACCGCCCGGCCTCGGTCAGCTCCATCTGGCGGCGGTCGCGGTCGAACAGGCGCACCCCCAGGTCCCGTTCGAGGGCTTTGATCTGCTGCGACAGCGACGGCCCGGCGATGTGCAGCCGCTCCGCCGCCCGGCCGAAGTTCATCTCTTCGGCGAGGATGACGAAGTAGCGCAGCTGACGCAGTTCCACGCCGTCATCCTAGGTCCGGCCACAAAGGACGCTACCGCGGTCGCCGCAGCACCCCGGTCAGCAGCACCATGGCCGCGCAGCCGCCGGCGACGACCCCCATAGCGGTTCCCGGCAGCAGCCCGCCGACCAGCGCGACGCCCACCGCGCCGCCGGTCTGGCGCGAGGCGTTGAGCACCCCTGCGGCGAGTCCCGCCCGGCCGGGCAGGGCGGTCATGGCCACGGACGTCATGGCGGGCATGGCGAGCGAGCAGCACCCGAAGACCGCCGAGCAGGCGATCAGCGGTACCGGAGACGGGCCGGAGGGCAGCAACGCCAAGCCCGCCGCCCCGGGCAGCGCCAGCAGGCCGCCGGCCACGATCGGCCCGCGCGCCCCGAACCGGTGCGTGAGCCGGCCGCTGATGAACGCGTTGACGCCCACCACGAGCGTGAGCGGCACGAGCAGCAGCCCGGCGGTGAGCGCGTCCAGCCGCCAGACCCTCTGCAGGAACAAGGCGAGGCAGAACAGCGTGCCGTAGAGGCAGAAGTTGAACAGGCCGCCGATGACCGTCGCGACGGCGAAGTCACGGACCTTCAGCACCCCGAGCGGCAGCACCGGCGCCGGGACCGTGCGCTCGGCCAACGCGAACGCCAGGCCGGCGGCGACCCCGGCGCCGAGGAGCCCCGGCGCGGCCGGGTCGGTCCAGCCCGCGTGCCCGGCTTCGATGAGCCCGGCGACGACGCACGCCAGCGCGGCCGTGCCGAGGACCTGCCCGGCGACGTCGAGCCGGGTGCGGGCGTGGGGCGTGGTTTCGGCGACGCACCGGCGCGTCAGCACCAGGGTGACCAGCCCGACGGGCACGTTCACCGCGAACACCAGCCGCCAGTCGGCCAGTCCGACGGCGAGCCCGCCCAGCACCGGCCCGGCGGCGAGCCCGGCTCCGCTCATGCCGCCCCACACCCCGAGCGCCCGCGCCCGGTCCCCCGCGTCGGGGAACCGGTGCACGATCAGGGCGAGCGACGACGGCAGCAACGCGGCCGCCCCGAGCCCCTGCACCGCCCGCGCGGCGACCAGCCACGTCAGCGAACCCGCCACGGCACAGGCGAGAGAGGTCAGCACGAACACCGCCGTCCCGGCCTCGAAGACGCGCCGCGCGCCCCACCGGTCCCCGGCCGCACCCCAGGTGAGCAGGAAGGCGGCCAGCGCGACCGTGTAGGAGTCGACGACCCACTGCAGGGCCGCGGTCGACGGTTCGGCGAACTCGGCGCCGATGGCGGGCAGCGCGAGGTTCACGATGGTCGCGTCGAGGGTGATCATCAGGAATCCGAGGCACACCGCGGTGAGCGCGAGCCGGGCCGGAACCCGCCGGTCGATCGGGGCGATCATGGTTCCGAGTGAAACGCGGGCACGCTCGGGCATCCACGAACTGTTGCCTTCCAGCTGAGAGGTGCGGCCTCCCAGTGCTGCTCACACCGCTGCGGCCGGGAAAGTTTCACCGGGAATGTAGCTTTCACGGAAATAGCGCGGGATGCGGAATCGAACGTTGAGCGGGATATTCCATCGTGTTAGCGTTCACATCCCTGCCGCACTCCGGCTCGCCGTCCACGCCGATGGGGGTTCCGTTGTCGCCAGCACGCCCCGCCACCTCCCTGCGCCGCTTTGGTCCTTTGTGGACGATCTGCGCGCTGATCACCGCCTGCTTCTCCCTCGTGGCACCGGGGAACGCCGCCGCAGCAGCGCCGGCTCCCATCACCAAGCCGCCGATGGGCTGGAATTCCTGGAACTCCTTCGCCGGGGCGATCGACCACACCGTCATCGAGCAGCAGGCGGACGCCATCGTGTCCTCCGGCATGAAGGACGCCGGCTACGAGTACGTCAATATCGACGACGGCTGGTGGACCGGCAGCCGCGACGCGAGCGGCAACATCACCGTCGACACCGCGAAGTGGCCGGGCGGGATGTCCGCCATCACCGCCTACATCCACAGCAAGGGCCTGAAGGCGGGCATCTACACCGACGCCGGCCGCAACGGCTGCGGCTACTACTACCCGACCGGGCACCCCGCCTACCCCGGCACCGGCGCCGAAGGCCACTACGACCAGGACTTCCTGCAGTTCTCCCGCTGGGGCTTCGACTACGTGAAGGTCGACTGGTGCGGCGGCAACGCCGAAGGGCTCAACGCGCGCACCGCCTACACCCAGATCAGCGACTCGATCTCACGCGCCACCGCCCAGACCGGCCGCCCGATGACGTTCTCCGTCTGCGAATGGGGCGGCAACCAGCCGTGGAACTGGGCGCCGGGCATCGCCAACCTGTGGCGGACCAGCGGCGACATCATCTACTGGGGCGAGCGGCCCTCGATGTCGCGGATGCTGGCCAACTTCGACGCCGCGCAGCACCCCAGCGCGCAGAGTCCCGGCCACTACAACGATCCCGACATGCTCATCGCCGGCCTGCCCGGCTTCTCCGACGCGCAGAACCGCACCCACCTGAGCCTGTGGGCGATCTCCGGCGCCCCGCTGATCGCGGGCAACAAGCCCAGCGACATGAGCGCCGCCACCCGCGCCACGCTGACCAACCGCGAAATGATCGCCATCGACCAGGACTCGCTCGGGCGGCAGGGCACCAAGGTCGCCGAGGACGCCTCGGGCCTGCAGGTGTACCAGAAGGTGCTGTCCGGCACCGGCCGCCGGGCCGTCGTCCTGCTCAACCGCACCAGCTCGGCCGCCACCATCACCGCCCGCTGGTCCGCGCTCGGCCTGTCGGGCTCGGCCGTCGTCCGCGACGTCTGGGCCGGCGCCGACCGCGGCACCTTCACCTCGAGCTACGCCACCTCGGTCCCGGCCGGGGAGGCGGTCCTGCTCACCGTCACCGGCACCGACGGCACTCCCCCGGCCGGCGGCGGCCCGATCACCGGAAAGCAGTCCGGCCGCTGCCTCGACGTGCCGAACGCGACCACCACCAACGGCACCCAGCTGCAGCTGCTGGACTGCCAGGGCGGCCCGGGCCAGACCTGGACCCGGACCGCGAGCCGCCAGCTCACCGTCTACGGCACCAAGTGCCTCGACGCGTCCGGCCAGGGCACCGCCAACGGGACACCCGTGGTCATCTGGGACTGCAACGGCCAGGCCAACCAGCAGTGGACGGTCAACGCGAACGGCACCATCACCGGCGTCCAGTCCAACCTCTGTCTCGACGCCAGCAACCAAGGAACCGCCAACGGCACCAAGGTCCTCCTCTGGGCGTGCAACGGCCAAGCGAACCAGCAGTGGACGGCACCCACGGCGTGACGTCCGAGCGCCGCCGCCACGGGCCGCGGCGGCCGGCTCGACGGGTCACCACGACACCGTGCTCACGAGGATGTCGTGGTGACCGGAGGCCGGGAAGTGGCCTCGGCGTGGCGATCGGCCTGGGGGTGGACGACCTCGCCGCGCACTACGAGTACTGCCGCGGCGCCGGGTGCACGATCACCTCGGAACCGGCGGACGAGGCGTGGGGCGACCGCGTGGTCGAGTGCCTCGACCCGTTCGCCTACCAGTGGGAGTTCTCCCAGCCCCTCAAGGACTGGCACCCCGCCGACGGCCTGCAAGCCGCACGGGACAACTGGTTCGGCGCGCAGTGACCACCCCGGAGGTGCTGACCAGCCCCGTCGGGTGGGTGGCCAGGCAAGCCCGGTTGTACGAAGAATCCGGCGGCACCAAGGGAACCACGATCAGCGGCGCACCGTGCCTGCTCCTGGACTACCGGGGACGGCGCAGCAGCCGGTGGCACCGGACCGTGCTGATCTACCGCGCGCACGGCGATTCGTTCCTGGTCGTCGCCTCCAACGGCGGCGCCGACCACCATCCATTGTGGTACCTCAGCATCCAGGAGAACCCTGACGTGCGGGTGCGCGTAGGCACCCATCGGTTCTCCGCCCGCGCCCGCACTCTCACCCGCGAGGAGAAATCCGAAGTGTGGGCCGGCCTGGTGGAGGCGTTCGCACCGTACGCGAACTATCAGCGCAAGACCTCCCGCGACATCCCCGTAGTGCGGCTACGAGCGATCGCATAGCCGGCGGAGGGGGACGCTCGGTGCGCGACCTCGAGCAGGGCCGCGTCCGCCCGGCAACTGGTCGCCGCGCTCGACGCCGGGCCCCGCCGAGGCGGACGCGGAACGCGCCCCTGGGCGACTACGCCGCACAGGTATGGGGCGAGACGCCGGCCGAGTCGCTCCAGCCGCGGAAACCGTCTCCAGTGAGCAATACCGGCGAAGTATTCGTATACTTGCGAGCTGGCAACATTGAAAAGGAAAGCGACCGTTTACCTGTCGCGCTGTTCACGAATTTTGCCCACTTTGGCCCACTATATCCGGCATGGCGTTTTTCCTACCCTCGGATGGCGGTATTGTCGGCGACTTGTCACCTGATTCACTGACAAGGCTCACGCAGGGGACAGCAGGGGGTTGTTGAGCAAGGGTCGACATCAATACATCATTCGCGCCACAATCCCCGGCACCACATTCCCGTGCCGAGCACTATCCATGGGAAATTCGAGGGGATTCGATGAAATCGAGAATTTTCAGATCCGTAGTCGTGGTTGTCGCCGCCGTTTCCGCGGTCGTCGCCGGCAGCGGGTTCGCGCAAGCAGCACCCGTGACGCCCGGCCGGTCGGCCCGGGTGCTGCCCGCGGGGGCGCGGACGTTCAAGATGACGGTGTCCGGGGTGAACCGGCAGGTGGCCGAGTCACACGGCTTCAAGGTGGTGACCGCGCCGGACGGGACGCAACACGCCGTGCCCACGCCGGCCGCGATCAATCCGGACGGCACGCCGTACTCTTCGAAGAAGCACCCCCGCAACGTCGTCGAGGGTGACTGCGGGGACTCCTACCTCTGGATCCACGCGGTCGGCGGGTACGTGTCGGAGATCGAAACGGGCTTCGACCTCGACGATGCCGCCATCGCCTTCTACTGGCGGGTCAACCGCTCGGACCCGTACGGCTCGGACAGCAACTCCTGGGGCGGCGGCCTGGGGCTGGACACGTCGTGGACGGGTGAATGGGACGTGCACGGCGGCGGCCCCGGATGGGAAACCGCCGGCGTCGTCACGCCGGTGAGCGACGCCCTGCTGTGGGATGGTGACATCTGCACGAGCGGTGGTCCCGGTGACACCGAGTACATCGTCTGAGTGAAACCCGCCTGAGCCCGAAAGGCAGCACGTGGTCTCGATGTCGAGCGCGCCGTGGACGGTCGTCCTGGGGTATTCGCACCCGCTGGCGTTCGCCCTGGCCGTCCGCGACGCGCTCGACGTCCCGTGCGCGCTGGAAATCCCGCCCGTGGTCCGGCGCCCGACGCTGGCCACGCCGCCGGGCGTCACCGGCGAGCACGTTCCCGACCTGTGGCAGCATTGGTGGGAAACCACTTTGTCGCTCACCCGCGACGACGCGCCGTCGATACCGCTTGTCCCGGCCGAGCCATTGGCGCCGATCGTGGAAGACAACCTCCAAACGCTGCACCGCTGGAGTTCGGCGCACAAACGTGAAGTGGCGCGGGTGAGCAATCCGTTCCGCAACGCACCGAGAATGCGCGATGCGGTGCACGAGCACGAAAGGCAGTCCGGGATCCGCATCGGCGGCTTCCGGCTCCAGGTGACGGCCCTGCCGGTGACCGGATCGTTTTTCCACCCCACCACGAACGATCACATTCTGGTCAGCGTGGATCTGCTGGCCGATCGTGCGGAATACGTCCGCCGGGTCATCGCCCACGTCACGTCGTGACGGTCTGGGGTTGTCCGGCGGCGGCTCAGACCACGTACGCAGCTGCCGTGGCCGGCGCGGCGGCCGGTGCCTCCTGTCAGGACGTCACCGCCAGCCCCTCCGGTTCACTGCCCACCGGCACGGTCGCCACGACCGTGTTCGTCGCGATGTCGATCACCGACATCGAACCCGAGGCCGCGTTCGTCACGAACACGTAGCTGGAGTCCGGGGCCGCCGCCACACCTTCGGGCTCGTCTTGCACCGGGATCGCCAGCGGCGGGTTGCGGCCCAGCAGCGACACCGTGTCGGAACCGGCGTTGGCCACGTACACCTGACCTCGCGGGGTGACCGCCACCCCCATCGGGACCTCGCCGACCGGCTGGGTCGTCATCAGTGTCGGACCGGTGGCACTGATGGCGTTCACGCTGTTCGCGCCGGTCGCTGCCACGTAGAGGCGGTCGCCTCCCGGGCTGGTGGCGACGCCGGCCGGGAAGCGGCCCACCGGCAGCGTCGCCACGACCGTGTCGGTACCGGTGTCGATCACCGACACGGTGGCCGAGCCGTTGTTGGTCACGTACACCCGGCGCCCGTCCGGGCTCGCGGCCGGGCTGTGCGGGAACCGGCCGACCGGGATCTGCCGCACGACCGTGTTCGTCCCGGTGTCGATCACCGAAACCGAGTCCGCCCCGAAGTTCGTCACGTACGCGCGCGAGCCGGCCACGGCGACACCGAACGGGTGCAGCCCCACCGGAACCGTGGCCAGCGTGGAATACGTCCGGGCGTCGATCACCGAAACGGTGTCGGAAAGCTCGTTGGTGACGTAGACCCGCTCGCCGCCGGGCGCGGCACCCACACCGACCGGCGAGTGGCCGACCCGGACCGTTGCGACCACCTCCTGCATCCGGGTGTCGTAGACGGTGACGTTGTCCGAACCGCTGTTCGCCACGAACACCTGCACCCGCGCCGGGTAGGCGTGCGCGACCGGGCACACCCACGCGGCGGCCAGCAGCAGGGCCGCCAATACCCCGGCGGTGGGCCGGGGCGAGCGCGGAACAGCGCCATTGCCGAATGACATAACCTTCTCCGGTTCAGCAGCCAACCCTGGCCTGGTTCGAAAACGAAGGCTCTTCGGATTTCCTGATCGGACGCCTTCGGGGAAGCCGGTCGGCGAAGCGCTTGTGGCGCGCCGTTTCCCCGGCCGGGAGTCACGCTAACCGACGGTCCGGCGGACCTGCCACCGGAACAAGATCATGATCGCCTTGACGAGTGAACACCGCCGTGAATCGCGCCGATTCGGCCGGTAAACCTTTTCAACCCGTCCGGGTGTCACGCAATTTCCGGTGAAGGCGGCCGCGTTTCGCTCCTGTTGTCTTTGCCGTCTTGGGTGTTTCACGTGTTGCGGCGATCTGCTGTAACACATGCCAGTTGTATAGGTCGTTATACAGTAGTTCACCCTAAGACAGGCGGAGGATCGGCTGGACGGCGAACGGCCGGTATCCCGCCACCGCGGGCAGGTCGAAGTGGTCGAACCGGCCGGACCGGAGGTCCCAGCGCACCAGCCTGCTCCGGCCGCCGCGCTCGCCGGTGAACACCAGCGTCGTGGGTGTCTCCCAGAACGGGGCCGAAGGGATCGCCGTGCTGAGGTCGCAGCCTTCGGGCAACGGGTGCTCCTCCGGTTCGCCGCCGTCGAAAAGCCAGACCGACGGCGGCGCGTACTGGAACGCGTACAGCAGCTCGCCGCCCGGGGCGAGCTCGTACTGCCGGTCGGACGGCAGCGGGGTGCGGGCGCCGGCCGGGTCGTGCCGGAAGACGCCGCCGGCGCCGCGTTCCAGCGCCGCGCCCGAGAGCGGGTCGATCTGCCGGAGGCCGGCCGCCACCGGCTCGGGGTCGGCGCCCGGGAGCCAGCGGAAGGTCCGGCTGCCGGTGTGGAAGCCGTCGGCGTAGAACAGCGCGCCGTCGATGACGGCCAGCGCGCGGCGGGTCAGCTCGTCGGTCCGGGGCAGGCTCACGACCTCGCCGGTGGTGATGTCCAGCAGGTGCGGCCGGTCCCACGAGTGGCGCCCGACGTGGTGTTCGACTCCGGCCAGGAACCGTCCGTCGGCGCTGCGGACCGGGTTGATCCCGAGGTCGACGGGCAGCCGCTCGCTCGTGCCGTCCCACCGCACCAGCATCCCGGGGCCGCCGGACGTGACCACCACGATGCCTTCCGGTGTCTCGTGTGCGCGGTAGCGGTACTGGTCGGGGACGCGGCCGAGCACGACCGGTTCGCCTTCTCGCCACACGATGACCTCGCCGTTGCCGCCGATGACCCCGGCCCGCGGGGGCGCCCCCGGGATCGTGGCCGGGTTTTCCGGCCGCGTCGGCACCGCCGGCACGGGCACCGACACCGGCTCCGGCCGCCGCCGGGGCAGCGCCGCGATGCCCGTACCGACCCGGTGCACCAGGTGGTCCGACACGGCGAAGTCGAGCAATCCGGCAACGTCGTCCGGGGCGACGAGCAGCCGATCGGCGAGGTCGTCGACCGGGGCGGGATCGCCCCACGCGGCGACGCTGGCGAGGTCGGCCGCGGCCCAGGTGTAGCGGGCGCTGGCGGCCGTCCGCGCCACTTGCGCGGCCAGGCCTTCGGGCAGGGCGACGCGCTCCGCCGCGAGCGGCGGGTGGTCGGCGAGCCGGTACCCGTCGCCATCGGTGAGGAGCACGCCGGCCGCGACCAGGAGCGCGACCGCGTCCCGCTGGGACACCGGGGGTTCGAGTCCGAGCTGCGCGCAGATCGCCGCGTCGGGCGGGTCCCCTTGCAGGGGCTCGTCGAGCCAGGAATCCGGCCGGGGCGGGCCGTACCCGGCGGCGGTCCACCCAGCAGACATCACGGGGTAGCCGAGCACCTGCCGCCATCCCGGATCGGCCGGGAAGAGGGCCGGCCGGGTCCGCCGGAGCCAGCGGGGCAAGCCGGGACCGGCGCCGGGCCAGAACTGGATCAGCCAGACGTCGCCCTCCTCCCCCGCCGCGGCCGCGCGGCGAGCGACCCGCACCCGGAACATTCCACGCCGGCCGAGTTCGAGCGTTTCGTCGTGCTCGCCGCCGGTCAGGAACCCGAGCGAGACCCGCCCGCTGCGGCTGTGGAACGGCGACTCGACGACGTCCTCCCAGTCCTCGAGCACGACGGAGGGTGGTGCGTCGTGGGCCTCGAGCCGCACCGATTGGAACGGGTCGCCGGCATGACCGTGTACCCACCCGTCCCCCGCCGTCGCGACCGTGCCGGACAGCGCTTCGGTCGCCAGCGGCTCCAGCCCGTCGGCGGCGTAGCGGTCGCGGACCACCAAGGTCCCGTACTCGGGCAGGTACTCGTCGTCTTCCAGGATCCCCAGCAACGTCACGCCACGACCGTAGCGAGCATCCCGGTAGGTGGTGCCGCCGGCGGGCGCCACCACGGAATCCGGTCAGTTCGCGAGACTGGCCTGCAGCGTCACCTCGGGCACGCCGGCCAGCGCGCGGCTGACCGGGCAGTTCGCCTTGGCCTGCTCGGCGTACTCCTGGAACTGCTGCTCGTCGATGCCGTTGACGCGCCCCTGCGTGGTGAGCTCGATCTTGAGGATCGTCGGCGCGCCGTCGACCGGGCGGAGGGTCACCGCCGCGTCCGTTTCGATCGACTCGGCCGGGAACCCGGCCCCGGCCAGCGTGCTGGCGAGCGCCATCGAGAAGCAGGACGCGTGCGCCGCGGCGATGAGCTGCTCGGGGTTCGAGCCGGGGCCGTCCTCGAAGCGGGACTTGTAGGTGACTCCCCCGCTGATGCTGCCGTCGCCCGCGCTGAACTGCCCGGACCCGGTGGGAATGTCGCCGTTCCAGTTCGCGTGGGCCTTCGAGACCGGCATGCGTCCTCCAGAGATCGTGATCGATGTCGGTGCCGAGTCAATCAGCATCGAGCGGCGCGCGCCAAAACAATGGCGCCTGCCGCCGTTCGGGTGAACCCGCTGCGCCGTCCTCAACGGCCGGACGCAGCCGGGCGGGAGGGCTCTGCCGCTGCCCGCCGGACATGCGCCGGACCGTCGTGCGCACCGACGGCACGTTGACGTCGAGCCCGCTCGGGATGTCGCGGCTTTCGCGGATCATCCGGGGCCGGTCGCCCCCCTGCAGGGGCACCGGCCGCCGCAGTTCGCGGTTGAGGAACAGGTTCTTGGAACACTGTGGTGCGCGGCTTTCGGCGGAGTCGGTGATCTGGCTGCGAGGCGCCGTGTCCGCCTGCGGCCAATGGCCGGATCAGCTCATGCGCCGGCCCGAAAACCCCTCATATGCTCTGCCCCGTCGAGCCGCCTTCCCGGGGTCGCGGCCGGCACAATCTTCCATTCGACGAGGGGTTTTCCCATGTTCGGAACCAGAATGCGCGCCGCTTTGCTGGCGTTCTTCGTGCTGCTGAGCGGCCTCACCACCACGGCACTGACCGCGGCCCCGGCCTCCGCCGCCGCGGCGTGCGCCGGCGGGGTCTCGGTCTACGGCGTGCTGCCCGACGGACGGCTCACCTACACCGCGATCGACCCGGACACCGGCAACATCACGCACGTCGTCGTCTCCTCCAAGTCGCTCGGGTTCACGCCGAAGGCGTTGGCCACCCTCAACTTCAACACGCTGCTGGTGACCTCGCCGGCCGGTGTCCTCTACCGCGTCGACATCCTCACCAACAGCGGCAGCCTCACCTTCAACGACCCGATCGACGTCCAGCACGGCTGGACCCACAACCTGCTGGCCTACGACGGCCACGGTCACCTCTACGGCACGACCTCCGGCGGTTCGCTGCTGCAGTACCTCGTTTCGCGCGACAAGCCGGGCACCGCCCAGATCGGGCAGCGCCGGGAAATCGGCAGCGGCGGGTTCGCGCTCAAAACGCTCTCCGCGTCCGGCGACGACCGGCTCATCGCCACCGCGTCCGACGGCCAGTTGATCAGCTACACCGTTTCCCAGACCGGCACGACCTACACCCGCGCCCAGCTCGACGACGCCGGCTGGCAGAGCTTCGAAAACCTCGTCTCCCCCGGCGGCGGCCTGTATTACGGCAAGAACCCCGACGGCGCCATGTACTGGTACGAGGACGACGACCCGGCCGACGGGTCCGGCACCGACATCGCCTACCACCTGAACGACCCGGTCGCCTCGCGCGGCTGGACGCAGTACCTGCTTTCGGCCGACCCCGCCGGCTGCACCAGCAGCACCCCGGTCAAGCCGCTGCGCTCGAAGATCGCCACCCTCGCCACCGGCGAGGTCGGCACCACCGAGGCGAGCTGCGACAAGTACAACGACGCCTGCGACCGCGGCGCGCTCGACTGGTGCGCGATGTTCGCGACCTGGACCTGGTCCACGGCCGGCGTCTCCGGCGTGCCGCGCGGCACCTTCATCGCCCGTGCCCTCGGCGAGTGGGGTGTCGACCACGGCCTGTTCAAGTCCCGGACCGGCAGCTCGCACGGCAGCCCGAAGATCGGCGACTGGGTCATCTACGGCCCGCCGGACGGCACCACCGGCGGTCACGTCGACGTGATCACCGCGGTGCACCCCGACGGCACCCTCACCGTCGTCGGCGGCAACGTCAGCAACAAGGTCACGCGGCGGGTCATCGACCCCGACACGGCCCGGTCCGGCGCGGACAACGTGCTGATCTCCGGCTACGTCTCCCCGCCCGGCGCCTGAGGCGTCCCCTGTTCCCAGCGGTGCCGCGGCGCAGGTCGCGGCACCGCCCCACCAACCTTGGAGTTTCCCTTGCGCACCACCACCAGAACGATCGCCGCGGGCCTCGCCGCACTGTCCGTCCTCACCGCCGGCGCCACCGCCGCGAGCGCCACCACCGAGTCCGACGCCATGGCCGCCCGCGTCCAGCAGCTGGCCGCCTACACGACCGCACCCTGCGTCACCGGGGGCCCGACCGCGGCGGACACCGCGGCGGCCACCCGCCTCAACAGCGTCCTCACCGGCGCGTTGAAGGGCTACATGACGCCGTACCGCATTTCCTGCGCCCGCGCGGTCATCGACGCGGTACAGGCCCGCGGGCTCGACGAGCGGGCTGCCGTCATCGCGATCACCACCACCATCGTCGAATCCACGATCGAGAACATCAGCGAACGGGTCGACCACACCAGTCTCGGCCTGTTCCAGCAGCTCGACTCCTGGGGCACCGAGTCGCAGCGGCTCGACCCGGCCTGGGCCACCGGCGCGTTCCTGAACGTGATGCAGGACTTCTACCCCAACGGCAGCTGGCGCACCGCCCCGATCGGCGACGTCTGCCAGCGAGTCCAGCGTTCCGCCTTCCCGGAGCGCTACCAGCCGCAGGCCGCGGACGCGCAGCGGATCGTCGACGAGCTGAGCGGCCCGTCCTCGGCCACCGTGTCGGTCTACGGCGCGCTGTCCGACGGGCGGCTGACCTACAGCACCATCAACTCGCAGACCGGCGACCGCACCAAGACCCTCGTGTCCTCCGACAACCTCGGGTTCACGCCCAAGGCGCTGGCCACGCTGAACTTCAACACCGTGCTCGCGACCTCGCCCGCCGGCGTGCTCTACCGCGTCGACGTCATCACGAACAACAATTCGCTGCAGCTGGGCACGCCCGTCGCGCTGGGCAGCGGCTGGACCCACGACATGCTGACCTACGACGGCCACGGCCACCTCTACGGCATCGCCGGCAGCACCCTGATGTCCTATGTGGTCTCCCGGCCCAAGCCGGCGAGCAGCCAGATCGGCCAGCGCGCCGTGATCGGCACCGGGTTCACCATGCGCACCATCGCCGCCACCGGTGACGACTGGCTCATCGGCATCAGCACCACCGGAGTCCTGCGCTCGTACCACATCGCGGCCGACCACACCTGGACCGGCACGACGCTGGCGGACCGCTGGAGCACCTTCGACCAGATCGTCTCCCCCGGCTACGGCCTCTACTACGGCCAGACCCGCGACGGCGCGCTGTACCGCTACCACGACCACAACCCGTTCGACTTCGACGGCTCCGACATCCAGGGGTTCGGCACCGACCCGGTCGACACGAAGGGCTGGACGCAGACGCTGCTGTCGGCCCAGCCGTTTGGCGCCTAGCCGCGGCGACGGGCGGTTCCGGCGTGGGAGACGAGACGGCCACCCGCTGGTGGGGCGAACCGGGTGGCGGTCCCCGCCCGGACCCGCCGGGGTGGTGGCCGGAACCGGACAGCCTGCACTGGGTGGGCAGTCCCGAGGACGACCAGCCGGGCGGTCACGCAGGTCCGGAGGCGGCCCGGCCCGCGTGACCGGATCCGGACATTGGCCGGACTTGCTCTCCCGGCGTAAGACATCGCCGCCTAACTTGTCACTCAGCAAAGATCGCTTTTCGCGGGGAGGACGACATGATCAAGCGAGTGCTGGCCGGGCTGGCCGCGGGGATCGCGGCGACGATCGCGTTCGGGGCGCTGGCCGCACCGGAGGCGGCGGCCATCCAGGATCCGAACACCAAGTGCGTCTGGATCTGGACCCAGGGCGGAGGCGCCTGCAAGAAGCTGGACTAGTTCAGCCAGCCCAGCCGGGTGGCCGCGTGGACCGCGGCCACCCGGTTGTCGGCTTGCAGGGCGTCGAGCAGGCCCTGGACGTGGCGGCGCACGGTCCGTTCGCTGACGTCGAGGTGCCGGGCGATGGCTCCGTCGGTCATCCCGGTGGCCAGCAGGTCGAGCACCTTGGCCTGGGTCGGGGTCAGCCCGTGGCGCTGCGGGCCGCCGCCGTCGCCGATCGGCACGGCCTGGCTCCAGACCAGCTCGAACAGCATCCGCAGCGCGGCCACGATGGTCGGGCTGCGGACGAAGACCGCGCCCTCCATCCCGCTCGGATCGAGCGGCATCAGCGCCGAGTGCTGGTCGGCGATCACCATCTTCATCGGCAGCTCGGGGGCGACCCGCATGGTCCAGCCGGCGGCGATGCTGGCCTCGACGACGCCCTTCGCGCCCTCGAACTCCAGCGCGGCGCGCTCGTAGACGTTGCGCAGCCGCACGCCGCGTTCGGTCACCGCGTCGGGCAGGGCCATCACCGTGTTCGCGTCCGGTTTGCGCTTGAAGTGCCGGGTGGTGAAGGTGAGGAACTCCTCCTTCGCCGACAGGCACAGCTCGAGGGACAAGGCCCCGATCCGCTGCGGGTCGGACAGCACCTCGACGGCCGCGTCGCTGCCGCCGCCGTAGGCCGCCCGGTAGACGGTCTGGAGCAGGTCCAGCTGCTGGCGCGCCGCGACGATCTGGCGCTGCTGTTCGAGCAGCCGCTGCTGCGCGCCGAGGATCGCGTGGTCGACGGCCCGGACGGGTTCCATCGGGGCCAGCACCGGGTCGCCGCGGTAGTCGCGCCGCACGAAGCCGCGGTCGATCAGCTCCTGCATCTCGGGGCTGGTGGCACGCGAGTCGTCCAGCGGCACCGGCCCGGACCGCACCATGGCGTCGTACAGCGCGCCCGCGTCGGCCGACAACAGCCCTTCCAGCATCCCCGCCCCCTCCGGCGTCGTCCCGGCTCAGATTAGTCCATCCGGCCGCCTGCCGGAGCCGGGAACGCCGCGCCGGACGCGGGGCCGGTTCAGCCGCCGGGCCGGGCTTCGAGGGCTTCCACGAGGGCGGACGCGACGAGCGCGACGGCTCGGTCCTCGTCGCGGCCCAGGTTCCGCAGGACGTCTCGGGCGGCGCGGCCCGGCAGCTCGGCCAGTGCCTGGGCCACGCGGATCCGCACCGCGGTGTCCGCCGGGTGCGCGGCGAGCGCGTCGGCCAGCTCGCCGGCGATTCCGTCCGCGTGCCCGTCGTCCCGGGACAGCGTTCCCAGCACCTCGGCCGCCTCGACGTCGTTCGTGCCTTCGACCACCATGCCGGTGAGGACCGGTACGGCGGCGATCGCGCCCCGTTGGCCGGAGGCCAGTGCGGCCAGCCGGCGCACGGCGGGGTCGGAGTCGCCGAGCGCCTCCGCGAGCACGGCGTCGGCCTCGGCACCGGGCAGCTCGGCGATCGCCCGCACCGCGCGGCGCCGGACCTCGGCGTCGTCCGAACGCAGGCCGGGCGCGACGCTCGCGACCGCGTCACCGCCGGCGCGGGCGAGGGCCCACCGCAGGGCGCCGGCGACGTTCGGGTCGGCTTCGTCGAGGATCGCCCTGGCCAGCGGGTCGACCGGAACGGGCACCTCCTCGGTCCGCGCCAGGACGGCCTGCTGCCGGCGTGCGGGACTGGGCGAGCCGAGGCCGCGCAGGAGCTCGACGACCCGCAGGACGTCCGGCCAGCCCGAGGGCGCCGAGGCGTCGATCGCCCGGAGGCGCTCGAGGAGTTCCCGCTCGCGCTGCAGCCGGTCCTCGGTCCGGCGGACGAGGTCACCGACCAGGGTGGCCGGGGTGAAGGCGGGATCCTCGAGCGCGCGCCCGATCTGCCGCAGCGACATGCCGAGCGACCGCAGGCCTTCGACGTGGAAGATCCGGCGGATGTCCGCCGCGGAGTACTCGCGGTAGCCGCCCACGGTGCGGCCGGTCGGCCGCACCAGCCCGAGCGACTCGTAGTGCCGGAGCATCCGGGTGCTCACCCCGCAGCGGCGGGCCACCTCGCCGATCAGCACGCGGCTCCCCCGGCGCGCTCCGGGCCGAGCGCGACGATCCGGTCCGCCTCGTCGACGGCGAGGTCGAACGCGGCGTCGGGGTCGTGCAGGAGCCGCTCGGTGGCGCGGGCGTGCGCCCGCACCGCCGGGTCGGCACTCGCCAGTCCCGCCCGCAGGGCCGGTTCGGTGACGTCTCCGAGCGCGGCGAGCGCCCGGCTGAGGCTCAGCTGCACGGTCCGGTCGCCGCGGCCGAGCTGCCCGGCCAGTTCGGCGGCCAGCGCCGCCCGCTCTCCGGCGGGCACCAGGACGACGGCGGCGCGCCAGGCGCTGCGCGCGACCTCGTCGTCGGCGTCGCGCAGCAGCGACCCGGTGATCGCGGGCCAGGTCGACCGGGCCCCGATCTTGGACAGCGTGTGCAGTGCCTGGCTCCGGGCCTGGGCCCGCTCCGAGCGGAGCTCGGCGAGCAGTGCGGGCACCGTGGTCTCCGCCGGGAGGCGGGTCAACGCCCAGGTGAGCATGTCACGCACGAAGAAGTCGGGCTCGATCGCGCACCGGGCGACGAGCGCGCCGGTGAGGGCGGGATCGGCGCGGGTGCCCGCCGCGAGCGCGGCCTGCAGCCGCGTGGACGAGTTCCCGCTGCCCAGCGCGGCGAGCAGGCGGTCGTGGTCCTCGGTGTCCTTGGTTACGGGGTTGATGGGGATCACCTCCTGCACGCAGTGAAGACCTTGTCACAGTGTCAAGGTCAAGCGCGGAACCGGGCACGACGGAAGACGTGACGAGGACCATCCGTTTCCCAGCATTTCGTTCGGTGAGCTTCGACGAGGAGGTCCGATGGAACCCGAAGAATTCACCGCCTCAGCCGCGCTCGTGGACGAGGACCGGACGGAGATCCCGCCGTCCGAGGACCAGTGCATCGTGCTCGGCTACAACTGAGCCCTCCCGGGTTCCGCTGCGCCCGATCGCCTCGCGGCACGCACGAAGGAGCCCCAGCCACCGGAGTGACTGGGGCTCCTCGCCTCCCTGATCTCGGCTAGCGCTGCAGCGTCAGCACACCCGGCCGCCACGGGAGCCGGTTGTAGTCGCCGCCGGCGGACGGGTCCTTGCCCTGGTAGAGGAACTGGAGGTTGCAGGGGTCGATCGTCTTGGTCTGGTCGGGGTTGGTGCGGACCAGGTCACCGTGGCTGATGTCGTTGGTCCAGCTCGCGCCGCTGTTGGCCTTGCCGGCGAAGGGCCGGCTTTCGCTGGCCGCCTGCGGGGTCCACGAACCGCTCAGGCTGCTGGAAGTGAACGACCGGAAGTAACGGCCGCCCGAGCCCATCGCCTCGACGATCATCAGGTACTGGTTCTGGCCCTGGACCTTGTAGACCTCGACCGCCTCGAACAGGTTCGCCTGCGTGTCGCTCATGACCGTCGTGTAGTTCGACCCGAAGCTGCCCGGGAAGTTCCCGATCGGCATGCTGGCGCGGTAGATCTTGCCGTTGTCACCGGCGAAGAACAGGTACATGTTCGAGCCGTCGGCGATCAGGGTCTGGTCGATCGGGCCGGTGCCGGAGCCGGAGATGCTGCCCGTGAACAGCGGCTGCGGCGCGGACCAGCCGTTGGGGTTGGTCGGGTCGCTCGAGGTGCGGTAGATGAACGGCCACTGGCCCCACTGGTAGGCCAGCACCCAGATGTTCTTGGGCGCGAAGTAGAACAGCGTCGGGGCGACGGTGCCGGAGTTCATCCCGGTCTGCCCGGCCGAGGCCATGTCCGACCAGTTGGTGAAGGGGCTGAACGCCATCGAGCCGTAGGACCCGGACGAGTTGACCGTCGAGCCGTAGACCAGGTGCTTGCCGTTGTAGACGACGTTGGTGAAGTCCTTGAGCGAAAGCCAGCCGTTCTTCGGCTGCGCCAGCGCGCCGGAGGACGACCAGCGGTAGGTCGACGGCAGCGAGCAGCCGCTGCTCCCGGTCGTCGTCGTGGTCGTGGTGGGCGTGCTCGACAGGCCCGTCCACTGCTGGTTGGTGCCGCCGTGGCACGTCCAGAGCGCCACCGCGGTGCCGTTGGCCGTGCCGGCGCCCGTGACGTCGAGGCAGAGCCCGGACTGCACGCCGACCACCGTGCCGTCGGCGTTCACCCGCCACTGCTGGTTGGCCCCGCCGTGGCAGGTCCAGATCTGCACCCGGGTGCCGGCGGTGGTGCCGCTGCCGGCCACGTCCAGGCACTTGCCGCCGAACACGGTCAGCTGACCGCCGGCGGTCGAGGTCCACTGCTGGCCCGCACCACCGGAGCAGTCGTAGATCTGCACCGAGGTGCCGTCGGCCTGGTTGGCGTTCGGGACGTCCAGGCACCGGCCCGAACCGACCCCGCGCAGGGCGCCGGTGACGTCGGCCTGGGCCGCGCCGGCCCCGAACAACGCCGTCACCGCGACCGTCGCCGCGGCGGCGGACACGGCCATCAGGTGCCGGCTCCTGCGGCTGAGACTTCTTCTGTTCATGACGACCTTCCCGGTCCGCCACACCGTCGTGGCACGCCGACTGTTATCGCTAACATGCGTCGCGCCAGCCTGAACGTCACGGCGCGCGATTGTCAATGCACGCGCAGGCGCCGCGAGATCCCCCAAGCGGGACCGGAACGCTTTGCCTCCTCAAGGCCGGTGTCGTCGGTCCACAGAGGACAGCCGATCGGTGAAAATTACACCGGTCGCGAGCCGTCGAAACTTTCGAGATCCCTGGTCACGGCCTCGGCGGCCGCGAGACCGGGACCGTGCGTACCGGACGCGCTGCGAACGGTGATGATCACCGTTTTGCCGTGCCGGCAAGGAAAGCCGGAATACCATGCCGCATGGACAGTCAGCCGGACCCGAACCTGCTGGGCGAACTGCGGCGCGTCGCCGGTCTCACGCAGGAAGAGCTCGCCGAACGCACCGGGCTGACCGTGCGGGGCATCAGCAACATCGAACGGGGCCGGGTCGCCCGGCCGCGGCGCAGTTCGCTGGAAGCGCTTGCCCGGGGCCTCGGGCTGCGCGGCGACCAGATCCACCGGTTCGTGCTCCACTACTTCCCCGCCGCGCCGGAACCGGTGCGCACCCCGCACCCGGTCGCGGTGCCGGCCCAGCTGCCCGCCGGCAGCACCGCCTTCACCGGGCGGCAGCGGGAAATCGCCACGCTGGACGCCTTGAGCGCGCGCCGCGACCGCGGGGTGGTCGTCGCGGTGCTCGAAGGGATGGGCGGGGTCGGCAAGACGTCACTGGCCGTGCACTGGGCCCAGGCCGCCCGCGCGGACTTCCCCGACGGCCAGCTGTTCGCGAACCTGCGTGGCTACGGCCCGGGGGCGCCTGCCGAGCCGGGTGACGTGCTGCACGCGTTCCTGCTGGCGTTCGGGGTGCCCGCGTCGGACGTCCCGGCGGACGTCGACGGGCGGTCCGCGCTGCTGCGCAGCGTCCTGGCCACCCGTTCGGTGCTCCTGCTGCTGGACAACGCGCGCTCGGCCGACCAGGTCCGGCCGCTGCTGCCCGGGCACGCCGGCTGCGTGGTCGTGGTGACCAGCCGGACGATGCTGCACGGCCTGGCCGTCAGCGACGACGCCCACCGCCTGCCCGTGCCGCCGCTGGACGAACGGGAGTCGCTGTCGCTGCTCGACCGGCTCGCGGGCGGCAGGCCGGCCGACCGCGCCGCCCTCGCCGACGTCGTGTCCGGCTGCAGCGGGCTGCCGCTGGCGCTGCGGATCGTCGGGGAACGGCTGGCCCACGACCGGGGCCTGGCCGAGGTCGCCGCGGCGATGCGGTCGGCCGGCGACCGGCTCGACGCGCTGACCACGGAGGAAGCCCGCACGTCGCTGCCGGCCGTGCTGTCGTGGTCCTACGAGGCCTTGCCGGAAGATGTCGCGTCGGCGATGCGGCTGCTCGGGCTGCACCCCGGACCGCACTGGGCGGTGGACGCGGCGGCCGCGCTGCTGGCCGAGGGGCCCGGCGAGGCCCGGCGGCGCCTGCGGGTGCTCGTGTCCGGGCACCTGCTGGAACACCGGGCGGACGGCCGGTACGAGTTCCACGACCTGGTCCGCGACTACGCGCGCGGCCTCGCCGCCGCGGACGAGCGGCGGACGGCGGCGCTCGGGCGCCTGGCCGGGCACTACCTGGCCGGAGCCGCCGCCGCGGCGGACACGATCGCGCCACGCGATCCCTACCGCCGTCCGCTGCTCACCGACGTCACCGAGGCCCCGCCGGGCTTCTGCGGCGCCGACGACGCCGCGGCTTGGCTGGCCACCGAACTGCCCACCCTGCTCGGGCTCGCCGAACTGTCCGCCTCGACCGGCCGCACGGCCTACGCCCGCGACCTGTCGACGCTGCTGTGGCAGGCACTGCGGGTGCACGGCCACTACGACGCCTCGCGCAGTCTGCACGGCTTCGCGCTCGCGGAGGCCCGCGCCGCCGGGGACTCCATCGGCGCGCAGCAGGCTCTGGTCGACGTCGCCGCGATCTGCGCCAGGGTCGGCAGTTACGACAAAGCGGTCGAGCACCTCACCGATTCCCTCGGCTTCGACGGCACCCCGGCCATGACCGCGCGCGCCACGAGCACCCTGGGCACGGTGTACGCCCAGCTCGGCCGGTACGACGACGCGGCGTACCACCTCGGCCGGGCGGTCACCCTGGCCAGGGCCGCGGGCGACACCCTCGCCGAGGGACGCACGTACGGGAACCTGGCGTTCGTCCAGGAACGGCTGGGCGAGTTCGACGCCGCGCTCGGGACCTACCACCACCAGCTGGCCATCGCGGAGGAAATCGGCGACCGGGCCAGCGAAGCGATCAGCCTGCACAACCTCGGCGACGTCTACCGCGCGCTCGGCCGCTACGAGGAAGCCCGCGACCACCTCGACCGCTCGCTGTCGGTCAGCCGCGCCGAAGGGCACCGCGAAGCCGAGGGCTACGCGCTGGTCTACCTCGGGCTCGTGCACCCGCACCTGGGCACCCCGCCGGCCGAGGCGAGCCGGTACCTCGAGGACGCCCTCCGCATCGCGGCGGCCACCGGCATCCGCCCGCTCGAAACGCTGGCCCACAACGGCCTCGGCGACAACGCGCGGGCCACCGGCGACCGGGCGGCGGCGCTGGAGCACTACCTGCGGGCCCGAGACCTCGCCCAGGGCACCCACGAGCAGCACGAAGAAGCCCGCGCGCTCGAAGGGATCGCCGGCACCTACGAAGACGCGGGCGAGGCCGACAAGGGCCGGCCGTACCGGCAGCGGGCGCGGGCGCTGTACGACGCGATGGGGATCAAGGCCGAGGCCACCCGGCCGGAGTAGGCCCGACCGGAACTTCCGCGCCCGGAAGTTCCGGTCCGTTGTTCATGGCCCCGCCGGTCCGGCACCGATTCAATCGCGGCAGGTCCGGATGGACCTACTGGGGCGTGAAAGGTTCGGCGGGTTGCGGGCAGATCTCGGCATTGCTGATCGGGTGAACGACGCCTTCGAGGCGCAGAAGAACAGGACACCGCACCGCTGTGCGGTCGTCGCCGGCGATCGCCGGCTGAGCTACACCGAAGTGGACGAGGCGGCCAACGCGGTGGCCCACGCGCTCCTCGGCCGGGGGCTGCGCCGCGGTGACCTGGTCGGGGTGCGCCTGCGCCGCGGGCCGTGGCTGGTGCCGGTGCTGCTGGGCGTGCTGAAGGCGGGCTGCGCGTACGTGCCGCTCGACCCGGCCGCGCCTCCCGCGTCGATCGCCGCGATCGTCGAGGACTCGGGCCTGACCCTGGTGGTGGCGGACGAGCCGGGGCCGGGCGTGCTCGCCGTCGGCGACATCGACGGGACGCGGACCTCCTCCCCCGGCGTCGCGGGCATCGGGAGCGATCTCGCCTACGTCATCTACACCTCCGGCTCCACCGGCCGCCCGAAGGGGGTGGAGGTGGAGCACCGCAACGTGCTGACGTTGCTGCGCTGGGCCGCGGGCACGTACTCCGACGACGAGTTGCGCGGGGTGCTCGGCGCGGCCTCGGTCTGCTTCGACGCCTCGGTCGCGGAGATCTTCCCGCCGCTGGTCACCGGCGGCAGCGTCATCCTCGCCGAGAACCTGCTGGCCCTGCCCGGGTTGGCGGCCCGCGACGAGGTGACGTTCGTGCAGGGCGTGCCGTCGGTGCTCGCGGTGCTGGCCAGGACGCCGCTGCCGGAGTCGGTGCGAACCGTGGCCATCGCGGGCGAGGCGCTGAGCCGTTCGCTGGTCGACCGCCTGTACCGCAACCCCGGCGTGCGCCGGATCGTCAACTGCTACGGCCCCACCGAGGCCACGGTGAACTGCTCGAGCCACGAGGTCGGCCGGGACGGGCGGGCCGACCCGCCGATCGGCACGCCGCTGCCCGGCGCGGGCTTCTCCGTGCGCGACGACGCGGGCCGCCCGCTCGGCGACGGCGCGGTGGGCGAGCTGTGGGTGAGCGGCACGCTGGTGACCCGGGGCTACCTCGGGCAGCCGGAGCTGACCGCGCGCAAGTACGTCCTCGACGAAGCCGGTGTCCGGCACTACCGCACCGGTGACCTCGTCCGGCGCGACGGCGGGGTGTACCACTTCGCCGGGCGGGCCGACGACCAGGTCAAGGTGCGCGGGTTCCGCGTCGAACCGGGGCAGGTGCAGGCGACGCTGCTGACGCATCCGGGTGTCGGCAACGCCGTGGTGCTCGCGCCGGCCGACGCCTCCGGGGAACGGCGGCTCGTCGGGTTCGCCGAACCGGCCGGGGAGCCGCTCACCGAGGCCGGGCTGCGGGACTGGCTGCGGGCGCGGCTGCCGGGGCACCTGGTCCCGTCGCGGATCGCGGTACTGGATGCGATCCCGCTCGGCACGACCGGCAAGGCCGACCGGGCCGCGCTGGCGGCGTGGGTGTTCGACCGCGACGACGCGACCGGGTACGTCGCGCCCGGTACGGCCACCGAGCAGCTCGTGGCTTCCGTCGTCGCGGCGGCGTTCGGGCTGCCGGAGATCGGCGTGCGGGACCGGTTCAGCGATTCCGGCGGGCATTCCCTCGCCGCGGCGCGGGCGGTCGCGCGGCTGCGGGAGGAAGCGCGCCGCGAAGTGACGCTGGAAGAGTTCCTGACCGACGGCACGGTGGCGGCCGTCGCGCGGCGGCTGGACGCGGCCGCGGCGATCGCACCGGCCGCGGCGCCCGTCCCCGATCCCGGGCGGGCCGGCCATCCGCTGACCAACACCCAACGCGACCTGTGGACCCTCGCCCAGCTCGGCTCGACGGGCACCGCGACGACGGCCGCGTGGCGGCTGCGGTGGCACGGCCCGTTTTCCGTGGCGGCCCTGCAGACCGCGGCGGACGCCGTGGTGGTCCGGCACCACTCGCTGCGCGGGACGATCCAGGAGCGCGACGGCGAACCGGCCGTGGTCATCGGCGAACCGGCGCCGGTGCCGATCGACGTGCACGACCTGCGCCCCGGGCAGCACGCGCAGGCCGACGAGCTCGCGGCCGCCGCGGCCCGGCACGCCTTCGACCTGTCCGCCGAAACGCCGTTGCTGCGGATCACCGTGCTCCGGCTGGCCGGCGACGTCACCGACCTGGTCGTCGTCTCCGACCACATCGCCACCGACGGCTTTTCGATCGGCGTCCTGATGGCGGAACTCGCCGGGGTCGTGCCGGACGGCACCCCGGCGCAGGTCGGCGAGATCGCCGTGCGGGAACGTGCCCTCGCCCGGCCGGACCGGGAGCGGTACTGGGCCCGCGAACTGGCCGGGGCCACCCCGCCGGACGCCCTGTTCGACCGCGCCGGCCACCGGTTCCTCGGCGACCGGATCATCAGCCCGCTGCCCGATTCGCTGCGCTCGTCGGTCCGCGCGCTGGCCGAGTCGGCCGGTGTCACGCCGTTCGCGGTGTACCTGGCGGCGCTCGGCGTCCTGGTCGGCGAGCTCGGGCGCACCTCCGACGTCCTGCTCGGCACGGCCGCGGCCCAGCGGGACCGGCCGGAACTCGAACACACCGTCGGGCCCCTGGTCGACGTGCTCCCGGTCCGGTTGCGGCTCACCGCGGACATGACGTTCCGCGACCTGCTGCGCGCGGCGATGACCACGACGGCCCGGGCGATCGACCACCGCGGCCTGCCGACCGGCGAGCTGACCCGGCTGTGGGGCGGCGACCGGCCCGCCGGGATGCCGCTCACCCCGGTCTCGCTCGCCGTCCAGCCGGCCGGGCTGCCGGTGTCGGTGCCCGGCCCCGGAGTCCGTCTCGACCTGCTCGGCGAGCTGCCGACCGGCGGCAGCCACACCCCGCTGACCGTCTTCGTCAACGAACACGCCGACGGCGGCGAGCTGATCGTCGAGCACGATCCGGACCTGCTCTCCCCCGCACGCGCACAGTGGTTCTCCCAGTCCCTGCTGCACGTTCTCCGCACCGCACTGTCCACGCCGGACATAACCTTGTCCACTCTGGACTTGGTCGCCGACGACGAACGGGCGCAGCTGGAAGCTTGGGGAACGGGCCCCGAACTGCCGGCAGCCGAGACGGCGAGCGTGCCGGAGGCGGTCCTGCGGCACGCCGAGCTGACCCCGGACGCGGTCGCGGTGTCCACCGTGGACGGGCAGCTGACGTACGCCGAGCTGGTCCGGCACGCCGATCGGGTCGCCGGCGCCCTGGTCGCCGCGGGGGTCCGCGCCGGTGACGCGGTCGGCGTGTGCCTGCCGCGCGACGAACACCTGCCCGCCACCCTGCTGGGGGTGTGGCGGGCCGCAGCGGCCTACCTGCCGCTCGAGCCGGACCAGCCGGCGCGGCGGCTGGTCCAGCTCGCCGCCGAGGCCGGTGTGCGGGTCGTCCTCACCCACGGCGTCGCCCGGAACACCGCGGCGGAGGTCGTCGCGGCGATGCCGGACGCCGTGCTCGTCGACGCCGGCGACGACGCCCCGCCCGCCGAGCCGGCGGTTCCGGGTGGTGACGCCCTCGCCTACGTGCTCTCCACCTCGGGCTCGACGGGACGGCCGAAAGGCGTCGAAGTCACCCACGCGAACCTGCACGCCTTCGTCCGGTCCCGCACGCTGAGCCACGGCCTGCGGCGTGACGACGCGATGGCCGCGATCGCGCCGCTGGCCTTCGACGTGTCCGTGGAGGAGCTGTGGTGGCCACTGGCGACCGGCGCGCGCTGCGTCGTCGCCGACCGGGACACCGCCGTCGACGGGCACCAGCTCGGGCAGTGGCTCACCAAGACCGGCGTCACCGTCGCCGACCTGACCCCGACGAGCCTGCGGATGCTCCTGGCCGCCGGCTGGACCGGCGATCCCGCACTGCGGCTGCTGCTGGGCGGTGAGGTGCTCGACGCCGAGCTCGCTGCCCGGGTGCGTCCGCTGGTCGGCGAGCTGTGGAACGGGTACGGGCCCACCGAGACGACGGTGGCGGCGACCGCGCACCGCGTCACCGACGCCCGGGTGCCGCTGGGTGCGCCGACGCCGGGGACGCGCCTGTCCGTGCGGGACGAGGCCGGCCGCGTGGCGCCGCCCGGAGCGATCGGCGAGCTGTGGATCGGCGGCGCCGGTGTCGCCCGCGGGTACCGCGGGCGGCCGGAGCTGACGGCGGCGGCGTTCACCGGCGGCTGGTACCGCACCGGCGATCTGGTCCGGTGGCGCCCGGAGGGCACCCTCGAGTTCCTCGGCCGTGCCGACGACCAGGTGAAGGTCCGCGGCAACCGGTTCGAGCTCGGCGAAGTCGAGGCGGTCCTGCGGGCGCAGCCCGGAATCGCCGACGCCGCCGTGGCGGTGGTCGAGGACACCTACCTCGCCGGCTATCTCACGCCCGCCTCGGCCGACGCGGTGGCCGCCGAACGGCAGGTGCGGCGGCTGCTGCCCGGGTACATGGTGCCGACCCGGTGGGCCACGATGGACGCACTTCCGGTGCTGCCCAACGGGAAACTCGACCGGCGCGCCCTCGCCCCGATCCCGGCGGCGCGCCCGGCTCCGGCCGCGCCGCTGACCCCGGCCCAGGCAGTGGTCGCCGAAGTCTGGCGAGCCTGCCTGGACGTCGGCGAGCTCGGTCCGGACAGCGACTTCTTCGCCCTCGGCGGCCGGTCACTGGCGGCGACGCGGGCGGTCGGGCTGCTGCACGAGCGGCTGGGCCGCCGGATCACCGTCCGAGCCCTCTTCGACCACCCGGTGCTCGCCGACTTCACCGCCCACCTGGCCACGGAAGGGGCACTTTCCCGGGAAAGCGGCACGGAGGCACCCTCCGGGGCACTTTCACGTGAAAGTGCCCCCTTGGTGGAAGGGGCGATCGAGGAGCTGGTGGCGGCCGTGTGGGCCGACGTGCTCGGCCGGGCCCGGATCGGCGCGCTCGACGACTTCCGCGCCCTCGGCGGCACACCCGCGCAGGCGGCCGGGGTCACCGGCCGCCTCGGTGAGGCTCTCGGGTTCCCGATCCCGGCCGCCACCCTGCTCGACCGGCCGGTCCTGCGCGACTTCGCGGCCGGCCTGGAAAACCTCGCCTTGGCGGCGCTCGACGCCGTCCCGACCGGAGGCACGGCATGACCGAGTCGGTGCTCACCCCCGCCCAGCGCGTGCGGGAACTCCTCGAAACCCGGGCCGCCGCGGCCCTGCGCGCGACCGCCTCCCGCCCGGCGAAACTCTCCTCGGCCCAGGCTCGGCTGTGGTTCCTGTCCCGGTTCGAACCCGCCGGGCACGCCTACAACATCCCGGTCGCGCTGGAGCTGACCGGACCGGCCGACACCGTGGCCCTGCTGGCGGCGGTCCGCGATGTCGCGGAGCGGCACACCGTGCTGCGCAGCGTGTACCGGGAGATCGACGGCGAGCCCCGCGCCTGCCCGGTCCCCGCCGCCCGGGTCCCGGTGTCCACTGTGGACGTCGGGACCGATGAGCTCGAGGCCGCGCTCGCCGCCGAGGCGGAGAAGCCCTTCGCCCTGGCGGACGAGCCGCCGATGCGGGCCACCCTGTTCCGGCTCGCCGCGGACCACCACGTCCTGGCGCTGACGTTCCACCACATCGCCATGGACGCGGACTCCACCACGGTGGTCCTCGACGACCTCGCCGCCGGTTACGCAGCGCGGCTCGGCGCGCGCCCCGCTCCCGAACCGCCGGCCCGCCAGTACGCCGATGTCGCCTCGGCCCCGTCCGAGGACGACCTGGACTGGTGGTGCGAGCGGCTGGCCGGGCTGCCGCCGCTGCTGGAACTGCCGACCGACCGGCCCCGCCCGGTCGTGGCCACCGACGAAGGCGCGGAGGTCGCCGTCGCGGTGCCGGCCGGACTCACCGCGCGGCTGGAGGAGGTCGGCCGCGCGACCGGCTGCACGCCGTTCGTGGTGCTGCTGGCCTGCTGGCAGGCGCTGCTCTCGCGGCTGGCCGGCACCGGTGACATCGCCGTCGGCGTGCCCGGATCGGGGCGGGGACCGGAGGCCGACCGCGTCGTCGGCTGCTTCGTCGACACGCTCGTGCTGCGCACCGACCTCTCCGGCGTCACCACCGGACGCAGCCTGCTCGCCGCCGCCCGGGACACCGTGCTCGACGCCTTCGCGCACCCGGACGTCACCTTCGAGCGGATCGTCGAACGCGTCGCCCCGAAGCGGAGCCTCGGCGCCTCGCCGGTGTTCCAGGTTATGCTGAACGTCCTCGACGACCCGCCGGGCGAGCCCGCGCTGCCCGGGCTGGGGGTGCGGGTCCGGCCGACGCCGGTGCGGGGCGTCAAGTTCGACCTCAGCCTCGCCCTGTCGCGGGTGGCCGGTGGCTACCGCGGCGGGCTGGCGTTCCGCACCGACCTGTTCGACGCCGGCACGGCCGAGCGGATCGGCCGGTGGTTCGTGGCCCTGCTCGACGGCGTCACCGCGGACCTCGACCGGCCGGTCGCCGACGTGCCGCTCGAAACCGTGACCGGCCCGGTGCTGGCCGGCCCGGAACCGGACGGGACCGAGCCGGTTCCGGTGCCGGTGCTCATCGAGCGGGCCGTCGACCGGTACCCGGACGCGGTCGCCGTCGTCGGCGCCACCGGCGCGCTGACCTACCGCGAGCTCGACGAACGCGCGAACATGCTGGCCCACCGGCTGCGGGCGCTGGGCGTGCGCGCGGACGAGCCGGTCGGGATCCTGCTGGAGCAGGGCACCGACGTCGCCTGCGCGGTGCTCGGCATCATGAAGGCGGGCGGGGCCTACCTGCCGATGGACACGACGTACCCGGCCGCGCGGGTGGCCGCGATCCTGGGGACGGCGAAGGCGCGGATCCTGCTCGCGGAGCCGGGGCTGCCGATCGAGGTCCCCGGTGTGAGCGTGCTGACCGTCGGCGACGCGATCGCGGGGCAGCCTCGCACCCGCCCGGACGTCACCATCGACGGCCGGCAGCTGATCCACGTGATCTTCACGTCGGGTTCGACGGGCGCGCCGAAGGGGGTCGCGGTCGAGCACCGCAACGTCGCGCACTACCTGGCGGGCATGCTGCCGCGCCTCGGCGACGTCGCCGGTGCGTCGTTCGCGGTCGTCTCCACCCCGGCCGCGGACTTCGGCCTGACGTGCGTGTACGGCGCGTTGACCACCGGCGGCACGGTGCACCTGGTCGAGCGGGACACCGCGATGGACCCGGAGGCCTACGCCGCCTACGTCGCCGAACACCCGGTCGACGTGCTCAAGTGCGTGCCCAGCCACCTCGAACTGCTGGCACGCCACGGCGATCTCGCGGCGGTGCTGCCGCGGCGGCTGCTGGTCCTGGCCGGGGAAGCGTGCCCGTGGCCGCTCGTCGAGCGCGTGGAGGCGGCGCGGCCGGGGCTGCGCGTGCAGAGCCACTACGGGCACACCGAAAGCACGATGATCTCGCTGACCTGCGACGTGGCCACCATCCCCGGCCACGAGCGGGCCGGGTACGTGCCGCTCGGGACGCCGCTGCCCGGTGTGGTCGGTCACCTGGTCGACCACACCGGGACGGTCGTGCCGCCGGGTGTGCCCGGCGAGCTGCTCATCGGCGGCCCGCAGATCACCCGGGGCTACCTCGGTGACGACGCGCAGACCGCCGCCCGGTTCCGGCCCGACCCGCTGGGCACCGGCGTGCGCTGTTTCCGCAGCGGGGACGTGCTGCGGGTGCGGGCCGACGGCACCGTCGAGTTCCGCGGCCGGGCCGACGACCAGGTGAAGGTGCGCGGCCACCGCGTCGAACTCGGCGAGGTCGCCGCCGCCTTGCGGGACGTCGAGGGGGTCGCGGAAGCCGTCGCGCTGCCGGTCGGCGAGGGCCTCGACCGCCGGCTCGCCGCCTGGCTGGTCCCCGCAGCGGGCACCGCGCTCGACGTCGCCGCCGTGCGCCGGGCCCTGCGCGACCGCCTGCCGGACTACCTCGTGCCGTCCTCGCTCACGGTGCTGGACCGGTTGCCGCTCAACGCCAACGGCAAGATCGACCGGGCCGCGCTGCCGGACGCGGCCGCCCCGGCACCCGCGGTGCGGCGCCCGGTCGCCACCCCGGCGGAACGGCTGGTGGCGCGGATCTGGGCCGACGTCCTCGACGTGGTCGAGGTCGGCGCCGACGACGACTTCTTCGCCGTCGGCGGCCAGTCCTTCGCCGCGGTCCGCGTGGCCGGGCGGCTGAGCGAGGCGCTGCGCCGGGACGTCGCCGTCCGGACGGTGTTCGAGTACCCGGTCCTGGCCGACCTCGCCGCCGCGCTGGAGTCCGGCGCGGGCGGGGCGTTCGGCGGCGCGCCCATCCCGGTGCGCCCCGACCCGGAGGCGCCCGCGCCGCTGTCCTCGGCGCAGGCGCGGCTGTGGTTCCTGGACCTGCTGGAGCCGGGCCCGGCCTACAACCGCGGCATGGTGCTGCGGCTGCGCGGCCCGTTGGACGCCGAGGCGATGCTGCGGGCGGTCCGGGAGGTGGCGGCCCGGCACGTGGTCCTGCGCAGCGTGATCGAGGAGCGCGACGGCACGCCGACGGCCGTGCCACAGGAGTCCGTCCCGGTGTCCCTCGTGGACGCCGACGGCACCGGGCCTTGGCTGTCCGAAGTGGACCGGCCGTTCGCTCTCGACCGCGAGCCACCGTTGCGGGCCAAACTGTTCCGCGTCGCCCCCGACGACCACGTCCTGGCGGTCACCGTCCACCACATCGCCACCGACAACTGGTCGCGGGGCATCATCGGCGCCGAGCTGGCCGCCGCCTACGCGGGCCGGACGCTCGCGCCGGCCCGCGTCCAGTACGCGGACTACGCCGCCTGGATGGCCGGCCGCAGCAGCACCGCCGACCTCGACTGGTGGTGCGAGCGGCTGGCCGGGCTGCCGCCGCTGCTGGCCCTGCCCACCGACCGGCCCCGGCCGCCGGTGGCCGACTGGTCCGGCGGGCACGTGCGGTACACGCTGGACGCCCCGCTCACCGCGGCGATCCGGCGGGTCGCCGTCGAGCTGGGCGCCACCCCGTTCATGGTCGTCCTCGCCTGCTGGCAGGTGCTGCTCGGCCGGCTCGCGCGCACCGGCGACGTCGCGGTCGGCGTGCCGGAATCGGGCCGCCACCATCCGGACGTCGAGTCGACCGTCGGGTGTTTCGTCAACACGCTGGTGCTGCGCACCGACCTGGGCGGCGACCCGACGGTGCGACAACTCGTCGCGCGGGTCCGGGAGACCGTGCTCGGCGCGTTCGCCCACGCCGAGACCCCGCTGGAGCAGATCATCGAGCGGCTGCGCCCGGACCGGACGATGGCGGCCACGCCGCTGTTCCAGGTCCTGCTCAACGTCCTCGACGAGCCCGCCGCCGAGCCCGCGTTCCCGGGACTCGAGGTCACGACGCTGGGGGCCGCGGCCGAGCGGGTGACGTTCGACCTGAGCATGGTGCTGGTCAACGAAGGCGACCACTACCAAGGCGAACTCGCCTACCGCACCGACCTGTTCGACCCCGGCACGGCCGAGCGCGTGGTCGCCGACTTCCGGCACCTGCTCGCCGATCTGCTGTCCGATGTGGACGCCGTGGTGACGGTCACCGCTTCCGCCCCGCCGGAACCGGTTGCCGTGGCGGAGAAGAAGGGCGGCGGCGTCCTGGCGACGCCGTCGGAGCAGCGCGTGGCCGCGGTGTGGGCAGAGGTCCTCGACGTGCCCCGGGTGGGCGCCGACGACGACTTCTTCGCCCTCGGCGGGCACTCGTTCACCGCGGTCCGGGCGGTGCGCAAGCTCGACGAGCGGCTGCGGGTCATCGACCTCTTCCTGCACCCGACGGTGCGCGAGCTGGCCGCCTACCTCGACGCGGGCGAGGAAACCGGCGGCATGCTGCACCAGCTCTCCCCCGCCGGGACCGCGGAGCTGACGTTGATCTGCGTGCCCTACGGCGGCGCTTCGGCCGCGGTGTTCCGGCCGCTGGCCGACGCACTGGCCGGTTCGGCGATCGACGTCCGGGCCGTGGAGCTGCCCGGGCACGACGTCGCGCGCCCGGACGAGGAGTTCCGGTCGATCGACGAGGTCGTGGCGCTGCTGGCCGAGGAGATCGGCCGGACGGTCACCGGGCCGGTCGTCCTGTACGGGCACTGCGTGGGTTCCGCGGTCGCGACGGCCCTGGCCGCCCGCTTGGAGGCCGACGGCCGGCCGGTGGTCGGCGTGGTGGTGGCGGGCAGCTTCCCGGCGGCGCGCCTGCCGGGCCGGCTGTCGGCGTGGTGGCAGCGCCGGTTCCCGCGGGAGCGCTGGGTGTCGGACCGGCTGTACCGGGACACGCTGCGCGCCGGAGGTGGCCTGCTCGACGACATGGACGAGCGGGCCAGTGCGGCCATGCTGCGCGGGTTGCGGCATGACGCGGAGCAGGCCCAGGCGTGGTTCGGGCGCGAACTGGCCCGGGAGCGGCCGCGGCCTGCTGGGGCGAGCGACCGCGCCCCGGCCTCGCCGAGCGCCGAGCAGCCACCACCGGCCGCCGGGCACCCCGCCGAGCCGAGCCACCCCGGCCTCCTCTCCGCGCCGATCCTCTGCGTGGTCGGCTCCAGCGATCCCGCGACCGAGCTCTACGAAGAACGCCACCGCGAATGGGGCGCGTTCGCCGACCGGGTCGAGCTGGCCGTCATCCCCAAGGCCGGTCACTACTTCCTGCGTCACCAGGCCGCCGAAGTCGCCGAGGTGCTCAAGACCCGGCTCGCCGGCTGGGCCGCCGGGCACCTGCCGCCGCGCGTCGACGACGTGCCCGTCGCCGCCAAGCGCGGCCTCCGCGCGTTCTACACCGTGGCCGGCGGGCAAGCCGTCTCGATGATCGGCAACGAGCTGAGTTCCTTCGCCCTCGGCGTCTGGGCCTACCAGCGCAGCGGCCGGGTGCTCGACCTCGCCCTCGTCGTCCTGCTCGCCCGCGTGCCGGCCATGCTGCTCACCCCGGTGGGCGGCGCGCTCGCCGACCGGGTCGACCGGCGGCGCATCCTGCTCGCCTGCGACCTCGTCGCCGGTGCCGCGATGGCCGCGCTCGCCGTCCTCATCGCCGTCGGCCGGCTCGAACTGGGGTCGGTGTGCGCGATCGTCGGGGTCACGTCGGTGGCGTCGGCGTTCCACCGGCCCGCCTACCTGGCCGCCATCGCCCAGCTGGTCCCGAAACCGTACCTGCCGCAGGCCAACGCGCTCGCCGACATCGGTGCCGGGCTCGGGACCGTCCTCGGGCCGATCCTCGGCGGCCTGCTGATGGGCTTGTCCGGGCTGACCTCGGTGGTCGTGGTCGATGTGGCCACCTTCGCCGTCGGTGTCGGGACGCTCGTGGCCGTGCGGTTCCCGGACCGGCTGTTCTTCACCCGGCACGAGCCGTTCAAGAAGGCACTCACCGGCGGGCTGCTGTTCGTGGTGCGCCGCAAGCCGCTGCTGGCGATGGTCGGCTACTTCGCCGTCGTCAACTACTTCACCGCGCTGATGTGGGTCGTCATCACGCCGCTCGTGCTGTCGGTCGGGTCGGCCGGCGAGCTCGGGCTGGTCAGCGCCGCCGGCGGGATCGGGGCCGCCGTGGGCGCGGTCGTGGTGGTCTTCTGGGGCGGCACGAAACGCCGCGCCACCGGCATGATCGCCTTCGTCATCGGGTCGGGGGCCGGCGTGCTGCTGATGGGCGCGTGGCCGTCGGCCGCCGTTATCGGCGCGGGCCTGTTCGTGCGGCTGGCCTGCATGAGCATCGGCAACGCGCACTGGCTGTCGATCATCCAGACGAAGGTCGGCCAGCACCTGCAGGGCCGGGTGCTCGCCATCAACGTCATGCTGGCGACGGCGATGACCCCGCTCGGCTACCTGACGGCGGGCGCGTTGTCCGACCGGCTGGGCCCGGCCACGCTGATGGTGGTCTCCGGCCTCTTCCTCATGCTCTGGGGCGGGTTCGGGCTGCGCTGGCGGCGGCTGCGCGACATCGACGTCCTGCTGCCGGACGCCGCCCCACCGGCCGAGGTCGACACCGACCTCGACCGCGTGCAGGCCCTCGCCGACCGGGCGCTGGCGCGGTGACGGCGATGACTCTGGTGACCGGAGCGGACGTCGCCGAGGCCGCGGCCCTGATCGGCCCGTCGCTGCTGCCGACGAAACTGGCCGGGCCGGTCCGCAGCCTGTGGATCAAACCGGAGAACCGGCAGCGGACCGGGTCTTTCAAGGTCCGCGGCGCGCTCAACGCCGTGGCGCGCCTGTCCGGACGACAGCACGTGCTCGCCCAGTCCTCGGGCAACCACGGGCGGGCCATCGCCTACGCCGCGGCCCGCCACGGCCTGCGCGCCACCGTGGTCCTGCCCGACACCGCACCCGCGCACAAGGTCGACGCCGTGCGGGCGCTGGGCGCCGAAGTGGTCATCGTGCCGCCCGCGCGCCGGGAACCGGCGACGGCCGAGCTGCTGGCGAGCACCGGCGCGGCGTTGGTCGGCTCGGCCGACTTCGCCGTGATCGCCGGGCACGGCACGGTCGGCGCGGAGATCGTCCGGGACCTGCCGTCCGCCGGCACCGTGCTGGTGCCGGTCTGCAACGGCGGCCTGCTCGCCGGTGTCGCCGTCGCGGTCAAGGCCCTGTCCCCGGGGACGCGGGTCGTCGGGGTCGAGCCCGCACTGGCCGCCGACGCCGCCGAGTCGCTGCGGACCGGACGGCTCGTGCGCTGGCCGGTCGCCCGGACCTACCGCACGATCGCCGACGGGCTGCGGGCCCCGGTGCTGGGCGAACTGGCCTGGCAGCACATCCGGGCGCTGGTCGACGACATCGTCACCGTCGGCGAGGACGACATCGTGGCCGCGCAGGCGTTCCTGCTCGAGTCGTTCGGCGTGCTCGCCGAACCGAGCGGCGCGGTGGCCACCGCCGCGCACCTGACCGGGCGGGTCGCCGGGCCCGTGGTCGCCATCGTTTCCGGCGGGAACGTCGCCGCCCCGAGCAGAGAGCGGGTGTCCGTTGAGCACGGCTGAAATCGGCGGGGTGCTCGCGACCATCGGCGGCACGCCCCTGGTCGCCCTGGACCGGATCGGCAAGGGCCTGCGTGTCTTCGCGAAGATGGAGAAGTTCAACCCCGGCGGCAGCGTCAAGGACCGGACCGCGCTGCACATGCTGCAGGGCGCGCTGCGCGCGGGCGCGCTGGTGCCGGGCCGCTCGGTCGTGGTCGAGTCCACGTCGGGCAACCTCGGCGTCGGCCTGGCCCAGCTGTGCGCCTACTTCGGGCTCGACCTCGTCTGCGTCGTCGACACCCGCACGACCGCCCAGACGATCGCGCTCCTGCGGGCCTACGGCGCCACCGTCGAACTGGTCACCGAGCCGGTGGACGGCGATCTGCTCGGCGCCCGGATCGCCCGGGTGCGCGAGCTGCTCGCGCAGCTGCCGGACGCCTTCTGGCCCGATCAGTACGCCAACCCGCTCAACCCCGCGGCGCACGAGCAGACCATGCGCGAGATCGCCGATGCTCTCGACGGCCGCGTCGACTACCTGTTCTGCTCGGTCAGCACCGGCGGCACCATGCGCGGCTGCGCGGACTACATCCGGCGGCACGGGCTCACCACCGAACTCGTCGCGGTCGATGCCGCCGGCAGCGCGATCTTCCACGTCCCGACCGAGGGACGGCTGCTGCCCGGGCACGGCGCCGGGCGGCGCCCGCCGCTGGTGGACCCCTCCGCCGTGCGCGAGGTGGTCCACGTGACCGACCTCGAGTGCGTGCGTGCCTGCCGCGACCTCGTGGCCCGCGAAGCAATCCTCGCGGGCGGTTCCTCGGGCGCGACCGTCGCCGCACTGGGGAAGCTGCGGGACCGCATCCCGGCGGGCTCGGTGTGCGTGCTCGTCTTCCCCGACGACGGCAACCGGTACCTCGACACCATCTACTCCGACCACTGGGTGCGCGAACACTTCGGCGAGCTGCCCGCTCCCGCGTCCCGCGCGCTCGCGGCCCTTCCCTGAGGAGCTTTTCGTGCGTCATCTCATCTCGCTGGACGACCTCGCCGACGACGATCTGCGGGCCATCGTGCGCCGGGCCGCCCAGCTGGCCGAACGGCCGCGCTCGGCGGGAACGTCGCTGCGCGGCGACGTCGTCGGCATCCACTTCCGCAAGACCTCCACCCGCACCCGCACCGCGTTCTCCGCCGGCGCGCTGCGGCTGGGCGCGCAGATCATCGCCTACGGTCCCGGCGACCTGCAGACCAACACCGGCGAAACCATCGAGGACACCGGCCGGGTGCTGTCCTCGATGCTCGACGTCCTGGTGGCCCGCACCGCCGCCGACCCGGCCGAACTGCGGACCCTCGCCGCGCAGGACCGGATGGCGGTGATCAACGCCATGAGCGAGGACGAGCACCCGACCCAGGCCCTGGCCGACCTGACCACCCTGGTCCGCCGGTTCGGGCGCGTCGACGGGCTCCGCGTGCTCTACCTCGGCGAAGGCAACAACTCGGCGGCCGCGCTCGCACTGGCGCTGAGCCGGTTCCCCGGCGCCGAACTGCACCTGCGCACCCCACCCGGGTACGGCCTCACCGCGGACGTGCTGGCCAGGGCCCAGGCCCACGCGATCCGCAGCGGAGCCTCCATTGTGGAGCTCCACGACCCGGAAGACGTGCCGGACGGCGTCGACGTCGTCTACACCACCCGGTGGGAGACGACCGGCACGACCAAACCCGACCCCGACTGGCGCAAGCTCTTCGCGCCGTTCCAGGTGACGACGCAGCTGTGGCGGACCAGCCCCGGCGCGGTGTTCCTGCACGACCTGCCCGCCCACCGCGGCGAAGAAGTCACCACCGAGGTGCTCGACGGCCCGCACAGCCTCGCCTTCGCCCAGGCGGAGAACAAGCTGTACTCCGCGATGGCGGCGCTGGAATGGTGCCGCTCGTGACCTGGTTCGACGAAGCAGCCACCGGGCTGGCCGGCGCGGGCGAGGTCACCCTGCTGTCCCGGGACGACGTCCGGCGGTGCCTGGCCGGCTTCGACCCCGTCGACGTCGTCCGCGCCACCCTGGAAGACCACGACCGAGGTGCCACCGTGCTGCCCGCCGAGGCGTACCTGCGCTGGGAAAACTCGCACGGCGCCTACACGCGGTCGATCGGCATGCCGGGCGCGGTGCGGTCGCACTACGGCATGAAGATCATCAACGCGAGCGTGTCCAACCCCGCGGCCGGCCTGGAACGCGCGGGCGGGCTCGGCCTGTCCTTCGACCCGGAAACCGCGCGCATCACCACGATCATGGAGGCCGGCCTGCTCAGCGCCGTCCGCACCGCCGCCGTCAGCGCGGCCGGGATCGACGCCGCCGGCTACGCGGAGGCGCGGTCACTGGCCGTCGTCGGCTGCGGTGCCCAGGGCCGGATGCACGCACTCCTGCTGGCCCGCCGCCTGCCCGGGCTGCGGACGGTGGCGCTGTACGACCGGTCGCCGGAAGTGGCGGCCGCGCTGGCCGCCGCCCTCCCGGGACCGGAGGTGACGGTGCACGACTCCGCGCGGGCCGCGGTGTCGGCCGCCGAGATCGCGGTGTTCACCACCACCGCCGACGACGGCTACGCCGAGCCCGACTGGGCACGGCCGGGCGCCCTGCTGGTCAACGTGTCCCTCGGCGACCTCACCGACGCGGTGTTCCTCGAGGCGGCCGCGGTGTACGTCGACGACCTCGACCTGGTCGCCGACAACCCCCGCCGTCCCCTCGGCCGCCTGATGGCCGCCGGCCGGATCAGCCGCCCCGGCGGCCCGGCGCGCCCGATCGACGCCACCCTCGGCGGCCTGCTCACCGGCCGCTACCAAGCCCGCGGTGTCGCCCACCCGTTCGTGGTGCTCAACCCGTTCGGCATGGGCGTCCTGGACGTCGCCCTCTACGCCGCTGTCGCGGAACAGGCCCGGCGCAGCGGGCTCGGGACGGCCGTCCACCTCGGCTGAGTCACCGGCCGACCTTGCGATCGGCCCAGGCGATGACGGCCTTGAAGTAGTCGGGCGCGTTGGGCGCGTAGTTGATCGCGTGCCCGTACCCCTGCAGCGCGTACGTGGTCAGGTCGGCGCCGGCGGCGTAGTACGGCGTCTCGGACGCCTTGATCCCGCCCGCCGACGCGCAGTCGGTGGCCAGCAGCCCGCAGAACACCGTGTCCTGACCCAGCACCACCATCACCGGCCGGTCGATCAGCAGCGAGTAGGGCGCGATGATGCCGATCGGGAAGAGGTCGGCCGCCTGCTCGTACGCCGAAGTGTCCTTCGTCGCCTCGTCGAAGGCGATCGCGCCGTCCACCTTCGGCCCGGGGGCGTGGAAGATCGAGTACCGGCTGCCCGGCATCGTGGTCAGGTAACCGACGTCGTAGCCGCCCCGAGCGAACCTGGGGTCGAGCATGGCCGGGTAGGTCGAGGCGAAGACCGCCGTCGTCCCGGTGAGGTTCAGCCGGTGGGCCAGCCCGGTGACGAGCACCGCGTCGACGTCGGCGAAGGTGGCCGCCTCGATGCTGGCCGTACCGGAGCCGAACGAATGCCCGGCCAGGATCACCTTGCCGAACCGCGGCCCCTGCGCACCGGACCGGACGGCCTGGATCACCTGGTGCACCACGGCCGCTTCGGTGATCGTCGTCAGCACCGCACTCGGCGGCGTGCTGCTCCCCCCGGTGCCCAGCCGGTCCAGGGCGAGCGTGGCGTAACCGGCGTTGTTCATCGCCAGCCGGTAGGACCGGATCGCCGGCTGGTAACCGATGTCCCAGTAGGAACTGTTGTACGTGCCGCCGGGAACGAGCACCTGAACCGTGTTCGCACCCCCCGACGGCACGCACAGGGTGCCGTGCATCGTCTGCGGCAGCGCCACGAGCGTCACCGGGAAATACAGCTCCCGGCAGCTCGCGCCGTCCGCTCTGGCGGACACGGGCACCAGCAGGAAACCCAGCGCCACCAGCACGAGCACGACGGCCCGCCGTCGACGACCGGCGGCGCGCTTCAGCCCACCAAGGATTCCGAACACGGGAAACTACCTCCGAAAGAGATCGAAAATCAGGAAAGGGATCTTCCGGTGCCGGTCAGGCCGCGCGCCGGGGCAGCACGGTCATCGGCATCCGGTCCGGGTAGGCGGCCGAAGTGACGGTGAGCCGCACCGGCACCCCCGGCACCGGGAACAGTTCCCACCCGGCCAGCACAGTGGCCGCGACCAGCGTGATTTCGGTGTGGGCAAACGCCTGCCCGAGACATTGCCGCCCGCCCGCGCCGAACGGCACATACGCCCCCTTCGGGAGGCGCGCCGCTCGCTCGGGCAGCCAGCGATCGGGATCGAACCGCTCCGGATCTTCGTGGAACCGCGGATCGAAGTGCAGCGCAAAGGGGCTGAACATGACCTCCGTACCGGCGGGCAGCCGCACCCCGCCGAGTTCGATGTCCCGCAGGGCCCGCCGCATGAGAATCCAGATCGGGTACATCCGCAGGACTTCGCTGACGACGCGGCGCAGGTACCCCAGCTTCGCGACGTCGGCGAAGGTCGCCGCGCGGCCACCCAGGACCTCGTCCACCTCCGCCCGCGCCCGCCGCTCGACCTCCGGGTGCCGCGCCAGCTCGTGGAACAGCCAGGTCAGCGCGACGGCGCTGGTCTCGCTGCCCGCGGTCAGCAGCGTGATCACCTCGTCGTAGACCTGCTCGTCGGTCATCCCCTCACCGGTGCCGGGATCCCGGGCCAGCATCAGCATGGACAGCAGATCGCCGTGGTCCTCCCCGGTGACGCGCCACCCGGCGATGACCTCGTGCACGACCCGCCGGAGCCGCTCGACGGCCCGGTCGAACCGCCGGTTGGCGGGGACGACCGGAACGTGTTCGAGGAACCGCGGCGACAACGCCCGGACCATCCCCGCCTTCAGCACCACCGGGATCGACCGGCGTGCCTCCGCGACGGCCTGCCGCCCGAGCTCGGTGGCGAACAGCGTCTCCCCCACCACGGTGATCGCCAGCCGCTGCAGGTCGGCGTCCAGCCGGCGGACCTCCCCCGCCCGCCAGGTACCGGTCAGCTCGGTGGCGGCCCGCACCATCGTGTCCGCGTACGCGTCGAGCCGGGCACCGTGGAACGCCGGCTGCATCAACCGGCGCTGCCGCAGGTGGAAGACCCCTTCCGACATGACGAGCCCGTTTCCCATGAACGGCCGGAAACGGTCGAAGATGATCCCCTTCGAGAAGCTGGTCCCCTGCGTCACGAGGACCTGATTGACCAACTCCGGGCTCGTCAGGAAATACGTCTCCAGCGGCCCCAGGAACAGGCGCACGATATCGCCGTGTGCCCGCAGGGAAGACGTGAACCCGACCCGCCGCCGCAACAAAGACGGCGTGTGCCCCAGCAGGATCCGACGGCCGGGTGCGACCGGGACGCTCATTTCCTCTCCTTGGCTGTCCGGAGGAGGACTGCCACCTTAGGCCCAACCGGCGGCACGCGACAGCACCCATCGGCTGAATTGCTGTCACACCGATGGCGTAATCGGGGCCACCGCGGGAGTGAGTATGTTCTTCGTTCGAAGGATCGAGGTGGACCGCGATGACACAACACCGGGAAGAGGAATGGGTTCCTCCGGGTATCGACACGACGAAACCCAGCAGTTCCCGCACCTACGACTATCTGCTCGGTGGCGCGCACAATTTCCAGGCCGACCGGGACGCCGCCGAACAGGCCGAGAAGATCATGCCCGGCATCCGCGACGTCGCCCGCCTCAACCGCGCGTTCCTCGGCCGGGTCGTGCGCACCCTGATGGACCTGGGTATCCGGCAGTTCCTCGACATCGGCTCGGGGATTCCCACGGTGGGCAACGTCCACCAGATCGCCGCCGAGCTCGACCCCCGGTGCCGGGTCGTCTACGTCGACCGCGACCCGATCGCCGTCACGCACAGCAAGATGCTCCTGCGCGCCAGCGAAAACGCCACCATCGCCCACGGCGACTTCACCGACCCCGGCGGCATCTTCGCCGACCCGGACGTGCGCCGGCTCGACTTCGGCGAACCCATCGGCCTGCTCATGGTCGCCATGCTGCACTGGATCCCCGACGCCAGCGACCCCCACACCCTCCTCGCCGAATATCGCCGCCGCGTCCCGCCCGGCAGCTATCTGGCGATCTCGCACATGATCAGCGACCAGGAAGGCAACCGGATCAACACGGCGGTGGGCACGTTCAACCAGGCCAGGGGCCAGGACCAGGCGACCACCCGGACCTACGGGGAAGTCGCGGCGATGTTCGGCGACTTCGAGCTGATCGAACCCGGCCTGGTCGGCTGCGCCCTCTGGCGACCGGGCGGTCCCGGCGACATCTCCGATGATCCCTATACCAACACGCAGCTCTACGGCGGAGTGGCGCGAAAAGTCGCTGGATAATCCGCTGCCGTATATTCCGTTATACACTTTACTGCCGCCGTGATTCCGCATTCGCGGTGAGCGCGGAAAAATATCTCCGGGAAAGCGGCGGGAACGTTATTCCCCGGCTTTGTGGCCGCCGCCGCGCGACCCCGAATGCGCTGTCAGACAACGATCATCGGGGCCGACGTCCCGGTCGGCCGAATGCGCCCACCCTGTTGGTCGCGTCGGCTCCGGTGCCTTGCGGGTAACGTCGACCGGTCGTTCGCCGTCCGTTGTCCGGTCCCTCTCCGAGTGGAGGCCCGTTGAAAATCCTGCTGTTGTGCTCGGCGTTCAACGGACTCAGCCAGCGCGCCCGGCTCGGCCTGCGCGACCGCGGCCACCAGGTCACGGTCCGGACCGTGACCGATCCGCAGTAGATCGCCGCGGCCGCGGCCGCCACGGATCCCGAGCTGATCGTCTGCCCGTTCCTGCGGCAGCGGGTGCCGGAGGCCGTCTGGCGCCGCCACCGCACGATCATCATCCACCCCGGGCCCGAAGGGGACCGCGGCCCGTCCGCGCTCGACTGGGCGATCATGGACGCCGAACCCGCCTGGGGCGTCACCGCCCGGCAAGCGACCGGGGACCTCGACGGCGGGCCGGTCTGGGGCACGCGGGTGTTCCGGATGCCGTCCGAACCGCCACGCAAGAGCACTCTCTACAACACCGAGGTGTCCGACGCGGCGATGAGCCTGCTCGCCGAGGTCGTGGCCAAGGCGGAAGCCCCCGGGTTCACGCCCCGCCGCCAGGATCGGCGGGCGGTGACCGTCCGCCCCTTGGCCCGGCAGGCCGACCGGGCCTTCTCCTGGGGCGACCCGACCGCCCGCATCCTGCGCCGCATCCGCGCCGCGGACGGCCATCCCGGCGTGCACACCGAGCTCGCCGGGATGCCGGTGGCGGTGTTCGACGCCCATCCCGGGGAGGCCTCGGCCGGCGAGCCCGGCACCATCGCGGCCCGCGGCCGGGGTGCCGTACTGGTCCGCACCGGCGACGGCGCGTTGTGGATCGGGCAGGCGCGGCGGCTGGCTCCGGAAGCGCCGGGGACGACGGTCAAGCTGCCCGCGGTGCTCGCGCTCGGGGACCGCGTCCGCGAGGTGCCGGTGGCCGCCGTCCCGCCGGGCCTGCGGGAAATCGGCTACCGGCGGGTCGGCCGGGTGGGGTGGCTGCAGTTCGCGTTCGCCAACGGCGCGATGTCCACCGGTCAGTGCCGCCGGCTCGCCGCGGCCGTGCGCCACGCCGCCGCGCAGGACACCGCCGTCCTGGACCTGGCCGGCGGCGAAGTCTTCGCCAACGGCATTCACCTGGGCGTGATCGACGCCCACCCGGACCCCGCGGCCGAGGCCTGGCGGAACATCATCGCGATCGACGACCTCTGCCGGGAGATCATCGGCTGCATCGGCCAGGTCGTGGTCGCCGCGCTCGCCGGCGACGCGGGCGCGGGTGGCGTCATGCCCGCACTCGGTGCCGACGAAGTGATCGCCCGGGACGGGGTGCTGCTCAACCCGCACTACCGCAGGATGGGCCTGTACGGCTCGGGGTACTGGACGTACCTGCTGCCTCGCCGGGCCGGCGAAGACCAGGCCCGGCGGCTGACCACCGGCTGCGAGCCGATCGCCGCGGCCGAGGCGGCCGAGCTCGGGATCGTCGACCGCCTCGTCGGCGGCGACCGCGCGGAGTTCGCCGGAACCGTGCTCGACCACGCCACCGCGCTGACCGCCGACGCGGCCGCTCTCGTCCGCCGCAAGCAGGCGGCGCGCGACGCCGACGAGCAACGCCGTCCGCTGGAGACCTACCGGGTCCGGGAACTCGCCGAGATGAGCCAGGACATCTTCGACGACCGCCACGGCTTCGCCGGCGCCCGGCGCGCCTTCCTCACCGGACGCGCGCCCGGCCCGGCACCGGAACCGGAACCGCCCGTGCTTCCGGTCCCTCGCCTGCCCGGGATGACGCCGGTCGGCTGACGGTCCGAGGACGGCGCCGTCAGCCGGCCGAATCCGGTCCCAGTGCGCGTTCCAGCAGCGCACCCAGCTGGTCGAGTTCCGCCGCGGACAGGGCGCCGAAAGACGACTCGGCGATGCCGTCGACGAGCTCCTGGCCCGCGGCGCGCAGCCGTGCTCCCTCCTTGGTGAGCCGGTGCCGGACCGCCCGCCCGGGGCCGGGGACGCGTTCGATGAGCCCGCGGTCGGCCATTCGGGTCGCCAGCGAGCCGAAGGACTGGTCGGTCTGGAAGGTCAGCACCGCCAGCTCGTGCAGCGAGGCGTCCGGGCGGCGGTCCAGGTGGCGCAGGGTGTCCCACTGCACGAGGGAAAGCCCGAGCGGCGCCAGCGCCCGGCTCAGCGTCCGGTGGTGGCGGTGCTGCAGGCGCTTGACGGCCAGTGCGACGTCGCCGGGGCGGTACTTCATGCGATCACCCTATCCCATCGAGGTCAGGTTGCTTATCTAAGAAAGCTTATATAAGGTTCCTTATATCGGACCTCCGAAAGAAGGAACCATGACGACCGTCCACACCGGAACCCGCACCCTCGGCCCGGCCGAGGTGACCCTCCAGGACCGCGACCGCACCCGGACTTTCCTGCTCCTGCACGGCGGTGGCGGCGTGGCGACGATGACCGGCTTCGCCGATCTGCTCGCCGACCGCACCCGCTCCCGCGTGCTGCTGCCCACCCACCCGGGCTTCGCCGGCACCCCGAAGGCCGCCGGCCTGACCGGCGTGCCCGAGCTGGCCCGCCTCTACGTCGACCTGCTGGCGGACCTCGACCTCACGGACGTCACCGTGATCGGCAACTCCTTCGGCGGCTGGCTGGCCGCCGAGATCGCGCTGCAGCGGAGTCCGCGCGTGCGCGGCGCGGTGATCGTCGACGGGATCGGCATCGAGGTCGAAGGCCACCCCCTGACCGACATCAGCGGGATGTCCCCGGCGGAGATCCGGGCGCTGTCCTTCCACGACCCCGCCAAGGCGCCGGTCCCGCCGGGCGGCGGCACCGGCCCGAGCCCGGACGTGCGCGCCCTCATCGGGTACACCGGGCCGGCCATGACCGATCCGGCGCTCGCCGGGCGGCTCGGCGAGCTCGACCTCCCCGTGCACGTGATCTGGGGCGAAAGCGACGGCATCGCCGGGCCGGAGTACGGGAAGGCCTACGCCGCCGCGATCCCGGGGTCGACGTTCACCCTGCTCCCCCGGACCGGCCACCTGCCGCAGGTCGAGACGCCCGAAGGACTGCTGGCCGCGTTACCGGACCTCGCGGGCTGACGCATTCATGATCGATCGGCAGATCGAAAACGATCGGCGCACCCGCTGTTCGGCCGGTTGCCACCGGCGTTCTACTCCGTCCGCCGTGCGACTTCCCGAAAGTGCAGCGTCCCGGCTCTGTCGAATTTCCACCGGTCCCGCGCGCAGTTCATGAATCGTTTTTGACTGCCGAAGCCCGATGCGCCGAACGGATCATTGCCCCGACCTGCACCGTTACGAGCGTTTCCGCATCGCGACCATACCGTGACCTGTGGCGACGGCTCCGAATGAAACACCGGGGCGGGATGCGGCGATTAGTACAGCGGGTGACCATCCCGCTACGCGGAACGGAGCAGCCGGCTGGGCTACCCGCACGAGAGCTGGTTCCCCCGGTTCGCGAGGGGGGTCCAGACCATTTCTGGCGGACGGGGAGAAGATGCGCCGGACATTCGTCGTCGCCGACTTCGGTCGTCCCGCGGGGTACGAAGACCGGCTCAAACGCGTGCTCCACGATCTGCACGACGGGCTCGGGCCGACGCTCACGGCCGCCGTCCTGGGGTTGCGCGCCGCCCGGGAGCTGCTCGGGCGGGACCGGGCGGGCACCGAGCACCTCCTGGCCCGGCTCGAGGACGAGCTCTACGGCGCGATCACCGACCTGCGGCGGATCGTGGCCGACGCCCGGCCGCCCGCCCTCGACGAGGCCGGGCTGGTGCAGGCCGTGCGGCGGTACGCGGCCACGCTCACCGGGCGGGTGCCCGCCGAACACGGGCCGCTGCGGGTCGGGGTCGAGGTCCGCGGCGAGCTGCCGCCGCTGCCGGCGGAGGTCGAGGTCACCGCCTACCGGATCATCCGCGAGGCACTGGTGAACGTCGCCCGCCACTCCGGGGCCCGGGAGTGCACCGTGCACCTCTGGCCCCGGGACGGCGACCTGCACGTGGAGATCGTCGACGACGGCGTGGGCACCGACGGCGGCGCCCTGCCCACGGTCGGCGGGACCGGGCTGCGGTCGATGCGGGAACGCGCCGGCGACCTCGGCGGCGGCTGCCGGATCGAGCCGGTTTCCTCCGGTGGCACGCGGATCGCCGCCTGGCTGCCGCTCGCCGCGGGGAAGTGAGGCCGTGTTCGGTTCCCTGCGCGTCCTCGTGGTGGACGACCACCCCGTCTTCCGGTCCGCGCTCTGCGCGATGCTCGACGCCACCGACGGGATGGAGGTCGCCGGCGAGGCCGCCGACGGCCTGACCGCGGTCGCCGACGCGGGCCGGCTCGAACCCGACGTCGTCCTGATGGACCTGAACCTCCCGGACCTGGACGGGGTCGAGGCGACGCGGCGGATCGTGAGCGCGAGCCCGCACACCGGCGTGCTCATGCTGACCATGTTCGAGAACGAGGCCGCGGTGTTCGCCGCCATGCGCGCGGGCGCCCGCGGCTACCTGCTCAAGGGCGCGCGCAACGAGCAGATCATCCGCGCGGTCCGGGTGATCGGCGACGGCGAAGCCATCTTCAGCCCGGCGATCGCCACCCGGGTGCTGTCGCTGTTCGGGACGGCGACCCCGCGCGACGAGTCGTTCCCGCGGCTCACCCTGCGTGAAAAGGAGATCCTGCGGCTCGTCGCGCAGGGCATGGGCAACGCGTCGATCGCCGAGGAACTGGTGCTGAGCCACAAGACCGTGCGCAACCACGTGTCCCACATCTTCCGCAAGCTCCGGGTCACCGACCGCACGCAGGCCATCGCGAAGGCCCGCGAGGCCGGCATTGCCCGATCGGAGTAAGAAAGCGGGACATATCGGGACTCCATGTCCCTGTTCGGCGGGCGTCCGCGCCACGATCCTTGGGGGTGGAGCGATCCGAAGTCGTTCGAGGGAGGGCCACACCCATGATCACCGACCAGGTTCCGGTGCTGCTGCACGCCACCGACACCATCACCCACGCGGGCGTCACGGCCGCGCTGCGGTCACGTCCCGAAATCCGCTTCGCCGATGAGGACTCCGGCGAGCCCGCCGTCGTGCTGGTCATCGTCGAGCGGCTGAACGAACAGGCGCGGCAACTGCTGCGCAGCCTCCAGTGCGCCGGCCACGCGGGCGTCGTCCTGGTCGCCGGTGAGGTGGAGGACTCGGAGCTGCTCGACGTCGTGGGCAACGGCGTGTCGGCGATCATCCGCCGGGCCGACGCCACCCCGGACACGCTGGTGCGGCTGGTGAAGGCCGCGGCCGTCGGCGAAGGTGCGCTGCCGCCCGACCTGCTGGGCCGCCTGCTGTCGCGGGTGTCCCGGCTGCAGCGGGACGTGCTGCGCCCGAACGGCTGGGACCTCGCCGGGATGTCCCAGCGGGAGACGCGGGTGCTGCGGCTGGTCGCCGACGGGTTCGAGACCAAGGAGATCGCCGACCAGCTCAGCTACTCGGAGCGGACGGTGAAGTCGATCCTGCACGACATCACCAACCGCTTCCAGCTCCGCAACCGCGCCCACGCGGTGGCCTTCGCCATGCGCGAAGGGCTGATCTAGCACGAGGCCACGGCCTACTCGACCCGCCCGGAGAAGGAGACCGACGGGGTGCAGCGGCCCCGGTCCCCCGGGTTCTGGCAGCTGACCGCGAGCACGATCTTCTCCCCCGGCTGGAACCGCCAGGCCTGCAGCCAGTGGTGGTCGAGGTCGCGGAAGTTCGAGAGCCCGACCTCCAGCAGCACCGTCTTGGTGCCACCGGAATCCCGCAGCAGCCGCAGGGTTCCGGTGTCACCGCGCGGGTTCTGCAGGATCAGGTCGGTGATCACCAGCGTCTTGGACTCGTCCGGCAGGGTGTAGGGGAATTCGGCGAAGCGGTTGACGTTCGAATCGATCTTCGCGTCCGCGGCCACCCGGAAGTCCGTCGGAGTCCCGTCGGCCGCCGCCGCGTTCGAGACGCGGGTCGGGGGCGTGCCGGGACCGGAGCCGGGAGGCGCGGGGTTGTAACCCGGCGGGGTCAAGCCGACGGCTTTCATCGCCTGCTCGGAGTTCTGCTTGGCCTGGTCGGCCTGCTTCTTCGCCTGGTCGGCCCCGGCGCCGGCGTCCTGCGCCGCCTTCACGATCTCGTGGTTCTGCTCCTGTGCGGCCTCGCGGGCCGCCGACTTCACCGCGGGCCGCAGCACGGTGAACCACAGCGTCACCAGGGCGAGCAGGAGGACCAGCAGCGCGGCGAGCGCGGGCAGCAGCCACTTCGGCAGCAGCTGCCGCTGCACCATCGTGCCTTCGGTCTTCAGCGGCTCGGCCCCGTCGGCAACGACGAACACCTGGAAGCGGTGCCGGATCGGCTGCCCGCGCAGGAACCGCTTCCGCGGCCGGGTGCGCATCCGGATGAACGCGGCGGTGCCCGGCGCCAGGTCGGCCCGGTCGCGCTCGAGCCGGAAGTCCAGCTCGTCCTCCGGGTCCAGCGGGCTCAGCTCGACCGCCACCGGCCGGTTGCCGCGGTTGTCGACGGCGACCTCGAAGTCGGCCTTCGAGCTGCCTTCCACCTTGGCCGGCACGATTTCGGCGGTGACCTCGGTGAAGGCGCCGAGCTCGACGGTGCCCTCCTCGACGACCGAGCCGGCCGGGTCCTCGCTCGAGAACACCCGGACCCCGAACGGGATGGTCCCGGCGGGGACGTCGGAGGACCGCGGCGGCGCGAACCGCACGGTGACCGTCCCGGTCTCCCCCGGCATCAGGTTGACCGTCGCCGGTTCCGCGGTGGCCCAGCCACTCGCGTCGCCGACCACGTCGACCGCGAACTGGTCGACGACCTGCCCGGCGTTCCGGATGGTCACCGTGCAGCTCGTCTCCTGGCCGGGTTCCGCGACCAGGCCGGCCTCGGACAGCGTCGCCGTTGCTCCCATGCGCGGAAGTCTCCCTTCTGTGTCCCGGGTCCGGCACCAGCGGACGGGTGTGCGGCCGTGCGCCGGTGGTTGCCCCTACGGGCAGCGGTTCCGGCGCGGCTCAGCCGCGCGAGATGAACGGCGGTTGCTCGGTGCGCAGCACCACCAGGATCGGGTTCGACGGCACGGTCCCGAACTTCGGCCCGCTCACCGAGGCCGCCGACACCGTCCGCGGCCCGATCAGGTCGTGGTGGAAGACCAGGAACTGCGCCTCGAACTTCCCGTCGACGCCGACGGTGGCCAGGCCCGGTGTCTCGGAAATCCCGTCCGACCAGCTCAGCCGGACCGTCGCACCCGGCGGGAAGTCGGTGCCCGTCACGCGCGGCACGGAGCCCAGCGGGGCGACGCCCGGGTCCACGGTGACCACCGGCCGGCGGATCACCACGCGGCCGGCGGCCGTGTTGTCTCCCGGGTTGTCGTCCGGCCCGCTCGTGCCGACCGTGCCGGACACCGGCGCGTCGGCCGCGGTCCTGGCCGCCAGGGAAATCCGGACCTCGACGGTCTGGCCCGGGGCGAGTGTCCCGAGTGCACAGCTGCCGCCGCCCGGTGTGCACCCCGGTGGCACCGAGGCCACGGGCAGCTGCGGCGGCAGCTGGGTGACCAGGCGGACGTCCGGCATCGGCGCCCCGGAACCGTTGTGCACCAGGAAGGTCAGCACGACGTCGTCGCCGCCGACGAACAGCGGCACCGCCGACACCGCCAAGCCGACCGACAGCGATCCCGGCGTGACCGGGGGCGCCGGCCTTTCGCCGACGGTGACCACGGCCGCGGCGGAGTTGTCGCGCGCGTCGGCGTCCTGACCGGCCGTGGTCACCGTGCCGGTCGCGGCCTGCGCCCCGGGCTCGGTGCCGGTGGCGGTGAACCGCACCCGCGCCTGCGCGCCCGGCGCCAGCGTGCCGAAGGTGCAGACGAGCTCCGGCGTGCACGTGCCCACGCCGGTGATCGGGGCCTGGGGCCGCAACCCGGCGGTCAGCCGGACGAACAACCCGACCCCGGGTGACGCGGCGACGCCGTGGTTGGTGACCACGAACTCGAACGTCGTCAGCCCGGAAAACGGGATCGCCGCGGGGATGGCGGTGGCGGTCACGCCGACGTCCGCGATCCGCTGGAACGCCGGTTGCGCGGCGCCGCCCGGACCGGCGATCAGGACCGTGGGCGTCCCCCCGGACGCCGGCACGATCCGGATGTCCGGCTGCCCTTCGCCGGGTGTGCGGTCGAAGGCGACGAGCGTGCCGTCCGGCGACCAGTCCGGGTTGTCGACGGATCCGGCGTTCTGCACGAGCACCCGCGCCGCGCCGCCGTCGGCCGGGGCCACGCAGATCTGCCGTCGCTCGGTCTGGAACGCCAGCGCGGCGCCGTCCGGCGCGACGTCCGCCGAACCCTGCCGCCCGGCGCACGCCGTGCCGAACGACGGCGAGAGGTTCCGCTGGGTCCCGGCGACGACGGTGTCCGTACCCTCGGTCAGCGAGACCTGCCACAGTTCCTGCCGCGACTCCCCGCCCGGGTCGACCGCCATCACGGCGGTCTCGGTCGCGGTGCCGTTCCGCCCGGTCGCCGTGCAGGTCACGGTGGTGGCGCCGACCGGGAACAGGCTGCCGGACGACGGCGTGCAGAACGGCGTGAGCGGGGTTTTCCCGTCGGCGTCGGCCGCGGTCGCGGGGTACTCGATCACCGTCGGCGCGGTGCCGGGCACGGTCTTGTCGTGCACCGTGATCAACGGCAGCCGCGGATCCTTCACCCGCACGGTGACGTCTTCGGTGTAGCCGGGTCGCGCGGTGGATTCGCCGTTCAGCCGGAAGTCCACCTGGCAGTGCAGCACCGAACCGATCGGCGCGTCCGGGGAGACCGTGGCGGTTTCGACGAAGTGCGCGTCGGCGCCGCCCGGCACCTGCTGCGTCCCTTCGGGGCTGAACGTCAGCGTCAGCCTGGAGTCGCAGTACGGCACCGGCAGCATCTTCACCGGGAGGTCGGTGATCCCGCGGATGATCGCCGGGGTGACCTGCGCCGGGTCCGCGTTCGCGGTCAGGATGCCCTCGGTGGCCCGGGTGATCGCCGTCGCCTGGCCGCGTCCGTCGAGGGCCGCGTCCGTATCCGGTTCCTCCGCGGCGAAGCCCTCCCCCGTTCCGCCGCCGCCCGTGATCGCCGGCACCGCGACGACCCGGATCTTCGCCGCCTTGAGCGCGTCGGCGACGGCCGCGGTGGTCGGGAACGTGCCCCGCTTGTCGTCCTTCGGCGACTCGTGGCTGGCGGCGTCGCCGACCAGCACCACGATCCGGTTGCTGGTGTCGCGGAAGCCGATCGCGCCGGTGGCGATCTTCTGGAGGGCGACGTACCAGTCCTCGGCGGTGTCGTCGCCGCCGGTGGCGGTGATCCGGCCGAAGGCGTCGGTGAGCAGCTTGCGCTGGGCGTCGGTGTCGGCCGCGGTGAGCGGCTGCTGCACGTAGAAGGCCCGCGGCGGGTTCGGCGGCGAGCCCTCGGTCACCCGGTCGTCCACCAGGTCGCCGTACGCGGCGACCGCGAAGTGCGCCGACGGCTGCACCTTCCGCACCTCGTCGATGACGTTGCCGAGGTTTTTCTTGACGTCGTCGATGACGCCGCCCATCGACCCGGTCTGGTCGACGAGCAGGACCACGTCCGGGTCGGGCGGGACCCGGTCGGTTTGCACGGTCTTGTCGGTGACCTTGCGCGAAGTGCCCTGGCCGATCGGGATGTCGGCCACCGACGGGTCCACTCTGGACGGTCCGGGCGGTGGCGTCCGGGTGGCTGCCCTGGTCAGCGTGATCTTCGTGCCGTCGGCCGACCACACCGGCTGCGAGTCCCAGCCGCGCAGGTAGGGCGGGATGGGGATCTCCCCCAGGATCCGGCCGTCGGCGACGCGCGCGATCCGCACGGTGTCGGCCCGGTGTTCGTTCCGGATACCGGTGTTGGTGAAGGCGATCATCGTGGCGTCCGGTGACCACGCCGGGTGCTGCTCGCGTTGGGTGCGGTCCGCCGTGGCGGTCAGCGGGCGCGGTGCGCTCCCGTCGGCGTTCGCCACGACGATCGCGGTCTCCGCCGATTCGCCGGGGGCGGCCTGGGTGTAGGCCAGCTGCGCGCCGTCGGCGGAGAAGGCCGGGTCGTACTCGTCGGCGTCCGGGCGCTGGGTGAGGTCCCGCCGGTCGCCGCCGGTGGCGTCGGAGCTCCAGATGTCGGCGGTGCCGCCGTCGCGCAGCTCGGTGAACACCGCCCGGCCGTCCGGCCGGAACGTCGGCTCGGTCTCGCCGGTGCCGCTCAGCGCCGACAGGACCGACACCTTGCCGCCTTCGATCTGCTTGACGTCACCGGCGGGGTCCTGCGCGCGGGTCGTGAAGGCGAGCCGGGTGCCGTCGCGTGACCACGCCGGCTCGGCCGAGTCGCCGGGGTCGGGGACCGCGCGGGTGACCGCGCCGCCGTTTTCGGCGACCAGGACGACGTCGCCGGCGGGGTGGAAGCGGGTCGTGGTGAACGCGATCCGCGCCGGACCCCACGCGGGCTGGGTGTCCGCCGCCGGGTCGGCGGTCAAGCGCGCCGGCTCGCCGCCGGCGACCGGGACGGTGTAGATGTCCCCGGCCGGGTCGTCGCGGGTGCTGCTGAAGGCCAGCCGCGTGCCGTCGGGTGACCAGCTCGGGGAGTCGTCGGCGGCCGGGCCGGACGTCACCTGGCGCAGGCCGCGGCCGTCCACGCCGATCACGAACAGCTTCCGGCTGCCGGTGCGGTCGGAGGCGAACGCGACCGTACGGCCGTCCGGCGAGAGCGCCGGGTGGAGGTCGACGGCGTCGTCGTCGGTCAGCCGCAGCGGCGCGGTGTCGCCGTCGCGGAGGTAGTACAGCTCGCCGTCCCGCTCGGCGCCACCGGACGCCGCGGCGCGGTGGCTCACCCACACGATGCCACCGGTGCCCGCGGACGCGCCGGAGTCGACGCTGGCGGTGCCCAGCGGCAGCGCCTGCTCCGGGCCTTCGCTGCCCGCCTGGTACAGGCCGGTGGTGGCCTCGCTGACGTACCCGACGCGGTACGGCGAGGCCACCGCGGCCGGTGCCTGGGCCTCGGTCGGCGAGAGCGCTCCGGTGATCGCCCAGCCGCCGAGCACCGCTACGACCGCGATGCCCGCCACCGCTCGGTTCGCGCGCATGGTCGGTCCTCCCCAAAAGCTTCGTGATCAGCCGGCTTCGAACAGCTCGATCTCGGAGATCGCGACGTCCGTGCCGTCGAGCGAGCGGTACAGCCCGGCCACGTGCAGCTCGACGCCGGTGGCGCCTTCGCTGTTCTCGATCGGGACTTCCTGGGCGTCCGGGGTGTCGGCCAGCGCCATGTCGTAGGTCTTGCCGGTGGAGAAGACCAGGTGCAGCTTCGACGGCCGGTGCTCGGCCGGGAAGTTCGCCGCGTCGCCGAGGTAGACGATCGCCTTCCGCAGGTCCGCCGGGTGGTCGAAGGTGAACACCACGGTCTGTTCCCGGTCGGCGGGCGCCGCCCAGAAGGTGTTCTTCGCGTTGTCGCTGATCAGCGGCGCCGCGTGCCCGGCGGCCTCCGCGGTCGCGGTCACCTTGATCGGGTGGACCGGGTTCAGCTTGGCCTCGAAGATGCCGGTCACCTGGCTCCACAGCCCCACCGCCGCCGTATTCATCGCGCCGCGGAAGGGCTGGTACAGCGCGTAGATCAACGCCGAGAAGATCAGCGCCACCGCGACGGCCCGGCGGATCACCTTGCCCACGGTCCGGCGCGCGGCCCCGGCCCGGCCGGTCCGGCGGCGGACGCCGTCCTTGCCGGGCCGCTCCCCCGCCTTGTGCTCCTTCGGCTTGCGGCCGAGCAGCCGCCGCCACCACGACGTCTTGACGACCTCGGACTCGGCCAGCGACGCGCCGCAGCGGCTGCAGAAGTTCCGCGTCGGCGCGTTGCCCTTGCCGCACCGGCCGCAGATCAGGTCGCCGGGGTTGAGGACCTGCTCCTCCACGGTCTGCTGCACCGGCTGCCGGACCGGGGCGATCGGCTCGGCGGGCTGCACGACCTGCTGCTGTTGCACCACCGGCTGCGCCTTGACCGCGACCGGGCCGTCGTCGTCCCACTTCAGGTAGCGGCCGCATTCGCCGCAGAACTCGACGTCGGCGGGCCCCTGGTGCCCGCACTCCGCGTAGATGACCATCTCCGTCAGCCCTCCAGCACTTCCACCGTGACCCGCACGTGGGCGGGCACCGCATCCACGACCGTCGCCGTCAGCCGGCGCACGTCGACCCGGGCCGGGTCGGGCACCCGCACGCGCACCTGCACCCACGGCGGTCCCGGGTCAGGCAGCGGCGCGCCCGGCTGCGGGTCGGCGACGACGCCCCCACTGTCGGTCACCTCGACGACGCCGCCGGTCAGCAGCCGCACGTGCTCGGTGAGGCCGCGCCGCGTGCCGCGCCACCGGTGCAGCTCGACCGAGCGCGTCACCAGCTGCCGCAGCTGCTCCGGACTCCAGCTCTCGTCCACGCGCAACGCGACCCAGTGGGCCAGCCAGCCGACGAAGTCGGCGGGTGCCACACCCGGGTCGAGGTAGCCCGCGAAGTTGTCCAAAGTGGAGATGACGGGGGCGAGGACCTCGTCGAGCGCGCCGGTGAAGCCCTGCACGAAGCGGTCCTCGGCGTACACCGCGGGCAGCTGCTCGCCGATCGGGTGCGGGCTGGCCAGCCCCGGGATGCCCGTCCTCATGCGCCCGCCTCCCGCACCCGCACCTGGTGCCCGAACGAAAACGCCAGCGCGTTCGGCGGCAGATCCAGCCGGTCCACCTGCTCGCCGCGCTCCCGCGTGATCGGGTTCGCGGCGAACAGGCGCACGTCCTCCACCAGCTCGACGCCGGGCAGCCGTTGCAGCACCGCGAACACCTCGCCCGACTGCACCGGCCGCCCGAACGGCCAGCCGTCGCCGTCCGGGCCGCCGCTGATCGGGTTGAAGTAGTCGTACAGGGCCTGGCTCGCCCGGGCGCCCAGCGCGCCCGCCGTCGTCCGGCGCCGGGCGCGCAGCCGCGCCACCACCGTGACCCCCTGGTAGAAGGGCGGCTCCACGGACACGAGCGCACCCACGCACCGCCGTTCGCCGAGGTGGCGCTCGATCCGGGCGCGCATGCCGGCTTCGAGCATCAGCGTCGCGAAGGCGAGTTCGCCGGTGTCGGGCACCGCCGGCACGACCAGGACCCGGATCGCTCCGGTCTCCCGCCCGTCGGCGCCGTGCGCGGGGATGCACCGCACCCGGGCCGCTTCCGGCGCCGCCTCGCGCGCGAGCTGCTCGTAGTCCTCGGCGGTGACCGCGCGGTCGCGGGTGCGCAGCAGCAGCGGGCCGCGGACCGCCGCGTCCCGCACCGACTCGCCGTCCACCCCGCCGATCGCCGGACGGCGGTTCACCACGCTGCTGACGAACGGGATCGGGTCCCGCTGCACCTCGAGCACCTCACGGGCGACGTTGCCGCGCCGGCCGCCCCCGGACCGGTACTCGGGCACGCGGATCGCGGCGGACTTGGCCGGGACGGCCCCGTAGTACCGGAGGCCGCCCTCGGGCTGGCGCACCGCCGGCCCGAACTCGACCTGCCCGCCGACGCGGTCGAGCATGACGTGCCGGTCGTCCGGGCCGGAGTCGGCGAAGGAGCGGACCTCCGTCCACGGCTGCCAGCCGTCCGGGCCCGAGACCTCGACGACCAGTTCGCCCTCCCCGACGACCACCGCGGGCCGGCCGAGCGGGAACCGCTGGCCCGGCGTGCCGTCGGAGGTCCCGACGACCTCGTTGCGGATGATCTCGGCGTGCACGGCGGCGACCGTGCCGCCGATGGTCGAGGCCTCGGCCGTGTGCAGCCGCGGCGAGCGCTGGTAGAACGGCTGGTTCTGCTTGGCCTCGACCAGGCGGCAGCGCAGCCAGCCGGCCCGCTGCCGGGCGAGCACCGACATCGCGTGCCCCTCCGGGACGTGCACCACGATGTCGCCGGCCCGGTTGAACGCGCCGGTGCTGTCCCGGTCGACCTCGCACGCCGCCCAGCCGGTGCCGTCCCAGGCCTCCCACAGCCACGGCGGGTCGCGCGGGTCGACGCCCTGGCCTTCGACTTCGCAGTCCATCCGCAGCAGCACCGCGCAGCCGGGGACGGCGTCCGACAGTCCGAAGAGGACCGCGTCGCCGGGGGCCGGCGTCTCGGAGAAGGCCGCGGGGCCACCGCCGACGAGCAGTTCGTCGGTGCGGTCGACCGGCGGCAGGCCGGTGTCGGCCGTGCTGGTCGCCAGGTGCGCGAGCGAGCACGGCACGATGTTCAGCGTGCGCTCGACGGTGAACACCACCGGGTCCTCGACCTCGTTGCGCACGCTCGCGACCTGCTTGCCGGCCGCGACGACCACCGGGACGTCCCGGGCGGCCGAAAGCCAGAACGTCACGTCGGTCCGCGCCGCGGCGGGCGGGAACAGCCGCACCCCGATCAGGTCGAGGAAGCGCAGGTAGTGCAGGTCGGGAACCCGGTTGAGCCGGTAGAGCAGCTGGTCGACCATCTGCGCGAAGGTCTCGATCAGCGTGACGCCGGGGTCGGAGACGTTGTGGTCGGTCCACTCCGGGCAGTTGCGCTGGACCAGGTACTTGGCTTCGTCCACCAGGTCCTGGAACCGGCGGTCGTCGAGGTTGGGCAGCGGCAGGGACATCACGCACCGTCCTCTGCGGACTCGTGCGGCGGGATGACGTAGAACGGGAAGACGAGGTTGCGCGGGTCGTTGGTGCCGCGCAGGCGGTAGCGGATGTCGATCAGCAGGGTGCCGCGGTCGGCCTGGTCGAAGCTGACGACGACGTCGTCGAGGGTGATCCGCGGCTCCCAGCGCTCGAGCGCGACCCGGACCTCGTAGGCGATCTGCCCGGCGGTCGCCGCGTCGGCGGGCGCGAACACGAGGTCGTGCACCGCGCAGCCGAACTCGGGGCGCATCGGGCGTTCGCCCGGCGAGGTCGCCAGGATCAGGCGGATGCTTTCGACGACCTCGCGCTCGCCGCCGACCAGCGCGATCGACCCGGTCGCGTCGGTGTGCAGCGGGAACGCCAGTCCCCGGCCCAGGAAATCCATCTCAGCCTCCGATCAGGACGGTCGGGCAGCCCATGACGATCGGCGCGCCGCAGGCGGCCATGTCGCCCATCCGGGCCGCCGGCATGCCGCCGATGAGCACCGTCGGGCAGCCCGGCGGCGCGATCGGCGTCGGCGGGTGCACCGCGGGCGGCGGGAACGAGCACGTGTGCAGCGTCCCGACGTTCGCGGCGGGCATCCCGCCGATCAGCACGGTCGGCACCCCCGGGCCGGCGATGACGCCCGGGTGCCCGGTCGGGTCGCCGACCCTCGCGGCTGGTGGCATGCGCACTCCCCGTCAGTTGATCTTGACCACGCTGCCGCGCACGGTGACGACACCGCTCGCGGTCAGCTCCGTCTGGCCCTGGCCCGCCACCGAAACCGTGGCGCCCTCGACCTTCACGCCCGTGGTGCCGTTCAGCTTCAGCTGGCTGGTCGCCTCGATGCTGGCGTCGGTCCGGGACTGCACGGACACCTTCTGGCCCTTGAGCTCCAGCGGCCCGGTGCCGGCGTCGATGCTCACGCCGTTCTGCGCCTTGACCGTGACGCTCTTGCCGCTGGTCACCTCGATGACCTGGTTCTTCTGGTCGATCTTGACCACGAACTTCGCGTCCCCCGACGCCAGGATGATCCCGTCGTCCTCGGCGAACTCGAGCTTGTGGCCCTTCCGCGAGACGAACCCGCGCAGCGCCACCTCGCCGCTGTTGCCGTCGACGACGGGTTTGGTGAACTTCGACGGCGCGGCGTCCTTGGTGTTGTAGAGGCCGCCGAGCACGTAGGGCGCCTCGAAGTCGCCGTGTTCGAAGCCGACCAGCACCTCGTCGCCGACTTCGGGCAGCACCACCGCGCCCCGGTCCTTGCCCGCGCCGGGCTGGACCGTGCGCGCCCAGGTGCTGGCGAAGTCCTTGTCCAGCCACGGGAACGTGAGCTTGACGCGGCCGAGCTTCGCCGGGTCCTTGAGGTCGCTCACCACCGCCGGCACGACGCCCGGCCAGGTCGAGCTCTGCGCCCCGCCCGCGACCAGGCCGTAGAGCGAGCGTTCCTGGCGGCCGGACACGGCGAACTCGGTGGTGTAGCCGACCTCGTCGTTGAACAGGTGGCGCGTGCTGGTGAGCGTGTACTTGCCGGAGAAGGGCCGGCCGACGCCGGTGAGCGTGACGGCGGTGCCGGCGCGCAGCTTCGGGTTGCCCTTGGCGACGCCGTCGAGCTCGGTGCACGCGCTGCCGAACCGGTCGGCCAGTGCTTTCGCGGTCGCGTCCGCCTCGCCCTGGCTGCGCCGGGGCGACGCGGCGTCGAGGAAGGCCGGGCTCGCGAACTTCCCCGCGAGCGCCACCGGGTCCACCCCCGGTACGTCGGTGCCGGCGTTCTTCGGGGTCGCGGTGGCGGCGATCGGCTGCTTGTTCTCGTAGTCCCAGCCGGTGACCCGCACCTCGGGGACCTGCTCGGCCGCGGTGACGCTGGCGCGCAGGGTGAGCAGCGTCCCGTGGGCCTCGAGGACGAGCGGGTCGGCGGTGGCCTTGGTGGTGGTCGGGGGCGCGCCGGACGGCTTCTCCGGGAGTTCGAAGTTCAGCTTCCCGTCCCGCACGGCGATCTGCGCGCCGACCACGTCGGCCAGCCGGGACAGGAACTCCCAGTCGCTGACGTTGTCCTGGGACAGCTGGGTGTTCGGGCGGCCGCCGAAGCCCTTGACGCTGTCGATCCTGCCGACCGGGAGGTTCGCGCGCTGGGCGACCTTGCGCACGACGTCCGAGACGGTCATGTTCGGGTACGCGGCGACCCGGCGCCCGCGGAACAGCCGGTGCGCGTGGTCGTACCCGCGGACCTCGGTGAACGTGCCGTGCGGGTCGAGGTCGATCGCGACCGCGGTGACCTCGCCCGAGAGCAGGTCCTGCGGGCCTTCCGGGTCCGACGTCTGGACCTTGAGTTTGATCTTGGCCCCGACCTTGAACTTCCCCTTGTCGAGCACGACGGTGCCGGGGTCGCGGAAGCGCAGCACGAACGTGTCCGGCAGGTTCCGGCTGTCGTCGACGTAGGCGTAGCTGAGCATCACCCGGACGTCGTCGGGCAGCGCGGTGCCCTCGACCTCGACCATGAGGGTGTTCGTGAAGGTCTCGTTAGCCATGGAGCTCCTCCAGCGCGGGCACCAGGAGGCGGGTGCCCGGCCGCAGCCGCATCGGGTCGTCGATGTCGTTGGCGTCGGCGATCTCGCGCCACTTCCCGGCGTCGCCGTAGGCGCGGAAGGCCACCGACGGCAGCGAGTCCCCGGCGACGAGCACGTGCGTGTCCCGCGCGGCGAGCGCACCGGAGGTCGGGTTCTGGCCGCCCAGCTCGCCGGAGATCTCCTCCAGGTTCACCGTGCAGACCGCGCGCACCGGCGTCCCCGCCGGCGTGAACAGCGTGTACTTCGCGGTGACGCTGGAGACGTACGCGGGGAAGCCGGTCATGCCACCCCACTTGAAGATCACCCACGGCGGTGACGGCTTCTTGTGCTGACGGCTGTCCTCGGTGGCCACGCAGCAGGTGAACAGCTGCTCGACCTTCTTGACGACGGCGTCGTCCATCTTGTCGGTGGCGTCGAGGAACATCTCGAGCGCGAGCTTGGCCGGATCGGACCCCTTGAACTGCGGTGGCGCGCTCTTCTTGGCGTTCGGCTGCGCGTCCCGGCCCCACTTGGCGTTCTTGCTCAGGGACAGTTCTTTGGGGTTGAACTGGAAGTCGATGTCGAACATGAAGTCCCCGGGCGGCTGCCCGGTCCCGCCCGACTGCGGCGGCTTGTGGACCTTGAGCTTCGCGCGCTGCAGGTTGCTGGGCGCCGGCGCCCCGGACCCGTAGGCCGCGGGCGGCTGGGAGCCGGCCGAGGTGAAGGTGACAGGTGAGGACACGGGTCAGCCCTTCTTCGCCGGGCTGAGGAAGCCGTGGTGGGCCAGTTCGAGGGTCTCGGTGGCGACCTTCGGCGAGTCGGGCGAGAGCTGCGGGCCACTCCAGCGCACCGGGACGACGCCTTCGAGCGCCCAGCTGGCGATCACCTTGCCTTCGAGGGTGCGCGCCTCGATGGTGGCGGTCTTGCGTTCGATCCCGCTCGCCAGGCTGGCGAACCACTTGGTGATCTGGGCACTGGCCTCGGTGACCGGGCGCGAGAGCTTGATGTTCGAGTACTTGATCCGGGTCGGCAGCTGCCAGACCATGCCGTTGTTGCCGCCTTCTTCCCGCTGTTCCATGACGAATTCGCAGCCGAGGCCGTCGCAGCTGGAGAACGCGCCGAGGTTGCCGAGGTTCTTGTCGTCCAGCTTGACGACGTAGCACACGGCAACGGCCTCTTCGGTGTCCGGCATCGGCTCCTCCTTCAGTGCGGGCGGTCGGTGAGCGCGCCCCGGCGCTCACGGTCCAGACGGAGTTCGGTCTTCAGGCGCCGCAGGAGCGGGTCGAAGAGTTTCTTGACGAGTTCTTCGGTTTCCATGGGCGGTTGGTGCTGTGGTGCGGGCGCCGGGGTGGGTGCGGGTTCGGGGTCGCGCTGGACGACCTGGGTGAAGGTGGGGCCGGGCGCCGGGTCCGGTGTGGACGGTGGGGCGCTGTGGTCGTTGCTGTGGTCGGCGATCCGCGCGACGGGGAGGACCGCGGGGGGCGGCGGGGCTTCGGGGGTGTGTGGGACCGAGGTGGCCGGGCCATCGATAGCCCGTGCGACTGGCAGCGGCGCGGAGGTGGTTTCGGAGCTTCCGGCTGCGCGGGCCACCGGGAGTGCCGGGGCATCGGTCGCGCGCGCGACCAGAAGCGGTGGCACGGCGGCTCCGGCGACGGGCGCCAGGTCGTTGGCGGCCCGTGCCACCGGCAGCACCGGGTGTCCGGTCGGCGGGGAGCTCTCGGTCGCGCGGCTGACGGGAAGTCCTGGGGTTTCTCCAGCTCGGGCGACCGGGAGCGCGGCCGTGGAACTTTCAAGTGTGCGAGCCACCGGGAATGCCGCGGTTTCTGCCGGCCGGGTGGTTCCGCCCATCGGCGCTGCTAGGCCTTCGACCGTCCCGTCGGAAGCCATGGGAACGGTGGGGACCTCGTCGGCTCGAGCCACCGGGAGCAGCGGCACCGCGGCGCGCGAGGGCTCGAGGATGCCGACGACCTTCGGTGCCGCTCCCGCCGGGGAAGCAGGCGCGTCCTCGACCGCTCGCGTGATCGAAAGCAGCGGCGCCGCCCCGGCCGGTGCCGCTTTCGTGGCGGGGAGTGCCGGAATCTCCGTCGCTCGCAGCACCGGAAGCGGTGCTCGCTCGGCCACTCGCGCCGCGGGGTCGGCCGGGGTCTCGGCCACGCGCAGGACCGGAAGCGGTGAAGCCTCCTGGGCCACCGGGAGAGCCGAGCTCTCGGGCGACGGCGCGGACTTCTGGACCGTCGACGCCACCGGAACCACTGCGATCTCGGCCGACGGCAGCGAGGACCTCTGCGCCACGGGGAGCGCCGAAGTCTCGATCCCTCGCGTCGACAGAGGCAACGGATCCTCCGCCATCCTGGCCACCGCAAGCGGCGAGTCACCGGCAGGCCCCGCCGCCGGGGACTGGAGCGGTGCGGGAGATTCGGCCGCCCGCGAGACCGGAGACTGCGCCGCGGTCGGCGGCGGCTCGACCACCCGCGAAACCGCCAGTGAAACCTCCGCCGCAGTCTCCGCCGCCCGAGAAGCCACCGACGGCGCCTCCACCGGTGGCACCACCGGACTCGCACCTGCCCGCGACGACTCCCCCGCGACCGGCAAGACCGGGACCTCGACCGTCCGCGAACCCGCCAGCGGGGACTCCCCCACCACCGGAGTCTCGACCGCTCGCGAGACCAGCGGAGATTCCGCCGCGGTCGGCGCGGTCTCAGCCGCCCGAGAAGCCCCCGACGGCGCCTCCACCGCCGGACTCTCGATCGCCCGCGAAACCACCAGCGGAGACTCCCCCGCGATCGGCGCCATCGGGTGCTCAACCGCCCGCGGAGACTCCCCAGCGGTCGACACCACCGGCAGCGCCGGGCTCTCGACCGCCCGCGCGACCGTCAGCGGCGACTCGTGCACCGCTCCCCCCATCGGGCCCCCGGAGCTCTCGACCACCCGCGAGACCGTCGGCGGCAACTCGTACGCCGCTCCCCCCATCGGGCCCCCGGAATTCTCGACCACCCGCGGCGGCGACTCGTGCACCGGACCCCCAACCAGGCTTCCGGAACTCTCGACCCCCGAGACCGTCGTCGGCGACTCGTGCGTCGCTCCCCTCATCGGCTCCCCGGAACTCTCGACCACCCGCGCGACCGTCAGCGGTGACTCGTGCACCGGACGCCCAACCAGGGTTCCGGAACTCTCGGCCACCCGCGAGACCACCGGCGGCGACTCGTGCGCCGCTCCCCCCATCGGCTCCCCGGAACTCTCGACCACCCGCGAGACCGTCGGCGCAGACTCCTGCACCGCGAGAGGCACCGGCGTCTCGGCCACCAGCGGCGAACTCTCGACCACCCGTGACACCGGCAAGCCCGCCTCCCGAGCCCCCGACGCGACCGGAAGTTCCGAGACCGGAGCGGAAACGCTCGTCGAGCCGCCCGGTGTCCCGGGCGGCTCCGTGGTGTCGAGCGGGCGGAAGCTGTTCACCGGCGGTGAACCGGTCGGCGGCATCGCGGACGAAGCGATCGGCGAGCCGGGCGAATCTTCAAGGCGCGACACCGGAAGCGACGGAGCAGGCCCAGGCAGCATCGGCGCGCCGAGCCCCAGCCGCCGTGGCACCGCCTGCTCCGTCCGCTGGACGAGGGGCAGCGCCGGCCGCGCCGGCTCGACCGGCGCCGGTTCGGGCGCCCGCGGTTCGGGCGCCGCCAGCGGGACCACCGGGGTGTCCGCGGCCGCCGGAGTGTCCACGGGGGACGGCTCCGCGATCGCCTGCAGTGTCCGCACCGGCGGGGTGACCGCGCTCCCGGCCGACGTCAACGGCGGCACGGCCGCGGTCGCCGCGACCACCGGCAGCACCAGCGGCAGGTCCACGGCCGGGGACACGGCCCGCTGCACCGCCGGCCCGGGAGTCGCCACCGGCAGGGCCGGTCGCACGAGGTCGCCCATGACGCCTGCGGGCTCGCCCGGGCCCACGCTGTGCCCGAGCGGCTCGAGGTAGCCCGGGCTCTGCCACGACGTCAGCGCCGAGCTGAACCGCTGCACCGGGTTGACCAGCGGGTGCTCGGCCAGCACCCGCTGGATCGGCGCGACGCTCCGCCACTCCCCGCGCGTCACCGGCAAGGCGGCCGGTTCAGGCGAAGGCGCCGGCGCAGGCGCAGACGAGACCGCCGGCGGCCGTGCCTCCTTCCTGCGGAACCACATCGTGCGTCACCGTCCCTGGCTCATCCGGGTGTTGATCCGGGCGATCTCGGCGACGTAGGTCAACCGGTCGGGGTGTTCGAGGTCGAGGATGTCGTCGAGGGACCAGTGCAGGTGGTAGGCGACGTACGCGACTTCCTCGTGCAGCCGGTCGGCCGCGTACGTCACGATTCCCCCAGGCGGCCACCGGCGACGTCGACGACGAAGCTGTGGCCGCACTCGGGACACGCCACGCTCGCCCTGGTGTGGCCCTCGCTGTTGACCCGGCGGTACATGTCCTGCAGGAACGCCAGGTCGGAGGCGAACAGGTTCTCGATGATCCCCGCGTGCACGTCGGTGATGTCGCCGATGCGGGTGACCACCCGGGCCAGCAGCACCACCGTGAGGAACGCCGAGTTCTCGCGCACCCGGTCGTCCCGCAGCGGGATCAGCTCGTCGCGGGCGGTGGCCAGGCGCATCACACCGGAGTGGTGCACCTTGCCCTCGTCGTCGACGTACCCGCGCGGGAGCTCGAACGCGAACTCCGTCCGCAGCTTCGGCCGCTCGGTCCGGGGCTCGCCCGCCGGAGCGGGCGCTTCCTCGACCGGCGCCGACGCCATCACCCTGCGCATCGGCTCACTCGACTTCCATCTGCTCGTAGGTGATGACGAGCTTCTCGGTGAGCACGCTCGTGTCGCCGGCCTTCAGCGAACCGATCTCCAGGCTCTTCGGCCAGGCGTTGGTCAGCTTGTAGCGCTTGAGCGCGGTGCCTTCGTAGTCGTAGACGATGATCGCGCCGCCCTTGCGGGCGGTCGTCATCTTGCCGAAGTGGGCGTCCTTGACCCACTTCTCGAAGCTGTTGTCCTCGGTGAGGCCGCGGGTCAGCGTGACCTCGCCCGCCTTGGGGCGGCCGGGCAGCTTCTTGATGACGTACTTGCCGTCGACGGTGTTCTGCTTGAGCTCGATGACGTCCTGCTCCATCTTGAGGCCGGAGACCTCGGAGATCTGCTTGATCTGGACGCCGTCGATCTCGAGCCCGAAGGAGTGGCCGACAGCCTTGTCGAGATCGGGAAGTGCCATGTCAGAACCCCTTCACTACTCGTTGACGAGGCTGGTGCCGCCGGACATCTGGGCCAGCCGGAAGATCACGAACTCCGCCGGTTTCACCGGGGCGATGCCGACTTCGCAGATCACCTGGCCGAGGTCGATGCCCTCGGCCGGGTTGGTCTCGCGGTCGCACTTGACGAAGAAGGCCTCGTCCGGGGTGAGCCCGAACAACGCACCCTTGCGCCACTCCATGACCAGGAACGCGCTGATCGTGCGCCGGATCCGGGCCCACAGCGCGTCGTCGTTCGGCTCGAACACGACCCACTGGGTACCGCCGAGGATGGACTCCTCGAGGTAGTTGAACAGCCGCCGCACGTTCAGGTAGCGCCACGCCGGATCGCTCGACAGCGTCCGCGCGCCCCAGACCCGGATCCCCTTGCCGGAGAACGACCGCACGCAGTTGACGCCGATCGGGTTGAGCAGTTCCTGCTCCGCCTTGGTCAGGTGCGTCTCGAGCGCGAGCGCGCCGCGGACGACCTCGTTGGCCGGGGCCTTGTGCACACCGCGGGTGGCGTCGGTGCGGGCCCACACGCCGGCCATGTGGCCGCTTGGCGGAATGTACGTGTTGGTGCCCGAAGCGGGGTCGAGGACCTGGACCCACGGGTAGTACAGCGCGGCGTACTTCGAGTCGTACCCGGCCGCGTCCATCCGCCAGCTGCGGACTTCCTGGGGGTTGAGCGCGGGCGGCGGGTCGATGATCGCCATCCGGTCGCCCATCAGCTCGCAGTGCGCGATCATCGCCAGCTGCACGGCCTTGACCGTGTCGAGGTCGATGAGGTCGCGCTGGTAGGCGGCCATCAGGTCCGGCGCCGCGACCATGGTGATCTCGTCGATCGCCTCCAGGCCGCCGAAGCCGGTCCGGTCGGCGACGTCGCCGACGTAGTCGTCCGCCGCGACCCGGCCCGGGACCGGCGGGGCGTCCGACTCCTTCGGCGGCGGCGAAAGCACCGCGGTGCCCTTGTCGGGCTTGGTGACCGCACCGCCGGTGGCGACCTCTTCGACGGTGATCAGGCCGGACTTCTCCCGCACCGCGGTGACGACGTTCTCCTTGGTGCGCTTGGTCGTCACGTTGTGCGTTTCGACGACCTTGCCGTCCTGCTTGACCAGCACGGTGAAGCGGTCGTCGGCGGGGTTGTCGCCGGCCGCGTCGGCGACCTCGACGGTGATCTCGCCGGCCTGCTTGCCCTCCGGCAGCTCCTTGGCGACGAAGCGGTAGCCGCCGAGCACGGCCTGGCGGCCCGTGAGCTGTTTCGGCGCGGCGCCGTTGTCCTGGGCGCGCGATCCGCCGATGCGGACGATGTAGCAGTTGGTGCCCCCGTTGAGGAAGTAGCCGTAGACCGACTGGGCCAGGTAGCAGCCCTCCATGAAGTCACCGAAGGTCTGGGTGAACTGACCCCAGTTGGACACCAGCGTCGGGGTGTTGAAGGGACCGTCCGCCGCGAAGCCGACGAAGGCGGCCACTGCGGTGCCCACGCCCTCGATCGGCCGTGCGCCGGCTTCGATCTCCTCGACGTACACCCCCGGCGTGAGATAGGTGGGCATGCGTGCCTCCCTTGTCGACGCACAAGTCTTGTCTTCGGCGATGCTGCTGCCAGGGCCTTCCCCGCGGAACGACCGTGCGGCTAGGCCCGCGGGAACCGATCTCTGCCCTTAAAGGCAACTGCCCGGAGGGGCAGCCGGGCCTGCCCCGACGGCCGTTGGCAACCGCCCCCGGCGCGGCCGACAGTGAAGCCATGCCACCGGCGCGGGACAAAGCGCCACGCGAGCTGTCCGGGCAGCCCGCGCGGCCACCTCGCCCTGCGCGCCGTCCGGTCCCGCCGGCGTTGCTGCGTCTGCAGGCCTCCGCGGGCAACGCGGCCGTGTCGAGGCTCGTCGCACTGCAGCGGCAGAGCTGCCCCGCTCCCCCGGTCGCGCCGCCGGGCGTGACACCGGCGTCCGACCCGAAGTTCCAGTCACTGAAGAAGGACGTCGGCGACAAGGCGAAGACGGCGAAGGCGCACCCGCCCGCCGCCGCGGAGGTCAAGAAGGCCCAGGACGCCGCGGTGGCGCCCGCCGACGACAAGGACGCGCAGGCCAAGGCGGCCCAGGCGGACAAGATGGCGGCGGCGAAGCCGGCCGGCTTCGACAAGGCGGCCTTCATCGCCGCGGTGAACGCCGCGATCGCCAAGCAGGCGCCGAAGAACCTCGACGAGGCCGACAAGTTCGCCACGTCCGGCAAGGCGGACCAGGTCAAGACCGAGGTGCTGGGCAAGGTCACCAGCGGCAAGGACGCCTCGGCCAAGGACGTCACCGACCGGACGAAGGAGCCGCCCGATCCCGGCCGCGCCGTGGAAAAGCCGGTCACCCCGCTGCCGGAAGCCCCGGCCCCGCCCGCGTTGACCCCGCCGGACGCACGCAAGGCCACTCCGGACAAGGCGCCCCCCGAACAGACCGACCTGCGCGCCGACCAGTGCGAAACCCACGGCGCGATGGCCGCGGCGGGCGTCACCGACCAGCAGCTGGCCGAGTCCAACGAGCCGGCGTTCACCGGCGCGCTGGCCGCGAAGCAGGAGGGCGAGCAGCACACGGCTTCGGCGCCGGCGGCGGTCCGCGAGTCCGAAGCCGGGCAGCTGGCCGCGGTGACCGGCGCGGCCCAGGCGTCCGGGCAGGCCGCGATGGCGGGCATGACGGGCGCGCGTTCGTCGTCGGCCCAGCGCGGCCAGGCGGCGAAGTCGGCCACCAAGTCGAAGGACGAGCAGGACCGGGCGCGGATCACCGGCGAGATCAAGGCGATCTTCGACGAGACCAAGACGAAGGTCGAAGGCGTGCTGGGAGCGCTCGACGACCAGGTGGCGAAGAGGTTCGAGGCGGGCGAGGCACAGGCCAAGGCCGCGTTCACCGCCGACCACCAGGCGCGGATGAAGCGCTACAGGGACGAGCGCTACGACGGCGTCACCGGCGCGGCACGGTGGGCGTACGACCTGTTCGCCGACCTGCCGGCCGAAGCGAACAACCTGTTCCTGGAGGCCAAGAAGGTCTACGAGTCGAAGATGCAGGCGGTCATCAGCGACATCGCGGACTTCGTCGGCCAGAAGCTGACCGAGGCGAAACAGCTCATTTCGGACGGGCGCGCGAAAGTCCAGCAGAAGGTGGCGTCCCAATCCCCGGCGTTGCGCAAGATCGCGGGCGAGGCGGCGAAGGAGTTCGGCGGCCAGTTCGACGACCTCGAGAAGTCCGTCGACGAGAAGCAGGAATCGCTGGTCGAGGACCTCGCCCAGAAGTACACCGAGGCCCGCAACGCGGTCGACGAGGAGATCAAGGCCCTGCAGGCCGAGAACAAGGGCCTGTGGAGCAAGGCGAAGGAGGCCGTCGGCGGCGCGATCGAGACGATCCTTTCGCTGAAGAACCTGCTCCTCGGCGTGCTGTCCCGGGCGGCGAACGCGGTCGGGTTGATCATCGCCAAGCCGATCGAATTCCTCGGCAACCTGGTCAACGCGGTCAAGACCGGCGTCATGAACTTCGGCGCCAACATCGTCCAGCACCTCAAGGACGGGCTGAAGGGATGGCTGCTCGGCAACCTGGCGAACGCGGGCATCGAGATCCCCGAGTCACTGGACGCCAAGGGCATCCTGAAGATGGTCCTGTCGCTGCTGGGCCTGACCTGGGCGAGCGTCCGCGCCCGCATCCTGCGGTTCATCCCCGAGCCGGTGCTGACCAAACTGGAGCAGACGTTCGAGGTGGTCAAGATCCTGATCACCGAGGGCGTCCCGGGCCTGCGGCGCTGGATCGTCGAGAAGCTGGGCGACCTGAAAGAGATGGTCCTCGGCCAGATCAAGGAATTCGTGATCGAGAAGATCGTCAAGGCAGGCATCACCTGGATCATCTCAATGCTCAACCCGGCGGCAGCGTTCATCAAGGCCTGCAAGGCGATCTACGACATCGTGATGTTCTTCGTGGACAAGGCGGCGCAGATCAAAGAATTCGTGGACTCGGTACTCGACTCGGTGGAGTCGATCGCCCGCGGCGGGGCGGGGGCCGTAGCGGGGCTGATCGAGCGGACGCTGGCGAAGGCGTTGCCGATGGTGCTGGGGTTCTTGGCCAGTTTGCTGGGGCTGGGCGGGATTTCGGAGAAGATCAAGTCAGTGCTGGAGAAGGTCCAGGCCCCGGTGGGCAAGGTGATCGACTCCGTCGTGGGGACGATCGTCAAGGCGGGGAAGAAGGTCTGGTCGAAGCTCAAGGGCGGCAAGAAGAAGGACGACGATCCGCCAGCCAAGCAGAAGCGCCTGGACGATGGGCTTGCCGCCGCCCAGAGTGCGGTCAACCGGTTCGCCGGACGGCCCGTAATGGCCAACGTGCTGAAACCGCTGATGTTCGGCATCAAACTGAGGTACCGGATGACCCGCCTCGAAGTCGTTCCAGAGGGGGAAAAATGGGCAGTGGAAGGTGAAGTCAACCCGAAGGGAAAGAATTCGACCAACGCTCAAATCACCAAGATCGATCCGCAGAAGGTCCGGGCGGCGATCTCTGCTGCCAAGTCCGAACTCGCTCGGGCGAAGAGTGAATACAAGGCCATCAAAGCTCACGACCCGGAAGCCGTACTCGCGTGCGGGAACGGGCAGACGCGACGACAGGGAGGAGGGTCCTCGCCCGAGCATGAGACGAAGGACGCCGAAAGCGGACAACGCTGGCTGGAAGCCGATGCGGCCCGATGGGGCGATCTCGGCCGGGTGACAGCGGCGAACCTCCGCGAGATGACCACCTTGACCCCTGCCGCCGAACGGAAGCTCCGGCGGCTGCGCAAGCAGGAGAGCATCGACGAACTGTTGAGCAAGTCGAGCAGCTACATGTACGCGGGCCGGCGCAAGAAGGACCGTGAAGCTCACTTGGCGAAGACCGGCGAGTACCTGCCCCGTCGCGACTTCAAGGACCGCGGAATACCCGGTGCGACGAGCGTGGTGCACGCCGAGAAGCTCCTCCGGCAGGCAACCGGAGCCCAAGCCATCGGCGTCGACCCGCTTGACCAGTGCGGGGACTGTCAAATGTGGTTCCAGGCTCAAGCAAAGGCGGCCAACGACTTCATCGTCGTCGCCTCGAAGCAGGTTAGGATATTCATGCCGGACGGCACGGTTAAATCGCCATCGGACTTCCGCTGACGTCACCGCGCGCGAGAAGCGGGACCTCAGGCCTCTTCTTCGCCCTCTTCCTCACGCTGCACAAACGTCTGCGCCATCTTCTCCTCTTCGCCCTCTTCAGCGGCAGGAGCTTCTTCCTCACGCTGGACAGTCATTCGCTGCACCTGCTCCTCGTGCGCCCCACCATCCTCACACCGCTGAACCGCAGGCCCGGCAGCCACAGCGGGCGCAGACATCAGCCGATCCGCGTTCGCCACCGCTTCACGCTCGAACCGATCCGAAGGATCCGAAACCTTGACCCCACCCCCGGCATCCGTCCCCTCCACCGGACCGCTCCGCTGCTGCACCACATGCGTCAGCTCATGCGCCAGCATGTGCTTCCCGGAATCCGACGACGGGTCGTACTTGTCCCGCTGGAAAACGATGTTCGACCCCACCGTGTAAGCCTGCGCGTTCACCGACTTCGCCGAGTCGTGCGCCGCCCCGTCGGTGTGCACGCGGACGTCGGAGAAGTCGGTCCCGAAGCGGGTCTCCATGTCCTCGCGCGTCGAAGAATCCAGTGGCGCTCCGCCGCCCGAACCGACCACGTCGTGGACCGGGGAGCGCTCCTCCTCCACCAGCGATGCCGTCCCCGCGTTGCCCACCGCGCGCTGGAGACCCAGCATGCCCGCCGGGCCCAGGACGTCGGTGCGGCCGGCCGCTGCCGCGCGGCCCAGGAGGTCGTGGTCCTCCCGGTCGATGCGGTCACCCTTCGGCCGCAGGGTCGGGTCGAAGTCGTTGTCATGGCTGTACCCGCGCATGTTCGCTCCCTCCACCGCCCGTAAAGCTTGCCCTGCCGCGGCAGCGAACACCAGACTGCGCCGGCCGTCCGAACGGGCAGCGAAACCTGCCCCGATGGGCAGCTCAGGCGTCGGTCACCATCGCCAGGTACGGTCCGAACTCGCGGTCGAGGCAGAGCCGGCCCAGCTTGCGGTACTCCCGCGCGACCGCGCCGACCAGGTCGGTCATCGCCACCGGACGCCCCGCCTCGGCGGCCAGGTACGCGCCGGTGACCGCCGCCGAGCGGATGTGGCCGCCCGCCAGCTCGAACGCCTCGGCGAGGAACCGCAGGTCCAGGTCCACACCCCGGGGCATCCGGGCGCCCAGGCAGCGGTCCCACAGCCGGTGGCGGAGCTCGACGTCCGGCAGCGGGAAGTCGACGATGACGTCGAGCCGCCGGGTGAAGGCCTCGTCGAGGTTCGCCCGGAGGTTGGTGGCCAGCACCGCGATGCCGTCGAACGTCTCCATCCGCTGCAGCAGGTACGCGCTTTCGATGTTGGCGTACCGGTCGTGCGCGTCGCGGACCTCCGACCGCTTGCCGAAGATCGCGTCCGCCTCGTCGAAGAGCAGGACGCCGTTGACCCCGGACGCCTCGGTGAAGATCCGCTCCAGGTTCTTCTCCGTCTCGCCGACGTACTTGTCGACCACGGTCGCCAGGTTCACGGTGTAGAGGTCCAGGCCGAGGGACGCGGCGATGACCTCGGCGGACATCGTCTTGCCGGTTCCCGAATCCCCCGCGAAGAGCCCGGTGACGCCCCGGCCGCGGCCACCGCCCGGGCGCATCCGCCACTCGTCGAGCACCTGGTCGCGGTAGCGGGCCCGCGCCGCCAGTTCGTCCAACAGCGACAGCACGCCCGCCGGCAGCACCAGGTCGGACCAGCCGACGACCGGTTCGATCCGCCGCGCCAGCCGCTGCAGGCCGGCCGCGTTCTGGCTGCGCGCGCCCGCCCGGACGTGGTCGGTGCGGACCAGCCCGTCGTCGGCCAGCGCGGTCACCGCCGCCGCCTTCGCCGCGCGGGCGATCTGCCCGGGCCCCAGCACGAAGTGGGCCGTCTCCTCACCCGGGTCGACGTCCGGGGCGAGCCGGCCGTCGAGGCGGCTGCGCCAGAGTTCCGCGCGGTCGGCGGCGGACAGCGGCAGCGCGTCGAGCTGCAACGGCGGTGTCGCGCTCCAGCGCGGGTCCCAGGCGCCGGTGCCGTGCGCCACCAGCGGGATCGCCGGGTGCGCCAGCTCCTCCAGCCGCGGGTCCTCCACCGGGCCCAGCACGATCCCGGCGCCGCGCAGCAACGCTTCCCGGCGCAGCGACGCGGTGAGCTCGGCGCGGCCGGGCTCGGCCTGCCAGCGGGCCGCGTCCACCACCAGCGCCGGGTACCCCGCCGCCGCCAGCGCGCCGACGCCGAGCTCCTCGGCCCCGCCCCCGGGATGCTCCTTCAGGTAGACCAGCCCGACCCGGCCGCGGATGGCCCGCGCGAGCCGCTCCCGGCCCGGCACCTCGACCAGCTCGGTGCCCAGGCGCGCACAGCCGGCCAGCTCGGGCGCCAGCCGGTCGTCGCCGAGCAGGTGGTTGACGACCCGGTCGGGGACGCGCAGCGTGCGCGAGAGGAACGGCCGTTCCTCCTCGCCCACGGCGAGCAGGCCGCAGGTGACCAGCGGGGAGTCGGCGTCGAGCCGGGCGCGGCCGGCCGCCGAGGCCTCGGGGATCCCGCACAGGCGCAGCGCCAGTCCGGCGCTGGCGCGGCGGCGGGTCACGTCGTCGTTGAGGTAGCCGTAGAACTGCTCGAACCGGCTGTCCAGGTCGGGGGCGAGCGCGACGAGCAGCAGTTCGACGTCGACGCCGGTGAGCCCCGCGCGTTCGGCGAGCGGGCGCAGCCGGCCGTCCGGGACGGAGTCGGTGAACGGCGCGAACGGCTCGCGCAGCCCTTCCAGCAGCGCGTCGATCGTCTCGTTGGACAGGTAGAGGCCGCGGAAGGGGTCGTCGGGGTTGGGGTCGGCCGCGCGGCGGCTGTCGACGGCGTCGCGGATGCGCTGTTCGAGCCGGGCCAGCCGCTCGAACAGGTACTCCAGGCTCACCGGGGCTTCCGGTGGGTGCGCGCCATGGCGACCCGGCGCTGCCCCTCGACGGCCCCGGTCGCGGACACGTGGTGCCCGAGGAGCTCGCCATCGCCGGTGTCGAGCTTGAGGCCTTCCTTGGCGGGCGGCCCGGCCGGGTAGACGCGGCCGCTGTGGATCGGCGCGGAGACGACGACGTCCAGCGACGGCTTGAGCTCGCCGCCCAGCGCGGTCCACACGTCGGCGAACGCGCGGTCTTCCGGTGGCGGCAGCGCGACGGTCATCGGCACCGGCAGCCCCATCTCGGCCAGCGACCCGGTGAGCACCTCGGCCGGCACGGCCTCGTGGCGCAGCAGGCCGAGCAGCAGGTCCGACAGCACCCGGTGCTCGTCCTCGGGGCGCTGGGTCCACGCGGTGACCAGGTAGGACAGCTTGACGTGCTTGGGCGGCAGGTGCCGCGCGGCGACCTCGCCGCGCTGGTCGTACTCGTTGAGCAGCCCCCGCGACCGGCGGCGCATGTCCTCGCGCACGTCGTAGAGGTAGATGTTCACGGTGGGTGCGTTGCGCCGGGCGGCCCAGTCCTTGGTGGGTGCGTCGAAGGCGACGTCGACCTCGCTGCCGCGCAGCGCCTCGTCCTTCACCAGCCGGCGCAGCGCCTCGTCGACCTCGTGGATCACCGGCGGACCTCCTCGCACTGGCGGTGCTTCCACGATGATCGCGACCGGCGGGAGCGGCCAGCCACGCAGCGGCAAACCTTCGGGTACGCCAGGCTGCCCGTAAGGGCAAAGTGGCCGGCATGACGATGGTCGCCGGCGGTCGGGCGTCGGCGTCGCCCTGCGCCCGGCTCGGCGACGCGGCTGCTCGCGGCCCGAGTCGGGCGGCCGCTGCCACCGCGGCGGCGACCACCAACGGGATGGCGCCGTTCGGGCTGGTCAGCGTGGATCTTGTTCCGGGCCGTGGCGACTACTCCGCCTCGGGCGGCGTCAGCCAGCTCGAGGCCACGCCGGGGTGCGCGAAACGCTGTGCCGCAACCCCGGCAGCTCCTCCCGCTACCGGCGCACCGGCCTGAAGCCGATACTCCGACCCGGAACGAGCTGAGCGAGCCGGGTCCGCAGTGCGCGGACCCGGCTCGCTCAGCCTCGGCTTCGCCCGGGAGCGTCAGCCCCGGTCGTAGTCGGAGTCGCTGTCCGCGTCGTGGTCGGCCCAGACGTTGTCGTGGTCCGTGGCGTCGGCCACCGAGGTGACCGAGTGCGCCGCGGCACCGCCCACGCCGGCCGCGGTGTACCAGGCGTGGTAACCCGCGTAGTCCGGCACCGCCACCGCGTGCGCACCCTCCGACGATGCGCCGAACGGCCCGGCGGTGTACTTCTCCGCGTCGTACGTGGCGTGGTGGTCACCCGCGTGGCTCACCACGTGCCCCGAGGTCGCACCGTCGATCCCGGCCGAGTGCTGCTCGGCGTAGTAGCCCACGTCGTCGGCGTCGTCGTTGTCGACGACGTGGTACACCGGGCGGACGACGTCGTGGTCCACCGGGTCGGGGTGGCTCACCACGTGGTGCACGACGATGTTGTCGTCGTCATCGTCGTAGTCGCCGGTGCCGTGACCGTCGTAGTCGTCGCAGTCGCCGTCGTCTTCGCCGTACCAGCCGTCGTGCGCGGTGTGGTGCCAGGGGCGGTTCCAGCCGTGGTCGCCGGACTCGCCGTTGTGCGTGACGTACGCGCCGCCGATGCCGGCCACCGCGGACTCCGACTCCGACCAGTGGTGTCCCCACCAGGTCGCGCCTTCGTCGGTGTCGGTCGTGCCCGCGCCGCCGATGCCCGCCCAGCTGCTGGAGCTCTCGCTGCTCCAGGAGTCGTGCGGCCAGCCGAGCGGATGCGCCGTCGCCGGCCCGGCGATGACGAGGGAAAGCGGCAGCGCGAATGCGCCGGCGACAGCCAGTCGTCGCAATGTGGACATGATTTCTCGGGGTTCCTTCCTGGGTGCGGCGACCGGGTTTCATTCGGGGCCCGGGCGCCGGGGCAGAAGCTCTGTCCGATAGGTGACGTTACCGCCTCGGTGAGGTCTTCATACGGCCGTGACCTGCGCGAATACCCGATCGGTGCGTGGGAACGCACCGAGTGGAGGACAGATGCGGAATGGGGTTGGACAAGCCTAGTTCGCCACCAGGGGAGTGACCGCAATGAATGGCGGGAAATCACTCGCTCAGGTAGTCCTCCGTTTAAGGGAAAAAACCGTGGTCCGGCCGCCGGGCACCGGGACGGCGCCTGGGGGACCACCCGGCCCCTCCCCCGGCCGACCGCGGCCGCGCTCGGCCGAGCGGTCGACCGCCACGCGGCAGGTGGCCTACCCGCGCGACGCCCGGCACCGCGTCCCGGCGGGGAATTCCGGTCGCCGGCCGCCGTCGAACCACGATAACAGAGCCTTCCACTGATTGTTCCCACGGTATTCACAGTAGTGGAGTAATCACTGCATTTTTCGTTACCTGGTACACCCGAAAAGCACATGAATGGACTCGTTCGGACCAAGCCGCTGCGCGGTCAATTGCGTAGGTTCACGGCATGTCGCCGATGAGATCCATTCTGGCCGCCGTTCTGCTGGCCGCGTTCGTCATGCCACCCGCCTCGCCGGTGGCCGCGGCCGCGGTGACGCCCGGACCGGTGTGCGATCACCAGCCGCTCGCCAACGCGACGGCTCCCGCGGGTGCGGTCACCGTCGACGCCGCGGTGCCCGGCGACCTCTACCGCAAGTCGCAGGAGTCGCCGCCCGGCACGACGTTCTGGCTGCCCCCGGGCACGCACCTGCTGGCGGCGGACCCGTTCGGGCAGGTCATCCCCAAGGACGGCGACGTCTACCTCGGCGCCCCCGGCGCGGTGCTCGACGGCCAGGGCATCAACCGCGCGGCCTTCACCCAGCAGGCGAAGGACGTCGTCATCCGCGGGCTCACCATCCAGAACTTCGTCGCGCCGCAGGACCAGGGCGTGGTGAACCACGATTCCGGCGAGCATTGGATCATCGAAAACACCACCGTGCAGAACAACAAAGGCGCGGGAATCATGGCCGGCGCACGCCAGGAGGTGCGCCACAGCTGCCTGCGCAACAACGGCCAGTACGGCATGAACGCCTACCGGTCGGACAGCACGATCTCCGCGCTGATCATCGAAGGCAACGAAATCTCGGGCAACAACACCGACGACTGGGAAACGCGCAGTCCCGGCTGCGGGTGCAGCGGCGGGATCAAGTTCTGGGTGGTCGACAAGGCCGACGTCCGCGGGAACTGGATCCACCACAACCACGGCGCCGGGCTCTGGGCCGACACCGACAACAACGACTTCCTGATCGAGAACAACCTCATCGAGGACAACGACGCCGAGGCGCTGTTCTACGAGATCAGCTACAACCTCGTCTTCCGCGACAACGTCCTGCGCCGCAACAGCCTGGTCGCGGGCAAGCGCCGCGCCGACAAGGGCGACAACTTCCCGGTGGCGAGCGTCTACCTGTCCGAGTCCGGCGGCGAGCCCCGGGTGCCGGCCCGCACGCACCTGGTCGACATCTACGACAACACCTTCGAGGACAACTGGTCCGGCATCACCGCCTGGGAGAACGCCGACCGGTTCTGCAACAGCCCGGCCAACACCTCGATCAACACCTGCACCAAGCTCGTCGCCGACCGCACGCAGTGCTCGGCACCCGGGATCGCGTCGCCGCCGCTGTACGACGACTGCCGGTGGAAGACCCAGCTGGTCGAGGTGCACGACAACACCTTCCGCTTCGACCCGGTCCGCGCCGGCTGCACGAACGGCTCCTGCGGCAAGATGGCCCTGCTGTCCAACTGGGGGACCTACCCGTCCTGGTCGCCGTACCAGGGCAAGGTCGTCCAGGACGCGATCACCCACGACCAGGGCAACTACTGGTTCAGCAACGCCTACTACGGCCCCTGGAAGTTCGTCGCGGGCGACACGTCCCGGATCCTGACGGCCGAGCAGTGGCAGTCGACCCCGTGGGACCAGGACAACTGCGCGTCCTTCGACGACGTCATGCCGCACTGCTGAGCAGGCCCAGCACCGCGGCCGACTTCGCCTCGTCGAGGAACCGCAGACCCATGAAGTTGTCGCCGGCGTTGAAGCCGGGCAGCGCCCAGACCGCTTCGTACGGCAGCTCGACCCGCCGGTAACGGCGCAGGCTGTAGACGTTGCTGAACAGGCACTTGCCCGGGTCCGGGCGCCACAGGCGGCGCGCGAACGCGGGGTTGCGGAACCCGTGCCCCACCTCCGCGGTGGCCTGGACGTGCTTGCGGCCGGTGAAGAGCACGACGTCGCCGGTGGTCACGGTGTCCATCCGGCGGTCGTACTTGTCCTTGGCGCCCCAGAACCGGGCCCGCCCGCCCGGGTGCAGGTCGTCGAGGCGGGCGAGGTCCGCGGGGTCGAGCAGGTCGGCGAGCTCGCGGAAGGCCACGGTCCGCTCGAGGGATCGCGCGCCGTAGCGGCGGGCGTCCGCGGTGCCGTAGGCGGGCTGGACGAATACCTGGACCACGACCGGGAACGGTAGCTCAGCCGCCGTGGGTGCGGTCGCTCTGGTAGTCGGTGTAGGTGTAGGGGTTGTCGAGGATCTTGGTTTCCGGGACGTCGGGGTTCATCCCCTGCCGCCACGCCTCCTCCCCCAGCTGCGCGCGCAGGTGCTCCACCGTGTCCTCGACGCGCCGCCGGAGGGCCGGCAGGTCCACGCCGACCAGGCGGCCGTCGCGCTTGACCACCCGGCCGCCGACCAGCACGGTGTGGACGTCGGCGCGCTGGGCCTGGAACGCCACGTGGCCGAACGGGTTCAGCAGCGGGAACGACACCGGCGAGTGGTCGTTCTTCAGCAGCACGACGTCGGCCTTCTTGCCCACCTCGAGGCTGCCGATGTCCGAGCGGCCCAGTGCCGCGGCGCCGCCACGGGTGGCCCACTCCACGACCTGTTCCGCGCGCAGCGCCGCGTGCGTCACCGTTTCGCCCTTGGCGTGGGCCTCCAGGTGCTCCCGGGACCGGTCGGCGCCCAGGGTGGCGCGCATGGCCGAGAAGAGGTCGCCGCTCCACCACACCGAGGTGTCCATCGACAGCGACACCGGGATGCCGTACTGGCGCAGCGCCCAGGTGGGCGGGTAGCCCTGGCCGGCGCTCTGCTCGCTTTCGGTCGAGACCGACACCGACCCGCCGGTGGCGGCGATCCGCTGGTAGGAGTCGGCCGAGAGCGACGCGCCGTGGACGTAGATCGTCTCCGGGGTCATGAACCCGTGGTCGTACATCAGCCGGATGCCGTCGTCGCCGGTCGCGCCCCACACCCCGGCGTGCGTGGTCACCGGGACGCCGAGTTCGCGCGCCACCTCGAAGGCCGGCTTCTCGGGGAAGGCCGGGTCGCCGGTGACGTCGAAGGCGAGCTGGAAGCCCTCGAGGCCACGGTCCCCGCCCGTGCGCCGCGAGACGAAGTCGCGGAACTCCGGCGTGGCCGTCCAGTTCGCCGGGGCGTCCTGGATGTTGCCGTAGGCCAGCACGAACCGGCCGGGGACGGCTTCGAGCGCGTCGGCCGCCGCGTCGGCGTGCTGAGTGGTCTGCAGGCCGTGGGACCAGTCGACGGTGGTCGTGACGCCGGCCTCGAGGGCTTCCCACGCGCCGAGCAGGTTGCCCGCGTAGATGTCTTCGGGGCGGAACACCTTGCCCCACTCGAGGTAGTACCAGACGAAGTACTGCGTCAGTGTCCAGTCGGCGCCGTAGCCGCGCATGGCGGTCTGCCACAGGTGGCGGTGGGTGTCGATCATCCCCGGCAGGACGATGCCGCCGGAGGCGTCGATCTCGGTCGTGCCCGCCGGAACCTCCAGCGCCGGGCCGATCGCGGTGATGCGGTCGCCCTCGACCAGGACGTCTTCGCCGGGCAGGACGCGGCGCGCGTCGTCGAGGGTCAGCACCGTGCCACCGCGCAGCACGATCGATCCGGACATGGCTGCCTCCAGTGCGTACAATTGTCCGCTGGACGGACACCCGATGGGTGACGTCACTTTCGTCCAGCGCCGCGCCGGTGTCAATCCCCGCCGTTACGCTGCCCGGAGGGCTACTGCAGAGGGAGGCGGCATGCCACGCGAGGGAACCGGTCCCGACTTCATCGAGGCGCTGGCGCGCGGGCTCGAGGTGATCACGGCGTTCCGCCCGGGCCGGCCGGCGATGACGCTGGCCGAGGTCGCCACCGCGGCCGGGCTGGCCCGCCCGACCGCGCGCCGGATCCTGCTGACCCTCGAGGAGCTCGGCTACGTGCGCACCGACGGGCGCGACTACTCCCTGACCCCGCGGGTGCTCGACCTCGGCGTCGCCTACGTGCACTCCACCGGCCTGTGGGACGTCGCCCGCCCGCACCTGGAACGGCTGGTCGCGCGCACGAACGAGTCGTGCTCGATCGCCCAGCTCGACGGCTCCGACATCGTCTACGTCGCCCGGGTCGCGGTGCCGAAGATCGTCGGCCTGAGCGTGCAGATCGGCACCCGGTTCCCGGCCCTGCCGACGTCGCTGGGCAAGGTGCAGCTCGCGGCGCTGCCGCCGGAGGAGCTCGAGGCGGTGCTGGCCGAGCCGACCCGGTCGGGGCTGGTCCCCCGCTGGCAGCCGGACCGCGCCGAGCGCGACGCCGAACTGCGCGAGGTCCGGGCCCGCGGCTGGGCGCTGACCGACGAGCAGCTCGCGCTGGGCATCCGCTCGGTGGCCGCGCCGCTGCGCGACGGGTCCGGCCGGGTGATCGCCGGCGTCAACGTCAACTGCCACGCCGCCGAGACGCCGGTCGAGCGGCTGGTCGAGCACCACCTCCCGCTGCTGCTGCAGACGGCCGGCGAGATCAGCGCCGACTTCGCCCGCCTCGACGCCATCCCGGCCGTGGTCGTGAGTGGTAAGGCGGGTTAGAACCCGCCTTACCACTCACGAGGGCCGCGGCAGACTCCTTGACCGGTGGCGGCACCCTGTCGCAGACTGGCGGACACGAGTCCGTCTGACGGACAGAAGGCGAGGAGCTGCCTTGGATTCCCCCACCGGCCCGCTGTCCGGGCTGCTGGTCGCGGACTTCTCGCGGGTGCTGGCCGGCCCGTACGCCACGATGCTGCTGGCCGACCTGGGCGCGGACGTCGTCAAGGTCGAGGGCCCGCAGGGCGATGAGACGCGCACGTGGATGCCGCCGGTGCGCGGGGACGTCTCGACCTACTACCTCGGCGTCAACCGCGGGAAGCGGTCCATCGCGCTGGACCTGCGCGACGAGGCCGACGCCGTCGTCGCCCGCGAGCTGGCGGCGCGGGCGGACGTGCTGATCGAGAACTTCAAGCCCGGCGGCCTGGCCAAGTACGGCCTGGACTACGCGGCGGTGAGCGCGGCCAACCCGGGCAGCGTCTACGCCTCGATCAGCGGGTTCGGGGCGGGCGAAGGCGCGCACGTGCCCGGCTACGACCTGATGGTGCAGGCGATCTCGGGCCTGATGAGCCTGACCGGCGATCCGGACGGCCCGCCGTACCGGGCCGGGATCTCGGTGTTCGACGTCATGGCGGGCAACCACGCGGTGATCGGCATCCTGGCCGCGCTGCGCCACCGCGACGCGACCGGTGAGGGCCAGCACGTCGAGGTCAACCTGCTGTCCTCGGCGCTGACCGGGCTGGTCAACCACAGCTCGGCCTTCGCCGCCGGCGGCGTGGTGCCGTACCGGATGGGCAACGCCCACCCCAGCGTGTTCCCCTACGAACCGCTGCCGACCGCCGACCACGACCTGATCGTCGCCGCGGCCAACGACGGGCAGTTCCGCCGGCTGTGCGAGGTCCTCGACCTGCCCGGCGTCCCGGACGACCCGCGGTTCGCCCGCAACGCCGACCGCACGAAGAACCGCGAGGAGCTCCGGCCGATCCTCGTCGAGCGACTGGCGAAACGCGGTGCGGTGGACTGGTTCGACGCGCTGACGAAGGTCGGTGTCCCGTGTGGACCGATCAACACGATCGACGGCGGGTTCGCCATGGCCGAACGCTTCGGGCTGGACCCGATCGTCGAAGTCGGCGAGGGCGACCGCGCGGTCCCGACCACCCGTCACCCCATCCGGTTCTCCGCGACGCCGGCCGGGTACCGGCTGCCGCCACCGGAGCTCGACGAACACGGCGCCGAACTGCGGGCGTGGCTGACGGAGGCCGCCGATGGCTGACCCGGTCTACGAAACCGCCCTCGGGGCGTCCACCCGGGACAGGATCACCCTGCTCGGGCAGGACCTGGCCGAGGACGTGATGGGCACGGTCGGGTTCGGCGAGCTGGCCTTCTGGCTGGCCACACAGCGACGTCCGTCCCCAGGGGAAACGAGGGTCTTCGAGGCGGTGCTGGCCGCGCTGGCCGACCACGGCTTCACCCCGACCGCGATCGTCACGCGGCTGACGTACCTGTCCGCGCCGGATTCCGTCCAGGGCGCTCTGGCGGCCGGCCTGCTGGGCGGCGGCTCGCGCTTCCTCGGCGTCACCGAGGACTGCGGCCGGTTCCTGCACGCCGTCCTGTCCGAAGTGGACACCCTTCCGGACGACGACGGCGGCTGGGACGCCCTCGCGCTCGAAACCGTCGAAGAGTGCCGTGCGCAGAAGCGGTTCCTTCCCGGCCTCGGGCACCACGTGCACAAGGACGGCGACCCGCGCACCCCGCGGCTGTTCGCCATCGCCGACGAGGAGGGCTTGCGCGGCCCGCACCTGGAGCTGTTCGCCGCGATCGGCCGGGTGCACCCGCGGGTGCTGGGCAAGACGCTGCCCCTCAACGGGGCCGGCGTCTGCGGCGCCGCGCTCGCCGACCTCGGGCTGCCGCTGGAACTGCTGCGCGGCTTCGCGCTGCTGGCCCGGACGGCCGGGCTGATCGGCCAGCTCGCCGAGGAGCTGCGCCACCCCGTCGCCAACGACATCTTCCTGTCCGTCGACTTGAACAACCGGTCGGTCCCGCCGGATCCGCACGCGTGAGAGGAACGCCGATGCAGCTGGTCACCGAGGACAACATCACCGAACTCGCCGCGCGGCGCTGGGCGAGCGCGCACGATCCGCGGACGGCCGAGGTGATGGCGGCGCTCGTGCGCCACCTGCACGCCTTCGCCCGCGAGGTGCGGCTGAGCGAGCCCGAGTGGATGGCCGCGATGCGGTGGCTGACCGAGACCGGGCAGATCAGCGACGAGAAGCGCGAAGAGTTCATCCTCGCCTCCGACGTGCTCGGCCTGAGCATGCTGGTCGTGCAGATGAACCACGTCTTCGACGCCAAGGCGACCCCGGCCACCGTGCTCGGTCCCTTCCACATCGAGGGTTCGCCGGAGAAGGAGTTCGGCGGCGACATGTCCGACGGCCTGCCCGGCACGCCGCTCTACATCACCGGCACGGTCCGCGGCCTCGACGGCTTCCCGGTCGTCGGCGCGGTCCTCGACGTCTGGCAGGCCGACGAGGAAGGCGCGTACGAGTCGCAGATCCCGGACGTCGACGAGGCCCGCCTGCGCGCGAAGTACACCAGCCGCGCCGACGGGACCTACTGCGTGCGGACCATCGCGCCGAAGGGGTACTCGATCCCGATGGACGGCCCCGTCGGCGCGCTGATCCGCGGCACCGACATCAGCCACTTCCGTCCCGCCCACGTGCACTTCCTGATCAACGCCGCCGGGTACGAGCCGCTGATCACGCACCTGTTCCAGGAGGGCGCGCAGTACCTGGACAGCGACGTCGTCTTCGGCACCAAGCAGGAACTCGTGGTCGCGTTCGAGCCGCGCGATCCCGGGCCGACGCCGGACGGCGGCGAATCGGCGCACCCGTGGCTCGAGGCGCGCTACGACTTCGTCCTGCAGCCGGTCTGACCGGTGCGCGCGGCCGAGATCCGGACGGCCGGACAGCCGCCGGTGGTGGCCGTCCGGGCCGAGCCCGAGCCGGGGGCCGGGCAGGTCGCCGTCCGCGTGACGGCGGCGCCGATCACCCCGCTCGACCGGCTCTGCGCGTCCGGCACGTCCTACTTCGGCGTGCCCGCCACGCCTTACGTGCCGGGAGTGCAGGGCGTCGGGCTGCTGGCCGGGACGCCGGTCTGGTTCGCCACGGCGGCGGGCATGCGTCCGGGGGACGGCAGCATGGCCGAGTGCGCGGTGGCCGCGTCGGCCGATGTGGTCGTCCTGCCGGAGGGGGCCGATCACGCCCTCGTCGCGGCGCTCGGGTTGTCGGCGGTCGCGGCGTGGATGTGCTTGACGGGCACGGGGCAACTCGCCGCGGGTGAGACCGTGCTGGTGCTCGGCGCGGGCGGGGTGGTCGGGCAGTCGGCCGTCCAGCTGGCGCGGGTGGCCGGGGCCGGGCGGGTGGTGGCGTGCGCGCGGTCGGAGACCGCGCTGGAGCGGGCGCGCCGGCTCGGCGCGGACGCCACGGTCGGGCTCGAGGACGGCGAAGACGTCGAACACCTGGCGCAGCGGCTCGAGGCGGTGGCCGGCCCGGTCGACCTGGTGCTCGACCCGGTGTGCGGGCTTCCGGCCGCGGCGGCGCTGCGCACGCTGCGTCCCGGCGGGCGGCTGGTCAACCTGGGCAGCGCGGCCGGCGAGGTGTGCCCGGTTCCCTCGGCCGTCCTGCGCAGCCGGTCGCTGCGCATCCTCGGCTACACGAACAATGAGCTTTCCGCCGACGAGCGCCGGGAAGCGCTGCGGACGGTGGTGGGGCAGGCGATGACGGGTGCGCTCACGGTCGACCACGAGCGTGTTCCGCTGCACGACGCGGCCCGGGCGTGGAGCCGCCCGGGCCGCGTCGTGCTGGTGCCCTGAATCGGGCGCCCGGCGGTGACCGCTGTGGTCACCGGCCCCCAGGGCCGGGTTTCGGCACGTCGCCGATGTAGGGACCGCTTCCCACCCCGCCGACCGGGTTGGGGTCGCTCGTCGCGGACGCCGCGGGGGCGAGCACGGCGAGCGCGGCCGCGGTGAGCAGAGCGGCAGCTACAGCACGTTTCATCGGTGAGCTCCTTCGCGTTCCCCCGCATTGTGCTCGATCCGGCTTCCAAACCGCTTCCGCTTTCCGGAATCCACCGCCGCGACGGCGGGGTTCGCGCGGATCGGCCGCGCACGGTGCCGGTCCGGGTGCGGGGAGCGATCACCGTCACGACGGCGGGGCGAGGTTCTGGCACAGCGCGGTGGGGAACTTCGGGTCGGCGGCCAGGAGTTCGGCGCAGCCGCCGCCCTTCGCCTCGGCGAAGCTCGCCCAGCCGTAGCTCGCCCAGCGGTAGACGACCCGGGTCGCGGCCTGGCCGCCGTGCCGTTGCCGGTCCTGGATCAGCCAGTCCTGGTCGCACGAGCGCGTGGTGCCGGAGTACTCCGCGTCGGCGCCGCCGTTCCTCTGCGCGATCCACGCCGGGTCGCAGTGGTCGGCGGGCGGATCGCAGCCGAGGCCGGGATAGCACTGCTTCGGGCCGGCGGCCACCGGCCAGGCGTCACCGCCGTTGACGATCACCGGCCGGTTCCCGATCGGCGCCGCCGTCGTGATCGGGAAGTCGGCCGGCCCCGGCGTGCAGCGCACGCCCTTTCGCGGCCGGAAGAGGACCTCGGCCTCGACGCGGTCACCGGCCTCGGTGACCCGGGCGTGCGGTGCTTCGGCGCAGGGGGGCAGGTTGACGTGCAGCACCGCGCTGCGGTCGTCGGGACCCGCCCGGACGTCGAGGACCCACGCGCGCTGCTCCGGCGGTGGGGCCGTCGACGGGACCGGAGTGGTGACCGGCGTGGCGGTGCTCCGGTACGGGATGTCCAACGCCAGCAGCAGCCAGAACGCGAGGCCACCGGCGGCGAGCGCCCCGAACGTCCACAACGCGGGCTTGACGAATCGCGACATCGAAGCTCCCCCCTCAATGCTCGAGGCGGGAGCCTATCCGAGGGATACGACCGCTCTAGCGGCCGTATCCCTCGGCGGCCAGCACCTTGCCGATCCGGTCGTAGACCGCCGGGTCGTCCGGGGCCACCGTGGCGAGGCCGTCGACGTAGCGGTTGAACATGCAGAAGGCCGCGGCGATCAGGACCGTGTCGTGCAGTTCGACGTCGGTCGCGCCTTCCGCGCGGGCCGCCTCGATCAGCTCGGGCGTCACCGCCCGGCCGGTCTCGCGCGTGGCGAGAGCGATCCGCAGCAGCGCCTTCAGCTTCTCCCCCACCGGGGCGTCGTCGATTCCGGTGCAGGCCGCGTCGACCACCGCGCGGCCGCCGTCGAGGGTTTCGGCCGCCACGGCGGCGTGGCTGCCGTGGCAGAAGCGGCACTCGTTGCCGTTCGAGACCACCGCCGCGATCAGTTCACGCTCGCCCACGGTGAGACTGCCCGGGCCACGCAGCAGCGTCTGCGCCAGGTCGTTGAGCGGGACGGCGGTCTCGGGCCGGAACGCGAACAGCGACCGGATACCGGGCAGCTGCGGGTCGAGCGGGATGTGCGGCATCGGTTCCTCCTGGCGCGGGCGAAAGATGGTCCCGCGCAGTCTTTCGCCACGCGGCGGCCCGGCCAACCTCCGTGTTGCCGAACCGGGCCGCCGCCGAAAGCGCTAGCCGATGGCGAAGTCGTCCGCGTAGACGGCACTTTGGCCGTACCAGCCGTGGACGTACACCGTCACCGCACCGGACGCGCCGGTGGTGAAGGGCACCGACAGCTTCGTCCAGCCGCTGCCGGAGGTCCACGCACTCGCCGTGGCCCCGCCGCGGACGCCGACGTAGGCGTAGCTGCCCTGCACCCACGCGGTGAGCGTGTAGGAGTGGTTCGGGGCCAGCGTGACGTTTTGCGCCGCTTCGCCGGTGGCCGACGCCGAGGGCGTCACCTGCAGCGCGTGGGTGCCCGAGTGCGCCGGCGAGGCGACGACCGCGTCGCCGGGTGCGGTCCACGGGCTCAGCGCACCGGTTTCGAAGCCGCCGTTGACCACGCCGCCGGCGGGCGGGGTGCCCTTGACGGTGAGGGTGAAGGTGGCGCTGCGGCTGCCGGAGGCGCCGGTGCCGGTCACCGTGAGCGGGTAGACGCCGGGCACGGCGGCCGCGGTGGTGGCCACCGACAGCGTCGCGCTGCCGCCCGCGGTCACCGTGCCGGGGCTGACCGTGGCGGTGACGCCGGCGGGCGCGCCGGTGACCGACAGCGCGACCTGCTGGGCGGAGCCGGACGTCACGGCCGTGCTCACGGTCGCCGACGCCGAGCCGCCCGGATCCACCGCGGCCGAGGCGGGACTGGCGGCGAGGGAGAAGTCGTTGCCGGGCACGGAGGTGCCGCCGGTGAAGGGCTCGAAAGCGTGGCTGAAGAACCACGTGTCCTGCGCGATGCCGGAGCAGTTGTCGGCCGCGGCGCCGCCGGGGCAGCTGCCGTTGTCGCGTTGCAGAGCCCAGAACGACAGCGTGTTGATGCCCTTGGCCACCGCCCAGTTGTAGACGGTGGTGGCGTCGGCGGTGGTGAACGTTTCGGCCGGGCCGAAGTCGTCGACGCCGATCATCTCGGTGACGCCGACCATCGCCCACAGCTGGGCCTGCGTCTTGCCCGGGTAGAGCGCGCCCAGCTGGGAGACCAGGCCGGTCGCGGCGGTCTGGGTGTCGGTGGCCATCTGGTGGGCGGCGTTGTCGTAGTAGTCGAAGGTCATCAGGTTGACGACGTCGACGCGGGTGCCGTTGGCGACGGCGTTGCGCAGCACGGCCAGGCCGCTGTCGGCCAGGCCGCGGGTGGTCGTCGGCAGGGTGTAGGAGATCTGCAGCGAGCGCCCGGAGGCCGCGGCCCAGTCCTGGACCTTCTTGAGGGCCTTGTTGCGGCGGTCGATCCCGGCGGTGTTGGTCAGCGAGTTGTCCTCGATGTCCATGTCCAGCCGGGGGACGTCGTAGGTGGTGATCACCGACTCGTAGGCGGCGGCGATGGAGTCCACAGTGGTGCAGCTGTCGGCGATTTCGGTGCCGGTGTTGTCGGCGGTGTACCCGCCGAAGGACGGGATGACGTCGCCGCCGCGGGAGCGGATGGTGGCGATGTCGGTCCCGAAGACGCCGGCGGAGACCGGCATGCCGGTGTCGCCGTTCCAGTACACCGTGCAGGAGCCCTTGGTGGCGGCCTGCAGGAACGCCATCGTGAGGTGCTTGGCGCCGGACTGCTGTGCCAGCGCGGCCGGGCTCTCGCCGGTCCAGGCTTCGAAGTACGGCGCGAAGACGTGGGCGGGCAGCGGCGTGGCGGCGTGGGCGGTCCCGGCGGCGGCGACCAGGGAACCGGCCGAGAACGCCGCCAGGGCCAGGGAAACGGACAATCGGGAGAAAGGTCTGCGTCGACGCATCTGCGCTCCTGAGCCGGCGGGGAGCCGTGCGGCGGCGTGGCACGGCGGGACCACCCCAGGATTGGATCAGACCAATTGGCTCGTCAAGGTCTAGACCACTAAACCGGCCGGATGGCCGCAGTGGTTGCTCGGTCGACACCACCGGGCATGAACACACTTGGTGAGCAACGATCGGAACAAAAACGTTCCAACTCCGGGGTGCGGCCGGTAGCGTCCTCGGCCATGCGGGTGATGTGGGGGAAGAATGGACGACGCAGAGTGACCAAGCCGTGGCGGGCGGCCCCGAGGGCCGCCCTCTCCAGCCCGCTGACGCTGATCGTGGCGGCCGTGACCTCCCTGCTGGCGTGCTTCCTCGGCACGGCCGCGGTGCTGCAGGCCTCCGCGGCCGGCGGCGCGGCGGTGCGATACCAGACGGGCATCACCTGCCCGGACAGCTACGGCCCGATGTTCGGCAAGGGCAACATGCCGGTGCGGGACATCCCGGCGGTGACCGGCGCGATCCGGCGCCACGCCGCCGCGCACGGGTTCGGCGCCCCCGTCGTCGGCCAGTTCACGAACGTGCTGCGGGGAACCGAGTTCAACGGCGACCCGCACTACAAGATCCGCCTCGGCTACCGCGACCAGGCAGGCCTGGACAACCTGACGCTGCAGCAGGGCACGCGCGCGCCGGGGCTGTGGCTGGGCAACGTGGTGGCCGACGCCGAGCACATCGGCGTCGGCACGAAGCCGAGCCTGCAGGGCGTGCCGCTGCCGCCGGTCACCGGCATCTACCGCGACCTGCTCGACCCGCCGCCGCGGTGGTGGTGCTCCCAGCAGTCCGGCGCCGTCATCGACCGCCTGGTCGACGACCCGATCGACTCGATCGTCTTCGCCACCGACGGCAAGACCTTCGACGACACGATCAAGGCGATCGGCCTGCCGACGATGCAGTACTTCCACGTCTCCTTCTACGAGCCGGCGCCGGCGACGCTGAGCGCGGCCGAAGACCTGCTGCAGCGCTCGAAGGACCTCGTCGCCGACGTCCGCGCCGACCTGACCGCCCAGGGCCTCGGCTCGCTGATCGCCGCCGACGTCCCGGACTTCGGGCGGTCGGTGCAGATCTCCCGCCAGGCGCAGGACAACGTGTTCGTCTCGATCCTGCCGCTCGCACTGATCAGCGTCCTGGTCGGCTGCGCCGGCCTCGGCACGGTGGCGCTGCAGTGGTACCAGCGGCGGCACGCGCAGCTGCGGCTGCTCTCCGCGCGCGGCAGCGGCCCGGCGGCGCTCGGCGGCCTGGCCGTCGCCGAGCTGGGGCTGCCGATCCTGCTCGGCGGCGCGGTGGGTGCGCTCGCGGCGCGGCTGCTGCTCGGCGTGTACGGCCCACCCGGTGCCCCCGATCCGTCGGCCGAGCTGCGCGCCGCCGGGGTCGCGGCGGGGACCCTGGCCGTGTCGGTGGTGCTGCTGGCGCTGGTCGTGGCGGTGCGGGTGCACCGGGAGTTCGAGCTGGGCCGGGTGCGCCGCGGCGGCAACCGGGTGCGGGTGCTGGCGTACTTCCCGTGGGAGCTGGCGACGGCGGGGATGGCGTGGCTGGGCTGGACGCGCCTGGCGCACTACGGCACGACGTCGCGGCTGGGCAATCCCCTGCCGCAGGTGGATCCGCTGGCGCTGACCTACCCGGTGTTCGTGGTGCTGACGGTGGGGCTGCTGACCGCGCGGCTGGCGTGGCTGGCGCTGCACGCCTCGCACCGGGCCCGGTTCTGGTCGCGCCCGGCGCTGCAGCTGGCGATCCGGCGGCTGGCCGGCGCCCGAGCCCCGGTGACCGGGGTGCTCGTCATCGGCACCCTCGCCATCGGCACGCTGGCCACCGGCATCGGCATCGCCAACGGCCAGGAAGAGGCCCTGGACACCAAGTCGGCGATCTTCGTCGGCAGCAACGCCCGCCTCGACACCGACAGCCCGATCGGCATGGGCCAGGTGGCGATGCCCGCGGCGCTGGCCGGCACCAGCACGGTGGTCGGTGAGCTGACCGGCACCGGCAGCGTGGTGCTGGTGGTCGACCCGGCGACGTTCACCCGCGGCGCCGCGGTGGACCGCGTCCCCGGTGACGACCTGGCCGGGCTGCTGGAGCGGATCTCGCGGCCGGACCCGCGCGGGACGCCGGTGATCCGGGTCGGGCACACGGCCAAGCAGAACACCAAGCTGCCCGACGACCTGCCCGACGCGGTCGTCGCCGGTGACCTGCCGGTGTTCCCGATGATCGGCACCTCCCCCGGCTACGTCGTCTCGCGCACGGTGCTCAGCCACGCCCAGCTGGACGGCATTTCGAAGTGGAGCGTGCTGACCACCGCGCCGATGGCGGAGGCGACCACGGCGCTGCGGGCGGCGGGGGTGTTCATCCCGAACCGGATCAGCCGGGAGTCCGCTTTGGACGGTCTGCCGTTCTTCGTGGTGTCGTGGACGTTTTCGTTCGTGGCGCTGCTGGGCGCGGTGCTCGGCGTGGTGGCGGTGCTGGCCCTGCTGGTGGCGGTCGAGGTCCGGCGGCGGCAGAACGCGCTGGCCGGGGCGCTCGTGCTGCGGATGGGCATGCGGCCGCGGACGCTGCTGGCCAGTCACCTGATGGAGCTGGGTGCGCTCAGCGGGCTGGCGATCGTGGTCGGGGTGGTGTGCGGGGTTTCGGTGGCCGGCCTGTCGGTGCCGCGGTTCGACCCGGCGACGTTCCTCGCGCCGCGGTCGGAGCTGCCGGATCCGCTGCCGTTCGTGCTGACCGTCGTCGCGATCGGCGCGGCGGTGGTCGCGCTGGCCGGCTGGATCGCGGTGCGCTCGGTGCGCACCGCCCGGACCGCGGAGCTGATCCGTGCCTGAGAAACCCATCTTTTCCCTGCGTGGCATCGGCGTCGACTACCCGACGCCGGCCGGGGTCGTCACCGGTGTCGACGACGTCAGCCTCGACGTGCCCGCGCGCGGGATGACCGTGCTCGCCGGCCCGTCCGGGTCGGGGAAGTCGACGCTGCTGCGGGTGCTGGGGCTGTTCGAGCAACCGGCGCGGGGCACGCTGACGTTCCAGGGCGCCGACGTCCGCAAGCTCAAGCACCGCGAGCGGCGGGCGCTGCGGCGGCACCACCTCGGCCTGGTGTTCCAGAACCCGGGCGACAACCTGCTGGGCTACCTGACGGTCGCGGAGAACCTGCACGCCGCGGCCGAGGCCGCCGGCACCGAGTGCAACGCCGAGGACATCCTCGGGCAACTGGGCCTGCACGGCACCGGCGGCTGGAAGATTCCGGCGCTCTCGGGCGGGCAGCAGCAGCGGCTGGCGTTCGGGTGCGTGCTCGCCGCGCGCTCGACGGTGATCCTCGCCGACGAGCCGACGTCGCAGCTGGACGAGGCGTCGGCCGATCTGGTGCTGGAAACCCTGCAGTACCTGGTTGACCAGGACTTCGCGGTCCTGGTCGCCTCGCACGACGAACGCCTGATCGACCTCGGCGCCCGGGTCGCCCGGCTGCACAAGGGCGCGCTCGAGGGCATCGAAGAACGGGAGCTGCCGGCATGACAGTCGTGGAAGCGGTCGGGCTGCGCCGCAGTTTCACCCACCCCAGCGGCGACATCGAGGTGCTGCGCGGGCTGGAACTGCGCGTCGGCGCCGGGGAGCTGGTGACGGTGTCGGGCCGGTCCGGGTCGGGCAAGAGCGCGCTGCTGGCGCTGCTGTGCGGGTTCGACTCCCCCGATTCGGGATGCGTGCTGCTCGACGGCGTCCCGATCAGCGGCGCGCCGCCGTGGCACACGTGCGCGGTGCTGCCGCAGGCGCTCGGGCTGGCCAACGAGCTGACGATCGCCGAGAACGTGGCCTTGCCGCTGCGGCTGCGCTCGGACGTGCCCCGCCCGTCGCCCGCGGCGATCGCCGAGCGGGTGGGTGGACTGCTGGACGAGCTGGGCATCGGCGACCTCGGCGACCGCTACCCCCTGGAGGTGTCGTTCGGGCAGCAGCAGCGGGTGGCCTTGGCCCGCGCGGTCGCCGGACGGCCGCGGGTCCTGCTCACCGACGAGCCGACCGCGCACCTGGACGCCGGCTCGACGCCCCGGGTGCTCCGGCTGCTGCGCCGGTGCGCCGAGGAGGGCGCGGCGGTGATCGTCGCGACGCACGACGACGACGTCCACCGCATCGCCGACCGCCGCGTCCGCCTGCTCGACGGGGTGCTCACCGCGCTGCTGGACTGACGAGGGCCGGGTCCGGCAGCGCCCGGCCGCCTCTTTACCGCGCCGCCGAACCGACCGAACTCCCCGAATCCGGCACCCCCGCGTAGTCCGGCAGCTCGACGCCGTTGATCGCGCGCTCGACCAGCGGCATGACCGCCTCCATGTCGAGCTCGGCGCCGTCGCGGCTCTGGACGTGCAGCCGGCCGATCTCCTGGTTGGCCTCGACGTACGGGCGCATCAGCGTCTCGTACGCGGCGAACCCGGCCTCCGGGTCCCACCCGGCGGCGGCCAGCTCGCCCGCCAGCAGGTAGGCACCGACCAGGGCCAGCCCGGTGCCGCCGCCGGACATCGGTGACGAGCAGAACGCCGCGTCGCCGATCAGCCCCACCCGGCCGTGCGACCAGCGGTCCATGACCACCTGGGCGACCTGGTCGAGGTAGAAGTCCGGGGTGTCGTCCAGGTGCGCGAGGATCTCCGCGGTCCGCCAGCCCAGACCGGCCATCCGCTCGCGCAGCAGGTTCTTCTGCGCTTCGATGTCGCGGTGGTCGACGTCGAAGCCGTCGGCCGGGAAGGACAGCATCGCCATCGCCCGGGTGTCGTCCTTGAGCGGCCGCAGGCCGGCGGAGCGGCCTTCGTGCTGGTAGTCGAGCAGCCAGCGGTCGATGCCGAACTCGTTGGGCACGCTGTAGAAGGCCAGCACCATCCCGAGGTGGCGGACGAACCGCTCGCGCGGCCCGAAGACCATCGCGCGCAGGGCCGAGTGCAGCCCGTCGGCCCCGATCACCAGGTCGAAGCGCCGGCGGCTGCCGCTCGCGAAGGTGACGTCGACGCCGTCGGCGTCCTGGGCCAGCTCGGCGATCCGGTCGCCGAACAGGTACTCCACGCCGTCCCGGGTGTCGTCGTAGAGCACCTGGGACAGGTCTCCGCGCAGGATCTCGATGTCGGCGATGTAACCGTCACCGCCGTCGTCCTCCGCGCTGAAGGTTTCCAGCACGTTCCCGTCGGCGTCCACGTGGTGCGCGCCGGCGGTCTCGGTGCGGGCCGCGCGCACCGCCGCGTCCAGCCCCATCAGCCGGATGACTTCCTTGGCCACCCCGCGCGCGTCCACCGCCTGCCCGCCGGGCCGCAGTCCCGGCGCTCGTTCCACGACGGTCACCTCGGCGCCCCGCCGCCGCAGCCAATGCGCCAGCGCGGGCCCCGCGATGCTCGCCCCGGCCACCAACACCCTGCGCCCGCTCATCGCGGTCCCCCCATCGCCGTCCGGATGACGGTCCGGAGTGTAGCGGCGCGGGCCGCGCCAACCGATCAGGAATCGAGAAGCGCTGGTCAGCGGACCGCGAATAGCGTCAGCGACGTACCGCAGACGACGACTTCAGGAGAACCGAAGATGAGCACCCAGGGGATCAAGACCGTCCTGCACCCCGTCACCGACCTGGCCGCCGCCAAGGCCGTCTACACCGCGCTGCTGGGTATCGAGCCGCAGGCCGACGCGCCCTACTACGTCGGCTACGACGCCGAGGGACAGCACATCGGGCTGGTGCCGAACGGCGCGCAGCAGGGCATGACCGGGCCGGTGACCTACTGGCACGTCGGCGACATCGAGGCGAAGCTCGCCGAGGTGACCGCGGCGGGCGGGAAGGTCAAGGACGAGCCGAAGGACGTCGGCAACGGGCGCCTGGTGGCGACCTTCACCGACCCCGACGGCAACGTCCTTGGCGTGCTGCAGGACCCGCAGTCCTAGTCGAGCGCGGTGGCCCGGCTGACCTCCTCCCAGGCGGCCAGGTCCGCCGCGACGGCCTCGTGGTGGGCGCGGATCGCTTCGACGGCGTCCGCGCCCAGCGCGAGGCGCAGCGGGGCGTCGTCGCTGCCCACCGCCCGGACGATCGCCGCGGCGGCCTTCGCCGGGTCGCCGGGCTGGGTGCCGTCCATGTTCTCGACCGCTTCGCGGGTTCCGCCGGTCGACACCGCGTAGGCGTCGATCGTGCGGGAGCGGTGCATGCGGCCGCCGCCGAACTCGGTGCGGAACGCGCCCGGCTCGACGATCAGCACCTTGACCCCGAACGGCGCCACCTCGGCGGCCAGTGCTTCCGAGATGCCTTCCAGGGCGAATTTCGCCGCGCAGTAGGCGGCGAAACCCGGCGGGGCCAGCTGCCCGCCCATGGAGCTGAGCTGCACGACCGTGCCGCTGCCCTGCGCGCGCAGGTGCGGCAGCACCGCCTTGGTGACCGCGACCGCGCCGAAGAACATGACCTCCATCAGCGCGCGCAGCTCGTCCATGGTGAGTTCTTCGACCGCGCCGACCGACCCGCTGCCGGCGTTGTTGACCACGACGTCGATCCGGCCGAACGTTTCGAGCGCGGTTTTGACCGCCGCGTCGATCTGCCCGGTGTCGGTGACGTCCAGTGCCGCGGTCCGGAGCCGGTCGCCGCCGCGCTCCCGGAGCTCGGCGAGGGCTTCCGGCCGGCGGGCGGTGGCCAGCACGCGGTCGCCCTCGGCCAGCGCGGCCAGCGCGATCTCGCGGCCGAAGCCCGCGGAGCAGCCGGTGATCAGCCAGACGCGGCCGTCGGTGTTCGTCATTCTCGTGTCCTCCCAGTGCTTTCCTCCCTTCCATCCTGGGGACGATCACGGCCGGGCCGCCAACACCGATGTCCTGCCGCGGCTACAGTCAAAGCCTGTGACCCCTGAGTTGCGCCAGCTCCGGTACTTCGTGGCCGTCGCCGAGGCGACCAGCTTCACCCGCGCGGCCGCCGCGCTGCACCTGGCGCAGCAGTCGCTGTCCCAGCAGATCACCGTGCTCGAACGCGCCCTCGGCGTGCGGCTGTTCGACCGCGACGCGCGCGGGACGCGGCTCACCGCCGTCGGCCGGCTCTTCCTGCCGGAGGCCCGCGCGGTGCTGGCGCGCGCCGACGAAGCCGTCGCGACGCTCGGGCGGGCGGTCCGCGGCGAGATCGGCGACGTCCGGCTCGTCTTCCTCGCCACGACGGCGAACTACCTGCTGCCGCCGGTGGTCCGCGCGGTCCGGGAGCGGCTGCCCGGGCTGGCGGTGACGACGGCCGAGGCGCCGATCGCCGAGCTCGTCGAGGGCCTGCGCGAGGGCCGGTTCGACCTGGCGTTCACCCGGCCGCCTCTGGTCGGGGATCTGCAGTCGCGCACTTTGCTGACCGAAGAGGTGTGCGCGGTGCTGCCGGCCGAGCACCCGCTGGCCGGGCGGGCGTCGCTGAAGCTGGCCGACCTCGCGGACGAGCCGTGGGTGCTCACCCCGCGCGCGAGCTGGGAGCCGTGGCACCGAAGCTACGACGACGACTTCGCCGCCGCCGGCTTCACCCCGCGGGTGGTCCAGCGGGCCGCGACCGTGCAGGGCCTGCTCGGTCTGGTCGCGGCGGGCGTCGGCGTCACCCGGCTGGCCCGCTCGTCCCACAGCCTGCGCCGGTCCGGGGTGGCGTTCGTGCCCCTGGACGGCGATGTCGCCCGCACGGAACTGGTGTGGGTGCCCGGCAACGACACCCCGACGGTGCGGGCGATCGCCGAGGTGGCGGTCGCCCTGGCGGCGGCGACGGACCTGACTCAGGCGGGCTGACCGCTTTCGGTGGGCAGGCCGGCGCTCACCCAGTCTTCGATGCCCGCGGCGTACTTGCGGACGTCGGTGTAGCCCAGCCGTTCCAGCTGCGCGGCGACCTGGCCGCTGTTGGCGCAGGCGGGGTTGGAGCAGTAGGTGACGATCGCGGCGGCCTTGTCCGGCAGGAGCCGCGGTGCCTTGGCGGCGACGTCGTCGGCGACGAGGTTGATCGCTCCGGGCAGGTGCCGGGTCTCGTAGGAGGACGCGGGGAGCGCGTCGACGAGGACGAGAGTGCCGGCGGCGAGCCCGGCGCGGAGCGTGGCACGGTCGATGGTCTCGGTCATGGCGGGCCTTTCAGAAGGTCTTGGCGGTGTCGCGAGCGGCTTCGTGGGCGATCCGGCCGAGTTCTTCGACGTCGCCGGTGAGGGTGGGGTGGAAGCGGATCTCGGTGACGTCGTCGATGCCGGTCCAGTTGAGCCAGCCGGTGAAGAACGGGGCCTGGAAGTCCGCGCCGAACTCCGGGCCGAGCCCGGGCGCCCACACCGCGCTGGTGTAGATGACCGCGGCGCGCTTGCCGCGGCCTTCGAGCAGGTGGCGGTAGCCGGTGACCGGGTCGACGCCGAAGATCCAGCCGGGCTGGGACACGACGTCGACGAACTGCTTGAGGACGTAGGGCACGCCGGAGTTCCACATCGGCACGCTGACCAGGATCCGGTCGGCGGCGTCGAACCGGGCGAACGCCGCCTGCGCCGCCGCCCACGCTTCGGCTTCCTCGCCCTGCGGGGTGCCGCCGCCGAAGACGGTCATCTTGGCGCGGGCCGCGGCCGGGCCGAACGCGGGCAGGGAGCCGTCCCAGAGGTCCCATTCGTCGATCTCGGCGTCCGGGTGGAGGCTGCGGTAGGTGTCCAGGAAAGTAGCTGCCAGACGCAGCGATTGGGACGCTTCGCCTCGTGGGGAGGCGGAAATGTGCAGCAGATCGGGCATGGCGATGCTCCTCGATCGGGTGCCGGCTTTCGCCGGAGAGGGAATCGGACTAGAGTCCGCTTATGTCCTCGAACCGTAGCGGACCGCAGTCCGCTTCGTCAACGCCCGCCGGGCTGCCGGTGCTCGGCGCCCCCGTCCGCGAACGGGCCGACGCCGCCCGCAACCGGATCCGCGTCCTGGAAGCCGCCGAGACGCTCTTCGCCGAACGCGGTGTCGACGCGGTCACCATGGACGACGTCGCGGGCGCCGCCGGCGTCGGCAAGGGCACGCTCTACCGCCGCTTCGGCGACAAGGGCGGCCTCGCCATGGCCCTGCTCGACCAGCGCGAACGCGAACTGCAGGAGCGGATCCTCAGCGGGCCGCCGCCCCTGGGCCCCGGCGCCGGCACCGCGGACCGGCTCGGCGCGTTCATCGAGGCCTACCTCGACCTCCTCGACCGGCAGCTGGACCTCGTCCTGCTGTCCGAAACCGCCACGACCGGGGCCCGGTTCCGCACCGGCGCCCACACCCTGTGGCGGCAGCACTGCCGGCACCTGCTCGAAGCCGGCGGCGCGCAGGGCGCCGAGATCGCCGCGGACGTCCTGCTCGCGGCCCTCTCCGCCGAACAGGTACGGCACTGGCGGCGGGACCGGGAGATCGGCTCGGCGACCCTGGCGGAGTCGCTCGTCCGGCTGGTGCGGAGCTGGCTGCCGTGACGCACCGTGTCCGCCGCCGGGCCGGTCCGTAGAATCGGGGGCGATGCGACGTCTTCGGTGGTACTGGGGAGCCCTCGTCCTCGCGTGCGCGGCCTTGCTGGCCGGCTTGTTCGTCTTCTTCGGCTCCGAAAGCCAACCCGGGCAGCCGCAGCCACGGCAGGGCCCGCCGGGCACCGGCCCGCTCACCGTCGTCGCGATGGGGGACAGCACGGTTTCCGGTGAAGGCGCCGGCCAGTACACCGCCGCCACCAACGGCCAGGGCGGCAACTGGTGCCACCGCTCCCCCAACGCCTTCGTCGGGAAGATCGCCGCTCCGGGCATCACCGCGCACGTCAACCTCGGCTGTTCCGGCGCACCCGCCGAGCAGGTCGCGCTCGGTGACGTCAAGCAGTGGACCGAGGCGTCGCAGGCGCAGCAGCTGGCCGCGCTGGTGAAGGACCACCGGGTGGCCGCGGTGGTGATCGCGGTCGGCGCGAACGACGAGCCGAAGTTCTCCAACCAGGTCAACGAGTGCTTCAAGGCGTGGTTCGACCCCGGCGGCCCGGCGTGCAGCGACGCGCTGAAGCAGACCTGGCAGTCCAAAGTGGACGCCATGGTGCCGAAGGTCGCGAAGGCGGTCTCGGACGTGAAGGCGGTGCTCGCGCGAGCGGGGTACGTCCCGGCGGACTACCAGCTGATCCTGCAGTCCTACGCGGCCCCGATCGGCCCGGATCTGCCGGAGAACCTGCGCAGCCTCAACGGCTGCCCGTTCCGCTCCGAAGACCTGCGCTGGATCGCCCAGACCGGCATCGGCGTGCTGTCCTCGGGCCTGAAGGCGGCCGCCCAGCAGACCGGGGCCCGGTTCCTGGACCTGGCCAAGGCGGGCGTCAAGCACGAGGCCTGCAGCGGCGGAGCCAACCCGGCGACGGAGTGGTTCACCCGGCTGACGCTGCAGCTGTCCGACCTCGCCCAGGCCGAGCGCGCCGGCCACGCCCTCCAGGAGTCGTTCCACCCCAACGCCGCCGGCCACGCGGCGATCGCGAACTGCCTGACGGAATTCATCGCGGCCAAGGACGGCAACGCCTCCTGCCTCGCCGGCGCGGACGGCAAACTCCACGCGGTCCCGGAGGTCGTGGCCCGCTGACCCAAAGGGTCGGCCCACGTACCCGGAAAGTCGGCCTGCGTACCCAGAGGGTCGGCCTGCGTACCCAGAGAGTCGGCCTGCGTACCCAGAGAGTCGGCCTGCGTACCCAGAGAGTCGGCCTGCGTACCCAGAGAGTCGGCCTGCGTACCCCTGGAGGGTCGGCTCGCCATCCGACCCTCCAGGTACGCAAACCGACCGCCCGGGTACGCAAACCGACTGCCCGGGTACGCGATCCGACCCTCCGGGTACGTCAGCCGGTTTTGCGGACCGTGGTCGTTTCCACGTCGGCGGGGGTGCCGTCCGAGCCGAGCGGGATCAGCCGGGGCAGCGGGAGGCCGCGGCCGTCGATGAGGACCGAGTGCTCCTCGCCGGGGGCGAACGCGTGCCGTTCGCCCCACTGCCGCAGGGCCACGACGACCGTGAAGAGGTCGCGCCCGGCCGGGGTCAGCACGTAGACCTGCCGACGGCCCGTTGGCGCGGTCCGCCGGTCGAGGACGCCGCGGTCGACCAGGCGGCGGAGCCGGTCGGTGAGGATGTTGCGGGCGATGCCGGTGCGCTGCTGGAAGTCGGTGAACGACCGGGCGCCGTCCATGGCGTCGCGCACGACGAGCAGGCTCCAGCGGTCGCCGACGAGGTCGAGCGTGCGCGCCACGGGACAGCTCGGGTCGGTCCAGTCCTCGGCCACCACACCTCCGGAAGAGTTGCTGTTCGAAACCATTCTGCCGTACGGTCAGATCAGTTGCAAACTGCTACTGATGGGGGCTGGAATGGGCCGGAACACGGTGCTGGCGGCGGTGTGCGCGGTCGCGGTCGCGAGCATTTACGCAGCTCAGCCCGCACTCGCCGGGATGGGCGCGGACCTGGCCGTACCGGCGGCCGGCCTCGGCTGGATCGTCGCCGCCGGACAGCTCGGCTACCTGGCCGGGCTGTCGCTGCTCGTTCCCCTCGGCGACCTGCGGGACCGGCGCAAGCTCATCGCGGCTCACCTCGTCCTGACGGCGGCGGGCGCGGTGGTCGCGGCGGCCGCGACCCGGCTCTGGGTGCTGCTGGCCGGACTCGCGCTCGCCGGCCTGTTCGCGGTCGTCGTCCAGACGACGGTCGCCTACGCCGCGGCGAGCGCCACGCCCGCCGAACGCGGCCGCACCCTCGGCGCGGTGACGTCCGGAGTCGTCCTCGGCATCCTCGGCGCCCGCGTCGCGGCCGGAGCACTGGCCACGGCGTGGGGCTGGCGCAGCGTGTACGTCGTGCTCGCCGTGCTCCTGGTGACATTGGCGGCGGTGGTGCTCAAGACGCTGCCGCCCGACCCGCGCACCGGACCTTCCACGTACCGGGAAGTGCTGACGTCGCTGGGAAAACTGTTCCGCGAACGGCTCTTCGTCTCACGCGGCTTGATCGCGTTCTTCCTGTTCGCCTCGTTCGGCACGCTGTGGAGCGGGCTCGCGCTGCCGCTCGCGGCCGCACCGTGGCGGCTGAGCCCGGCGCAGATCGGCCTGTTCGGATTGGCCGGCCTGGTCGGGGCGCTGGGTGCCGCCCGGGCGGGCCGCTGGGCCGACGCGGGCTTCGCACGCCCGGTCACCGTCGGCGCCCTCGCCCTGCTCGCCGTCTCGTGGGCGGCGATCGGGCCGGTGTCGTGGTCACTGTGGCCGGTGATCGGCGGCGTGGTCGTGCTCGACTTCGCCGTGCAGGCCGTGCACGTGAGCAACCAGCACCTGCTGACCACCGCGCACCCGGACACCACCAGCAGCGCCATCGGCGGCTACATGCTCTTCTACTCGCTCGGCTCGGCCCTGGGCGCCACCGCGACGACGGCCGCGTTCGCCGTCGCCGGCTGGGCGGGCTCCAGCGTGCTCGGCGCGGGGTTCGCCTTGTGCGCCCTGGCGGCCGCTCTCACAGGTCGAGCGCGGCCCGCAACGCGATGTCGATGCGCTCCTGGACGTCCTGGTCGATCTCGGCGACGCGTTCGTCGAACCACGGGCGGTAGAGCCGGGTGAGGTTGAGCGTCGACACCCAGTAGCGGGCGTCGACGGCCACGCCGAGGATGTCCATCGGGTCGCGGTCGAGGAGTTCGGTGCCGAGCAGCCACGGGCGCTCGGACTCGTTCACCCCGTCCGAGGACAGCAACACCACCGTGCGCTGCCGGGCCGGGTCGGTCGGGGGGTGGTACGTCCAGACTTCACCCCTGCGCACGCAGATCCTTCTCCGCCGCGCTCAGCTCGGCCTCGTCCGATTCCGCGGCGGCCGGTTCCGGCTTCTGCGGGGTGTAACCCGTGCGCACCGCCTCGCGCCTGGCCGCCTTCGACAGCCAGGACGAGACCGAGATTCCGTGGGCTTTCGCGGCTCGTTCGGCGAATTCCAGCGCGCCGCTGTCCAGCGAAAGGGTGACCTTACGTGTTGCCATACCTTTTACCGTACCAGCGCCCCGGCCGCCGGACGGGGCACCGGCGTCAGAACGTCGGCGAACGTCCCTCGAACGGCGTAGAGAGCACCACCGTCGTGCGGGTCGACACCTTCGCCGCCTCCCGGATCCGCCGCAGCAGGTCCTCCAGGGCCAGCGGCGACTGGACCCGCACCAGCAGGATGTAGGACTCGTCGCCGGCCACGGAGTAGCACGACTCGATTTCCTTGATGTGCTGGATCCGCTGCGGGTAGTCGTCCGGGGCCGCGGGGTCGTTGGGGGTCAGCGAGATCAGCGCCGTCAGCGGGAGGCCGATCTGCTCGCCGTCGAGCCGGGCGGTGTAGCCGAGGATGACCCCGCGCTGCTCGAGGCGGCGCACCCGCTGGTGCACCGCCGACACCGACAGCCCGACCCGCTCGGCGAGGTCGGTGAAGCTGCGCCGCCCGTCCGCCGCGAGTTCCTGGACGATCGACTGGTCCAGCGGCTCCAGGCCGCCGGCGGTCATGCGTCCAGCACGACGAGCTCGTGCGGCTGGTTGTTGACGGACTCGGCACCGTCGGCGGTGACGACCACGATGTCTTCGATCCGGGCGCCCCACCGGCCCGGCTGGTAGATGCCCGGCTCGACGCTGAAGGCCATGCCCGGCTCCAGCGGCAGCGCGTTGCCGGCGATGATGTACGGCTCCTCGTGCACGTCCAGGCCGATGCCGTGCCCGGTGCGGTGGATGAAGTACTCGCCGAACCCCGCCTCGGCGATGACGTCGCGCGCGGCGGCGTCGACGGCCTCGGCGGTGACGCCCGGCTTGACCGCGGCCACCGCGGCGGCCTGGGCCCGCTGCAGCACCGCGTAGGTCTCGGCCACGTCGGCGTCGCGGGGCGTCCCGACGGCATAGGTGCGCGTGGAGTCGGAGTTGTAGCCGGCGGGCAGCGGGCCGCCGATGTCGACGACCACGACGTCACCCTTCTCGATGACCCGCTCGGAGACGTCGTGGTGCGGGCTGGCCCCGTTCGGACCGGACCCGACGATCACGAAGTCCGCCTGGACGTGGCCCTCCTCGACGATGGCCGCGGCGATGTCGGCGCCGACCTCGGCCTCGGTGCGGCCCGGCCGCAGCCACTCGTGGACGCGGGCGTGCACGCGGTCGATCGCCGCGCCGGCTTCGCGCAGCGACGCGATTTCGGCGGCGTCCTTGCGCATCCGCAGCTCCCGGACCACGGGGCCGGCCAGCGTCTGCTCGGCGTCGCCGAGGGCGGCCCGCAGCGCGAGGACGTGCAGGGCGGGGGTGAAGTCGCTGACGGCGACCCGCCCCGGCTTGCCGAGCCGGTCCGCGACGAGCTTGTACGGGTCGTCGCCGTCCACCCAGGTGAGCAGCTCGACGCCGAGGTCGTCGGTCGGGACGTCGGCGTACCCGGGCGCCTCCAGCTTCGGCACGACCAGCGCGGGGGTGCCGTCGGCGGGGACGACGAGGGTGGTCAGCCGCTCGAACGAGCCGCCGGCCTGCCCGAGCAGGTACCGCAGGTCGGAGCCGGGCGCGATCAGCAGGGCATCGGTGCTCGCGGCGGCCGCGGCAGCGCGGGCACGGTCCAGCCGCGCCCGCAGGGCGGCGGCGTCGGGAGCGGGGGTGTGGAGGGATCGGCGCGACATGAAGGCGAGCCTAGTGGGGCGGCGGGCGAAGTGAACGCGCCCGGGGCGCGACATGCCGGGCCGGGTGACCCACCTTCCCGCTCCCCCGTCCCGGTCGTGAGTGGTACGGCGGGTGAGAACCCGCCCTACCACTCACGACCCGGGGCGGGCACGAGATCGCGGTGCGTCGCGCCCCGCCACCGGCGTCCACCATGGCAGGCTGTGCGGGTGACCGGATCCCTTGCGCTGCTCGACTCCGCGAGCCTGTACTTCCGCTCCTTCTTCGCCCTGCCCGACTCGATGCGCGCCGCGGACGGGACGCAGGTCAACGCCGTGCGCGGGTTCGCCGACACGATCGCGCGGATCCTCACCGACCGGCGGCCCGCGCGGCTGGTCTGCTGCCTCGACGCCGACTGGCGGCCGAAGTTCCGGACCGACCTGCTGCCCAGCTACAAGGCGCACCGGGTGGCCGAGGAGACCGGCAGCGGCCCGGACGTCGAAGAGGTGCCCGACACGCTCACCCCGCAGGTGCCGATCATCCTCGACCTGCTCGAAGCGTTCGGGTTCGCCACCGCCGAAGCCGCCGGCTACGAGGCCGACGACGTCATCGGCGCCCTGGCCACCCGCGAGAAGGCCGACCCGGTCGAGGTCATCACCGGCGATCGGGACCTCTTCCAGCTCGTGCGCACCGAACCCACCCCCACCTCGGTCATCTACGTCGGCAAGGGCTGGGCCAAGGCCGAAGTGCTGGGCCCGGCCGAGATCGCCGAGCGCTACAGCCTGCCCCGCGACACCGCCGGGCCCGCCTACGCGGACATGGCCGCCCTGCGTGGCGACCCGTCCGACGGCCTGCCCGGGGTCGCCGGCATCGGCGAAAAGACCGCCGCGAAGCTGATCACGCAGTTCGGGTCGCTCGAAGCCCTCGTCGCCGCGGGCCAAGCCGGGGACTCCGCGCTCCCCCTCAAGACACGGCTGCGGCTGAAGGACGCGGCGGACTACCTCGCGGTCGCCCCGACCGTGGTCCGCGTGGCCGTCGACGCGCCCGTCGAGCAGTCACGCCCCGACACCGTGCCCGCGACACCCGCCGACCCCGGCCGGGTCGCCGAGCTGGCCGAACGGTGGAACCTCGGCAACTCCGTCGAACGGCTGCTCAAGGCCCTGCCCGGCGCCTAGAAGTGGGTGCCGCACCACGGCGCGGCCGTCGTGGTGAACAACTCGTCGGCCCGCGCGAGCGCGGCCGCGTCGCGCACGTCGACGCGGCCGGCCTCGGCCAGCGTCGTCGCGGCCCAGTGCCCGAGGTAGAGCATGCCGAGCGTGTCGACGTCGAGCGCCAGGTCCGCGGCCGCATCCGTGCGCCGGGCGCCGTCCGGGCCGACTTCGTAGTGCCCCGTGTTGGCCGGCAGCAGCCGGTCGGTCACCGCGAGCACCACCGGACCGGCCGCGCGGTAGGTGCGGGCGGCGAGCGCGGCCGCGACGTCGACCGGGCGCAGCCACAAGTCGTCTTCGACCGCGGCGGTGGCCGCGTGCCGGTGGTCGGTCAGCATCAGGGCGAGGGGCTCGTCGACCGGGCGGTGGCGGGCGTGGACCTCCGAAACCAGGTCCACCGACAGCAGGTACCGCCAGAGCGCGGCCCGCGCCGCCGGGCCGGCCGCGTGCAGGTCGTGGACGTCCAGCGCGGCCCCGTGGTCGGGTGCATCGAACGACCGGCGGGTGATGGTGTCGTACACGACGAACCCGTCATCGCCGTCCGGTCCACTGTGGACGGCGACGAGGTGCGCGCCGTCCGGGCCCGCATACCGGTCGTGGGTCATCGGCCACCACACCTCCGGACGCCCGATCATGCCCGCACGGTGCAGGCTGATCCGGCGGTACAGCGGCGGAAGCTCGCGCACCGCCTCCTCGGGTGTGAGCAGCCGGACGTCACCCCCGGTCGCGACACGCTCGTGGAGACGCGCCGCCGGCCGCGACACCCGCAGGGTCTTGCCGAGCGCGGCCGAGCCGTAGCCGAACCGCCCGTAGATCGTGGGCTCGCTGGCGTGCAGGGCCGCGAGCGGCAGCCCCCGCGCGGCGAAGTCGGCCAGCTGGACGGCCATCATCGCGCTGAGCACCCCGCGGCGGGTCCGGTCGGCGCGGACACCGACACCTTCCACCGCGGCGACCGGCAGCGTCCGCCCGCCCGGGACGGCCATCTCGGTGTCGTAGGAGCTGACGATCCCGATCGGTGTCTCGCCGTCGAACGCGCCGAACTTGTGCGCCGCAGGCCAGGAACCCTCGATCCGGGCCCAGCGTTCGTCGGTGACGCGCTGGGCGTGCAATGCGCGGCGCAGCAGGTCGGCCGTGCTGCGCCGCTCTTCTTCGGTGATCGGGCGGACGTCGAAGTCGGTCATCCGCCCGATCCTGCCGCGGGACCTCCGGCCCGGCACCCGGTTTTCCGCGCCCTCAGAAGTGGCTGCCGCTCCAGGCCGCCGACCTGGTCCCGAACAGCAGGTCCGCCGCCTCCGGGGCGGCCGGGTCACGCAGCTCGATCCGCCCGGCCGCCGCCAGCGCCGAAGGCCGCCAGGTCCCGAGGAACATCATGGCCAGGGTGGTGACGTCCAGGCGGAGCCCGGCCGGCCGGTCCGTGCGTTCGGCGCCGTCCGGGCCGACGCGGTAGGTGCCGCCGTTGGCGGGCAGCAGCGGGTCGGTCACCTCGAGCACCACCGGATCGGCGGGCCCGTACTCGCGGCCGGCCAGTGCGGCGGGGACGTCCACGAGCCGGATCCAGTGCTCGTCCCCGATCCGGTCGACGCTCCCGCACCGGTGGTCGGCGAGCAGCAGCTCGATCGGATCGTCGAGCGGACACGACCCGACGACGACCCGGTCGACCAGGTCGACGCCGAGCAGGAACCGCCACAGCCCGGCGAACGCGCTCGGCGAACCGGCGAACAGGTCCGCCACCTCCAGGGTCCTGGTCCACGGGTGGGCGAGCGCGCCCCCGACGTGGTAGGTCGCGAACCCGTCCGGCCCGCCGGGGCCGTGGTGCACGACCGCCTTCGCCGGCGGGGTGTGCCGCCGCAGCTGCGTTTCGTAGAGCCGCCACAACACCTCCGGCCGGCTCATCATCCCCGGCCGGCGCTCGAGACCGTCGTACACACCCGGGCAGACGGCCATCGCCTCGCCGAGGTCCAGCAGCTCCAGCTCCCCGCCTGCCGGAGCGTCCGGACGCAGCCGCGCCCGGTGCCGGTCGACGCTGTAGGTGCGGTGCCGCGTCGCCAAGCCGTAGCCGAACCGGCCGTAGATCCCGGCTTCGGTCGCGAGCAGGTTCGCGAACACCACCCCGCGCGCGGCGAAGTCCGCCAGCTGCGTCGTCATCAGCGCCCGCAGCACCCCCCGGCGGGTGCGGTCGGCCCGCACCCCCACCGACGTGACCCCCACCATCGGCAGCCGCGCGCCACCGGGCACCGTCAGCTCCGCGTCGAACGACCGGGCCGTCCCCACGAGCTCCGGATCGAACGCCCCGATCGCGCCGCCGGGCTGGTAGTACTGCGCCGCGTACTCCCATTCGGCGTCGTCGGACGGGGGGAAGTGCACACTCTCCCGGAACAGGTTGCTCGCCGCCCGGTGCTCCGCGGTCTCCAGCGTCCGGATCTCGAAGTCGCTCATGCCCGGATCATCTCCGGAAACGCCGAAGCCCGGCCACCGGAAAAATCCGGCGGCCGGGCCGCGGGGCACGCTACTTGGAGACGGGCGGGGAAACCTCGTAGTTGCCGCCGTCGCCCTTCACCGTGATCGGCACCTGCTGCGGCTTCCCGGCGATCGTGGCGGTGCACTCGAACTTCGCCCCGTCCTCCACCTTCTGCTCGGCGGGGCAGGTGACGCCGGTGACGCCGTCGATCTTGTAGGTCTCGGTCAGCAGCTTCTGCACGTCGGTCTGCATCTGGGTGTTGTTGAAGACCTGCGTCTTGAAGAACCCGGGCGCGACGAAACCCAGGATCAGGACCGCCGCGACCACCACGATCGCCGCGACCACACCGATCAGCAGGCCCTTCTTCGACTTCGCCGGCTTCTCCTCCTCCGGAGCGGCGGTGCCGGGGAACTGCTGGCCGTAGTCGTACTGGCCACCGGGCTGCTGCCCGTACTGCGGCTGTGCCTGCGGCCCGCTCTGCGGGTACGCCCCGCCCGGCTGCTGCCCGTACTGCGGCTGCGCCTGCGGCCCGCTCTGCGGATACCCGCCCCCGGGCTGCTGGCCGTAGGGCGGCGGCTGCTGCCCCCACTGCGGCTGCTGCGGCGGGGTGTACCCGCCCGGCTGCTGCCCCCACTGCTGCGGTTGCTGGGGCTGCTGCGGCCGGCCCCACTGCTGCTGCTGGTTCGGGTCGTAAGAAGGCTGCTGCGGCTGTCCCCACTGCGGCTGCTCCTGCGAGCCGCTCGGCGGGTACGCGCCGCCCGGCTGCTGCCCGTACTGGGGCTGCTGTGGGTCGTTGCCGCCATACGGCGTGCTCATCTTCTGCCTCCGCCTGCTTCGCTCATCTCGCTGACCACCCCGAAACCACCGTCAAGCCGCATACAGACGGTGTCGCAAACGATCCAACCACAGGTCGGAGCCGAGCACACGCGCCCACGCTCACCGCCTCCGCCGCTTGGAGCAGGCCTAACACGAAGTTCACGCCGCTCCCGCGGCCACGACTCCGCGGCGAAGCGCCTTCACCGCCTCGGCCGCCGCCGCACCCACCGGATCCGCCTTGCCGAGCACGTCCCGGATCTGGTCGAGCAGATCGATCACCTGACGCGACCAGCGCACGAAGTCACCGGCCGACAGCTCCTGGCCGTTGGCCTCGGCCGCGGTGAGGACCTTCTCCAGGGATTCACCCCGAGCCCACCGGTAAACCGGCCACGCGAACCCCGCGTCGGGCTCCCGGGTCCGGTCGAGCCGGTGCCGCCGCTCGTCCTCGGTCAGCTCCACCCACAGCCGCGCCGTCTCCTGCCACGCCTCGGGCACCGCCCCGCCCGGCAGCCGCGGCTCCCCCGCGGTGTCCCGGCGGGCCTCGAACACCAGCGTCGACACGACCGCCGCCAGCTCGGCCGGATTGAGCTTGCGCCACACGCCGTGCCGGATGCACTCCGCGGCCAGCAGATCGGACTCGCTGTAGAGCCGCGTCAACCGACGACCGTGCTCGGTGACGCGGTCCTCGCCGTCCCCCGCCGACTCCGGCCCCAGGTAGCCGCGCTCACCGAGCAACGCCAGGATCCGGTCGAACGCCCGCGCCAGCGAGTGCGTCGTCGCCGCGACCTTCCGCTCCAGCTGCTGCGTTTCCGCCGCGAGCCGCTGGTACCGCTCCACCCAGCGCAGGTTCGCCTCGCGCTCGGCCAGCCCGTGGCACGGGTGCGCCCGCAACGCCCGCCGCAACGCCGCCAGCTCGCCGTCCTCGTTCGCCCCCGAACCCCGCTTCTGCCTGCCCGGCAACGAAATCCCGGCGTTCCGCAGCGTCGAGGCGATGTCCCGGCGCGTCCGCGGCGACCGCAGCTCGACGTGCTTGGGCAGCCTGATCCGGCCCAGCGCCTCCACCGGCGCCGGGAAGTCCGCCACCGACAACGGCCCCGACCACCGGTCCTCGGTCACCACCACCGGCCGCGGCTCCCGGATCGGGTCCAGCCCCGGATCGACCACCACGGCCAGCCCCGCCCGCCGCCCCGCCGGCACGGCGATGACGTCACCCTTGCGCAGCTTCTCCAGCGACTCGGCGGTCCCGGCGCGGCGCGCGGCCGTGTTCTGCCGCGACAACGCCTTCTCCCGCGCCGAAATCTTCGCCCGCAGCTCGACGTACTCCAGCATCTCGTCGAAATCGCCGGTCACCGCGGCCGTGTAGCCCTTCAGCGCTTCCTTGTTCCGCTCGATCCGCCGCGCGGTCCCCACCACCGACCGGTCGGCCTGGAACTGCGCGAACGACTGCTCCAGCAGCTCCCGCGCCTCGGCCGCCCCGACCTGCGCCACCAGGTTGACCGCCATGTTGTACCCCGGCCGGAACGACGACCGCAGCGGATACGTCCGGGTCGACGCCAGCCCGGCCACCTGCTTCGGATCCACCCCCGGCTGCCACGCGACGACCGCGTGCCCCTCGATGTCGATGCCCCGCCGCCCGGCCCGGCCGGTGAGCTGCGTGTACTCCCCCGGCGTCAGGTCGACGTGCGCCTCGCCGTTGTACTTCACCAGCCGCTCGAGCACGACCGTGCGCGCCGGCATGTTGATCCCCAGGGCCAGGGTCTCCGTCGCGAACACGACCTTCACCAGCCCGCGGACGAACAGCTCCTCGACGGTCTCCTTGAACGCCGGCAGCAACCCCGCGTGGTGCCCCGCGATCCCGCGCTCCAGCGCTTCCCGCCACTCCCAGTACCCGAGCACGCCCAGATCGCCCTCGGGCAGGTCCGCCGTGCGCTCCTCGATGACCCGGCGGATCTCCTCGACCTCGCCCGGCCCGTTCAGCCGCAGCCCCGACCGCACGCACTGCGCCACGGCGGCGTCGCAACCCGCCCGGGAGAAGATGAACACGATCGCCGGCAGCAACCCGGCCCGGTCCAGCTGCTCGACGACGTCCACCCGCGACGGCGGCCGGAACCGCGGCATCCGCGGCGGCGCACCCCGGCGGCCCCGCGGGCTCCGGAACCCCGCCGGCGCGTACTGGCGGCCGATCTCCTCGGTCCGCCGCAGCAGGGTCGGGTTGATCCGCAGCTCGGCGTTCGGCGCGTGCACGTCGTCCCCGGCGAACAGGTCCAGCAGCCGGTTGCCCACCAGCATGTGCTGCCACAGCGGCACCGGCCGGTGCTCGTCGACGACCACCGTCGTGTCGCCCCGGACCTCCACCAGCCACTCGCCGAACTCCTCGGCGTTGCTGACCGTCGCCGACAGCCCGACCACGCGGACGTGCTCGGGCAGGTGCAGGATCACCTCTTCCCACACCGCGCCGCGGAACCGGTCGGCCAGGTAGTGGACCTCGTCCATCACCACGTACCCGAGGTCGGTGATCGTCGACGACCCGGCGTAGAGCATGTTGCGGAGCACCTCGGTGGTCATCACGACCACCTGCGCGTTGCCGTTGATCGAGGTGTCCCCGGTCAGCAGGCCGACGGCGTCGCTGCCGTAGCGGGCCACGAGGTCGGCGTACTTCTGGTTCGACAGCGCCTTGATCGGCGTCGTGTAGAAGCACTTGCGGCCCTCGGCGAGCGCCAGGTGCACGGCGAACTCGCCGACCACGGTCTTGCCCGCGCCGGTGGGCGCGCAGACCAGCACACCGTGCCCGTCTTCGAGGGCCTCGCACCCGCGGATCTGGAACTGGTCGAACTCGAAGGACACTTCCGCGGCGAAGCGCGTCAGCTGGGCGTACTTCCCGCGGCGTGCGGAGGCCGCATAGGCCTCGGCCGGGGACGGAGAAGGGCTACTGGCCACCTCGTCAGGGTTTCACACCCGTCCGACAGTTCGCACGTTGCGTGCACCGACCCGCCGTATAGGTCGTTATACGGGAAAGGGGTCCCGGAACCGGATCGCTTGCGGCCACGTCGGAGCGGGCATGACGGAACCGTGCCCGAGCTGCGGCTTGCTGGACCAGGTGCAGCACGTGCCCGCGGTCTACCACGGCGGTCACTCGTTCTTCCGCGGTCAGGGCCCGACGGTGGCCGTGCCGGTCGGCGATGGCCTCGTTTACACGAGCAGCCAGGTCAGCGGCGTGTCGGTGACGGCGGTCGCCCGCTCGCTGGACCCCTTTCCCCCGCCCCGCCGCGGCGGCGGCCTGCTGGCGGCGACGATCCTCCTGGCCCTGGTCGGGAGCTGTTTCCTGCTGCTCCCGTTCTCGGTGTCCGACGACCCGCCACCGGGCGGTGCGGTGTCGGAGGCGCTGGGTACCGCGCTGTTCGCGCTGCCGTCGGTGTGCGTGTACGTCGCGGCGGGGGTGCTGGTCTGGCTGTACGTGCGCCGGGTGCGGGCGCACCGGCGGCAGCGGCGCGGGGTGCCGGCGGCCCGGCAGGTGTGGGAGCAGGGCTGGTTCTGCCACCGCTGCGGCGGCGTCTACTTCGCCGACTCGGGACGGCTGCTGACACCGGCGCACTTCCGGCACCTGGTGGCGCGGGCGGGCGGCTACGACCGCTGACCCCGCACCCCGGAGGCGGGCACTTTCCCGTGAAAGTGCCCCTCCGGTCAGGCGAGCACGGTGAGCGCCCCGGGCACGCAGGTGGCCGTCACCGGCACCGTGCCCTGTGGTTCCCCGTCGGCGTAGGCAGGCCACGTGTTGCCGGCCAAGGTGACCGAACGGGCGCGCAGCGTCCGGACCGCCGGGTGGGTGAGGTGCTTGCCGGTGCGCAGGCCCGGGAGCATACGGATCAGGCCGCGGCGGGTGGCGTGGCCGATGATCGTGACGTCGAAGACGCCGTCCTCGGGGTCGGCCGTCGGGCAGATCGGGACGCCGCCGCCGTAGAAGCGGGTGTTGCCGATCGCCACCAGGGTGGCGTCGAGCTCGAGGCGGCCGGTGCCGGTGTCGACGACCACCGGGCGGGAGCGGAACGCCGCCAGCTCGGCCAGGATCGCCACGTCGTAGCGGCGCGGGCCGGACGGCCAGCGCATCCGGTTGGCCCGTTCGTTGACGCTCGCGTCGAATCCCGCGCAGAGCACCGTCGCGAACCAGGTGTCGCCCACGCGGCCGAGGTCGACCCGCCGCCGGGCGCCCGAGCGCAGGGCCGCGACCAGCGCGTCGACCGCCGGGAACGGCTCGCCGGGGATGCCGAGGGCGCGGGCGAAGTCGTTGCCGGTACCCGCCGGGACCAGCCCGAGTGCGACGTCGTGGTTCGCGCAGAACTGGACACCCTGGTGGGCGGCGCCGTCGCCGCCGAGCACGATCAGGACGTCCAGCCCGGCGGCGTGGGACGAGCGCATCAGCGCGCGGGACTCTTCGACGGTGTGGGCGACCAGCACGTCGAGCCGGTCCACGGCGGTGCGCAGCCGCTCGGCGACGGTGTCGGCGATCCGGGCGGCGGCGCCGTGCCCCGACGCCGGGTGCACGGCGAGCGCGGCGTGGATCCCCACTAGGTGACGTCGTCGGTGCTCGAGCGGCCGCCGGACGCGGTCGGCGCGGACGGCTCGTCGTCGATGGTGCTCGGCGTGTAGTCGAACGGCGCGGCTTCGTCGTCGGCGAGCTGGTCCCAGCCCTCGTCGGCGCGGACCTTGTCGAGCTTGCGGTCGTGGAAGCGGGCCATCTGCACGGCGATCTCGAACAGCACGGTGAGCGCACCGGCCAGGCCGAGCATCGAGAACGGGTCCGAGCCCGGGGTGGCGAAGGCCGCGAAGACGAACAGCGCGAACACGATGCCGCGCCGCCACTTCTTCAGCTGCACGTACTTCACGACGCCGACGCGGTTGAGCATCACCACCAGCAGCGGGAGCTCGAAACTGATCCCGAAGATGACCAGCAGCGACAGCATGAAGGAGATGTACTTGTCCGCGGTCAGCGCGGTGATGAACTCACCCTGGCCGAAGCCCATGAGCAGCTGCAGCGCGTGCGGGAACAGGATGTAGGCGAGGACCGCACCGGCGGCGAACAGCACCGACGCGAAGCCGACGAACGTCAGCGCGTACTTGCGTTCCTTGGAGTACAGGCCCGGCGCGATGAACGCCCAGAACTGGTAGAGCCAGGCCGGCGACAGCAGCACCGCACCGGCGGCGACGCTGACCTTCAGCTGGATCATGAACGCTTCGAACGGCTGCGTTTGCAGCAGCTGGCAGCCCATCGCGCCGTTGAGCCGCCGGTCGGGCGGGATGGCGCAGTAGGGCGCCTTCATGATCTCGCCCAGCGACGGGACCGGCCCCATCTTGGTGCTGAACCAGATGAACCCGAAAATGGCCCCGACGACGACGGCGAGCAGTGCGAAGCCGAGGCGGCGGCGGAACTCGTAGATGTGCTCGATGAGCGTCATCGTCCCGTCGGGATTGGCCCGACGGCTGCGCTTGCGCCGCTTCGACCGGCGGCTGTCACCGTTTCCGGAGGCGGATTCCGCCACGGGTTGTTCCGTTCTCGTCGGAGTCCGCCGGAGCGCGCCGGGTGCGGCGCGCTCCGTGGACGGGGGACCGGGTGTGGCCTAGCCGCTCAGCTGACGTTCTTCTGCGGCTGCTCGGCGGCCTGCTGCTTCTTCAGCTCGTCGAGCTGACGCTGCAGGTCGGCGACCTGCTGGTCGGTCGAAGCGGGCGTGGCGGGCTGAGCCGGGATCTGCTTGGTGTCGGCGGGCACGGCGTCTTCGTGCGCCGCGGTCTTGTCGCCGGTGAGGTCCTTGGTTTCGGCCTTGAAGATCTTCATGGACTTGCCGATGGACCGGGCCGCGTCGGGAAGCCTCTTGGCCCCGAACAGCAGCACGACGACGAGCACCAAGATGATCAAATGCCACGGCTGCAATCCGTTCAGCATGGTGGCCTCCTATCTGCGTCTGGTAGGGATGTTACTGGTTTTCCGCTTTGCGGTGGCGTTGCCCGAACGCGACGCGCAGCCCCGCCGCCCGGGCCCGGACGAGCCCCGCCCGGTCCTGGGTGTTCGTCACCACCATGCTTGTGGTTTGCCGGAAGGCACGCAAGACCTTGACGGTCCGCACCAGCAGGACCACGAGGACGACGAGGCCGAGCACGAGGAGCGCGGCGGTGGGCAGGTACGGCACGCCGTCAGCCTAGTGGCCGCAGGTTGACGGAAGGTGACGGGCTCGGGCCACGGCGCCGGCGGCCCGGCGGCCGACGTCGGACGCGAGGTCCGCCGGGCTCTCCACCAGCGCTTCCCCGCCCAGTCCCAGCACCAGGCGCACCATCCAGGACTGGTCGGCGTAGCGCATCCGGATCCGCAGGCGGCCGCCGTCGAGCTCGTCGAGCTCCTCGCAGGGGTAGTACTCGGCTACCCAGCGTGCGTCCGGGTCGAGGACCAGGACGGCCTCCCGCTGGTCGGGACGCTCGCGAAAGACACCCTCGGAGATGTCGGTGGGGTGGGCGTGCGCGGGCGGCCGCGACGGCTCGTCGAGGATCGCCAGCTCGTCGATCCGGTCGAGCCGGAACAGCCGGACGCCCTCGGCGCGGCGGCACCAGGCTTCGAGGTAGCCGACGGCCTGGACGATCAGCAGCCGCATCGGGTCGACCGTGCGCTCGGTGATCTGGTCCTTCGAGGCGGTGTAGTAGCGGATCCGCAGGGCGCGCCCGTCCTGCAGCGCGCGGGCGACCTCCTCGCGGGTCCGCGCGGTCTTCTTGCCCTCCCGCACTCCCCCGCCGACGACCACGCCGGCCGGCTGGGCCTGCCCGGCGGCCGCTTCGATCTTGGCGATGGAGCGGCGGACGGCGTCGCCGTCGACCACGCCCGGCGTCTCGGCCAGCGCGCGCAGCGCCACCAGCAGCGCGGTCGCCTCGCCGCCGGTCAGCCGCAGCGGGCGGCTCATCCCGGCGTCGTGGGTGACGACGATCGTGTCCCCCTCGAAGGACAGGTCGATCAGGTCGCCCGGGCCGTAGCCGGGCAGCCCGCACATCCACAGCAGCTCGAGGTCCTTGCGCAGCTGCTTCGGCGTGACGTCGAAGTCCTGCGCGGCGTCGTCGATCCGGATGCCCGGGCGCGCCAGCAGGTACGGCACGAGCGCGAGCAGCCGGGACATCCGGTCGGTGGACCCGCTCACAGCACGCTCCCCTGCCGGGCGACGACGGCTTCCAGCCGGTCCTGGACGCTCTTGGCCAGCAAGTCGGGTTCGAACACGACGACGTCCGGGCCCTGCGCGCTGATCCAGTCGGCGGCCGACTCCGGGTACAGCAGGCCGATCTCCACGACGTCGCCCTCTTCGCCGTCGACGGTGGCGCGGCCGACCACGGTGCCGCGGCGGCGGACCCCGGCCGCGCGGCCGTCGGCGACCCAGAGCCGGGCGGTGGTGACCGGCGACGGTTCGCTGTCCCCGGTCGCCGTGACGAGCTTGAGCAGGTTGACGCCTTCGGGGCGCCGGACCTCGCCGGGCCGGCCGACCGGGCGGACCTGGCCGGTGACGCGGGAGAGCCGGAAGCAGCGGGTGGCGCCGCGGTCGCGATCGTGCCCGACGACGTACCAGCGGGCCCGCCACGACACGATGCCCCACGGTTCGAGGGTGCGCATCATCCGCTCCGGGGAACCGCTGCGGCGGTACTCGAAGCGCACGGCCTGGCCGTTCTGGACCGCGGCCAGCAGCGGCCCGAACGCCGGTTCGGCGCGCACGCGCGGCTCGACCACGGTGGGGGCCTGGTCGTCGACCTCCAGGCCGGCGGCGCGCAGCTTGACGAGCGCGCCCTGCGCCTGGCCGGTCAGTTCCGGGGAGTCCCACAGCCGGGAGGCCAGCGCGACGGCGGCGGCTTCGTCGGGAGCGAGGTCGATCTCGCCGAGTTCGTAGTCGCGGCGGGCGATGCGGTAGCCCTCGATGGCGTCGAACGCGCCGTTGCGGCCGGTCTCCAGGGGGATGCCGAGCTCGCGCAGTTCGGTCTTGTCCCGTTCGAACATCCGGAAGTAGGCGTCGTCGCTGGCCGCGTCGCCGTACCCCGGCACGATGCCACGGATCTTTTCGGCCGTGAGGTACTGCCGGGTGGACAACAGGGCCAGCACCAGATTGACCAGCCGTTCGGCGCGTGCGGTGGACACCCGGTAGAGCCTAGCCCGCGCCGTCCGGCCCGATCGTGAGGTCCGGGGTGCGCGCGTCGTAATCGGTCCGCGCGGCGTCGACGGCATCGAAGTTCGCCTCGGCCCACTCCTTGAACCCGGCCATCAGCGCGCGCAGCGATTCCCCCAGTGGCGTAAGGGAATAGTCGACCCGCACGGGCACCGCCGGAGTGACCTCGCGGCGGACGAGACCGTCCCGCTCGAGCACCCGCAGGGTCTGGGTGAGCATCTTCTGGCTGACCCCGGCGATGCGCCGCGAAAGGTCGCTGTAGCGCTGCGGCCCGTCACCGAGCGCGACCAGGATCAGGCTGACCCACTTGCCGGCGATCTCGTCCAGCAGCTTCCGCGTGGGGCAGGCGGCGAGATAGGCGTCGTAGGCGGCTTTCTCGGCCTGCCGCCGCTGTTCCGCCGTGCGCGTGGGCACCGGGCGCACCTCCTCGTCGGGTAGGCACCTGCAAGTACGTACTTCCCGATGGAGAGTAGCTCCCCATACGTTCGCGGCGGAAGGGTTCCCGGTCGAGAGGAGCAGGCGATGCGTGCGGTGGTGGTCCGGCGGTTCGGTGGACCGGAGGTGCTGGAGGTGGCCTCGGTGCCGCGGCCGGAACCGGGTCCGGGCCAGGTGCGGATCCGGGTGGCGGCGGCCGCGGTGAACCCGGTGGACCTGGCGACCCGCAGCGGGGCGCTGAGTTCGGCCGGGGTGGTGCCGCCGCGCGAGGTGCTCGGGCTGGGCTGGGACGTCGCGGGCGAGATCGACGACGCCGGGGACACCGGGTTCGGTGTCGGCGACGCCGTGATCGGCCTGCGCGACCGGATCGCCACCCCGCTCGGCGCCTACGCCGACCACATCGTCCTCGACGCCTCGGCCGTGGCACCCGCTCCCGCCGGTGTCTCCCCCGTCGAAGCCGCCACCCTCCCGTTGAACGCGCTGACCGCCGCCCAAGCGCTCGACCTCGTCGAAAGCACCGGGACCGTCCTGGTCACCGGCGCTGCCGGGGCCGTCGGCGGTCATGCCGTCGCCCTGGCCCACGCGCGGAAGCTGCGGGTCGTCGCCGTGGCGTCCGAAGCCGACGAAGCGCAGGTCCGGGCGTTCGGCGCGGCCGAGTTCGTGCCGCGCGGGCCGTCGCTGGGCGATCGGGTCCGCGCGGTGGTGCCGGGCGGTGTCGACGCCGTCCTCGACACCGCGCTGCTCGGCCTGGACGCCCTCGACGCGGTCCGGGGCGGCGGCGAGTTCGTGGCGTTCGCGGCGGGGGCGGCCCCCCTGCCGCTGCGCGGGATCCGGGTCCGCAGCGTGTGGATCCGCGCGGACGGCGAGCGCCTGGGCGAGCTGGCCCGGCTGGCCGGGAACGGCACGCTCCCGCTGCGCGTCGCCGGAGTCCTCCCCCTGGCCGAAGCCGCGACGGCGCACGAACGGCTGGCCGCGGGCGGCCTGCGCGGCAGGCTCGTCCTGACTCCCTAGCCTGGAAGGCATGGATGATCGCGTTCTCCTCATCACCGGTGCCTCCCGCGGCCTGGGCGCCGCCACCGCGCGGCTGGCCGCCGCCTCCGGGTTCAAGGTCGCTCTCGTCGCCCGCAGCGCCGAGTCCGTGACGCCCCTGGCCGCCGAACTCGGCGAGGACCGGGCCCTCGCGCTCGGCGCCGACGTCGGCGACTGGGCGGACATCTCGGGAGCCGTCGCCGAGACCGTCGCGAAGTTCGGGCGGCTCGACGCCGCCTTCGCCAACGCCGGCATCGGCGTCGGGACGTCGTTCTTCGGCGACGACGATCCCGATCCCACCGCGTGGGAGCCCATGGTCCGCACGAACGTCCTGGGCGCGGCCTACACCGCCCGCGCCGTCCTCCCGGCGCTCAAGGAGACCGCCGGGCACCTGCTCATCACCGGCTCGGTCGCCGGCCGCTACATCCGCAACGCCAGCCTGTACTCCGCGACCAAGTGGGCCGTGACCGGGATGGCCGGCGCGATCCGCGAGGAAGCCGTCGGCACCGGTGTGCGGGTCACGCTGATCAACCCCGGCATCACCGACACCGACATCCTCTCCGAGGAGCAGCGCGCGAAGCCCAAGCTGGAGCCGGACGACATCGCCCGCGCGGTGCTCTACGCGCTCCAGCAGCCGCCCTCGGTGGACGTCAACGAGATCCTCGTCCGCCCCACCGGCCAGGTGCTCTAGCGGAGCCGGGCGACGCGGCCCTGGGCACCACTGGCCCAGCAGGCGGTTCCGGCGCAGTCCACGCTGTCGAAGCCGCCGGTGTCGAACGGCGTCCAGTGCCGGCCGCCGTCCGGGCTGTAGTCGCTGCCGCCGGGGCCGACCGCCAGGACCGCGCCCCCGCGCCAGGCCAGGCCCGAGCGGTAGCCGGCCGGGTACCGGCCCGGGGTCGTCCAGGTGCGGCCGCGGTCGCGGGTCAGCGCGACGGCGGGACCGGGTGCCGTCGGGTTCGCGAAGTCGCCACCGATCGCGATCCCCCGGGACGGCGAGCGGAAGGCCAGCGCGAACACGCCCGCCGAGGCGCTGCTCGGCAACGGCGTGTCCGACGCCGTCCAGTGCCGGCCGCCGTCACCGGAGTGCAGGACACGGGCGGTCGCACCGCCGCCGGTCGCGAGCCAGGCGTCGAACGGGCCGGCCGTCGTGACGCACTGGCCGCTGGCGGCGAACCCGGCCTCACCGGGAAGCGCGGGCGGGAAGCCGCTCTCGGGCACCGGGCGCCAGCTGCGGCCGCCGTCGAAGGTGGCCTGGACCTGGAACCGGCCGTCGACCGGGTCGCTCATCGCCAGGCCGCGCCACGGGTCGAAGAAGGCCAGGCAGTCGTAGAAGGCCGCCGCGTCGGTGTTCTGGAAGGTCTGGCGCCAGTGCGCGCCGCCGTCGTCGGTCCGGTAGACGCGGGAGTCGGTCCCCGGGCCGATGGAGAGCACGACCGCGTGGTCGGCGTCGAAGGCCTCGATGTCGCGGTACTGGAGCGCCTCGGTGCCCGGCGGTCCCACGGACGTCCAGGTGGCCCCGCCGTCGGTGGTGCGCAGGACCGTGCCCTGGGTGCCGCTGATCCACGCCACCCGCGCGCTGACCGCGGACAGGCCCCGGAACTGGGCCGTGACGCCGGTGGGCTTCAGCTCCCACGCCGGCGTGCGCTCCCCCGCCGAAGCCGGAGCCGCGATCGAGACCAGCAGGGCGAGCACGAGCAGCACGACACGCATGCGGGAGATCCTGCCGCAGTCCCGACCCGACTTTCGTCGCGTCCCGGCCCGGTCGGGAGTGAGAAACAGGGTTAGAACACTGTTTCTCACTCACGACCGGCTGCGGTAGAGCGCTGGGCTAGAGCGAGCTGATCAGGCGCTCCACCCGCTCGTCGACCGAGCGGAACGGGTCCTTGCACAGGACCGTGCGCTGGGCCTGGTCGTTGAGCTTCAGGTGCACCCAGTCGACCGTGAAGTCGCGGCCCGCGGCCTGGGCGGCGGCGATGAAGTCGCCGCGCAGCTTCGCCCGGGTGGTCTGGGGCGGGGTGTCCTTGGCGGCCTCGATCTCGCCGTCGTCGGTGACCCGGCGGACCAGGCCCTTGCGCTGGAGCAGGTCGAAGATGCCCCGGCCACGGCGGATGTCGTGGTAGGCCAGGTCGAGCTGGGCGATGCGCGGGCTGGACAGGTCCAGGTCGTGCTTGTGCCGGTAGCGCTCGACCAGCCGGTGCTTGATCGCCCAGTCGATCTCGGTGTCGATCTTGGCGAAGTCCTGCTGCTCGACCGCGTCCAGCGCGCGGCCCCACAGCTCGACGACGCGCTCGTTCGCCGCCGTCGTGCCGTTGTCCTTGATGTGCTGGACCGCGCGGGCGTGGTACTCGCGCTGGATGTCCAGCGCCGAGGCCTCGCGCCCGCCGGCCAGCCGCACCTGGCGGCGGCCGGTGAGGTCGTGGCTGATCTCGCGGATCGCCCGGATCGGGTTGTCCAGGGTGAAGTCGCGGAACTGGACGCCGGCCTCGATCATCTCGAGCACCAGGTTCGCCGAGCCGACCTTCAGCATGGTCGTCGGCTCGGCCATGTTCGAGTCACCCACGATGACGTGCAGCCGCCGGTAGCGCTCGGCGTCGGCGTGCGGCTCGTCGCGGGTGTTGATGATCGGCCGCGAGCGGGTCGTGGCGCTGGAGACGCCCTCCCAGATGTGTTCCGCACGCTGGGAGAGGCAGTAGACCGCGCCCCGCGGGGTCTGCAGCACCTTGCCGGCGCCGCAGATGAGCTGGCGGGTCACCAGGAACGGGAGCAGGACGTCCGCGATCCGGGAGAACTCCCCCGCCCGGGTCACCAGGTAGTTCTCGTGGCACCCGTAGGAGTTGCCCGCCGAGTCGGTGTTGTTCTTGAACAGGAAGATGTCGCCGCCGATGCCCTCGTCGGCGAGCCGCCGCTCCGCGTCGACCAGCAGGTCCTCGAGGATCCGCTCCCCGGCCTTGTCGTGCGTGACCAGCTGGACCAGGTCGTCGCACTCGGCCGTCGCGTACTCGGGGTGCGAGCCGACGTCCAGGTAGAGCCGCGAGCCGTTCGAGAGGAACACGTTGGAGGAGCGTCCCCACGACACGACCCGCCTGAACAGGTAGCGGGCCACCTCGTCGGGCGAGAGCCTGCGCTGTCCGTGGAAGGTGCACGTGACCCCGAACTCGGTCTCGATGCCAAAGATCCGCCGCTGCATTCCACCAGAGTAGGCGCTGCACCCCCTTCGACGGTGCGCCGTTCGGGCGTCGACACGCCCCCAGTACGCCACAGACGGTGAAATCTCCCCGAATCAGGCACGATTGGAGCACGGCTCTTGACGTCACGCGGAAGGCGGACTCCTTGTCACACCAGCTCATCCGGGCCTTCCGGCGGGTCGGCCGGACCGACCGCGCCCTGATGCGCCGCAGCGCCGCGCTGCCCGCTTCGAAAGCCGACGACGCCCTGATGGCGCTGTCCAGATCGGCGAACAAGTCCCGCCTGTGGTGGGGCGTCGCCGCGCTGCTGGCCGCGCGCCCGGGCGAGACCCGCCGGGCCGCGCTGCGCGGGGTGGTCGCGATCGCCGGGGCCAGCGCCGCGGCCAACCTCATCGGCAAGCCGCTCTTCCCGCGCCGCCGCCCGGCCGAGGAGGAGACGCCGATGCGCCGCCGCCTGCGGAAACGGCCCACGTCCTCGTCGTTCCCGTCCGGGCACTCGGCGTCCGCGGCGGCCTTCGCCACGGCCGTGGCGATGGAGTCGCCGCGGGCCGGCCTGGCCGTGGCCCCGCTGGCGCTGGCGGTGGCCTACTCGCGGGTCCACACCGGCGTGCACTGGCCCTCCGACGTCGGCGTCGGCCTGGGCATCGGTGTCGGGGTCGGCCTGGCCACCCGGCACTGGTGGCCGCTGCACGACGACATCCCGGGCCGCGCGACCCGCGACGCGGACGCCCCCGAGATGGTCGACGGCGAGGACATGCTGGCGGTCGTCAACCCGAACTCCGGCGTGGCGGGCCAGGACCCGACCGACGACGTCAAGTTCGCCTGGCCGAAGGCCACGCTGCTCTACCCGGACCCCGACCGGGGCCTGCGCGCCCAGCTCGAAGCCGAGATCGACGCCCGCGGCACGATCCGCGCGCTGGCCGTCGCGGGCGGGGACGGCACCGTCGCCGCGGTGGCCTCGGTCGCCGCCGAACGCGGCCTGCCGCTCGCCCTGGTCCCGGCCGGGACGCTCAACCACTTCGCCCGCGACGTCGGCATCGGCTCCATGCCCGACGCCGACGCGGCGACCGAGGTGGGCAACGCCGTCCGCGTCGACCTCGGCGAGGTCGAAATCGACGGCGCCGGCGAGGCGGACCACCGCTGGTTCGTCAACACCGCCAGCCTCGGCGGCTACCCCGAGATGGTCCGGCTGCGCGAGAAGCTGCAGGAAAAGCACCCCAAGTGGCCCTCGGCGGCGATCGCGCTGGCCCGGACGCTGCGGCACGCCAAGCCGCTCACCGTCCGGCTCAACGGCAAGAAGACGCAGGTCTGGCTGCTGTTCGTCGGCAACGGCACGTACGCGCCGAAGGGGTTCGCCCCGAGCCGGCGGCCCGCGCTCGACACCGGCCTGCTCGACATCCGCTACCTGCGGGCCGACCTGCCCTACTCGCGCGCCCGGTTCCTGCTCGCGATGATCACCCGCAGCCTCGCCGCCAGCCACGTCTACCAGGAGCTGGACCTGCCCGAACTGGACGTCGAACTGCTCGACGGCAACCGCCGCGTCGCCACCGACGGCGAGGTCGGCCCGCTCGGCAACCGGTTCCGCTTCCGGTCGCGCCCCAGCGCCCTGACGCTCTACCGCCAGTAAAGGTTGCTTTACCTTTTCTCAACGAACCCACAGGCGGCCCCGGCTAGTTTCGCGATCGAGTTGCGGGCCCTCCTGCCCGCGGCCAGGGGACGAGCGGGGAGCAGATGGACGGGCACGGCCTGGCGAGCGTCATCCACCGGGCCGCCGTCGATCCGGTGCTGCCGGGTGACGTCACCGCCCGGGCCCGTGACCTGGGCCCGCTCGAGTCGCCGCTGATCTGGCTCGGCTTCGCCTCGGCCGCCGTCGCCGTGCTCGCCGTCGTGGTCGCGCTGTGGTACCGCCGCCGCGTCCGGCGCTGGGGGTTCACCGCCTTCGGCGTGCTCCTGCTGATCGCGGCGGTCACCGCGCTCAACAGCTACGTCGGGTACGTCCGCACCTCCGACGACCTGGCCCGGCTCCTCCAGCGCGGCCCCGGTGTCGTCAACTACGCCGGCCGGCTGCTCGACGACGGCAAGGAAGCTCCGGAGCCGTCGTCGGACGCTGCGTCTTCGCCGGCGCCGCGGCCCGGCGCGGGCACCGCGGCGGCCGGGCAGCGCATCGACGTCGTCAACCTCCCTGATCCGGCCCACGGGGTTCCGTCGGGGAGCAACTACGTCATCTTGCCGCCCGGGTACGACAGTGACCCCCAGCGGCGGTATCCGGTCGTCTACCTCATCCACGGGTATCCCTTCGGGGGGCCGCGGGACTGGCTCACCTCCGGGGACGCCCCGGGGACGCTTCAGGCGTTGCAACAGGCCAATGTCATCGCGCCGATGATCGTGGTCAGCGTGGACATGACCGCCGGCAATCCGAGTACCGACTGGGAGTGCCTGAACGTTCCCGGCGGGCCGCAGCTGGAGAGCTACCTGGCCGGGACCGTGGTCCCCGGGATCGATCAGCGGTACCGGACGCTCGCCGACCGCACCCACCGGGCACTGGGCGGCATGTCCGGCGGCGGTTTCGGGGCGCTGAACATCGGCCTCCACCACGTCGACGAATTCGCCACCCTGGTGATCGCCCTGCCCTACGACGACCTCAACGACTCGATCGGCATCCTCGACGGCAACCGGGCGGCCATCGCCGCCAACACGCCCCGCCGCTACCTGCCGACGATGAAGTTCAGCGCACCGATCTCGGTGATGCTCGCGGTCGGCACCGGCGCGCCCACCGACGTCTCGACGGCCCACCGGATCGCCGACGCGCTGCACGCCAGGGGGCAGGAGGCGGTGGTCCACGCCGAACGCGGCTTCAACCACACCTGGCACACCGCCCGGGCGACCCTGCCGTACCTGCTGGCGTTCGCCGACCAGAACTTCCGGACCTCGCCTGCGGCGTCCTGAGTCCGTGGATCTCGCGTGGTCCGGCTGGGCGGCTGACTCTGTCGTTGGGACTCTCCCTGTTGGGAGTTCTGCCGGATTGAGTTCTGCCGGATTCTTCCCCGCCGGCCCGAACGCCGGATTGTTCAACGGCCGACAGGCCGTGTCAAGGCGGGAAAGCGTGCCTTGACACGGCCTGTCGGCCGCTGATGCGGCTGCGTATCGGGTCGGCAGGGGGGTGTGGCCGGAGGTGTTGTGCTGATCGTTGCCCGCTCATCGAAACGGGAGTGGGGCGCGGCCTCTCGGCCACGCCCCACTCGTTCCGTCGGGAACTCACTCGCCTTCGGGCTTGCTCTCCGGCTCTTCGCCGTGGGGGTCCGGGACCGGGAGCAACGTGTCCAGTGCTGCTCCGGTGAGCCTGCGGAATGCGCGGCGGGGGCGGTCGCGGTCCAGGACCGCCACCTCGAGCTTGATCGGGTCCGCGTCTCCGTTGCCGTTCGCCGAGTTGGCCGCCGAGGAGGACGATGACGAGCTGCTCGACGAGGATGCTGCCGGGGCCGGCTGGCTCGGGGCCCTCAGGGCCGCCACCGCCACGCCGAGGGCCGCCTGCAGGTCCATGCCGTCTTCGAAGGTCTCCTTCAGCTTGGCCGCGATCTTCTCGTTCTGGCCGCCCATCACCACGTACTGCGGCTCGTCGAAGATCGAGCCGTCGTAGGTCAGGCGGTAGAGCTGGTCCTCCGCCGGGCCCGCGCCGACCTCCGCGACGCAGACCTCGACCTCGAACGGCTTCAGCTGCTCGGTGAAGATGCTGCCCAGCGTCGCCGCGTACGCGTTCGCCAGTGCCCGCGCGCTCACGTCGCGGCGGTCGTACTGGTAGCCCTTCAGGTCCGCGTGGCGGATGCCCGCCACGCGCAGGTTCTCGAACTCGCTGTAGCGCCCGACCGCCGCGAAACCGATGCGGTCGTAGATCTCGGAGACCTTGTGCAGCGTGGCCGAGGGGTTCTCCGCCACGAACAGCACGCCGCCCGAATACTTCAGCACCACCACGCTCCGGCCGCGCGCGATGCCCTTGCGCGCCAGCTCGGAACGCTCCCGCATCAGCTGCTCGGGAGAGGCATACAACGGCATCGTCACGGTGTGCGCTCCAGGTCTTTCGGTGTTCCAACGTTCACTGGTTCAGGCCCCGGTCAGGACAGCCGGCGCTGCTGGCGCTCGATCCGCCCGGCCACCACCGCTTCGGCCACCGCCGCCGTCTCCGACTCCGACAGCTGCACTGCGCCGCGCTCCGCGGTGATCGTCACGACGCTCGGGAAGATGCGGCGCACCAGGTCCGGGCCGCCCGATGCCGTGTCGTCGTCCGCTGCGTCGTACAGGGCCTCCACCGCCACCCGCACCGCGCCCTCGACGTCGGCGTCCGGGTCGTGCAGCTTCTTCAACGCCGATTTCGCGAACAGCGAACCCGAGCCGATGCCCGCGTAGCCGCCGTTCTCCTCGTAGCGCCCGCCCGCGGCGTCGTACGACACGATGCGGCCCGCGTGCTTGGCGTCCTCGGCCTCCAGGTCGTAGCCGACGAACAACGGGATCGCCGCCAGCCCGGCCATCGCCATCTCGAGGTTCGCCTTGACCATCCCGGCCAGCTTGTTCGTCTTGCCGTCCAGCGACAGCGAGACGCCCTCGATCTTCTCGTAGTGCGCCAGCTCGACCGCGTACAGCCGCACCATCTCCACGGCCAGCCCGGCCGTGCCCGCGATGCCGACCGCCGAATACTCGTCGGTGACGTGCACCTTTTCGATGTCGCGGCTGGCGATCAGGTTCCCCGACGTCGCCCGCCGGTCACCCGCGATCAGCACCCCGCCGGCGAAGGTGCACGCCACGATCGTCGTGCCGTGCGGCACGCCCAGCTCCGCCGCGCCCGGTGCCACGCGCCGCTCGGGCAGCAGCTCCGGCGCCTGCACGCGCAGGAAGTCCGAAAACGACGACGTCGCCGAGGAGAAGTACGCCGCAGGCAGCGCGGGACCCGAGATGCCCCTGGTGTTGTCCATACGTGCTCAAAAATCCCATCTGTGCGGGCCGGAGCCCCGCGGACGGCCAGCCGCCACGCGGAACCCCGGCCGCCTGCTGAACGGTCGGCAAGGGCGCAGTGCCCTCGACAGCGGCTACTCGCCGCCCTTCTGCACGTAGGCCCGGACGAAGTCCTCGGCGTTCTCCTCGAGCACGTCGTCGATCTCGTCGAGGATCGTGTCGACGTCCTCGCCGAGCTTTTCGCGCCGCTCCTGACCCGCCGCGCCGGTGTCGTCGAACTCCTCGTCGGAGTCACCACCGCCGTGCTTTTCGATCTTTTCCTGGGCCATCTCGCCTCCCGGTGTGGCTGATGATTCCTAGCCTACCCAGCGGCCCCGACATTCGGGGCAACGCCGCGATCGGTGTGCCAACCGCCTAGTCCGAACCGGTGAGCGCCTCCACCAGCTCCTCCGCCGTCGCCGCGTTGTCCAGCAACTTGCCGACGTGCGCCTTCGTGCCCCGCAGCGGCTCCAGGGTCGGGATCCGCACCAGCGACTCCTTGCCGACGTCGAAGATGACCGAATCCCACGAAGCCGCCGCGATCGACGTCGCGTACTTCTCCAGCGCCCGGCCGCGGAAGTAGGCGCGCGTGTCCGACGGGGGTGTCGTCACCGCGGCCAGCACCTCCTCCTCCGAGACCAGCCGCTTCATCGACCCGCGCGTGACGAGCCGGTTGTACAGGCCCTTCGCCAGCCGCACGTCCGAATACTGCAGGTCGACCAGCCGCAGCCGCGGCGCGCCCCAGGCCAGGTTGTCGCGCTGCCGGTAGCCCTCCAGCAGCCGCAGCTTGGCCGGCCAGTCCAGCCGGTCCGCGCACTCCTGCGGGTCGCGCGCCAGCGCGTCCAGGATCTCGCCCCAGACCCGCAGGACCTCCTTCGAGGCCTCGTCGGCGCCGGTGCGCTCGAGGTTCTGCGAGGCGATCTCGTGGTAGGCGAACTGCAGGTCCAGCCCGGTGTACTTCTTGCCGTTGGCCAGCGCGACCTGGGTCTTCAGCGTCGGGTCGTGGCTGATCTGGTGGACGGCCTTGACCGGCTCGTCGAGCTTCAGGTCGTCGAACCGGATGCCCGACTCGATCAGGTCCAGCACCAGCGCCGTCGTCCCGACCTTCAGGTACGTCGAGTACTCCGACATGTTCGCGTCGCCGATGATGACGTGCAGCCGCCGGTACTTGTCCGCGTCCGCGTGCGGCTCGTCGCGGGTGTTGATGATCCCGCGCTTGAGCGTGGTCTCCAGGCCGACCTCGACCTCGATGTAGTCCGCACGCTGGGAGAGCTGGAACCCGGCCTCTTCACTCTGCTGGCCGATCCCGAGCCGTCCCGAACCGGTCACCACCTGCCGCGACACGAAGAACGGCGTCAGCCCCGCGATCACCGCGGTGAACGGCGTCGACCGCGCCATCAGGTAGTTCTCGTGCGTGCCGTAGCTCGCGCCCTTGCCGTCGACGTTGTTCTTGTACAGCTGCAGCTGCGGCTGACCCGGCACGGAAGCGGCCTTCATCGCCGCCTCCTCCATCACCCGCTCGCCCGCCTTGTCCCAGATGACCGCGTCGCGCGCGTTCGTCACCTCGGGGGCGGAGTACTCCGGGTGCGCGTGGTCGACGTACAGCCGCGCCCCGTTGGTGAGGATGACGTTCGCCGCGCCGAGGTCCTCGACGTCGGGGTCGTGGCCCGGGCCGCCCGGCCCGGTCAGGTCGAACCCGCGCGCGTCCCGCAGCGGGCTCTCCACCTCGTAGTCCCACCGGGCCCGCCGGGCGCGCGGGATGTCGGCCGCCGCCGCGTACGCCAGCACGACCTGGGTGGAGGTGAGTACCGGGTTCGCCGTCGCGTCGCCCGGCACGGAGATGCCGTACTCGACTTCGGTTCCCATGATCCGCCGCATACGCCCACCCTACGGGGTCGTCCTAGTGGAACGATGCACCCATGCCAGGCAGTGACGAACTCGTTGCCCTCTATGACCAGGCCGGCGCGGTGGTCGGCAGCACCACGCGCGCCCGGGTCCGCGCCGGCGCGCTGTGGCACGCCGCCGGCGTCGTCCTGGTCCGTTCGGGTGATGGAAACGCGGTCTACGTGCACCTCCGCACCCCCGGGAAGGACGTGTTCCCCTCCACCTGGGACTGCTGGGCCGGCGGTGTGGTGGCCGCCGGGGAGACCCCGGCCGAGTGCGCCCGCCGCGAACTCGCCGAAGAACTCGGCGTCCGCGGAGTGGAACCCGTGCCGCTGTTCACCAAGGTCTACGACGACGGCCGCAACCGCTGCCACAACTTCGCCTTCGAGGTCCGCTGGGACGGCCCGATCCGCCACCAGGCCGAGGAGATCGTCGAAGGCCGCTGGATCACCTTGGCCGAACTGCGGGCCTGGGTCGACGACCCGGCCCCGGACCTGCCCTTCATCCCCGACGGCCGCGAAGGCGTCCAGGAGTGGTTCCGCCGCTACGGCTGAGCAGCGAGCTTCGCCGTCATCGCGGGCAGCAGGCGCTTCGCCGCGTCCACCGCCCGGGTCTCCGTGCTCGCCGAGACGGTCAGCACGGACACGAGGCTTCCCTTCGCCAGCAACACGGTGCAGGTCTTGCCCTCGCACCACGCCCGCTGGCGCTCGACCCCGGCCTGCGCCGGGACGCTCACCGTCCGGCCCGCGCAGTCCGCGTCCGCGACCACCCCGGCCGCGGTGCGGTCCGGGTACGCGACGACGCGATGGCTCAGCACCGACCCGCTGGGGTAGTGCCAGGTGGCGGTCCGGCTGCCGGCCGACGCCGGGCCGGTCAGGCACCCCGAGGCCTCCCCCGAAGCCGGCTGCACGCCTTCCTCGGCGACGTCGGCGTCGGACAGCAGCGCCCGCTGCGCGAGCCCGCCGAGATCGGGTGCCGCCGGGGTCGCCTTCGCCGGGCTCATCGGGACTTCCGACGTCTTCGGAGCCGGGGCCGGCGGCGCGGTCGACGACGTGGGCACCGGATCGTCGTAGTACGTCTCGAGGTTGTTCGGGTCGGGCCCGTCGCAGCCCGTGAGGCCGACCAACGCGACCGCGGCCAACGCGATCGCCTGCCGATGACGCACCTGCTCCGGCCTCCTGTCGTGGGTGGCGTGCCTGCGAAGGGTAGTGCAGCCCCTCAGTCCCACGCCAAGGAGGACCGGTGTCGCCAGTACGCCCCGGGTTCCTCGGCGAGCGCCGCCAGCGCATCCCGTTCCGCCGCGGTGAGTTCCAGGGCCGTGGCCCGCAGGTTCGCCGCGAGCTGCGCCGGGCTCGCCGGGCCGATGACCGCCCGGTCCACCCAGTCGTTCGCCAGCACGGCGGCCACCGCGACCGCGTCCGGCCCGGTGCCGTGTGCCGCCGCGATCTCCCGCACCGCGGCCGGCGCTTCGACCGCGAGCCTGCCGTTGGCCAGGGTTTCCTTGACCAGCACCCGCTTCCCGGCCGCGTGCGCCGCCGCCAGGGCCGTCCCCGCGGACGGTTCCAGGACGTTCCACGTCGACTGCACCGCGGAGAACACCGGCCGCCCGGCCGCTTCCACCGCGAACGCCCGCTCGATCGCCGCCGCCTGGGCCGGCCCGGACGTCGAAAACCCCACCGCGACCCCGTTCGCGGCCAGCTCGGCGAGCGCTTCCAGCAACGGCTCGTCGGCGAACAACGGACTGTCCACAGTGAGCGAATGGACCTGGTAGAGCCCGACCCGATCCGCCAGCAGGGCCAGGGTTTCCGCCCACTGCGCGGCGAACCGCGCCGCCGAGTGCTCCTTCACCTCGTGGACATCGGCCTCGAGCCGCCACTCCCCGACGTAGGCGTAACCCCACTTGCTGGAGACCTCCACGTCGGCGTGCCCGCGTTCGGCGAGCCAGCCGGCCAGGAACTCCTCGGAACGGCCGTACGAGCGGGCGGCGTCGACGTGCCGGACGCCCGCGGCGTAGGCGGCGTCGAGCACCGCGAACGTCGCCGCACGCATCGAAGCGACGTCCCGCACCGGCGGCAGTGCCCCGTCCCGGCCGAGGTTGATGTACGCGGGACGGCCCAGCGCGGCCAGGCCGAGGGCGATGCGGTCCACGCTCATGCCGTCTGCTTGTGCCGCAGGATGGCCAGCCACTGGCTCGCGTTCTGGGCCTGCCGGTGCAGCTTCTCGAGGCGGGCGGCCGGGGCCCGGACGTAGCCCTTGCCGAACACCGGCGCGATCTGGCGCAGGCTGGCGCCGCCTTCGCGCGCCGCGAGGAGCAGCCAGTCGGACGCGTCGGCGCAGGCCGCGGACGCCCGGCGCAGCTCGCCGAGCATGTCGATGAGTTCCGGGGCGCTCACCTCCCCCGCTTCGACGGCGGCGGCCGTCGTCTCCAGCCAGGCCAGGACGGCGGCTTCGGTGATGGGCGCACGGGGCCGGGTTTCTTCGGTCACGGCGCTGAGTATAGGTCGTTATACGCCGATATACTGGGCGCCACACCATGACGACGCACACTTCATCCCCGGCCGACGTCGAGCGGTTGCTCGACGTGTTCAAGGCGCTCGCGAACCCCGTCCGGCTGCAGGTGCTGCAGTGGCTGCGGGAGCCGGAGCGGCACTTCCCGGTCGAGCGGGCGATCGCCGACCCGGTGGAGGTCGGCGTGTGCGTGAGCCACATCCAGGAGAAGCTGGGGCTGGCGCAGTCGACCGTGTCGGCCTACATGGCGTCGCTGCAGCGAGCCGGGCTGGTCCGGGCGACGCGGGTCGGCAAGTGGACGCACTACAAGCGTGACGAAGCCCGGATCGCCGAGTTCGTCGCGGTGCTCGGCCACTCCCTCTGACTCCCCCTGCTCCCGTTCGCCACCCCTGCCGGCGTCTCACATCGTAAATCTGCGATACTTCGATTTATGGGTATGATCGAGAACATGCGGCTCGGCCGCTACGGGATCTGGACGTTCGACTTCGAGGACCAGCCGGCCGGCCTGATCCGGGACTCGGTGCAGGAGCTGGAGGAACTCGGCTGGCCCGCGATCTGGATCCCGGAGAGCGAGGGCCGGGAAGCCCTCACGCACGCCGGGTTCCTCCTGTCCGCCACCGAACGCCTCACCGTCGTGAACGGCATCGCGCAGATCTGGTCCCGCGAGGCGCAGTGGACCCGCGGCGCGGCCCTGCTGCTGGCCGACGCCTACCCGGACCGCCACCTGCTCGGCCTCGGTTTCGGCGCCGGGAAGCCCGGCGCGAAGCCGCTTCGGGCGATGAACGACTACCTCGACGCGCTGGACGCCGACAAGCACGTCAACCCCGCCCCGCGGGCCCCGATGCGGCGGCTGCTCGCGGCGTACGGCCCGAAGATGCTGGAGCTGGCCCGGGACCGCTCGGAGGGGGCGCACACCTACCACGTGACGCCGGAACACACGGCCCAGGCGCGGGAGATCCTCGGCACCGGCCCGCTCCTCGGCGTCGAGCACGCCGTGCTGTTCGAGACCGACGCGGCCAAGGCTCGCGAGATCGCCCGCAAGCACCTGCACCCGTACCTCACCACGAAGTACAACATCGCGAAGTTCCTCCGGCTCGGCTACACCGAAGCCGACATCGACGGCGGCCACGGCAGCGACCGGCTCGTCGACGACCTGGTGTTCTGGGGCGACCTCGAATCCATCACCGCGAAGCTCCAGCGGCACCTCGACGCGGGCGCCGACCACGTCGGCGTCCAGGTCATCGGGGTCGAGCCGGGCACCTCGGCCATGCCGCACTGGCGACGGCTCACCGAAGCGCTGCTACCCGCGTAGGCCGAACCGCGCGGTGCAGTGCCACACGCGCTTGAGCACCTGGGGGTCGTGCCGGCCGGCGCGGACGGCGTCGCCGATGACGCGGGCGTCCAGCCACCCGTCCTCGGCGATGTCTTCGCCGGCCCGCACGGCGTCCTCGCCGCGGTAGTCCGCGTGCTCGGCGAGCTTCGCCACGGGCAGCCGGAACCCGTGGTGCCAGCAGACCGGGAAGGGGAACTCCGCGGCCGCCGCTTCGACGTCGGTGCCGCGGAACGACGGGTCCAGCACCAGGGCCGCGACGTCGGACGACAGCCGGAGCGGGCCGTGGACGTGGGCCTCGACGTAGTCGTCGAGCTCGTCGGGCGCGTCGGCTTCGACGAGGGGGATCAGCGGCATGTGCGCGGCCGTGCCGAAGTCGGCCGGCTCGCGGAAGCTGTCCGGGTAGCAGAACGTCACCCGCTCCAGCACGGCACGCCGGAGCCGGAAGTGCGCGGAACCGAACCGGACCGAGCCGCCCGCGGGACGGCGGCGGTGGTTGAGCGAGCCGTACTTCGGACGGGACGCGGGCGGCAGGGTGTCGTAGACCCCGCCGAACATCCGGTGCTCCCAGTGCCAGCGGGCCCCGCCCGGGTGCGCGGTCAGGCCGCCGTTGCCGGTGCCGGTCTCGAACTGGGAGCGGTAGACGCCGTCGGTGAGCCAGTGCCGCAGCAGCGGCACCGCTCCCACCAGCCGGTCCGGGTGGAAGTGGATCGTGACGTCCATCTCCGCCGGCAGTGGCGGCCCATCGACCCGGGCGGCGACGTATTCGACTGCTGTCTGCCATTCCTGCCCCATGGTATAGGTCGTTATACACAACACGGCGTCGGAAAACCACTGGCTTCGCGGCCGGTCCGGCCGTTTGACTGCGGCCATGCGATCGGCGGAGTTCGGGGTCACGGTGCGGTTCGCGCTGCTGGCGGTGGTGTGGGGTGCGAGTTTCCTGTTCATCAAGGTGGGTCTGGGCGGGCTCTCCCCCGGTCAGGTCGCGCTCGCCCGTGTCGGGCTGGGTGCGCTCGCGCTGGCCGTGCTGCTGCTGGTGCGCCGACGGCCGCTGCCCCGCGATCCGGTGCTGTGGGGCCACCTCGCGGTCGTGTCGGTGTTGTTGTGCGTGGTGCCGTTCCTGCTGTTCTCGTGGGCGGAGCAGTACATCTCGTCCGGGCTGGCCAGCATCTTCAACGCGACGACGCCGCTGGTCACGATGCTGCTGGCGGCCGCGGCGCTGCCGGAGGAGCGGTTCACGCCGCCGCGGGTGCTCGGCCTGCTGCTGGGGTTCGCCGGCGTGCTCACGATCGTCGGGGTGTGGCACGGCATCGACGTGTCCCACCAGCTGACGGCCCAGCTGGCCTGTCTCGGTGCGACGACCTGCTACGGCGCGTGTTTCGTGTACCTGCGCCGGTTCGTCTCACCGCGGGGGACGGATCCGGTGGTCGTCGCGTTCGGGCAGACGGCGTCGGCGACGGTGATCCTGGGCCTGCTGACCCCGGTGATCGCGGCGACGCCGGTGCGCCTCGACCTGCCGGTGGTGGCGAGCATGCTCGCGCTCGGCGTCTTCGGCACAGGCATCGCGTACGCCTGGAACACCCGGATCATCGCCGCCTGGGGCGCGGCCAACGCTTCGGCGGTGACGTACCTGACGCCGGTCGTCGGGGTGCTGCTCGGCGTGCTCGTGCTGGGCGAGCCCGTGAGCTGGAACCAGCCGGCCGGCGCGCTGCTGGTGGTGCTGGGCATCCTGGCCGCACACGGACGGCTGCGCCTGCGCCGCTCAACCCGGGCGGAAGCGGAACTGGTCCGCCGTTAGACACGCCGATGGGGCGGCCGCCGCGGCGGCCACCCCATCGCACGTTCGCACCTATAGGTACTGACCGGTGTTCGTGGCGGTGTCGATCGCCCGCCCCGAGTCCTGGTTCTTGCCGGTGACGAGCGTGCGGATGTAGACGATCCGCTCGCCCTTCTTGCCGGAGATCCGGGCCCAGTCGTCCGGGTTGGTGGTGTTGGGCAGGTCCTCGTTCTCCGCGAACTCGTCGACGATCGCGTCGAGCAGGTGCTGCACACGGAGACCCGGCTGCTGGGTCTCCAGCACCGACTTGATCGCCGACTTCTTCGCCCGGTCCACGATGTTCTGGATCATCGCGCCCGAGTTGAAGTCGCGGAAGTACAGGACTTCCTTGTCCCCGTTGGCGTAGGTCACCTCGAGGAACCGGTTCTCGTCGCTCTCCTCGTACATCCGCTCGACGGTGTGCTGGATCATCGCGTCGAACGTCGCCTTGTGGTCCCCGCCGAACTCGGCGAGGTCGTCGGCGTGGATCGGCAGGCCTTCGGCCAGGTACTTGGAGAAGATGTCCTTCGCGCCTTCGGCGTCCGGACGCTCGATCTTGATCTTGACGTCGAGCCGGCCCGGCCGCAGGATCGCCGGGTCGATCATGTCTTCGCGGTTGGAGGCGCCGATGACGATGACGTTCTCCAGGCCTTCGACACCGTCGATCTCCGACAGCAGCTGCGGCACGATCGTGGTCTCCACGTCGGACGACACGCCCGACCCGCGGGTCCGGAAGATCGAGTCCATCTCGTCGAAGAACACGATGACCGGGGTGCCCTCGGAGGCCTTCTCCCGCGCCCGCTGGAAGATCAGGCGGATGTGCCGCTCGGTCTCCCCGACGAACTTGTTGAGCAGCTCGGGACCCTTGATGTTCAGGAAGTAGGACTTCCCGTCCGCGGCGTCGCCGCGGGCCTCGGCCACCTTCTTGGCCAGCGAGTTCGCCACCGCCTTGGCGATGAGCGTCTTGCCGCAGCCCGGCGGGCCGTAGAGCAGGACGCCCTTCGGCGGCCGCAGCTGGTACTCCTGGTACAGGTCTGCGTGCAGGAACGGCAGCTCGACCGCGTCCCTGATCTGCTCGATCTGCCGGGTGAGGCCACCGATGTCCTCGTAGCGGACGTCGGGCACCTCCTCCAGCACCAGGTCCTCGACCTCCGCCTTCGGCACGCGCTCGTACGCGTAGCCGGCCTTGGAGTCGACCAGCAGCGAGTCGCCCGGCTTGAGCGGCTGCTCGGCCAGCAGGTCGGAGAGCAGGACCACCCGCTCTTCGTCCGCGTGCCCGACCACGAGCGCACGGGGGCTGCCGCCCTCGACGTCCGGGGCGAGCACCTCGCGCAGCGCACACACCTCACCGGTGCGTTCGAACCCGCCGCCCTCGACCACGGTGAGCGCCTCGTTGAGCCGCAGCGCCTGACCGCGGCGCAGCGACGAGATCTCGACCGCGGGCGAGACCGACACCCGCATCTTCCGGCCGGCCGTGAAGACGTCCACCGTGTTGTCCTCGTACGCCTCGACGAAGACGCCGTACCCGGACGGTGGCTGGGCCAGCCGGTCGACCTCCTCGCGGAGGGCGAGGAGCTGTCCTCGCGCTTCGCGCAGGGTTTCGACCAGTTTGGTGTTGCGTTCGGTGAGCTGGCTCACCCTTTCCGAGGCCTCGGCGAGCCGCTGTTCGAGAACTCGGTTCTGCCGTGGCGAGTCCGTCAGTTTGCGGCGCAGCAGCGCCACTTCTTCCTCGAGAAAACGGATCTGCCGAGCCTGCTCGTCCGCCGTCGTCCCAGCTCCGGATGTTGCTGAAGGGTCGGCCTCCTCGCGCCGACCTCCGGGAAGGTCATGATGCATCGGGCACCTCCTCGGAGTGCTTTTCATTCCACGGTACCGGCGATCACCGACAAGAAAAGGCCTTTCCGGATCACAAGATCGGCGCGTCGCGGTTTGCCTGCCCCCTCCAGCACGGACATTCCCGCAGCGCAAGCGGCCATTTCGGTGCCGTGGCGCCGGTGTGTCGCGGGTCCGTCCGGGCCGGGACGAAGCAAGCACGTCGGGAGTACCCCGCCCGGAAGAGGGCCAACCCCCGCCCGGGAGCCGGGCAAATCCGGCCGGATCCGCCCTAACCGCGCGGCGGGACGGCCCGGTGGCTAGCATCGGGCGACGCTGTACCGGCCTCGACGGCCGGGCGCCACTCGAAGGAACGCTAGGGGGCACCCGCCATGACCTACCCGCCGCAGCAACCGGGCGGCTACGGCCAGCAGCCCGGCGGCTACGGGCAGCAGCCCGATCCGTACGGCCGGCCCCCGCAGGGCGGCCACCCCCAGAGCGGCCCCCAGGCCCAGCCCGGCTACGGCGGCACCCAGCAGTTCGGCCAGCCGGGCCCGTACGACGGCACGCAGCAGTGGGGCCAGCCCGGCGGGTACGACGGGACCCAGCAGTACGGCCAGCCCGGCGGGTACGACGGCACGCAGCAATACGGTCAGCCCGGCGGGTACGACGGCGGGACGCAGCAGTACGGCCAGCCGGGCCCGTACGACGGCACGCAGCAGTACGGCCAGGCCGGCCCGTACGACCAGCCCGGCCAGGGCGGATACCAGCCCCAGACGGGCCCTCAGCCCCAGCAGGGCCACCCGCAGTACGGCCGTCAGGACCAGTGGGGCGGGCCGCCCCAGTCCTTCGGCGGCCACGACCCGTACGGCGGCGGCAGCTTCGGCGAGGCGCCCCCGCCCAAGAAGAAGACCGGCCTGATCGTCGGCATCGCGGCCGCGGCGGTCGTGCTCGTCGGCGGCGGCGTCACCGCGTTCGTCCTCATGAACGGCAACGACGAGCAGACCGCCGCACCGCCGGCGAGCAGCACTTCGGCGGCGCCGACGACCGCGCCGAAGGCGTCCACCCCGAAGCCCAAGAGCACCGCGCCGGCCAGCCCGTCGACGCCGAAGAGCAAGTCCGCGGGCGGCCCCGCCCCCGGCGGCAAGCCCAGCTCCCAGGAGCTGTTCGACTCGACGATCTCGGCCTACAACGCCGGCGACGAGAAGGCACTCGGCGACACCATCTGCCGCAGCGTCTACGAGGGCACCACGGGCGAAATCCCGAAGGTGACGGTGAAGCTGACCGCCACGCCGCAGGAGACCGGCGACAAGGCCACCGCCCGCTACTCCGCCACCGACGGCAGCAAGACCAAGGTCGGCACGATGTCGGCGCAGAAGGAGTCCGGGCTCTGGTGCCTGTCCAACGTGCAGGCGGACGGCTCGTGAGCACCCGGCGGTGAACCGCGTGTTCGCCGCCGGGCTGGTCCTGCTCGGCGTGGCCGGGGCGGGCGTCGTGCTGGGCCTGGTGCTCGTCGCCCCGGCCGGCTCCCCGCCCGCGGCGTCGGCCACGCCGCCGCCGGCCCGGCCGTCGGCACCGCCGCCGGCTCCCGACCAGGCCGACACGGCCGCGGTGGCGGTGCTGGCCCGCGCGATCGTCGACGCGATCGCCCGCCACGACTCGGCGGCGTTCGGGAAGCTCACGTGCCGCCCGCAGACCGCCGAAGCGCTCGCGGGCCTGCAGCGGACGTGGGACGCCGCCGGCCCGGTCACGGCGAAGCTGGCCGCACCCCCGGAACTGCGCGGCGAGTCCGCGACGGCGAAGGTGCACGTCGAAGCGGCGGGCGGGACGAAGGACACGCCTTTCCCGCTGCGCAAGGAGAACGGCCGGTGGTGCGTGCCGGGCTAGGCGGTCAGCCCTTGCCCTTGCTCGGACGGCGCGAGACCCGCGGGGACACGGTGCCGTCCGCCAGCCGGCGCGCGGTCAGCAGGAACGCCGTGTGCGCCACCATCCGGTGGTCCGGGCGGACCGCCAGGCCCACCACGTGCCACGGGCGCATCAGCGTCTCCCACGACTCGGGCTCGGTCCAGCACTGCTGCTCGCGCAGCGACTCCGTGACCCGCGAAAGCTGCGTCACGGTCGCGACGTAGACGGTCAGCACGCCGCCCGGCACCAGGTGGGCGGCCACGTTCGGCAGCTGGTCCCACGGCGCGAGCATGTCCAGCACGACGCGGTCGACCTCGCCCTCGTGCGAGGCCAGGTCGGCCACCGTGAGCGACCAGTTGGCCGGCTTCTCGCCGAAGAACTTCACCACGTTGCGCTCGGCGTGCTCGGCGTGGTCGTCGCGGATCTCGTAGGAGTGCACGCGCCCGGCCGGGCCGACCGCCCGCAGCAGCGAGCAGGTCAGCGCCCCCGAGCCGGCGCCCGCCTCGAGCACGCGCGCACCCGGGAAGATGTCGCCCCACATCACGATCTGCGCGGCGTCCTTCGGGTAGATCACCTGCGCGCCGCGGGGCATCGAGAGCACGTAGTCCGGCAGCAGCGGGCGCAGCGCGAGGTAGGTCGACCCGCCCGCGGACGTGACCACCGACCCTTCGGGACGGCCGATCAGGTCGTCGTGGGCCAGTGCGCCGCGGTGGGTGTGGTACTCACCACCGGCGGCCAGCGTCAGGGTGTAGTGCCGCCCCTTCGAGTCGGTCAACTGCACCCGATCACCCGCGCGAAACGGTCCGCTGACCGACAACACTTCCTCCTGTAACCCGTTTGGCCGACGCCAGATCTTCGCAGGCCGCGTGGGCCGGTGACTCAGCGGGTGCGGCGGTTCAGCGCGGCCCGCAGGTCGTCCCGGCGGAGCACGCCCGCCGGGCGGCCCTCGTCGTCGACCACGAGGAACTGCCACGCCGCGGTTTCACGGACCCGCTCGACGACGTCCTCGCCCGGCTCCGAGGCCAGCAGCACGGTCTCGGCCCGGATCGGCTCGGCCGCGAACTCGGCCGGGGCGTGCGGCGAGGAGCTCGCGAGCCGCTCGGCCGCGCCTTCGTCCAGGAGCCCGGCCGCCACGCCGTCGGCGCGGACCAGGACCACACCGCGGCCGGCCGACGCGGCCAGCGCGTCCGACACCGGGCTTTCGGCGGGCAGCTGCAGCACCGGCCGGACCAGTTCGCCGAGGACCAGGCCGTCCGGCCACGTGCGGCGTGCTTCGGCGGCCAGCTCCGAGCGGGCGCCGAGGATCACGAACCACGCCGTCACCACGCAGACGCCCAGCCGCAGCCAGCGGTCCGGGCTCGCGGTCGCCAGGCCCCACAAGGCCCAGACCAGCAGCCCGGCGGCCACGACCGCGCCGCCGGCGACCGCCGCGCGGGTGCCCTTGGCGCGGATGCCGGTGACCGCCCACACCCCGGCGCGGACCAGCCTGCCGCCGTCCAGCGGCAGCCCGGGCAGCAGGTTGAAGACGCCGACGGCGAGGTTCGCCACCGCGCACTCGGCCACCAGGAGCCAGACCGCACCGTCCGGGGGCACGGCGAACATCAGCAGGCCGCAGAAGCCGCCGAGCAGCAGCGACACCGCGGGCCCGGCCGCGGCGACCAGGCCTTCGTCGCCGGGGCGCTTGGGCGTCCTGGCCACTTCGGACAGGCCGCCGAGGAGGAACAGGCGCAGCCGCCGCACGGGAATCCCCAGCCGCAGCGCGACCAGGCAGTGCCCGAGTTCGTGGGCGAGCACGGACAAGCCCAGCAGCAGCGCGAACGCCCCGGCGAGCAGCCACGACGTCGTCGCGGAGGCCTCCGGGAGCAGCCGCCCGACCAGCGGCGCGTACAGCACGACGACGATCAGCGAGCCGACCCACCACGACGGCGCGAGCAGCACCGGCACCCCGGCGACCCGGAACAGCAGGAGGCCACCGTCCGAGCGGACGGCCTGCCGGGTGCCCCCGGTGCCCTGCTCACTGGTCGCGGCCATGCGGAGAGCCTAGAGCCCCGGGTGTGGGTACGGAGTGATCCGCCCCCACCGGTGTGGCCCGCGCACCCGAAGGGTCGGCCTGCGTACCCGGGCAGTCGGCTTGCGTACCCGGAGGGTCGGCTGCGTTCCTGGGGGGGTCGGGCGGCGCCGGGATCGAACCGACCCCGTGGGTACACCAACCGACCCTTCCGGTACGCAAACCGACCGTCGGGGTACGCAAGCCGACCCTTCCGGTACGCGGTCGTCCGGGGTGGCGGGCGTTGCGGTCGCCGGAACTGTCGGACCCCGGCGTTACGCTCTGCCCATGCCCGACGCCGACACCGTCACCACCGACTCCCCCGCCTCCGCCGTCGCCACCGAGGTACGGCGGCGGCCCGCGTTGTCGCCGTCGAGGGCCAGCGACTTCAAGCAGTGCCCGCTGCTCTACCGGTTCCGCGCGGTCGACCGGCTGCCCGAAGTCCCGACCAAGGCCCAGCTGCGCGGCACGCTCGTCCACTCGGTCCTGGAGCGCCTGTTCGCCCTCCCGGCGGCCGAGCGCGTCCCCGCCCAGGCCCGGGAGCTGCTCGGCCCGGCGTGGACGGACCTGTCCGCGGACCGTCCGGAGTGGACCGAGCTGTTCGACGGCGAAAAGCCCGAAGAACACGCCGAATGGCTGCGGTCGGCCGAAAAGCTCCTCGACGCCTACTTCGACCTGGAAGACCCGCGGCGGCTCGAACCCGAGGCGTGCGAGCTGCACGTCGAGATCGAGCTCGGCTCCGGCGTGCTGCTGCGCGGCTACATCGACCGGCTCGACGTCGCCCCGACCGGCGAGATCCGGGTCGTCGACTACAAGACCGGCGCCGCGCCGCGCGAGATCGGCGAGGCGAAGGCGATGTTCCAGATGAAGTTCTACGCCGTGGTCCTGTGGCGGCTGCGCGGGATAGTGCCCCGCCAGCTGAAGCTCATGTACCTCACCGACGGCCAGTCGCTGGCCTACACGCCCGACGAAGCCGAGCTGCTGCGGTTCGAGCGCACCCTGGAGGCCATCTGGCAGGCCATCCTCAAGGCGGGCAAGACCGGCGACTTCCGGGCGAACAAGAGCAAGCTGTGCAACTGGTGCGACCACCAGGCGCACTGCCCCGAGTACGGCGGCACCCCACCCGCCTACCCCGGCTGGCCGGAGCCCGACGCGGGCGACGAGACGCCCCTGGACCGGGCCGACTGATGGCCGACGCCTTCTACGTCCCGCTCGGCGACGGCCGGTTCTCCGCGACCGGGCACACGGCCGGGCCCTGGACCCCCGACGCCCAGCACTTCGGCCCGCCGTCGGCGTTGCTCGTCCGGGCCCTCGAAAACGTCGAAACCGCGCACCCGGCCGAACTCGCGCGCGTCACCGTCGAGATCCTCGGCCCGGCCCCGGTCGCCGAGCTCACCGTGCGGGCCCGGGTCGAACGGCCCGGCCGGTCGGTCGAGCTGCTGCAGGCCGAACTGGCGAGCGCCGAGCGGGTGGTGGCGCGCGCCTCGGCGTGGCGCATCGCGACGTCGGACACGGCGGCGGTCGCCACCGACGCCGGCCCGCTGCTGCCCGGGCCGGGCAGCGTCGAAGAGTCGCCGTGGCCGGAGGGCTGGCAGGGCGGCTACCTCGACGCGGTCGAGTGGCGCGCGGTGCGCGGCGGCATGGACGCGCCCGGCCCGGCGGCGGTGTGGGCGCGCCAGCGCGTCCCGCTGGTCGACGGCGAGGAGCCGAGCGGCCTGCAGCGGCTGTTCGCCGTCGCCGACTCCGGCAACGGCGTGTCGAACTACCTCGACCCGCGGCAGTGGTGGTTCATCAACTCCGAGCTGACCGTCCACCTGCGGCGGGTGCCGGCGGGCGAGTGGATCGGCCTCGACGCGGTCACGCTGGTCGGCACGCACGGCATCGGCACGGCGACGAGCATCCTGCACGACGACGGCGGACCGGTGGCCACCGGCGCGCAGGCGCTGATGGTCCGGCCGCGACAGGCCGGGGGCGGATAGCCACCCACAACGGGCCCGCATCCAATAACCTTCGCGGAACGACCGACTTGAGGAGCGCTCCGGCATGCAGATCACCTCGGTGGTCAACCAGAAAGGCGGGGTCGGCAAGACCTCTCTGAGCGTCGGCACCGCGGCCGCACTGGCCGAGCGGGGCCGCCGGGTGCTCCTGGTCGACCTCGACCCGCAGGGCCACGCGACGACCGAGATGCTCGGGCTGTCCGAGGTGGCCGCGGACCAGCCGAGCCTGGCGAAGGCGCTGGCCAAGACGTGGAAGGGCCCGATCGAGGAACTCGTCGTGCCACACCCGCGCAGCAACCTCGGCCGCGGCGGCGCGCTCGACGTCGTGCCGACGTCCCCGGGCATGTTCGACCTGATCCGGCGGCTCGACTCGTTCCGCGTCCCCGGCTGGCAGCTCGCGCGGGTCATCCAGTTCGCCAACTACGACCACTGCGTCATCGACTGCCCGCCGGCGCTGGACGTGCTGACGAACAACGCGCTGGCGGCGTCGCACGGCATCCTCGTGCCGGTCCAGCCGGACAAGACGAGCATCCGGGCGCTGCGGCTGCTGGCCGACCAGGTCCGGTACGTCGAGCAGACCGTCGGGCGGCAGCCACTGTCGTGGTTCGGCCTGGTGCCGAGCCTGTACCGGCGGCCGATCTCGCACTACGCGGCCGCGGCACTGCAGGAGATGTACGACTTCGGCATTCCGATGCTGTCGCACCTGCCGCTGGGTGTGGTGATGAACGAGGCGGCGGCGCACGGCGTCCCGGTGACGACGTACGCGCCCGAGACGCTGCAAGCGCTGTCTTTCCGCGAGATCGCCGAGACGCTGGACAGCTACCTGGAGCAGAACGCGGCGCCGGCGGTGGTCCCGGCCGACGAGGAGTTCGTCTTCGAGGACTTCATCTCCGAGGTCGCGGTGGCCCGCAACGTCAACGACAACGGCGCCCGCAAGGGCCTCTACGACCTGCTGCCCAAGAAGCCCAACCGCCCCCGCTCGTGAGTGGCAAGGCGGGTGCTGACCCGCTGTTGAGTTTCAGGAGTTGTCGGACAGTTGATGTCTCAGGACCTCACGGACACTGACCGGCCTGTCGGTGTCGTGATCGGGTGGGTTGTACCGATCATGCGGCGATGGGCAGAGCAGGGTTTGCGATGGATCCTCAGTTCGTCGCCGCGGTCGCTCGGGCCGCGGGCGGGGAGAAGATCAACGTCGCGGTGTTCTGCCGCGAGCACGGACTGTCCCGGGACACCTTCTACCGGTATGTGACCCGGTTCCGGGCCGAGGGCGCCGACGGGTTCACCCGCCGCAGCACCGCCCCGCACCATCACCCCACCGCGCTCGCGCTGGAGGTGGTCGAGGCGGTGCTGCGGGCCCGCAAGCAGCTGGCCGAGGCAGGCTTGGACAACGGGCCGATCTCGATCCGCTGGCGGCTGCAGGACGCCGGGTTCCACCCCCTGCCCTCCCGGGTGTCGATCTACCGGATCCTGCGCGAACGAGGCCAGATCGTGGCCCAGCCACGCAAACGCCCCAGGACCCGGCGGCGGTTCAGCTACGCCGACCCCAACGGCTGCTGGCAGATCGACGGCATGGAACACCACCTCGCCGACGGCACCACCGTCTGCATCATCCAGATCCTGGACGACCACTCCCGCCTCGACGTCGGCACCTACGCCGCAGCCGGTGAAACCACCGCCGGCACCTGGGCCGCCCTGCAACGAGCGTTCGCCGGCTACGGCCTGCCGGTCAGAATCTTGTCCGACAACGGCCTGGCCTTCACCGGCCGCCACCGCGGGTGGATGGTCGAACTGGAACGCCGGCTCGCCGCGCTCGGGGTCACCACCATCGCTGCCACCCCGCACCACCCCCAGACCTGCGGGAAGAACGAACGCGCCCACCAGACCCTGCAGAAATGGCTCGCCGCCCGCCCACCCGCCAGCACCCTCACCGAACTGCAGGACCTGCTCGATGAGTACCGACAGATCTACAACCACCGCCGCCACCAAAGCCTCAACGGCGACACACCCCAGCAGCGCTACGACGCCCGACCGAACGCCATCCCCGCCACCGGCCCACACCGGCCCAGCGGCGTGACCACCCGACCGGTCTCGGCCACCGGCGTGATCGCGTTCTCCGGCTGTTCCATCGTCCTGGGACGCACCTGGGCCGGCCGCACCGCCAGCGTCTACTGGCAAGGCGACCGCGTCACCGTCATGATCGGCGACACCGTCACCCGCCAGCTCACGCTAGACCGCTCGGTACGCTACCAACGCCTCACCAACCACACACTGTCCAGAAAGTCCTGAGACACATCTGTCCGTGAGGTCCTGAGACAGCACAGCGGGTGCTGACCCGCCTTGCCACTCACGACGGGTGCGCGGTCAGAGGCGGCAGGAGCGGATGTCGGAGGCCAGGATCGCCTTGGCGCCGACCTCGGCCAGTTCGTCCATGATCTGGTTGACCTTCTTGCGCGACACCATGGCGCGCACGGCCACCCAGTCTTCGTGGGCGAGCGGGGCGACCGTCGGCGACTCCAGGCCCGGCGTGATCGCGATCGCGCGCTCCACCAGCGTCCGCGGGCAGTCGTAGTCCAGCATCATGTACTGCTGCGCGAACACGACCCCGCGCAGGCGCGCGGCCAGCTGCGACTTCGCCTTGCTCTGCTCGGTGCCCCGGCGCTGCAGCAGCACCGCTTCCGACACGCAGATCGGGTCGCCGAAGGCCACCAGGTTGTGCTGGCGCAGCGACCGGCCCGACTCGACGACGTCGGCGATCGCGTCCGCCACGCCGAGCTGGATCGAGATCTCCACCGCGCCGTCGAGGCGGATCACCTCGGCCTCGACGCCGTGGCGGGCGAGGTCGTCGCGGACCAGCCGCGGGTAGGACGTCGCGAGCCGCTTGCCGTGCAGGTCCGCCGGCTTCCACTCCCGGCCCGCCGGGGCGGCGTAGCGGAACGTCGAGCCGCCGAAGCCCAGTGCCTGGACCTCCTCGACCGGGGCGCCGGAGTCGAGCGCGAGGTCGCGGCCGGTGATGCCGAGGTCGAGCTCGCCGGAGCCGACGTAGATCGCGATGTCCTTGGGGCGCAGGAAGAAGAACTCGACCTCGTTCACCGGGTCGAGCACGGTCAGGTCGCGCTGCTCATGCCGCTTGCGGTAGCCCGCCTCGCCGAGCATCTCCGTCGCCGCGGCGGCGAGGGCTCCCTTGTTCGGCACGGCAACACGCAGCATTGCTTTCTCCTCGTTCTTCGAGCGACCCGTCACAGGTAGCGGTAGACGTCCTCGGTCGACAGGCCACGGCCGAGCATCAGCACCTGCACCCGGTACAGCAGCTGGGAGATCTCCTCGGCGAGGCGCTCGTCGGACTCGTGCTCGGCGGCGATCCACACCTCGCCGGCTTCCTCCAGCACCTTCTTACCCTGGGCGTGCACCCCGGCATCCAGGGCGGCGACGGTGCCGGACCCGTCGGGACGGGTACGCGCGCGCTCGGCAAGCTCCGCGAACAGCTCATCGAAGGTCTTCACGGTCCGGAATCCTTCCATCCCGCAACCCCCGACGCCGCTTCGCCCCGCCGCGGATGCATCCCATCTCACACGGCCGTGGACGCGGCTTCCCACGAACTGGGATCCGGCCGGACGAGAGGGCGGCAAGGTTGCCGCCGGCGGCTGATGAGCCGAACCCGGGCCGCCTGCGGCATGGCTCGGGAGCGACCGGCGCCGATCGCCGCCGCGGGCGGCGCGAGCTCGCCGAGCGCCGGTCGCCAGGAGCCGGTCTTGGGCGCCGTTCGCCGGGGATCTCCGCCGGGCCCGGGCTTTGGCGTTCCGCCGCCGGGCTGCAACGGGTCCGCCGCCGGGCACTTCGGCCGCCGGGCACCGGTCGGCCGCGCGCCGGATTGCCCGCGAGGGCTCGGCGTTGCCCGATTCCGGACACCCCGGCGCCGGAGCCCGGAGTGGTGGCAGTTCCCTGGCCCACCCGATTCCCCGTCATGTCTCAGAACAGCGCGCCCTGCTCGAAGTCCAGCAGGTACCGCTTGCGCTCGAGGCCGCCGCCGTAGCCGGTGAGGGAGCCGGTGGAGCCGACCACCCGGTGGCAGGGGACGATGATGCCGATCGGGTTCTTGCCGTTGGCCAGGCCCACCGCCCGCGACGCCGCCGGGTTGCCCAGCCGGTCGGCGAGCTGGCCGTAGGAGATCGTCGTGCCGTACGGGATCTTACGGAGCTGGGCCCAGACCGCCTGCTGGAACGGCGTGCCCACGAAGGCCAGCGGCACTTCGAACTCGTGGCGCTGCCCGGCGAAGTACTCCTTCAGCTCGGTTTCGGCGCGGTCGAAGATCTCCGCGCCCGGGTCGTGCGAGCCGAAGGTCAGCTCGTCCGGGCGGTGGCGCTGGTCGACCATGTAGAGGCCGCAGAGCGCGGCCCCCTCGGCGACCAGCGTCAACGGGCCGCACGGGCTGTCGACGACGGCGTGGGTGCGCATCGGGACTCCTGTCTGGTTCATGCCGCGGGCATCCGGTTGATCGCGTGGTCACCGGTGGCCCACAGGTGCTGGGTGGCGTAGGCGCGCCAGGGGCGCCAGGCCGCGGAACGGGCGACGACGGCGGCCTGGCCGCCGAGGCCCAGGGTTTCCGCCGCGTACTTGATGCCGAGGTCGGTCGGGAGGAAGGCGTCCGGGTCGCCCAGCGCGCGCATGGCGATGCTCTCGACCGTCCACGGCCCGAAGCCGGGCAACGCGCTCAGAGCGGCCCGCGCCGCCTCCCAGTCGCTGCCCGCGCTGAGGTCCAGGCCGTCGGTCAGCGCCGTCACCAGCGCGAGCAGCGTGCGACGGCGGCTGCGCGGCATGGCCAGGGTCTCCGGGTCCAGCGAAGCCAGCGCCGCCGGTGACGGGAACAGGTGCGTCAGGCCGCCTTCGGGGTCTTCGACCGGTTCGCCGTGCGCGACGACGAGCCGGGCCGCGTGGGTCCGCGCCGCCGCCGTCGAGACCTGCTGCCCCAGCACGGCGCGGACGGCGAACTCGGCCCCGTCGACCGTGCGCGGGACGCGGCGGCCGGGCGCGGCCGCGACGAGCGGGGCGAGCAGCGGGTCGGTGGCGAGCTGGTCGTCGACGGCGACCGGGTCGGCGTCGAGGTCCAGCAGGCGACGGCACCGGCTGGTGGCGGCGGGCAGGTCCCGGAGGTCGGCCAGGGTGAGCCGGCAGGCGATGTGGCCGTCCTCCGGTTTCAGCGCGACGACGCCGTGGCCGTGCGGCAGCCGCAGCGTCCGGCGGTAGGCGCCGTCCCGCCACTCCTCCACCCCCGGCACGCCGGTGGCCACGAGGTGCCCGAAGAGGTTGTCGGGGCACAACGGCTTCCGGTAGGGCAGCCGCAGGACCAGCGCGCCGGCCGCCGCCGGCCTGCCCTTCGCCCGTTGCCGCAGCTGGGTCGGCGAGAGGGCGAACACCTCGCGGACGGTGTCGTTGAACGTCCGGATGCTGCCGAACCCGGCGGCCAGGGCCAGCTCGGTCATCGGCAGCGCGGTCGTCTCGATCAGCGTCCGCGCGGTCTGCGCGCGCTGGGCGCGGGCCAGGGACAGGGGGCCGGCGCCGAGTTCGGCGAACACCTGGCGTTCGACCTGCCGGACGCTGTAGCCGAGCCGGGCGGCGAGGCCGCGGACGCCTTCGGTGTCGACGACGCCGTCGGCGATCAGCCGCATCGCCCGCGCCACCAGGTCGGCGCGCTCGTTCCACAGCGGCGAACCCGGGCTCGCGTCGGGACGGCACCGCTTGCACGCCCGGAACCCGGCCTGCTGGGCGGCCGCCGCGCTCGGGTAGAAGCTCATGTTCCGCGGCTTGGGCGGCACCACCGGGCAGCTGGGCCGGCAGTAGATCTTCGTCGTCAGGACGGCCGTGTAGAACCACCCGTCGAACCGGGCGTCCTTCGCCTGCACGGCCCGCACGCACCGTTCGAAGTCCTCATGCACCCCGTCAGCATCGCGGACGCCGGGGACCCGGGGCTAGCGGAAATGCGACATGGTGGTGATCAGCCGAGCAGGGCCGCCAGCGCCGGCACGTCGATGCCCACCAAGGATTCGCGGAACACCCGCCGCTCCCCCGCCTCGACCGGGACGTCGTTCGGGATCACCAGCACGGTGCAGCCCGCCGCGACGGCGGACGCGGTGCCCGGCGGCGAGTCCTCCACCGCGACACAGCGCGCCGGGTCGACCCCGAGGAGCTCGGCCGCCTTGAGGTACGGGCGCGGGAGGGGCTTGTTCAGACCTTCGACCTCGTCGCCGCACACGGTGACGTCGAAGAAGTCCCGGCCGATCGTGTTCAGCGCGAGCTCGGTCAGGTCACGTTCGGTCGAGGTGACCAGCGCCGAGCGCAGGCCCGCTTCGCGCACCGCCGTCAGCGCCTCGCGCGCGCCCGGGCGCCACGGCAGTTCGTCGTCGAACAGCCCGGCCGTGCGACGGCGGATCTCCTCCCCCGTCGAGGCGATCGCCTCGGGGGTGACTGGGAGGCCGACCACTTCGAGCAGGTACGCCGAGGTGTCGTCCATGTTGGACCCGACGAGGGTCATCCGCTGTTCCTCGGAAAGCTTGCCGCCGAGCCATTCCGCCGTCTCGTAGAGGGCGACGTCCCACAGCTTCTCGGAATCGACGAGCGTGCCGTCCATGTCCCACAACACGGCGTCGATACGGTCCACAGTGGAGGCTCCTCAGGTGTTGAAGTACTTGGCTTCCGGGTGGTGGCAGACGATCGCGTCGGTCGACTGCTCGGGGTGCAGCTGGTACTCCTCGGACAGCTTGACCCCGATCCGGCCCGGTTCGAGGAGGGCGACGATCTTCGCCCGGTCTTCGAGGTCGGGACAGGCGCCATAGCCCAGGGAGAACCTGGCTCCACGGTAGCCGAGCTTGAAGAAGTCCTCGACGTCGTCGGGGTCCTCTGAGGCGACCGCCACACCGCCGGGGAAGGTCAGCTCCTGCCGGATGCGGCAGTGCCAGTACTCGGCCAGCGCCTCGGTGAGCTGCACGCCGAGGCCGTGCACCTCGAGGTAGTCGCGGTAGGCGTTGGCCGCGAACAGCTCGTTCGCGTAGTCCGCGATCGGCTGGCCCATGGTCGCGATCGTGAACGGGACGACGTCCACCTCGCCCGCTTCGCGCGGCCGGTAGAAGTCGGCCAGGCACAGCCGCCGGTCCCGGCGCTGGCGCGGGAAGGTGAAGCGCAGCCGCTCGGGTGCGTCCGGTTCGGGCGCGGTCAGCACGACCAGGTCGTCACCTTCGGCGTAGCACGGGAAGTAGCCGTAGACGACGGCCGCGTGGGCCAGGATCCCGTCCGCGGTCAGCCGGTCGAGCCAGTACCGCAGCCGCGGGCGTCCTTCGGTCTCGACCAGTTCCTCGTACGTCGGCCCGGCGCCGCCGCGGGCGCCCTTGAGCCCCCACTGCCCCATGAACGTCGCCCGCTCGTCGAGCATCGCGGCGTAGTCGGCGAGCGCGACGCCCTTGACCACCCGGGAGCCCCAGAACGGCGGGCTCGGCAGCGGCACGTCGGTGGCGACGTCCGACCGTGCCGGCAGCGGCCCTTCGTCCTCGGCCTTGCGGGCTTTGCGCGCTTCGGCGATCCGCAGCGAGCGTTCGCGGCGTTCCTTGCGCTCCTGACGCTTTTTCTCCGCGTCGGCGTCCACGAGCGGCGACTCGCCGCGCTTGGCGGCCATGATCGCGTCCATCAGCCGCAGGCCCTCGAACGCGTCCCGCGCGTAGCGCACGTCGCCGAGGTACAGCTCGGTCAGGTCGTTCTCCACATAGGACCGGGTGAGCGCCGCGCCGCCGAGCAGCACCGGCCAGCGCGCCGAGACGCCCCGGGAGTTCATCTCCTGGAGGTTCTCCTTCATGATCACCGTGGACTTCACCAGCAGCCCGGACATCCCGATCGCGTCGGCGCCGTGTTCCTCGGCGGCGTCGAGGATGGTCGTGATCGGCTGCTTGATGCCGAGGTTGACGACTTCGTAGCCGTTGTTGGACAGGATGATGTCGACGAGGTTCTTGCCGATGTCGTGCACGTCGCCGCGCACGGTGGCCAGCACGATCCGGCCCTTGCCCGAGTCGTCGTCCTTTTCCATGTGCGGCTCGAGGTGGGCGACCGCGGCCTTCATCACCTCGGCGGACTGCAGCACGAACGGCAGCTGCATCTGCCCGGACCCGAACAGCTCGCCGACGGTCTTCATGCCCGACAGCAGCGTGTCGTTGATGATCTGCAGGGCGGGGCGCTGCTCCAGGGCCGCGTCGAGGTCGTCGGCGAGGCCGCCCCGTTCGCCGTCGACGATCCGGCGTTCGAGCCGTTCGAACAGCGGCAGCGCGGCCAGCTCCTCGGCCCGCGACGCCTTCGACGACGCCGCGCTGCCCCCTTCGAACAGGGCCATCAGCTCCTGCAGCGGGTCGTAGCCTTCGCGACGGCGGTCGTAGACGAGGTCGAGGGCGACCGCGCGCTGGTCGTCCGGGATGCGGGCCATCGGCAGGATCTTCGACGCGTGCACGATGGCGGTGTCGAGCCCGGCCTGGACGCACTCGTGCAGGAACACCGAGTTGAGGACCTGCCGGGCGGCCGGGTTGAGACCGAAGGAGATGTTCGACAGGCCGAGCGTGGTCTGCACCTCGGGGTGGCGGCGCTTGATCTCGCGGATGGCCTCGATCGTCTCGATGCCGTCGCGGCGGGATTCCTCCTGGCCGGTGGCGATGGTGAAGGTCAGCGCGTCGATGATGACGTCGGAGGTGCGCAGGCCCCAGTTCCCGGTGATGTCCTCGATGAGCCGGGTCGCGATGTCGGCCTTCTTCTGCGCGGTCCGGGCCTGGCCTTCCTCGTCGATGGTCAAGGCGACGACGGCGGCGCCGTACTCGCTGACCAGGTCCATGACCTGGGTGAACCGGGATTCCGGGCCGTCGCCGTCCTCGTAGTTGACGGAGTTGACCGCGCACCGGCCGCCGAGGCGTTCGAGGCCCGCGCGCAGCACGGGGACCTCGGTCGAGTCGAGCATGATCGGCAGGGTGGACGCGGTGGCCAGGCGCCCGGCCAGCTCGGCCATGTCCGCGGTGCCGTCGCGGCCGACGTAGTCGACGCACAAGTCCAGCAGGTGGGCACCGTCGCGGGTCTGTTCGCGGGCGATCTCGACGCAGTCGTCCCAGCGGCCTTCGAGCATCGCGGTGCGGAAGGCCTTCGAGCCGTTGGCGTTGGTCCGCTCGCCGATCATCAGCACGCTGGCGTCCTGTTTGAAGGGCACCGCCTGGTAGAGCGAGGACACGCCCGGCTCGGGCCGCGGCCGCCGGGGCACCGGAGACGTGTCCGCGACGGCCGCGGCGAGCTGCCGGATGTGCTCGTCGGTGGTGCCGCAGCAGCCGCCGACCAGGCCGACGCCGAACTCGCGGACGAACCCGGTCAGCGCCTCGACCAGGGCTTCCGGACCGAGCGGGTAGACCGCGCCGTCCGGGCCGAGCTCGGGCAGGCCGGCGTTCGGCATCACCGACAGCGGCACCCGGGCGTGCTTGGCCAGCTGCCGCAGGTGCTCGCTCATCTCGGCCGGGCCGGTGGCGCAGTTGAGGCCGATGACGTCGATGCCGAGCGGTTCGAGCGCGGCCAGCGCGGCGCCGACCTCGGTGCCGAGCAGCATGGTGCCGGTCGTTTCGACGGTGATCGAAGCGAGGATCGGGACGTGCCGCCCTTCGGCGGCCATCGCCCGTTTGGCGCCGATGATCGACGCCTTGGTCTGGAGGATGTCCTGGGTGGTTTCGACGATCACCGCGTCGGCGCCGCCGGCCAGCAAGCCGCGGACTTCCTCGCGGTAGGCGTCACGCAGCGTGGTGAACGGGGCGTGGCCGAGCGTCGGGAGCTTCGTGCCGGGCCCGACCGAGCCCAGCACGAACCGGGGCCGGTCCGGCGTCGAGAACTCGTCGGCCGTCTCGCGCGCCAGCCGGGCCCCGGCCTCGGCGAGCTCGAAGATCCGCCCGGTGATGTCGTACTCGGCGAAGTTGGCGAAATTGGCCCCGAAAGTGTTCGTCTCGACGGCGTCCGCGCCCGCCTCCAGGTACCCGCGGTGCACCGAGCGGACCACGTCCGGCCGGGTCACGTTGAGGATCTCGTTGCAGCCTTCGAGCCCGCCGAAGTCGTCCAGGCTCAGGTCGTGGGCCTGCAGCGCGGTGCCCATCGCCCCGTCGGCGACCAGGACGCGCGTGCGAAGGGCATCGAGGAACGGTGACGACAGGCGGTCGGACATGCTGAACAGGGTAAGGCCGGTGGTCGTAGGCTGGTCCGGTGAGTGAGCCCGTCGACGAGACCCCGCGGCCGCCCGGCGGCCGCCCCGAACCCACCCGACCGTTGATGGTCGTCGCCTTCGAAGGCTGGAACGACGCAGGTGACGCGGCCAGCCGGGCGGTCGAGCACCTGCAGCTGAACTGGGACGCCACCCCGCTGGCGGAACTGGAGCCCGACGACTACTACGACTTCCAGGTCAGCCGCCCGACCGTCCGGATGGTGGACGGCGTCACTCGACGGGTGGACTGGCCGACGACGCGGCTGTCGGTGTGCCGCCCCGACGGCTTCGACCGCGACGTGGTCCTCGTCCAGGGCCCCGAGCCCAACATGCGGTGGCGCGCGTTCTGCGCGGAGCTGCTGGAACACATCCAGCAGCTCGACGTCGCGACGGTGGTGACGCTGGGGGCCCTGCTCGCCGACACCGCGCACACCCGGCCCGTCCCGGTCACCGGAACGGCGTACGACAAGGACACCGCGTCGCTCTACGGCCTCGACCTGAACAACTACCAGGGCCCGAGCGGCATCGTCGGCATCCTCCAGGACTACTGCGTGCAGGCGGGCATCCCGGCGGTGTCGATCTGGGCCGCGGTGCCGCACTACGTGTCGCACCCGCCGTCCCCGAAGGCGACGCTGGCGCTGCTGCACAAGCTGGAGGACATCCTCGACGTCGAGATCCCGCTGGGCGCGCTGCCCGAGCAGTCCGAGGAGTGGCAGCGCACGGTCAGCGAGATGGCCGACGAGGACGAAGAGATCAGCGAGTACGTCCGCAGCCTCGAAGAGCGCGGCGACGCCCAGAGCGAGGTCGCCGAGCAGGACGTCAGCGGCGACAAGATCGCCGCCGAGTTCGAGCGCTACCTGCGCCGCCGCGGCCGCGGCGGCGGGCAGGAAGGCTTCGGCCTGCGGTGACTCACTTGCGCCAGCTGGTGGCGAACGCCCGCGCGGGGTTCGCCACCAGCATGGCCGTGACGACGTCGCCGCCGAGCTGCTTGGCCAGCCGCGGCGCCAGGGTGGTGAGCAGGTAGGCCGCGCCCGGCTGGTTGCGGGCGGCCGCGGTGGTCGTGTCGCCGCCGAGCAGGATCTGCCCGCCGTGCCCGGCCTCGACGAGCGCCTCGAGGCCGTCGAAGAGCTGCGGGTCGGTGGCGTGGTTGGCCCGCGAAGGGCCGTCGAAGCCCAGGAACACGCCGGTCTCGGCGATCTCCCGCTGCAGCCGCGGGTCCGGGTTCCGGTTCAGGTGCCCGAGGATCACCTTGTCCGGGGGGACGTCCAGCTTGCCGCAGAGCAGTTCGGCCACCTCCAGGGCCGCCGTGCCGAGTTCGAGGTGCACCGCGATCGGCGCGCCGGTCTCCTCGTGGGCGACCGCCGCGGCGGTCATGGTCAGCCGGGCGTGCGAGTCGATCGTGTGGAAGGCGCCGGCCACCTTGACCAGCCCGGCCCGCGGGCCGGTCCGCGGCTCGTCGGGCAGGTCGGCGGGCTGCGTCCCCTCGGTCAGGTCGGCGACGAACTCCCGGACCGGATCGTCGATGACCCGGCCGAGGATGACCGGGGCGTAGTGCTCCGCGCGGTGCAGGCCGGTGGCCGCGACCAGGTGCACCCCGACCTCCTCCGACATCCAGGCGAGCTCGCGCGTGCGCCGGGTCAGGCCGTACGGCGTCCACTGGACGAGTGCCGCGCCGCCCCGCGACTTGAACTCGAGCAGCGTGTGGGCGGCCTCGGCCGGGTCGTCCAGCTCCTGGCCGGGCAGAAGTTTCGAGGCGAAGAAGAGGTGGTCGTGCGCGTTCGTCACGCCGAGTTCAGCCGGATCGATGTCGCCCAGCACCGTCCGGACCTTGGGTTCCCCAGTCACGACCCCGAGTGTAACGCCTAAGCCGTTACGATGGCGAGGTGTCCGAAGACTTCCGCCTCGACATGGGCGCACCCTGGCTGAACCTGCTGGCCACCCGCGGCCGCCACTTCGGTGCCCAGCCGGTCGAGCGCCTGCCCACCGTGGACCGGCTGCGCGACTGGCTGGCCGCCTGCGAGCTGACGCCGCTCGCCCCGGTCACGGACGCCGACCTGCGCGCGGCCCGCGAACTCCGCGAGAGCCTGCGCGAACTCGCGCTGGGCGCGGTCGACGGGCTTGCGCCGCGAGCCGACCAGGTGACCCCGCTGACGGCGTTCCTCAAGACCGAGCCGGTCCACCTCGCCGCCCTCGACCGCCTGCACCGCAGCGCTCCCGCGACCACCGCCGACGCGCTCGGGCGGCTGGCGCACCAAGCCGCGGACTGGCTCACCGGGCCGCTGCGGGCGGACCTGCGGGCCTGCCCCGAGCAGGACTGCCGCGGGGTGTTCGCCGATCCGGGCGGCCGGCGGCGGTGGTGTCCCGCCCCCGCCTGCGCCAGCCGAGGCCGCGTGCGCGCGCTCAGGGAGCGGCGGCGCGCGGAATCATGACGCCCGGGTACCGCCGGAGTCGTGGGGGGGGAACAGGGTCAGAACACTGTTTCCCACTCACGACCGGCCGCGGCAGACTGCTCACCGGCGCCCCTCAAGAGGGCCACAGGATCCTGCGCATCGGCACCGCACCTCGCGCCCGCTTCCGCCACTCGCGCGGATAACCCAGCGAGACCTCCTCGAACCGGACGCCGTCGGCCTCGGTGCTGCGCGGGATGTGCAGGTGCCCGTAGACGGCGATCTCCGCGCGGTAGCGGACGTGCCAGTCCTCGGTCTTCGTCGTGCCGCACCAGAGCGCGAACTCCGGCCAGTACAGCGGCGCCGTCGGGTGCCGGTGCAGCGGCCAGTGCGACATCAGGATCGTGCCGTGGTCCTCGGGGATGGCGTCGAGGCGCTCGGTGCTGATCTTCAGCCGGGCCTCGCACCACGCCTGGCGGCTGGGGTACGGGTCGGGGTACAGGAAGTACTCGTCCGTGCAGACCACCCCGGCCTCGCGGGCCTGCCGCAGGGCCTCCTCCAGCGACTCGCCCTCCGCGTCCGGGGTCCGCCAGCTGTAGTCGTAGAGCAGGAACAGCGGCGCGATCGTCAGCGGCCGCGAGCCGTGCCGCCAGACCGGGAACTCGTCTTCCGGGGTCAGGACGTCGATTTCGCGGCACCGCTCGACCAGGTGCTCGTAGCGGGCCTGGCCGCGCAGCTGGCACTCGTCGTTCTTCGTCGTCCACAGCTCGTGGTTGCCCGGTACCCAGACGACCTTCGCGAACCGGCTGCGCAGGGTCTTCAACGTCCCGATGGTGGCTTCGGCCAGCTCGGCGACGTCGCCGGCGACGAGCAGCCAGTCTTCGGGGGTTTCCGGGACGACCGAGTCGAGGATCGGGCCGTTGCCCTCGTGGGTCACGTGGAGGTCGCTGGTGGCGAAGAGGTGCGGCACCCCTCCACCGTAACCACCGTGGCCGGAGAACCTACGCCAAACCTGCGGATCCCTTCGCGGTGAGCCGGGCTCAGGCGATCGGATCGCGCCGTGGCGGTGACCGTCCCGGAGCCGCGCAGTTCGAGGGGATCGGCGATGGCCGGGCGGTGCCGGAGCGCGGCCAAGGCCGCCTCCAGCCGGTCGGGGGGCCAGCCGAGCGCGGTGGCCAGCTCGGCCACGGGCACCGGCCGTCCGGCGTGCACGAGGGCGGCGACCACGGTCAGGGCGTCGTCCCCGGTGGTCTCCGCGACGGTGCTGCCGCCCATCTGCTCGCTGAGCCGTCCGAAGAACCGTGCCATCCGGGCGAGCCGGGCGCCCGCGGTCGTGTGCGGGCCGAAGCGCTCGCTGCCCTCCCGCGCGGCGTCGGCCAGCCGGCCGTGGGCGCCGGTGTCGGCCTGCCACGCCCGGAGCCAGACGTCGTCGTCGATCCGGTAGCGCTCGCGCCGTCCACCGGGGTCCGGCCCGCGCGCGACCAGCTCCATCGCTTCGAGGGCACCGATGGACTTGGACACCGACGCCGGGCTGACCCGCAGCAGCCGGACCAGGTCGGCCGAGGTCAAGCCGGTCTCGGCGGTGAGCAGGCAGGTGAACACCCGGGCGGTCATCCGCGGGAGGCCGGTGGCGGCCAGCAGGGCCGCGAACTCGTCGACGAACCCGCGCACCGCCTCCGCCGGTTCGCCGCCGGGCCGGGGCGGCCGGCGACGGCGGGCGCGGTGGGCGGCGGCTTCCTGCGCGTGGCCGGGCCGGTACTCGCCGGCCGCGCTGTTGCGGGCCACCTCCCGGCTGATCGTGGACGTCGGCCGGCCGAGCCGCCGCCCGATCTCGGCGTACCCGAGCCCGCTCACGAGCCATCCCGCGATGCGGCGGCGGTCGTCCAGGCTGAGCCTGCGTGCGTTCATCGTCACTCCAGCGCAACGACCCGTTGCGTTCATCGGCAGTCTCGGTGCAATGATCTGCCATTCCACCAGGGATTATGTCGTGATCTCCGTTGAGGCGGCCGAAAACGCGCCATAGCTTTTCCGTATGCGGAAAGAGAAGAAACACGTGTTGGCCATCTCGGCCGTCTCGGACGAAGGCCGGTTCTGGAACGGCTTGAAGAAGGCCCACGGCCGGCTGCCCGCGGGCGCCTCGTGGAAGCTGGCGGTCGCGAGCCAGGACGGCACCCGGGCGGTCAACGTCCTCGCCCACGACTCCGTCGAGGAGGTCCGGGCGTTCTTCGAGACCCACGCCGGGGCGCACGCCACGACGGAGTACTTCGAAGCGGACGCCGCGAACGCGGTCGGGCTCGCCCGATGACGGTCCGGGACCGGGTGTCGGCGCTGGCGGCCGAGTACAGCATCCCGAGCGCCGCGGTCGGCGTCCTGCGCGACGGCGAGATCACCGAGTTCGCCGTCGGCGTCAAGAACGTCGAAACCGCCGAGCCGGCGACGACGGACACGGTCTACCAGTGCGGTTCGCTGACGAAGACGTGGACCGCGCTGGCCTTCCTGCAGTTCGTCGACGAGGGGACGGCGGACCTCGACGCGCCGATCCGGACGTACCTGCCGGAGTTCGCGGTGGCCGATCCGGAGACGACCGCGAAGGTCACCGCGCGGCACCTGCTCAACCACACCAACGGCATCGAAGAAGCCTTCGGCGACCCCGGCGAGGGCGACGACGTCCACGAGCGCATGGTCGAAAACATCGCCGGCGCGCCCCAGGTGTTCCCGCTGGGCCACACCCACGGCTACAGCGCGGCGCTGGGCTACGCGATCCTCGCGCGGGTCATGGAGGTCCTCGACGCCAAGCCCTGGGACGACATCATGCAGGACCAGCTCTTCACTCCCCTGGGCCTGAAGAGCACGAACAGCCGCCGCGAGCGGGTGGATCCGGCGCGGGCCGCGACCGGCCATCTGCTCCGGTCTCCGGCCGAAGGCCCGATCGTCACGCCGGTGGACCACCTGCCCCGGGCGTTCGGCGCCGGCGGCGGCCTCACGTCGACCGTCCGTGACGTGCTCGCACTGGCGCACGTGCTGCTCAACGCGGGGATCGCGCCGGACGGCACGCGGATCGTGTCGGCCGCGGGCGTCCGGGAGATGATGCGGTCGCGGGTGCCGGTCCCCGATCCCTACCTGTTCGGGCCGGAGTGGGCGCTCGGCCTGATCGTCTGCGACTGGCACGGCGAGACCGTGTACGCCACCGACGGCAGCACGATCGGCCAGAACGCCCGGCTGCGGATCCTGCCGGACCGGAACGCCGCCGTCGTCGTGCTGACGAACGGCGGCCCACGGGAAAGCTTCGCGCGCAAGGTGTTCCGCGAGATCCTGGGCCCCGTGCCGGACCTGCCGGAGCCGGACCCGGCGCTGAACCTCGACCTGTCGCGGTACGAGGGCGTGTACGAGCGGCCCGGCACCCGGTACGAGGTGTCCGCCGAGGGCGGCGCCCTGCACCTGACACTGGACCTCGACCCGATGCACGCGGAGTTCCTCGGGAAGCCCGGTCGCGTGCGGTACGAACTGCTCCCGGTCAGCCCGACGCACTTCCTGATGCCGTCGGCGGATCCCCTGGAGGACACCCGGACGGTGGCGCTCTACGACTTCAGCGACGGCGCCGCCCGGTACCTCCACACCGACTGCCGGGTCCACCCGCGGCGCGGGAGCAGCATCAGCAGCCCGGCGAGCACGTAGACGCCGGCCTGGACGTTCAGCAGCACAGCGGGCCCGGTCATCGCGACGAGCGCGCCCGCCAGCAGCGCGCCGGCCGTGGTGAAGGTGGCCACGGCGGCGAACGTCGTGCTCAGCACCCGCCCGGCGCGCTCGGGCGCGACCGCGCTCTGGATCTCCGACAGCACTCCGGCGCCGACCACCACGCCCGGGGCGCCGGCCAGGGCGAACAGCCCGACGTACAGCCCCAGCGCCGTCGTGACGAGAGAGAGGTTCCAGATCACCGCCGACAGCAGGCCCAGCACCACCGAGCCCCAGCCGAGCAGCGCGGCCGGCGCGACCCGCCGCGCCACGGTGGCGACGGCGAACCCGGCCACCAGGCCACCGATCGCCTGCACCCCGCGCAGCAGGCCCGCGTCGGCTTCGCTGCCGCCGAGCACGTCGAGGACGTAGACCACGAACAGCACCAGGAACATGCCCTGGGCCAGCGACGTGAACACCAGCGCGAGCCCGGTGCGCCGCAGCCGGTGGTTGCGGGTCAGCTCGCGCAGGCCGTCGAGCCAAGCCCGCACCACCGGCTCCCGCGCGGACGACGCCGCCGGAGCGGCGACCCGGTGGAACGGCTTGGCCAGCAGCGCCGCGGCCACGGCGAGGACGGCCAGGTACCCGATCATCACGTCGGCGAGGCCGCCGAAGCCGAGCAGGGCGCCACCCGCCCAGCCGCCGGCCAGCCGGGCGACACTGCCGTTGACGCTCATCAGGCCGTTCGCCGCGGTCACGTCCGCGACGCCGACGAGCTCCGGCACGAGCGCGTTGCGCGCGGGTTCGAACACCGACGCCAGCGCCGCCTGGGCGGCCATCACCGCGTACACGACGGTGACGCCGGGCTCGGCCACCAGCGGGAGTGCCACGAGGGCGAGCCCGACGCAGACGCCGAACAGCACCGCGCGGCGGTCCCACCGGTCGGCGACGACCCCGGCCACCGGGCTCAGCAGCACCGCGGGCAGCAGGCCGAGCACGATGCTCAGCGCCGTCGTCGCGGCGGAGCCGGTGCGCTGGAAGACGTACACCGGCAACGCCACCTGCAGCATCCACTCGGCCGTCTCGCCGAAGAACGCGGCCACCCACAGCCGCGCGAACCCGGGCACCCCCAGCAGCTGGTTCATTCCTCCGCCTTCCCCGAGTGCTCGATACGCGGGAACGCGCGGAGGCCGACGTGCACCGAGCGGGCGTCGGCGGGGGCGTCGCTCCGGATGGCGCCGATGTACGGGCGGACCAGCGCGTCGATCGCTTCGGTCAGCCGGGTCAGCTCCGCCGGGGTGACGCGCAGGGCGTAGGTCGACAGCCCGGTCGCGGCCCGCCACTGCGGGTCGAGGTCGTCGAGGGAGTCGAGGTACCGCTGGGTCAGCTCCTGCTCGTGGGTCAGCGTCGCGCCGACCGCGCCCAGCTGCGCGGCCCGGTGGGCCGGGTCTTCGGCCAGGTCCCCCAGCTCGAGGCCGACCTGCCGGGCGCGCCACGGCCGTTCGCGGCCGTCCTCGGCGTCGGCCCGCTCGACCAGGCCGTACTGCGCGAGCTGGCGCAGGTGCCAGCTGCAGTTGGACGCCGTCGAGCCGACCGCTTCGGCGCACTCGCTGGCGGTGCGCGGGCCGACGGCGGTCAAGTGGTTCAGCAGCGCCGACCGCAGCGGGTGCGCCAGCGCGCGCAGCAGCTCGACGTCTTCGATCCGCTTGCGCGGCGGCAGCTCGGCCATGGGTCGCCCTATCTGAAAGAATCATTTCGAAAGTTCTCTTTCATGGTTTGCCCCGCCTGCGGGTTTGTCAAGCGGTTCCGCTATCGTTTGCGGGGCAGTGACTGCACGAGGCAGTGGCTGCGCCGTGACCGAACTGGGATGGACGTTGCCCGACCAGCGCGAACTCGCCACCGCCGCCGCTCTCGCCCTCCCCCGGTTCGTGGGCTCGACCGCGCTCTTCCACGCGGCGGTCGCCGAGCGGATGGGCGTCACCCCGACCGAGCTGCACTGCCTGCACCTGCTCCACGGCAGCGTCAGCGACTCCCCCTCCGAACTCGCCCGGCTGCTGGGGATGAGCACGGGCGCGTTCACCCGGCTGCTCGACCGGATGGAGCGCCACCGGCTCGCCGAACGCGCCCCCGATCCCGCCGACCGGCGGCGGCTCGTCGTCCGCCCGCTGCCCGACCGGATGGCCGAGCTCGCCGAGCTGTACGCGCCGATGGCGCGGTTCGTCGGCGAACGTCTCGCCCGCTTCGACCGTCGCCAGCTGATGGCCCTGCTCGAATTCCTCACTGACGGCACCGCGGCCGCGGAACGGTCGACCGGCGACCTGCCGGATGTGACCCAGGCCATATCGAGTTGACTAACTCTACGGTTGTTGCGTTAACCTGGTTCCACTATGAGGAACTGAACTGCGCCCATCCCGCCTGAGGCGGCACCCGGTCGAGCCGACGCTCCCGCGTGCCACGACGCCCGGCCGGGATCCCGCTTCTTCCCCCAGGGCTCGGTGATCGCACATGTCTCCCGTTTTTCCGTTGCAGGCCAAGGACGTCGTCTTCGGCTACGGCACCCGCGTCGTCCTCGACGGCGTCTCCCTCACCGCGTCGGCCGGCCAGCGGCTCGGCCTGGTCGGCGAGAACGGCACCGGCAAGTCCACGCTGCTCCGGCTGCTCGCCGGGCTCGAAGAACCGCGCTCCGGTGCGGTGCTCCGCGGCCCGGACGTCGGGTTCCTGCTGCAGGAACTGCCGTTCCCGATGAACGCGACCTTCGCCGACGTGCTCGACGACGCGCTCGCCGAGATCCGCGCCGCCACGGCCCGGCTCGACGAGCTGACCGCGGCCATGGCCGACCGGCCCGACGACGCGGCCGCGCTCGAGGAGTACGGCCGGGTGCTGGAGTGGGCCCAGGCCCACGACCTGTGGGACGCCGACCGCCGCGCCAAGCTCGTCTGCGACGGGCTCGGCCTCGGCGGCCTCGAACCCGGCCGCCGGCTCGGCACGCTCTCCGGCGGGCAGCGGTCCCGGCTCGGGCTGGCCGCGCTGCTGGTCCGGCAGCCGGAAACGCTGCTGCTCGACGAGCCGACCAACCACCTCGACGGCGGGGCGATGGAGTTCCTGGAACGCCACCTCACCGAGCTGACCGGGATCGTGGTGCTGTCCTCGCACGACCGGGTCTTCCTCGACGCCGTCTGCACCGACATCGTCGACCTCGACCCGGCCGCGGCCGACCGGCAGGCCGGCGGCGCGGTCCGCTACGGCGGCAGCTACACCGATTACCTCGGTCACAAGAAGGCCGAGCGGGCGCGCTGGGAGCAGCGCTACGCCGAGGAGCAGGAGGAGCTGAAGGAGCTGCGAGAAACCGTGGCCGTCACAGCCCGGAACGTCGCCTACGGGCGCGCCCCGCGCGACAACGACAAGTTCATCCACCACTTCAAGGGCGCCCGCGTCCAGAAGACGATCTCGCGACGGGTGCGGGACGCCGAGCAGCGCCTGGAGAAGCTGGAACGCGACCAGGTGCGCAAGCCGCCGGCGCCGTTGCGGTTCCGGGCGGACCTCACCGGCCGCGCGAACGGCGACGGCCCGGCGATCTCGGTGCGGTCACTGGAGGTTCCGGGCCGGCTGAGCCTGCCCCGGCTGGACGTCGGCGGCTCGGCCCGGTTGCTCGTCACCGGCGGGAACGGCGCCGGGAAGTCGACGCTGCTGTCGGTGCTGGCCGGGCGGCTCGCGCCCGCGGCCGGAACGGTCCACTTCGGACAGGGGGTCCGGGTCGGCCTGCTGGAGCAGGACGTCGTGTTCGCTTCACCGGAGCGAACCGCCGCCCGGGTCTACCGGGACACGCTCGGCGAAGACGCTCCCCCGCTGAGCCGGCTCGGCCTGCTGGCGTCCCGGGACCTGCGGCAGCCGGTGGGGGCGCTGTCGGTCGGCCAGCGGCGGCGGCTGGCCCTGGCGATCCTGCTCGCCGACCCGCCGGACGTGCTGCTGCTCGACGAGCCGACCAACCACATTTCGCTGACTCTGGCGGAAGAACTGTTCGCGGCACTGGAGACGGCGCCGGGCGCGGTCGTCATCGCCTCCCACGACCGGTGGCTGCGCCGGGACTGGTCCGGCGACCACCTGGAGCTGGCCGGCGGCCGTCCCGCCGCGGTATAGACCGTTATACGGCCGAAGGGGGGAAAGTGCCCCCTTCGGGTCGTCAGAGGGAGATGCCGAGGAGGGCGTCGACGGCGTCGCGGATCAGGCCCGGCGCTGTCGGGTCGTTCCCGTCGCGGCGCAGCGCCTCGTTCGCCCACGCGTCGACCGCGGCCAGGGCCTTCGGCGTGTCGAGGTCGTCGGACAGGTGGTCGCGCAGCCGCCGGACGGTGTCCTCGGCCGCCGGTCCGGTGGGCAGCGAGACCGCGTCCCACCAGCGCGCGAGCCGGGCTTCGGCGTCGGCCAGCAGCTGATCGGTCCAGGGGCGGTCGTCGCGGTAGTGGCCGGCGAACAGCGCCAGCCGGATCGCGCCCGGGTCGACCTTGTCGGCGCGCAGCCGCGAGACGAACACCAGGTTCCCGCGCGACTTCGACATCTTCTCGCCGTCGAGGCCGATCATCCCCGCGTGCACGTAGTGGCGGGCGAACTGGCCGTCCTTGGCGACGGCCTCCGCGTGCGCCGCGCTGTACTCGTGGTGCGGGAAGATCAGGTCCGAACCACCGCCCTGGAGGTCGAAGCCGAGGCCCAGCCGGTTGACCGCGATCGCGCTGCACTCGATGTGCCAGCCCGGACGGCCCGGGCCGAGCTCGGACTCCCACGACGGCTCGCCTTCGCGGGCCACGCGCCACAGCAGCGCGTCCAGCGGGTGGCGCTTGCCGGCGCGGTCGGGGTCGCCGCCGCGCTCGGCGAAGAACTTCGCCATGGTTTCGGCGTCGTAGTTCGACTCGTAGCCGAACCTCCCGGTCGCCGCGTGGTCGAAGTAGACGTCGGGGAACTCCGGGTCGTCCGCGCGGTAGGCGCTGCCGTTGGCCAGCAGCTTCGCGATGACCTCGACGATCTCCGGGATGCTCTCGACGGCGCCGACGAACTGCCGCGGCGGGAGGACCCGCAGCGCGGTCATGTCCTCGCGGAACAGCGCCGTCTCGCGCATGCCCAGCACGACCCAGTCGTCCTTGTCACGCGCCGCCCGCTCCAGCAGCGGCTCGTCGATGTCCGTGACGTTCTGCACGTAGTGGACGTCGTGCCCGTTGTCCCGCCAGATGCGGTTCACCAGGTCGAAGGCCAGGTACGTCGCGGCGTGCCCCAGATGTGTCGCGTCGTAGGGCGTGATGCCGCAGACGTACATCCGGGCGGTGGCGCCGGGCGCGGTCGGGCGGATCTGCCCGGTGGCCGTGTCGTGGAGCCGCAGCGGGCGGGGGGTGCCGGGGATGCGGGGCACGTCGACCGATGACCAAGTCTGCATACCCCCGACTGTAATTGCCCGGCGTTCAAGCCTTCCCAAGCGGTGGGACGAGCCTCACTCGCGCGTAGGCTCCGATGGCGCGCGCGAGCCACGACGGCAGCTCCGGATCGGCCCGTTCGGCCAGCTCCCGCTGCCGGGGATCGTTCAGGTACAGCTCGCCCATCGCGGCGTAGGCCGGGGCGGTCGGCGACCAGAAGTGGCTCACGGACTCGTAGTGCTCGGCGACGGCGTCGAGCGCGGCGGGGTCCTCCGGCGCGGCGCCGGAGCGCATGACGGCGGCCAGCCGGCGGAACAGCGCGGCGCTGCGGGCGGCGGCGTGCTCGTAGTCCGCGGCGGTGAGTCCGGCCTGGGCGGCCCGGGCGGTGTCGAAGACCGCCGCGGCGCCCTCGCCGAACGTCTCGCGGTACTGCTGCCGCATGGCGGCGCCGTCCTTGCGCAGCCCGGCGAAGAAGCGCTCCGGATCGTCGATCCGGGCGTGGCCGAGGTCGGTGATCGTCTCCTCGACGGTCGCGATGACCCGGTCGAGGCGCCGCCGCTCCTGCTCGAGCTGGGCCAGGTGCCCGCGCAGCGCGGCCGCCTCGTCGACCTGGTCGCCCAGCACGGCACCGATCTCGGCCAGGCCGAGCCCGAGCCGCCGCAGCAGCAGGATGCGCTGCAGGCGCAGCAGTTCGTGCCTGCCGTACCAGCGGTAGCCGTTCGCCGTGACCGACGCGGGGGTGAGCAGGCCGATCGCGTCGTAGTGGCGGAGCATCCGCGCCGAGACGCCGGACGCCTTCGCGACCTGGCTGATCGAGTACTGCATCAAGTCAGCTTAGAAGTTGACCTTCACACCGTGTCAACTTTTACCGTGATGCTCGTGACCACGACCATCACCGGCGCGCGCCTCTTCGACGGCGAGCGCCTCACCGCCCTGACCGCCGTCCGGATGGAGGGCGGCCGCATCACCGCGATCGGGGACGCCACCCTGCTCCGGCCGGGCGACAAGCACGTCGACGCCCGCGGCGGCACCCTGCTGCCCGGGCTGATCGACGCCCACGTGCACCTGCTGCCCGGCGCGCCCCGGCAGGCGCTCACGTTCGGCGTCACCACCGTGCTCGACATGTTCAGCAAGCCGGACACGGTCGCCGACGCCCTGGCCGCCGGACCGGACTGCGCCGACGTGCGGTCGTCGAGCATCGGGGCCACCGCGCCGGGCGGGCACCCGAGCCTGATGTACGCGCCGTTCCCCACCGTGACGGGTCCGGGGGACGCCGAGCGGTTCGTCGCCGACCGGATCGCCGAAGGGGCGGCGCACCTCAAGGTCCTCTACGACGACGGCAGGGGTGGCCCGATGCCGATGCCGTCGCTGGACGTGCCGACGATCGCCGCGCTGACCGAGGCCGCGCACGCGGCCGGCCTGGTGGTGGCCGCGCACGTGTCGACCGCCCGCGCGGCCGTGGACCTGCTCCGCACCGGCGTGGACGTGCTGGCTCACGTGCCGTTCGACGCGCTGTCCGCGCACCAGGTGGACGCGATCGCCGCGGCCGGGGTCGCGGTGATCGCGACGCTGTCGATCGCCGACGGCTTCCCCGGCGGCTCGCTGCTCGACGAGCCCGCGCTCGTCTCCCGGCTGGGCCCGGCGTGGTGCGCGGTCCTCGAACGGCAGGCGCAGCGGTGGCTGCCACCACAGCTGCCGGACTTCGCCGCCGCGCGGGACAACGCGCGGCGGCTGCACGAGGCCGGCGTGCTGGTCCTGGCCGGCACGGACGCGCCCAACCCGGGCACGGTCCACGGCGCGAGCCTGCACCGCGAGCTGGGCCACCTGGTGGCGGCGGGGCTCACCCCGGCGGCGGCGCTGACCGCGGCGACCGCGCGTCCCGCGGACGTGTTCGGGCTGGCCGACCGCGGCCGGATCCGGCCGGGCCTGCGCGCGGATCTCGTGCTGGTCGCGGGACGCCCCGACGAGGACATCACCGCGACCCGGCGGGTTTCGGCCGTCTGGAAGCAGGGAGTCCGGGCGGACTTGGCGGGTTACGTCGGCTCGGCCGACGAGCAGGCGGGACTCGCCGCGTTGCGGGCGCAGACGGAGAAGGTGATCGCCGCCGTCCGCGCCCGGCTGGGAGGGCCCACCGCGGCCGTGGGTGGTGAGGCGGGTTAGAACCCGCCTCACCACCCACGACCGGCTACGGCGGCTATCGGCGGGTGCGCAAGTAGTCCCCCACCACCGCCGCGCCGAGGCCGTCGAGGTCCGGGGCGACCACCCGGCCACCCGACCGGCGCGCGATCAGGTCCACGAACGACGTCAGCCGCGGGTCGTCGCCGAGGCGGAACACCGAGATCGAGGCGCCCAGCTTGGCCAGCCGGTCCACTTCGGACAGTGTCTTGTGGAGGGTCCGCGGCTGGGGCGGGTAGTCGAAGACCGCCTCGCCGTCGGGTTCCAGGTGGGCCGTCGGCTCGCCGTCGGTGACCATCAGGACCACCGGCTGGGCGTCCGGGTGCCGCCGCAGGTGCTGCCCGGCGAGCAGCAGCCCGTGGTGGGCGTTGGTGCCCTGCTCCCAGGCGCCCTCCAGGCCGACCAGCTCCGGCAGCTCCATCGACTGCGCGTAGCGGCCGAAGGTGATCAGCTGCAGGGCGTCGTTGCGGAAGCGGGTGCTGATCAGCTGGTGCAGCGCGAGCGCCGTGCGCTTCATCGGCAGCCAGCGCCCTTCCGACACCATCGACCACGACGTGTCGACCAGCAGCGCCACCGCCGCGCGGGACCGGTGCTCGGTCTCGACCACTTCGACGTCCTCGACGTCGAGGCGCACCTGCCTCTCGCCCACCGAGACCGAGCGCAGGACGGCGTTGCGGATGGTCCGCGGCACGTCCCAGGGCTGCATGTCCCCGAACCGCCACGGCCGGGACGCGCCGGTGGGCTCGCGCTCGCCGGCCGCGCCCGCCGATTCCGTCTCGCGTTCGCCGGTCTTGCCGCGCAGCGCGTTCACGATGTCGGACAGCACCGTCTCGCCGAGGCGCCGCAACGCCTTGGGGGACAACCGGAGCGAGCCGTCGGCGGCCCGTTCGAACAAGCCCTGGCGGCGCAGCTCGCGCTCCAGTTCGGCCAGCCGGCGGGCGTCGACGCCCGCGTCCTTGCCGAGCTGGCGCTCCAGCGCCTCCAGATCGATGTCCTCCAGCCGCGCGCCCGGGTAGGACTGGCCGAGCTGTTCGGCCAGCGCGTCCAGCTCGGCGAGGTCCTGCATGGCCTGGGCGCCTTCGCCCATGCCCAGCGGGTTGTTGCCGCGGAAGCGCGCCGACCCCGTCCAGTCCTCGCCCGGCCGCGCCGCCTGCAGCTGACTGTCCAACCGGGACAGTTGCTGGGCCAGGCGCGGGTCGCCGAAGGCCTGCTGGGTCAGCTCGGCGAGCTCGGCGCGCTGTTCCGCCGACATCGAGTTCAGCATGCGCTGGGCGGCCGCCGACCGCTCGGCCAGCGCGTCGATCAGCTCTTCGACGGTGCGGGGGTCCTCCGGGAAGAACTCGCCGTGCTTGCCCATGAAGTCTTCGAAGCGCTGCTGGATGTCCTCGGCGCCGCGGGCGTGCGCTTCGAGGAGGTCGTTGAGGTCGCCCAGCATCTCGTTGATCCGCTCGACGTCCTCGGGCCCGGCGTTCTGCAGCGCCTGCTTCATGCCCTGGAACCGGGACTCCATCAGCTCCTGGCCGAGCAGGTCCCGGATCTGCTGGTAGTTCTCCCGGCCCTGTTCGGAGCGCCAGTCGTAGTTCGCGAGCTCGTTGACGGCCGCGGCCGTGCCCGGCGGCAGCGCGTCGAGCTGGGCTTCCCGGAAGCGGGCCTCGTCGTCCGGGTCCGGGAACAGCTCGCGGCGCTCGGCGTCGAGGGCCTCCTGCAGCAGGCGCTGGACCTCCTGGAGGGTGCCGTCGAGGTTGTTGCGCCGCTGGATCTGCGACCGGCGCTGCCACAGGCGCCGGGTCAGCTCGTCGAGCCCCGCGGTGCGGTTCGTGCCGCGCCGCAGCATCTCCTCCAGCGCGGCCCGCGGCGAGGCGCCGGCCATCACGTCCTGGCCGATCTCCTCGAGCGCGTCACGCAAGTCAGCCGGCGGCGCGAGGGGGTCCGGCCCGTCGTGCCACGGGCCGTAGGAGTAGCCGTCGGGAAGCGGGACCGCGGTCATCGGCCGTAGACGGTCGTCGCGTCGTCGGAGTCCTTCGCGAGCCTTCGCGACAGGAACAGCATCTCGAGGGCGAGTTCGACGGCGGCCGCGATCCGCCCGGCGGGCTCGTCGGCGGCGACGCCGGCGCGCTGGGCGACCTCGTGCAGCACCGGCAGTTCGGGCAGGGCTTCGAGGACGTCCTTGCCCGGCACGCGCTCGCCGGTGGCCACCAGGTGGCCCTCGCCGACCGCGTCGGCCAGCGGCCGCAGGTCAAGACCGGCGAACCGGTCGCGCGCGGTCTCCGCGATCGCCATCCGCAGCAGGTGCACGAGGTGCTCGATCTCGCGGCCCTCTTCACCGGGCTCGAACTCGATCTTGCCGCGCAGCACCGACGGCACGGCGTCGAGGTCGACCGGGCGCGCCACGGCGGGCTCCTCCCCGGTCAGCGCCGAACGCCGCAGGGCCGCGGCCGCCACGGTTTCCGCCGCGGCGACGGCGAACCGCGCCGACACGCCGGAGCGCTGGTCGATCACCGTGGATTCCCGGAGGTTCCGGACGAACCGGGCGAGCACCTCCAGCAGCGGCTCGCCGACTTCGGCGACGAGGTCGGCCTCCTGCTTGACGACGGCGACCTCGGCCTCGACGTCCAGGGGGTAGTGCGTGCGGATCTCGGCGCCGAAGCGGTCCTTCAGCGGGGTGATGATCCGGCCGCGGTTGGTGTAGTCCTCGGGGTTCGCGGTGGCGACGAGCAGGACGTCCAGGGGCAGCCGCAGCGTGTAGCCGCGGACCTGGATGTCCCGCTCCTCCATCACGTTGAGCAGCGCGACCTGGATGCGCTCGGCGAGGTCGGGCAGCTCGTTGATGGCGACGATGCCGCGGTGGGCGCGCGGGACCAGCCCGAAGTGGATGGTCTCGGGGTCGCCGAGGCTGCGGCCTTCGGCCACCTTCACCGGGTCGACGTCGCCGATCAGGTCGCCGACGGAGGTGTCCGGCGTGGCGAGCTTTTCGGTGTAGCGCTCGGAGCGGTGGCGCCAGGCGACCGGCAGGTCGTCGCCGAGTTCGGCGGCACGGCGGATCGACGCGGGCGTGATCGGCTGCAGCGGGTGTTCGCCCAGCTCGGAGCCCTCGATGACGGGCGTCCATTCGTCGAGCAGGCCGGCCAGGGTGCGCAGCAGGCGGGTTTTGCCCTGGCCGCGTTCGCCGAGCAGCACGACGTCGTGGCCGGCCAGCAGCGCGCGTTCGAGCTGCGGCAGCACGGTGCGGGAGAACCCGACGATGCCGGGCCAGGCGTCCTCGCCGTTCCTGAGGGCGGTCAGCAGGTTGTCGTGGATCTCTCGGGCGATCGGGCGCGGCTCGTACCCGGCCGCGCGCAGGGCCCCGGCGGTGCGGGGAAGAGCGTCTGGAACAGCGTTCACCTCCTCGACGCTACTGCCGGATCGGCGGTGCGTCGACGTGGAGCGGCTCCAGCGTGGGCGCGCTGCTGTCTTGCCCGCCGGACCGGTAAAATAGGGCGTCGTGTGCCGTCCCAGTGCGACTTTCGCCGTCTGGTCGAGCGCGTGGCTCAACGGGGCCGCCGCGTCCGACGATGTCCTCGATGCCCTGCTCGCGTGGGGTGAGGCCCATGACGTCGTGGCCGCCGACGCGGCCGCGGCCGAGGCTTTCGCGCTCCCGCTGGCGTTCAACCGGGCGGCCACACCGGTCCAGCTGCTGATGGCGCTGCGTTCGCAAGGAGCGAAATCCCTCCAGCTGGTCCTCCCGGTTCCCGGCGACGTCCGCGGCCTCGGCGGCGGTGGTCCGTTCACCGAGGCGGCGTTGCGCGCGGGTGACGCACTGGTGCTCTCCGAGCTCGGCTTCGGTCTGGTGCCGGAGCCGATCGCCGAAGGCCTGGTGCGCTGGACGGTCTACTCGCTGACGTCGCCGGAGTACGTGGCGCTCGGCGAGGCCGAGCACGGGCTGACCGACGCGATCCGGGCCAGCGCGGGGGCATTGCAGACCCTGGACGTGGCCTCGGACCGGCCGGGCGTGCGCGCGGAGCTGTCGGCCCACCTGCGCTCGCGGCCGGACGTCGACTGGCCGGCCGGGACACCGGGGCGCGCGTTGCGGGTGCTGCAGCGAGCCGAGGAGATCGCGGCGATCCTGGCCATCGCGTCCTCGGACGACCCGGGCGGAGCGTTGTCGGCATCGGCTTCGACGTTGCGCGCCCAGGCACTGCGGCCGCTGTCGGACGCGGTCCGGACGGCCCGCTGCGCGGCGGTCAACGAGGCGGTGCGGGTGTTCGCGGAGCAGACGGCCCGCGAAGGCTGAGGTCCCGCGCGTTGAGCGAGGACACCTGGGCCGCGATCGCCGACGATTTCGCCGACGGTGCCTACGCGTCCGTGAAGGGGCGCGTGCGCACCTACGTGATGCACCGCCAGCTGCTCGAACACTTGCCCGCTCCGCCGGCCACGGTGCTCGACGTCGGCGGCGGTGCCGGCCACCAGTCGTTCCCGCTCGCCCGCGCGGGCTACGACGTCACCCTGCTCGACTCCTCGGCGGCGATGCTCGACAAGGCCCGGCAGCGGATGCCGGACCGGGTGACGCTCGTGCACGCCGACGGCGCGAACGCCGAAGAGGCGGTCGCCGGCCGCCGCTTCGACGCCGTCTTGTGCCACGGCGTGCTCGGCTACCTGGAGCGGCCGGAGCCCGTGCTCGACCAGCTGTGCCGGTGCGCCGCCCCCGGCGGCCTGGTCTCGATCATGGCGGGCAACGCCGACGCGTCCGCCGTGCGCCCGGCCATGGAACGGCGCTGGGAGGACGCCCTGGCCGCGTTCGACGCCCGCGCCGAAATCGGGGTGCTGGGCCTGCCGACGCACGCCGGCACGGTAGCCGAGCTCAGCGACGACCTCCGCCGTCGCGGGGTGGAACCCCTGCAGTGGTACGGAGTCTGGCTGTTCGTCGACTGGTTCGACCTCAGCGGCACCGAACTGGACCCGGCCGACGCCGAACGGGTCGCGGCCGTCGAATTCGAGGCCGGCCGGCGGGATCCGTACCGCCGGCTCAGCCGCATCTTCCACCTCGTGGGGCGCCGGACCTAACGCGCGGGTCGCTTCGCCGGTTCGCAGCAGCCGATCGCGCACGGCGCACCGTTGACCGTGCAGCCCGCCGCCGGGAACGGGGACAGCTTGCGCGGCCGGACGCCGTGCGTGTGCTCGCGGATCAGCTCCACCACCAGCTCGGCGAACCGCGGATCGCTGCCCGCGGTCGCCGCGCGGGCGAACTTCATCCCGTGCTCGGCCGCGCGGTCCGCCGCCTCGTTGTCCAGGTCCCAGATCACCTCGAGGTGGTCGGACACGAACCCGATCGGCGAGACGACCACGCCCGGCACCCCCGCCTCGTGCAGCGCGTCGATGTGGTCGACGATGTCCGGCTCCAGCCACGGTACCTGCGGCGGCCCGGACCGGGACTGCCACACCACGTCGTAGGAGCCGATACCCGCCTCGGCCGCCACCAGGCGAGCCGCCTCGGCGATCTGGCGCGAGTAGCGGCGGCCGCCCTCCGCGGGCGGGCCGGACGCGCGATCGGCGCTGTCCGGCACCGAGTGCGCCGTGAACACCGTGCGGATCCCCGGCTCGTCGCCCAGCGACGCGTGGGCCGCGCGCACGCCGTCGGCGACCGCCGAGACGAACAGCGGGTGGTCGAAGAACTGGCGGATCTTCACCAGCTCCGGGGCGCCGGCCCCGACGGACGCGCGGGCGCGCTCGATGTCCTCGTCGTACTGGCGGCACGCCGAGTAGCCGCCGTACGCGCTCGTGGGAAACACCAGCACCCGCTTCGCGCCCTCCGACGTCAGGGAAGCCAGTGTCTCTTCGACCATCGGGTGCCAGTTGCGGTTGCCGAAGTGCACCGGCAGGTCCATGCCGGCCGCCGCGAGCTGCTTCCCGACCGCGGCCATCGCGTCGCGGTTCAGCTTGTTGATCGGCGAAACCCCGCCGAAGTGCTGGTAGTGCTCGGCGACCTCCAGCAGCCGCTCGCGCGGCACCCCGCGGCCCCTGGTCACGTTCTCGAGGAACGGCATGACGTCGTCCGGCCCTTCCGGACCGCCGAACGAGAGCCACAGCAACGCGTCGTATCCCACCCCGTCATCTTGCCGATGTGGCGGCCCGCACGCCGACTCGGGCCCGTTGTGAATCGATCAGTCCAAAACTCTGGTACGGTGTCCCCCATGGCCAGGCCACGGGAGTTCGACGAGACCGCCGCCGTCGAGAAGGCGATGCACGCCTTCTGGGAGCGCGGCTACGAAGCGACGTCGACCCAGGACCTGTGCGACGCCACCGGACTCGGCCGCAGCAGCGTCTACAACACCTTCACCAGCAAGCGAGCGCTCTTCGGGCGCTCGCTGGCGCACTACACCAGCACCCAGCTCGACAAGCGCCAGGCGATCCTCGACGGGCCGGGCACCGCGGCCGAGCGGCTCGACGCGGTCCTGCGCAGCGCCATCGAAGACGACCTCGAAGAGCACCGCCGCGGCTGCCTGGTGGTCAACACCCTGGCCGAGCTCGGGGTGCCCGACGACGAAGTGGGCGCCGCCCTGCGGGCCGACACCCACCGGAACCTGACCATGTTCGCCGAGTGCGTCCGCGAAGGCGTGCAAGACGGAAGCCTCCGGGACGGCCTGGACCCCGCCGAGGTGGCGGAGTACCTGCTCAGCACCACTTCGGGCCTGCGCGTGATGGCCCGCCGCGGTTCGAGCCGCGACAGCATGCACGCGGTGGCCGATCTCGCCCTTTCGGCCCTCACGCGCTGACCACCGCAGGACCGGGTCCGCCCGCGCCCTGATTTTGGACCGATCGATACACAACAGGAGGAGAACCCATGCCCCTGGCCGTCTTCGTCCTCGGGCTCAGCGTGTTCGCGCTGGGCACGTCCGAGTTCATGATCACCGGCTTGCTCCCCGGCATGGCCGCCGACCTGCACGTGAGCATCCCCGACGCCGGCCTGCTGATTTCGGCGTTCGCCATCGGCATGGTCGTCGGCGCCCCGCTGCTGGCGATCGGGACGCTGCGGCTCCCCCGCCGCCGCACGCTGCTGGCCCTGCTCGGCGTGTTCGCCGTCGCGCACGTCGTCGGCGCCCTCGCCGAGGGGTACGCGCTCCTGTTCGCGACCCGCGTGATCGCGGCGTTCGCCTGCGCCGGGTTCTGGGCCGTCGCGCTGGCGACGACGATCGCGCTCGTCCCCGCCGAACGGCGCGGGCGCGGGATGGCGGTGCTGGTCGGCGGGCTGACCGTGGCCAACATCGCCGGGGTGCCCGCCGGCACGTTCCTCGGCCAGCACGCGGGCTGGCGGACGGCGTTCTGGGCGGTGACGGCGGTGACGCTGGTGGCGGTCGCCGGAGTGGCGCTGCTGGTGCCGGAGACGACCGGCGGGCCGCTGAGCCTGCGCGGTGAGCTGCGGCTGTACCGGCGGGGCCGGGTCTGGCTCGCACTCGGCGTGATCGCCCTGTGCCAGGCCATGATCTTCGCCGCGTTCAGCTACCTGGCGCCGTTGCTGACCGAGACCGACGGCCTGCCCGGCGAGTGGGTGCCGGGGGTGCTCGCGCTGTTCGGCGTCGGCGCGCTGATCGGGATCAGCGCGGGCGGGCGGCTGGCCGACCGGCGGCCGTTCGCCACGCTCTACGGCTGCCTCGCGCTCGCGCTGGCCGCGTTGCTCGTGCTCGCCCTGACCACCGACGCGCTCGTGGCCGTCGCGGCCGTGCTCGTGTTCGGCGTGGCCGCGTTCGGCGCCAACCCGGCGCTGAACCTGCGCGCCTTCCAAGCCGCCGGCGACGCGCCGACGCTCGTCGGGGCCAGCACGACGTCGGCGTTCAACGTCGGCAACACCGCCGGGCCGTGGCTGGGCGGGGTCGCGATCGACGCCGGGCTCGGCTTCACGGGCGTCGCCTGGACCGGGATCGCCCTCGGCGTGGCGACACTGGCCGCGCTCACGGTCGCCGCCGCCGTCCAGCGCGGCGACGACCGTGCGCTCGTGGCCGTGTGAGGCTCAGCTGCCGAGGAAGTGGACCCCGCCGTCGACCATGATCATCGACCCGGTGGTGGCGGGCAGCCAGTCCGACAGCACCGCGCAGACGCTCTTCGCCACCGGGTCCGGGTCCGTGCTGTCCCAGCCGAGCGGCGCGCGGTCGCCCCAGCCGTCTTCGAGGTCCACGAAGCCCGGGATCGACTTCGCGGCCATGGTCTTCATCGGGCCCGCGCTGACCAGGTTGACGCGGATGCCCTGCGGGCCCAGCTCCTTGGCCAGGTACCGGTTGACCGACTCCAGCGCGGCCTTCGCGACGCCCATCCAGTTGTAGACCGGCCAGGCGACGCGGGCGTCGAAGTCCATGCCGACGATCGAGGAACCCCGGCCCAGCAGCGGCAGGCACGCCTTCGCCAGCGACATGAAGGAGTACGCCGAGACGTCGACGGCGGTCTTGACGTCCTCGGCCGGGGCGTCCATGAACGGCGCGCCGAGGCAGCTCTGCGGGGCGAACCCGATGGAGTGCAGCACCCCGTCGAGGCCGTCGACGTGCGCGCGGACCTTGTCGGCGAGGCCGTCGAGGTGCTCCTGGTTGGTGACGTCGAGCTCGATCACCGGCGCCTCTTCGGGCAGCCGCTTCGCGATGCGCTCGACCAGCGACATCCGGCCGAAGCCGGTGAGCACGACCTTGGCGCCTTCCTGCTGCGCGATCCTGGCCGCGTGAAAGGCGAGCGAAGCGTCGGTGATGATGCCGGTGATCAGCAGGCGCTTGCCTTCGAGCAGTCCGGGCACGGGTCCTCCAAGTCTTGTTCTGGGTGAGGGAAAGATCAGTGGCCGAGGCCGAGGCCGCCGTCGACGGGCAGCACCGCGCCGTTGACGTAGCCGGCTTCCTCCGAGGCCAGGTACCGCACGGCGGCGGCGATCTCCGACGGCTCGGCGTAGCGGCCGGAGGGCACCTGCGCGAGGATCTCCTTCTTGCGGTTCTCGGGCAGTTCGTCGGTCATGTCGGTGTGGACGAACCCGGGTGCGACCACGTTCGAGGTGATGTTGCGCGAGCCGAGTTCGCGGGCCAGCGACCGGGCGAAGCCGACGAGGCCGGCCTTCGACGCCGCGTAGTTGGCCTGGCCGGCCGAGCCGGAGAGCCCGACGACCGAGGAGATGAAGACGAACCGGCCCCACTTGCCGCGCAGCATCCCGCGCGAGGCGCGCTTGGCGACCCGGTAGGCACCGGTGAGGTTCGCGTCGATCACGCGCTCGAACTGCTCGTCGCTCATCCGCATCAGCAGCGTGTCATCGGTCAGCCCGGCGTTGGACACGAGCACCTCGACCGGCCCCTGGTGCTCCTCGACGAGCTTGAACGCGGCGTCGACCTGCTCGGTGTCGGTGACGTCCGCCTGGACGCCGAACAGGCCATCGGGCGCGCCCGAACCACGGTGCGTGACGGCGACCCGGTGCCCCTGCTCGGCGAGGTCCCGGGCGATCGCCAGACCGATGCCCCGGTTGCCCCCGGTGACCAGAACCGACCGTCCCACTGTGCTCTCCACTCTTCGTCTGCGCGGCTGACGCGCACGAGGTTATCGGCAGTGCCCGCGGGTCGTGCAGCCGCGCCCGGGCTCGCCGCGACCGTCCTAAGCCCGTGTTAGGAACCGCCTCCCGACCTTGCTGGTTACCCGCTGGTTGGTCACCGTGAGTCGCAACACAGGAGGTCGACGATGACAACCCGGCTCACCCCCACCGCCGCGCCCGCGGTCGGCGAAAAGCGCGTGATCGGCAACGTGCTGCGCGGCTCGATCGGCAACTTGGTCGAGTGGTACGACTGGTACGCCTACGCCGCGTTCACCACGTACTTCGCCAAGTCCTTCTTCCCGACGACGGACACGACCGCCGCCTTCCTCGGGTCCGCGGCCGTGTTCGCCGTGGGGTTCCTCATGCGGCCGCTGGGCGGGTGGATGCTCGGCCGGTTCGCCGACCGGTTCGGCCGCCGCAGCGCGCTCGTGCTCTCGGTGACGCTGATGGCGGGCGGCTCGCTGCTCATCGCCGTCACGCCGAACTACCACACGATCGGGATCGCCGCGCCGATCCTGCTGCTGACCGCCCGGCTGATCCAGGGCCTTTCGGTCGGTGGCGAGTACTCCACCTCGGCGACGTACCTGTCCGAAGTGGCCACGCCCGGCAAGCGCGGCTTCTACTCGAGCTTCCAGTACGTGACGCTCTACGGCGGCCAGCTGCTCGCCCTGGGCCTCCAGCTGATCCTGCAGGCCCTGCTCACCGAGCAGCAGCTGACGTCGTGGGGCTGGCGGATCGCGTTCGGCGTCGGCACGGTCGCCGCGCTCACCGTCATGTGGCTGCGGCGCGGAATGGACGAATCGGAGAGCTTCCGGCGCAACGCCGGGGAAGGCAAGGGCGACCGCGGCACCCTGCGCGCGCTGGCGAAGTACCCCAAGGAGATCGCCCTCGTCGTCGGCCTGACCCTCGGCGGCACGGTCGGCTTCTACACCTTCGCCACCTACAGCCAGAAGTTCCTCGAGAACACCGCGCACATCCCGCGGCGGCAGGTCACCATCGTGCTGTTCTGCGCGATCCTCGTCGCCGCGTTCCTGCAGCCGGTGTTCGGGCGCCTGTCCGACCGGATCGGCCGCCGTCCGCTGCTGCTGTTCTTCGGCATCGGCGGCACGCTGCTCACCGTCCCGCTGATGACGGTGATGGGCTCGACCCGCAACCCCGTCGGCGCGTTCTTCCTCGTGCTGGCCGGGCTCGTCATCGTCGCCGGGTACACCTCGATCAACGCCATCGTGAAGGCCGAGCTGTTCCCGACGAAGATCCGCGCCATCGGCGTCGGGCTGCCCTACGCGCTCACCGTGGCGATCTTCGGCGGCACCGCCGAGCTCATCGCGCAGGCGCTGAAGAGCGCCGGGCACGAGCAGGTCTTCTTCTGGTACGTCGCCGGGACCGTCCTGGTCTCCCTGATCGTCTACGGCACAATGCGGGAAACCTCGAAGACCTCCGAGCTCGAAGAGCGCTGACAAGGGGATGGCCGTGCGCGTGCTCCTCGTCGAAGACGACGCGGGTGTCGCCGGCGCGCTCGCCGAGTCGCTGCACGCGCGCGGTCATCCCGTCACCAGCGTCGCCCGCGGGGCCGACGCCCTGCACCACCACCGCACGGCCGACCTCGTCCTGCTGGACCTGGGCCTGCCCGACCTGGACGGCCTCGACGTGCTGCGCAAGATCCGGGCCGTCTCGCCGGTGCCGGTGATCGTGCTGACCGCCCGCGGCGACGAACGCTCCGTGGTGCGCGGGCTGCGGCTCGGCGCCGACGACTACCTGACGAAGCCGGTCCGGCTGGCCGAGCTGCTGGCCCGGATGGACGCGGTCGTGCGCCGGGCGGTGGCCCGCGCCACCCCGGCCGGGGACGTCGTGCGGATCGAAGACGTCGAGATCGACCTCGGCGCCCGCCGGGTGCTCGTCGCCGGGCACGACATCGGGCTCACCACCAAGGAGTTCGAGATCCTGGCCGTGCTCGCCGTGCGCCCCGGCACCGCGGTCAGCCGCCAGCAGCTGATGGACGAGGTCTGGGGCGACGCCTACCTCGCGGTGTCGCGCTCGCTCGACGTCCACCTGACCGGGCTGCGCGCCAAGCTGGACCGGCCGGGCCTGCTCACCACCATCCGCGGCTTCGGCTACCGGCTCGGCCGGGACTGACCCCGTGCGCGCCCGGCTGCTGGTGGTACTGGTCGCCCTCGCCCTCGCGGTGGTCGCCGCGTTCGCCGTGCCGCTGCTGACCGCCACCGCCGAGCAGCGCACCCAGCAGCTGGTCATCTCCCGCACCGCCGACGTCGACCGGTTCGTCGTGCTCGCCCAGCAGGCCGTCGACACCCACGACCCCGCGGCCCTCGCGGCCGACGCGGAACGCTACGCCGAGCTGTACGGCGAAGGCGTCCTCATCGTCGACGCCCGGCGCCTCCCGCTGGTCCAGGCGGGCGGGCTGACCGCGGGCGACCCGGCGGTGCGCGCGCTGGTGGAAGCGACCATGCGCAACGAACCGGCGCCGCGGGTGGACCGGCTCGACCCGTGGTCGGCCGCACCGGCCTACTTCGCCCGCCCGGTCGGCACCGGCACCCGCGTGTCCGGGGTGGTCGTGCTGCGCGCGTCGGTGACGGCGGCGGCCGCGGACGTCGCCACCCGGTGGGGCACCATCGGCGCCGGCGCGGTGCTGGTCGCGATGGTGTTCGTGCTGCTCGCGGTGCTGCTGGCCCGGTGGATGGTGCGGCCGCTGCACGAGCTCGAGACCGGCGTGCTGGCCGTGGCCGGCGGGCACCGCGCGCACGTCCCGGAACGCACCGGGCCGCGCGAGCTGCGGTCACTGGCCGCCGAGGTCAACCGGATGTCCGAGGCCGTGCTCGAAGCCGCCGAGCAGCAGCACCGGCTGGTCGCCGACGCCTCGCACCAGCTCCGCAACCCGATGGCCGCGCTGCGCCTGCGCGTCGACTCCCTGGCCGGGCGCATCGACGGCGACGACAAGACCTACCGGGCGACCGTCGCCGAGGTCGAACGCCTGGAGAAGCTCCTCGACGGCCTGCTCGCGCTCGCGCTGGCCGAGAGCACGGCGACCAGGGTCGCGGCCGGCGGGGCCGACGAGGCGTGCGACCTGGCGTCCGTGCTCGCCGAACGCGTCGACGCCTGGCGCCCGGCCGCCGAGGACGCCGGTGCGACGATCGTGCCGCCGCTGAGCCACGATGAGCCGGTGACCGTGCGCTGCCCCGAAGGCGAGCTCGCGCAGATCCTCGACGTGCTGCTGGACAACGCCGTCCACTACGCCGGCCGCGGGGCGAAGATCGCGACCGACTGGGAAAGCGGCGCGTCGACGGCCACGCTCGTGGTCGCCGACGACGGGCCGGGACTGTCCGAAGAGGACAGAGCGCGGGCGACCGAACGGTTCTGGCGCGCGGGTGGCGAAGGTGCCCCGCGCGGTACCGGGCTCGGCCTGGCCATTGCGCAGCAGCAGGTGCGCACCCGCGGCGGCGTCCTGGACCTGCGGCAGGCGGACCCGCACGGCCTCGAAGTCCGCGTCACGCTGCCGCTGCGGGAGGTGCCGGGATGACGCTCACCCGCCGCACGGCCCTGCTCGGCGGCCTCGGCCTCGCGGTGGCCGGGTGCTCGACGGCAGGCTACCGCGGCCCGGAACGCCCGCTCACCATCGCGGCCGGCGAGCGCGGCGGGTTCTACCTGGCCTTCGCCAAGCTCCTCGCCGCCGAGCTGAACCGCGCGGAACCGCTGCTGCACGCCACCGCCCTGCCGACCGAGGCGAGCGTCGCCAACGTCGGGCTGGTGCAGCGGGGCCAGGCCGACCTGGGGCTGGTGCTCGCCGACATCGCCCAGACCGCGCTCGCCGGCGGTCCCCCGTTCGCCGGGAAGGTCCCGCTGTTCGCGCTCGGCCGCGTCTACGAGAACTACCTGCAGCTCGTCGTGCGGGCGGACGGGCCGGTGCGCGACCTCGCCGACCTCGCCGGGCGGCCGGTGTCCCTGGGCGCGAGCGGCTCCGGGGCGGCACAGCTGGGCGAGCGCCTGTTCGCCAAGGCGGGGGTCGCGGTGGACGCCCGGCACCTGCCGTTCGAAGACGCGGTCCAAGCGCTGGCGCGCCGCCGCGTCGACGCCATGCTGTGGTCCGGCGGCGTCCCGACGCCGAGGCTGGCCGAGCTCACCCTCACGACCCCGATCGCGCTGCTCCCCCTGGATTCGGTGGTGCCCGCCCTGCGCGCGGCCTACGGCCCGGTCTACGACCAGGTCCACGTCCCCGACGGCGCGTACCGCGGGGTGGGCGCGCTGAGCACGATCGGCGTGGCCAACCTGCTGGTGTGCGCGCCGTCCCTGCCCGACGACGTCGCCGCGGCCGTGGTCCGGCTGCTCGTCGAACGCGCCACGGCGCTGGTGCCCGCCGAAGCCGTCGGAACGCAGTTCCTCGACGTCCGGCCGCTGATCGGCACCCAGCCGGTGCCCCTGCAGCCCGGCGCGGCAGCCGCTTATCGGGCCCTCCACGGCTGACTGTGCTGATGGTTCCCGATCCGACCTCAGCCACGGCCGCATGGTTCGGCGACGCCGGTCGCGTGCCGCGGAGGGGTGCGGCCTGCTTCGGGTCGGATCGGCAACTAGATTGGGCGGGTGACCGCACCTCGCCGCCCGATCGCCGAGATGCCGCTGCGCGTGCGCTACCACGAGTGCGACGGCCAGGGCATCGTCTTCAACGCCCACTACCTGGCCTATGTGGACATGTGCTCCTTCGAGGCGGAGAAGGCGCTGTTCGGCTCGCACGACGCATTCCTCGCCCACGGCGCCGACGTCGTGGTCGCCGAAGCGAACCTCAAGTTCCGCTCCCCCGCCCGCTACGACGACGACCTGGTCGTCTCGCAGTACCTGAACCACCTCGGCACGACATCGCTGATCTTCGACTTCGAAATCCACCGCGGCGAGACCCTGGTCGCCGCGGCGACCATCCGGTACGTGTTCATCGACCCGGCCACGCTGCGCCCGCAAGCGCCGCCCGACGCCGTCCGCAAGGTCTACGCGACCCTGCTCGGGGACTGAGCCCGTGTTCCGCGTTCTCTTCTACCACCCCGAAATCCCGCCCAACACCGGCAACGCGATCCGGCTGGCCGCCAACACCGGCTGCGAACTCCACCTCGTCGAACCGCTCGGGTTCACCCTGGAGGACAAGCAGCTGCGCCGGGCCGGGCTCGACTACCACGACCTGGCGCGCGTCCACGTCCACGCTGCCCTCGAGGCGGCCTGGGAGGTGCTGCTGCCGTCGAAGGTCTACGCGTTCACCGCGTCGGCGACCCGGCTGTACACCGACGTTTCCTACGCCCCGGGCGACGTGCTGATGTTCGGGCCGGAGTCCGTGGGCCTGCCCGCCGAGGTCCAGGACGCACCCGAGGTCACCGAGCGCGTGCGCCTGCCGATGCGGCCGTCGAACCGGTCGCTCAACCTCGCCAACACCGCGGCGATCACGGTCTACGAAGCCTGGCGCCAGAACGGCTTCGCGGGAGCATGATCGGCCTCCGGTAGGTTCGCCGGATGCGACAGCAGTTCCTGGGGGCGCTCATCGGCGCCGCGTTCGGCACCGTCTTCGTCCTGGTCAACTCCGGTGACCCGCTCCCCGCCGCGCTCGGCTGGGTCCTGCGCGCCCTCGCCGTGCTCGCCCTGGCCGCCGTGGTGGTCCTCGGCGTCCGCGCGGGCGGACGGCCGACCCTGGAGGGCCGGCCGATGTTCGGCCCGAGCTACCGGTTCGTCGTGCTCGGCGAGGTGGTCCTGCTGATCGCCGGCTTCTTCGTGCTGCGGCTGCTGGACGCGCCGGTCCAGGCCAACGTCGCCTGGATCGCGACCGTCGTCGGCCTGCACTTCGCCGCGCTCGCGTCGGCGTGGAAGACCCGCTCGATCCTGGTGGTCGGTGTGGTGCTGACCGCGCTCGGCGTCGTCGGCCTCGCCCTGCTCGGCACCGCCGCGGAGTGGGTGCCGTTCCTCAGCGGCGTGCTCTCCGGGGTGACCCTGCTCGGCGGCAGCCTCTACGGCGTCCGCCGAGCCTGAGTCACGGCAATCTCTGCCCGAAGAACAGGCTCGCCGCGGCACCCAGCATCAGGATCAGCGTGCCCACCACGACCCACGGCTTGCTCGCGTCGGCGTCCTTGAGCTCGTAGCCGATCTGCTCGCCGAGGTCGGCGTAGACCTTCTTCAGCTCCTCGGCACTGGCCGCCTTGTAGAAGTCCCCACCGGAGAGCCGGGCGATCTCGCGCAGGGACTCGTCGTCCACGCTGACCGGCTGCTGCTTGTCGTCGATGGTGACCGAGCCGTGGGTGGTGCCGAACGAGATCGACGAGATCGGCACGCCGGCCTGCTTCGCCGCCTGCGCCGCGGTGTACCCGCCGCGCGCCGCGTACAGGTCTTCCGGGACCGTCTGCTTCCCATCGGACATCAGCACGATCCGCGCCGGCGGCGGCCCGTCGGCACCGCCGACGACGCTCGAGAAGCTCTCCACCGACTGCAGTGCCGCGAAGATGCCTTCGCCGGTCGCCGTCGACTGGGCCAGCTTCAGGTTTTCGATCGCCTTGATCACGCCGTTGCGGTCGGTGGTCGGGTTGACCAGCACCGTCGCCGTGCCCGCGAACGAGATCAGGCCCAGGTTGATGCCCGGCGTCATGTTCCGCGCGAAGCTCGTCGCCGCTTCCTGGGCCGCCTGCAGCCGCGTCGGGAGGACGTCGGTGGCCTCCATCGACAGCGAAACGTCGATCACCAGCATCACGGTCGCCCGGTTGCGCGGCACCTTCTGCTCGGCGGTCGGGCCCGCGAGCGCCACCGTGAGCAGCAGCAGCGACAGCACGATCAGCACGGCCGGCAGGTGCCGGATCCAGCCCTGGCTCTTCGGCGCGACCTTCTCGAGGAGGTCCAGGTTCGCGAACCGCATGGTCCGCTTCCGCCGCGCCCGCTGGGCGAGCACGTACCCGACGGCGACCGCGGCGACCGCGATCAGCAGCAGGAACCACCAGGGTGAAGCGAACCCCGTCAGACTCACGCCACACCTCCCGACCAGCGGCGCTTGCGGGCGACGACGAACCGCACCATGTCGGCGATCCAGTCGGCGTCCGTGCGCAGCGTCAGGTGGGCCGCGCCCGCGCGCCGCAGGCCGGCCGCCACGCGCTGGCGGTGGGCGTGGGCCGCGGCCCCGAACTCCTTGCGCAGCAAGGCCGAAGCGTGCACTTCGCGCTGTTTCCCTGTCTCCGGGTCGGCCAGCACGACGGTGCCCACCTCGGGCAGGTCGACGTCGCGCGGGTCGAGGACTTCGATCGCGATCAGTTCGTGGCGCCCGCCCAGCGCACGCAGCGGCCGCTCCCAGGACTCGTCGCCCAGGAAGTCGGAGATCACCACGGCCAGGCCACGGCGGCGCGGCGGACGGCGCAGCGCTTCCAGGGCCTGGGCGAAGTCGCCCCGGGTGCCCTCGGCCGCGCGCGGGGTCTCGGCGAGCTTGCGCACCAGCCCGCGGGCGTGCGCCAGGCCGCCGCGGGCCGGGATGCGCGTGGTGTCGGCGCCGGTGGAGATCAGCGCGCCGATCCGGTTGCCGCCGCCTCCGGTGAGGTGGGCGACCGCCGCGACGGCGCAGACCACCAGGTCGCGCTTCTCGCACAGCGCGGTGCCGAAGTCGAGGCTGGCCGAAAGGTCGGCGACGACCCACGTTTCCAGCTCGCGGTCGGCCACGGTCTCGCGGATGTGCGGGGTCGTGGTGCGGGCGGTGACCGCCCAGTCCATCCGGCGGACGTCGTCACCGGGCTGGTACGGGCGCGCCTCGCCGGGCTCGGACCCGGGCCCCGGCACGAGGCCGAGGTGGTTGCCCTGCAGCAGGCCGTCGAGCCGGCGGCGGACGTCGAGCTCGAGCGTGCGGAGCCCGGCTTCCATCCGGTCGCCGCGCAGGATCGGCGGCGCCCACGAAGGGCGGACGCCCTTCTCGTTCTTCGCCATCGCCGGGTTACCTGACCGGCGCGCCCGCCGGGACCGGGCCCTGGCCGGCCCCGCCCTGCGGCCGGGCCGAGACCTGCGGCAGCGGCACGGTCTGCAGCACGCGCGTGATGATGTGGTCGATCGGCACGCCGTCGGCCAGCGCGTCGTAGGACAGCACGAGCCGGTGGCGCAGCACGTCGGGAACGACGTCGACGACGTCCTGGGGCAGCACGTAGTCGCGGCCGCGGACCAGGGCCAGCGCTCGCGCGGCCGCGATGATGCCCAGGCTCGCGCGCGGCGAAGCGCCGTAGGAGACCCAGCCGGCGACGTCGGCGAGGCCGTGCTCGTTCGGCGTGCGCGTGGTCAGCACCAGCCGGACCACGTAGTCGACGAGCGCGTGGTGCACGAACACCTGCGACGCGACGCCCTGGAGCCGGACCAGCTCGCCCGGGCTGAGCACCTCGTGCGGGGTGGGCGGGGTGACGCCCATCCGGTAGATGATCTCGCGCTCCTCCTCGGCGGAGGGGTACTCGACGACGATCTTGAACAGGAACCGGTCGCGCTGGGCTTCCGGCAGCGGGTAGACGCCCTCGTTCTCGATCGGGTTCTGCGTGGCGAGCACGAGGAACGGGTCGGGCATCGGGAACGTCTGGCCGCCGATCGACACGTGCCGCTCGGCCATCACCTCGAGCATCGCCGACTGGACCTTGGCGGGCGCGCGGTTGATCTCGTCGGCGAGCACGAAGTTCGCCACGACCGGGCCGAGCTCGACGTCGAAGCGCTCGGCGCCCTGGCGGTAGATCCGGGTGCCGAGGATGTCGGCGGGCACCAGGTCGGGGGTGAACTGCACGCGGGAGAAGGAGCCGCCGACGACCCGGGCGAACGTCTCGACGGCCAGGGTCTTCGCCACGCCGGGCACGCCTTCGAGCAGCAGGTGGCCCTTGGCCAGCAGGCCGACCAGCATCCGCTCGACCAGGCGGTCCTGGCCGACGATGATCCGCTTGACCTCGAACACGGTCCGCTCCAGCAACTGGGCGTCCCGCGCCGGTGTCGCCTGCTGGCCGTTCCCGCCCTCGGCGTAGCCGGGCTCGGTCACACTGCCTCCTCGAAATCTCGTGCGCCGCCCCCGCGACGGTGATCACGCGGTGCGACCGTACTGCGCCCCCGGCCGTGCGTCGCATCCGGCACGCGGGCGGGCTGGCCCCAGGATCAGCCAACACGGTCCCCGGTATGGCACCTGTGAAGCCCCGTTCGGCAGGACAGCGCACTCGCCGAGCTGGTCGCCACCCTCTCGCTGGTGGCCGACCTCAGCATGGGCGCGGCTCAGCGGTGGCGCTCGAGATCCTCAGGCGTGTCGATGTCGTCCGCTTCGCCCCGTTCGGCCGGGACCTCCGCGACCACCAGCCCGCCCAGGACGCGGCGCAGGGCCGCGTTCTCCGCCTGCTCCGGCACCGCCGCCCGCAGTGCCGCGAGCCGCCAGGCGCCCAGGAGCCACTGGCGCTTCCCGGCCGCGTCGACCAGGACCGCGCCGTCTCCCTCGCCGATGGCCGCCGTGAGCCTGTCCACTGTGGACCTACGGACGCCCGGGAGGTCCGCGGCCAGCACCACGACCGCCTCCACCTCGTCGGGCACGAAGACCAGGCCCGCCGCCAGCGCCGCCACCGGGCCGGTGCCCGGGACCGGTTCGCGCGTCCACACGACGTCGAAGCCCGGTCGCCGCGGGCCGACCGCGATCACCCGCTCCGCGCCGTCGAGGGCGTGGATCGCGCGGGCCAGCAACGGTTTCCCGCCCACCGACAGCGCCGGCTTGTCCACACCGGACAGCCGGCGGGCCGCCCCACCGGCCACCACGATCCCCGCGTAGCGCACCGGGGCACCCTAGCGGCCCAGCACGAGGTAGGTGAAGCCCAGCACGCCCCGGTACTCCCGGACGTACTCCCGCAACCGCCGGTCGAGCCACTCGCGCACCTCGGGAGCACGCGGGTCGGCCGGGTGCGCCGCCAGCCACTCCGCCCAGCCGGCGCGCGAGGTCGACTCGAAGTCGTCCCATTCGAGCTGGTCGGCGGTGCTCAGGTGCAGCACGCGCCAGCCGGCGCCGTCCGCCGCGTCGAGCAGGTCCGGCAAGGTCAGCAGGTCCGGGCCGAAGATCTCGCGGGCCGCCGGGCCGGGCGGAGCCGCCCAGAAGCCGTCGCCGTAGAGCAGCCGTCCGGACGGCACCACGCGCGCGAGACGCTCGAGCGCCGCCTTCGTCGAGCCGAAGACGTGGGCCGAGCCGACGCAGAAAGCCCGCTCGGCGGGGACGTCCCAGCCGGCGGCGTCCGCCTGGCGGAACTCCACCGCCAGGCCCCGCGACGCGGCCGCCGCCCGGCCTCGCGCCAGCCCCGTCTCGTCCGTGTCGACGCCGGTCCCGCGCAGGCCCGGCGCCCGGCCGAGGGCCCGCAGCAGCAGCTCACCCCAGCCGCAGCCGAGGTCGACGAGGTGCCCGCCGTCCAGGGCCATCCGGTCGAGCAGCAGCTCCGCGTGGGGCTCCGACAGGGGCGTGTTCCAGCGCATCCGGGTGCGCCGCAGCGCGTTCAGCTCGTCGTCCACCCGGCCGATCTTGACGGCGCGCCGTCCCGGACGTCGAGCGGGTTTTTTCAGCCGACCAGCCGGGTCGCGTACGGCATGATCCCGCCGTAGCGCACCGGGGCGATCCGGACCCGCAGACCGGACTGCGGCGCCTCGACCATCTGCCCGCCGCCGAGGTACAGCGCGACGTGGTGGATGCCGCCCGGCCCGCCCCAGAACAGCAGGTCGCCGCGGCGCATCTGGGACAGCGGCACCTGACGGCCCGACGAGTACTGGTAGCCGCTGTAGTGCGGCAGCGAGCGCACCCCGGCGAAGGCGTAGATCATCAGGCCGGAGCAGTCGAAGCCGATCTTGTTGTAGTCGCCGTAGCGGTCGGCGACGCCGCCGTCGCGGATGCCGCGGGTCGGGCCGCTCGCGTTGCCGCCGCCCCACGCGTACGGCATCCCCAGCTTGGACAGCGCCCGCGCGATCACCGCCTCGATCGACGACCCGGCCGGACCCGACGGCGCCGGGCCGCCCGCGGGACGCCCACCGCCCCCGGCCGCGGCCGCCGCCGCGGCGAGCGCGGCCTGCCGCGCGCGCTCCTCGTCCTCGCGCTGCTTCTGGGCGAGCCAGTCCTGGTAGCGCTGCCGCTGCCCCTGCAGGCCGCTGACCTTGGCCTGGGCGTCGTAGAGCTGCTGCTCGACGTCGGTCTTGTCCTTCTCGAGCGCCGCGTTCTGGGCGGCCTGGCCGTCCTGGGCGCGCTCGGCGGCCGTCCGGGCGGCGTCGGCGCTGGTCTTCGCCCGGCGGGCCGCGTCCTGCTTCTGCTCGGCGATCTCGGCGGCCTTGCGGGCGGCGGCGTCCTTGTTGGACTTCTCGGTCTGCGCCTGCTGGAGCCGGTCGAGGGCGTTGAGCCGGTCGCCGCCCACGGCGTCGAGCAGCTGCGCGCGGGCCAGCATGTCCTTCGGGCTGTCCGCGCTCAGGTACGCCGAGAGCGAGCCGACCGTGCTGCCCTGCTGGAAGCTCGCGGCGGCGAACGTCTTGAGGTCCGCCCTGGCCTTCTCGATGGCCGCCGACGCCGCGTCCGCCTCGGTGCGCGCGGCCTTCGCGTCGTTCTCCGCGCGCGCCGCGTCGTCCTGCGCGGCCTGCAGGTCGACCAGGGCCTTGTTGGCCTGCTCCTGCTTGAGCTCGACGTCGTCCTGCAGCTGCGTCAGCTTCTGCTCGGCCTGGGCCAGCTGGTTGGTCAGCCTGCCGACCTCGCCGGCCTTCGCGTCGGCTTGGGCCTTGCCGGCCTGGATCTCGGAATCGCTGGGGTTGGGCGGCGGCGGGGGCGCCGCGAGGCCCGTGCCGCCGGCGCCGAACAAGATCACCAGCGTGAGCGTGCTCACGCTGAGTCCCCGGCGGACGCGCGGCACCCTCGGACCCCGGCACCGTCCTAACAAGACTGCCACCTCCGCTCACCAGCGCACACGCCGTCACTGCAGTCACATCACTATCACAAGCCCCAGCGGAAACTTACACAACGTAGGCACCAATTCCCCTCATTGAGGGACCTGAGGTTTCGGATGGCGCAGCCCACACCGCGTGTCGTCTTGTCCGTTAAACAGGACGCGCGTACTGTTTGAGGCACCGCGAGGTGTGCCATCCCGCATCCGGTCCTACGGTGGGGGTGCGCAAGACTCGCCCCACCGAACCGACCGAACTGACCCGGGACTCCCCTGCCGCGACGGCGCGGCGTCCCCGCCACTGGAGTTAGACGTGACCTCACCCGCCAGCAAGGACAGCTTCGGCGCCAAAGACACGCTGAAGGTCGGCGACGCCTCGTACGAGGTGTTCCGCCTGAACAAGGTCGAGGGCGCCGAGCGCCTGCCGTACAGCCTGAAGATCCTGCTCGAGAACCTGCTGCGCACCGAGGACGGCGCGAACATCACCGCCGACCACATCCGCGCGCTCGGCTCCTGGGACCCGGGCGCCGACCCGTCGATCGAGATCCAGTTCACGCCGGCCCGCGTGATCATGCAGGACTTCACCGGCGTGCCGTGCGTGGTCGACCTCGCCACCATGCGCGAGGCGGTCACCGACCTCGGCGGCGACCCGGACAAGGTCAACCCGCTCGCCCCGGCCGAGCTGGTCATCGACCACTCGGTGATCATCGACGTCTTCGGCCGTCCCGACGCCTTCGAGCGCAACGTCGAGATCGAGTACGAGCGCAACCGCGAGCGCTACCAGTTCCTGCGCTGGGGCCAGGGCGCCTTCGACGAGTTCAAGGTCGTCCCGCCGGGCACCGGCATCGTGCACCAGGTCAACATCGAGCACCTCGCGCGCACGGTCATGAGCCGGGGCGGCCAGGCCTACCCCGACTCCTGCGTCGGCACCGACTCGCACACCACCATGGTCAACGGCCTGGGCGTGCTGGGCTGGGGCGTCGGCGGCATCGAGGCCGAGGCGGCCATGCTGGGCCAGCCGGTGTCGATGCTCATCCCGCGCGTCGTCGGCTTCAAGCTGACCGGCGAGATCCCGGCCGGCGTCACCGCCACCGACGTCGTGCTGACGATCACCGAGATGCTGCGCCGCCACGGCGTGGTCGGCAAGTTCGTCGAGTTCTACGGCGAGAGCGTCTCCGCGGTGCCGCTGGCCAACCGCGCCACCATCGGCAACATGAGCCCCGAGTTCGGCTCCACCGCCGCGATCTTCCCGATCGACGAGGAGACCGTCCGCTACCTCAAGCTGACCGGCCGCTCGGCCGAGCAGGTCGCGCTGGTCGAGGCCTACGCCAAGGAGCAGGGCCTCTGGCACGACCCGTCGCGCGAGGCCTCCTACTCCGAGTACCTCGAGCTGGACCTCTCGACGGTCGTCCCGTCGATCGCCGGCCCGAAGCGCCCGCAGGACCGCATCGAGCTGTCGGACGCGAAGTCGTCGTTCCGCAAGTCGATCCACGACTACGTGGACGGCGAGGACCTCACGCCGCACACCAAGATGGACGAGGCCTCGGAGGAATCCTTCCCGGCCAGTGACGCGCCGTCGCTGTCCTTCGCCGAGGACGACGCCCCGCCGGTCACCTCCTCCGCCGCGAACGGCGCGCAGGGCCGCCCGAGCAAGCCGGTCAAGGTCTCCACGCCGGACCGCGGCGAGTTCGTCCTCGACCACGGCGCCGTGGTGATCGCCTCGATCACCTCGTGCACCAACACCTCGAACCCGTCGGTCATGCTCGGCGCCGCGCTGCTCGCGCGCAACGCCGTCGACAAGGGCCTCGCGGTCAAGCCGTGGGTGAAGACGTCGATGGCGCCGGGCTCGCAGGTCGTCACCGACTACTACACCAAGGCCAACCTGTGGCCGTACCTGGAGAAGCTGGGCTACCACCTGGTCGGTTACGGCTGCACCACCTGCATCGGCAACTCCGGCCCGCTCTCGGACGAGATCTCCGCGGCCATCCAGGAGAACGACCTCACCGCGGTTTCGGTGCTTTCGGGCAACCGGAACTTCGAGGGCCGGATCAACCCCGACGTGAAGATGAACTACCTCGCGTCGCCGCCGCTGGTCATCGCCTACGCGCTGGCCGGCACGATGGACTTCGACTTCGCGACCCAGCCGCTGGGCCAGGACGCGCAAGGCAACGACGTCTTCCTCAAGGACATCTGGCCGACCGCGCAGGAGATCCAGGAGACCATCGACTCCGCGATCACCCAGGAGATGTTCAGCAAGGACTACGCCGACGTCTTCGACGGCGGCGAGCGCTGGAAGTCGCTGCCCACCCCGGAGGGCAAGACCTTCGAGTGGGACCTCGAGTCCACCTACGTGCGGAAGCCCCCGTACTTCGAGGGCATGACACCGGAGCCGGCCCCGGTCACCGACATCACCGGCGCGCGCGTGCTGGCGAAGCTGGGCGACTCGGTCACCACCGACCACATCTCCCCCGCCGGCGCGATCAAGCCGGGCACCCCGGCCGCGCAGTACCTGACCGAGCACGGCGTGGAGAAGAAGGACTTCAACTCCTACGGCTCCCGGCGCGGCAACCACGAGGTGATGATCCGCGGCACGTTCGCGAACATCCGGCTGCGCAACCAGCTCCTCGACGACGTGCAGGGCGGCTACACCCGCGACTTCACGCAGGAGGGCGCGCCCCAGGCGTTCATCTACGACGCGGCCCAGAACTACGCGGCGGCGGGCACCCCGCTGGTCGTGCTGGGCGGCAAGGAGTACGGCTCGGGCTCGTCGCGTGACTGGGCGGCCAAGGGCACGTCGCTGCTGGGCGTGCGCGCGGTGATCACCGAGTCGTTCGAGCGCATCCACCGGTCCAACCTGATCGGCATGGGCGTGATCCCGCTGCAGTTCCCGGCGGGCGAGTCGGCCTCGTCGCTCGGCCTCGACGGCACCGAGACGTTCGACATCACCGGCATCACGAAGCTGAACGAGGGTTCGACCCCGCGCACGGTGCACGTCACGGCCACCAAGGAGGACGGCACCAAGGTCGAGTTCGAGGCGGACGTCCGCATCGACACCCCGGGCGAGGCGGACTACTACCGCAACGGCGGCATCCTGCAGTACGTGCTGCGGAAGATGACGCAGGCGTAAGGTTTCCGTGCTTGAGGAGGGCCTCCCCGCTCGGGGAGGCCCTCCTTTTTCGGTGCCGTCGCAGGGGGGAACTGCTGCACCACGAGGAACGCGGCCGATCCGCGGTGCTGGTGGGTTTCCCGCTCAGCAGCCCGAGGGTGAACGGGTCGCGCTCGACCATGCCGCTCAACCCGGGCGAGGTGAGCACCAGCCCGTCGACCCGATCCGGGTGCGCGAGCGCGAAGTCGGCCGCGGTGCGGCGCCCCGGAGCAGCCAACCCGGTTCGGCGAATTCCCCCACACCGGCTAGGCGGGCACGGCTTCCCAGCGGACGCTGGACACCGACGGCTCCAGCGACAGCCGCGACACCGCCGCCTCCATCTGGGCGTCGTCGCGCTGGTCTCCGATCAGCTCCGCGCGGACCTCGACCGTGCGGTCCTGGCGGTCGATGCTCAGCACCGACAGGAGCCGGAAGTCCGTGCGGGTCAACGCCTGCACCAGCAGCGCCCGCACGTGGGCCTCGGCTTCGTCGCGGGTCACCGCCTGGAACGCGTACTTCGCCGGGGTCTCCTCACCCGCGTCCGGGCGGCGGTCGACGACGCGGCCGAGCGGCCGCAGCAGCACGTTCACCCCGACCACGACGGCGGTCCCGGCCACCGCGACCGGGTACAGGCCCGCCCCGGCGAGAGCGCCGACGGCGGCCGAGCACCACAGCGTCGCGGCGGTGTTGAGGCCGCGGACGTTGAGGCCGTCGCGCAGGATGACCCCGGCGCCGAGGAACCCGATGCCCGAGACGATCTGGGCGGCCACCCGGGTCGGGTCGGCGTCGCCGCTGGAGGCCAGCCCACCGAAACCGTGGGCGGACAGCAGCACGAACAGCGTGGCGCCGACCGCGACGAGGGCGTTGGTGCGCAACCCGGCCATCCGGGCGCGGAACTGGCGCTCGACCCCGATGACGGCACCCAGGCCGACGCCGGCCCCGACGCGCAGCAGCATTTCGAAAGTGGTCATTTCCGGCTCTTTCCGGCGTGCGTGCACTGCCGGACAGGGGGCAGCCGGGCTCAGCCCCGCCGGAAACCTCCGGTGAGCGCGCGCCCGGCCGTCCGAGGACTGTCCGCTGGCATGTGCCGCTCACCTCGCTTCCCGTGTTCGTCGATGATCAACCCGTCCAGCGTAGCCGGTCCCGCGGCCCGGGGAAGGGCCGCGGGACCGGGTTCACACTCAGAACGGCTGGACGTTCGGCTGGAACACCTGCCCGTTCGCCGGCACCTTGAGGTCGGTCAGGTAGTCGGCCACGGCCTGGTCGACGCCGAGGGCGTCGCCGAGGATGCAGTGGCCGAACGCGTCGACCGACAGCAGCCGGGTGTTGCCGAGCTCGGCCGCCATCCGCTGGGCGAACTTGTACTGCGTGGCCGGGTCGTAGTAGTTGCCGACCACGACCACCGGGACGTCGGTCTTCGCCCGCCACGGCCCGCGGTAGACGTCCGGCTTCTTCGCCGGCCACACCGGGCAGCCCGCCGTGTCGGCGAACGCCTGGTAGCGGCCGAAGGTGCGCGACTCGCGCTCCCACTTCGCGGCGATGTCCGGCACCTGCTCCTGCCGGATCCGGAACGGCTTGTCGGAGCAGTTGACGGCGAAGTACGAGTCGTCGCTGGTGTACGGGCTGTCCGGGTTCTGGTCGGCCAGGCCCTGCCGGCCCGAGCCGACCACGGTGAGCTTCGCGGCCTGCAATGCCTGCGTCTGCGCCCCGGCCGGGTGGATCGCGGTGTAGAGCGCCTGCAGGTCGGCCGCCAGGCCGGCGAACCTCGCGGGCGAATACAGCGCGCTGGACACCCCGCCGGTGAACCGGCTGATGTCCAGCGGGTCGGCGCCGGGGAGCGTGATCGGCTGCTTGCGCAGGTACTCCCGCAGCTCGTCGAACTTCGCCCGCGGGTTGCCGTCACTGAACGCGCACTTCGCGCCGGCCTGGTCGCAGCGCTTGAGGAACGCGTCGAGCGCGATTTCGAAGCCCTGCGCGCGTTCCCGGTCGTACTGCACGCCGTCGCTGGTGCGCAGCGCCGGGTCGACGTTGCCGTCGATCACGATCGCCCGCGACTGCTTCGGGAACATCGAGGTGTACGTCGAGCCGATCAGCGTCCCGTACGAGAAGCCGACGAACGTCAGCTTCTGGTCGCCCACGGCCGCGCGCAGGGTGTCGAGGTCGCGCACGACGTCCTTGGTGGACATGTGGTTGAGCAGCGCACCCGCGTTGTTCCTGCAGAACCGGCCGTAGTCGCGGTAGCTGGCCAGGGTGCTCGAGATTTCGGCGCGCGACAGCGGCACGCCGACCTGGGCGCCGAAGACCTCGTCCGCGTCCTCCTGGGTGGTGAAGCAGCGCAGCGGGTTGCTGTCGCCGACCCCGCGCGGGTCGAAGCCGATGAGGTCGAAGCGGTCGAGGACCTGCGGCTGGAAGTAGTATTGACCGCCGGTCGGCATGGTCAGGCCCGAGCCGCCGGGGCCGCCGGGGTTGAGGAACAGCGAGCCGACGCGCTGGCCGGGTGTGCGGGCGGCGCGCTTGAGCAGGGCGATGTCGATGGTGCCCACGGAGGCGTTGTCGTGGTCGATCGGCACGCGGTAGCGCGCGCAGCTGTAGAGCCCGAGCTGGTCGGCGGGCACTCCGGCGAGCAGTTCGCTCGGGCAGGTGCCCCAGGCGACGGCCGGGGTCGCGCCGACGGCGGCGGGCTTGACCGCGGCGTCTTCGGCCGCGGCGGCGGTGCCGGCCGGCCCGGCCAGCCCGACGCCGGCCACGAGCGCCCCCACCAGTGCGAACGAACGCATCCGGCCCTGTGTGGATCTCGGCAAGACGTCCCTCCCTAGGTCACGCGCTCCGCCGCGCGGTCACGGCGTCACGGCGCGTTACCCGCGTGAGACTGGCACAAACCGGCGATTACCGGCACCGGCCGAACGGATGGTCAGAACCTACCGGGCCACCCGGGTCAGGACGAAAACCGGCAACGGCCGGGCGGCCTCGCGCTGCTCCATCGCGTACCCCGGCCAGAAGGCCAGCAGCTCGGCCCACATCCGCTCGTACTCCTCGCCGTGCAGCTCCCGGGCGAGCACGTCCAGCGGCCTTCCGGCCAGCGCGACCTGGCACTTCGGGTTCGCCCGCAGGTTCAGCGCCCACGCCGGGTCGTGCGGACGGCCCCAGTTGGACGCCGTCAGCACGAAGTCCTCGCCCCGCGGGTAGTAGAGCAGGTTGGTGCTGCGCGGCAGCCCGCTCTTGCGGCCGGTCGTGGTGAGGCGCAGCGACGGCAGCCCGGCGAGCGCCACGAGGCTCACCCGGCCGCCGAACGCCCTGTGCAGTTTGGTGTCCGCCCAGACGACGAACCGGGCCGTGCGCATCAGCCAGGGTTTCGTGCCGGCGGCCCGGGCCAGCGCCCGGAGAGGATTACCCACGCACGGATTTTGCCAGGCTCACCCCGAACCGCTGCTGGGAGTCGGTCCACCAGTGCTCGAGGGCGAACCCGGCCGCGGCCAGCTCGGTCTCGACGCCGCGCGGGCGGAACTTCGCGGAGATCTCCGTCCGGATGTGCTCGCCCTCGGCGAAGCGAACCGTGAGGTCCGCGCCGGGGATCTCGACGGTCAGCTCGCGGCGGGCTCGCAGGCGCATCTCGATCCACTCGTTTTCCGCGTCCCAGTACGACACGTGCTCGAACTCGTCGACGTCGAAGTTCGCGCCGAGCCGGGCGTTGACCACCCTCAGGACGTTCTTGTCGAACTCCGCCGTCACACCGGCCGCGTCGTCATACGCGCGTTCGAGAATCCGGGGGTCCTTGACCAGGTCGGTGCCGAGCAGCAGCCACTCCCCCTCGTCGAGGACCTCCCGGACCGAGCGGAGGAAGACCGCGCGCTCGGCGGGCAGGAAGTTGCCGATCGTGCCGCCGAGGAAGGCCACCACCCGCGGCTGGCCGTCCGGCAGCAGGTTCAGGTGCTGGGTGAAGTCGCCGACGACCCCGCGGACGGCGAGGCCCGGGTAGTCCTTCGAAATCGCTTCGGCGGCCTCGGCCAGCGCGGATTCCGACACGTCGAGGGGGACGAACGCCTCCAGGGTGCCGTGGGCGGTGAGCGCGTCGAGCAGGAGCCGGGTCTTCTCGCTCGACCCCGAGCCGAGTTCGACGAGCGTGTGCGCATCGGTCAGCTTCGCGACGTCGCCGGCGTGCGCGGCCAGCACCTCGCGCTCGCTGCGGGTCGGGTAGTACTCCGGCAGCTGGGTGATCTTCTCGAACAGCTCGCTGCCGTCGGCGTCGTAGAACCACTTGGGCGGCAGCCACTTCCGCGCCGCGGTGAGCCCGGCGACGACGTCGGCGCGCAGTTCCGCGGTGACGGCGTCGCCGGAGCGGTGGTGGTCGAGATCGACTTCGGTCATGAGAGCTCCTGGGTGAGGGGAAGCACGTCGACGCCGGCCGCGGTGGCGCGCACGGCGTGGTGGTCGGGGACGGGCCGCCAGCGCGGGTCGCCGTCGAAGGGTTCGGACGCCAGCCACACGTTGCTTCCGGGGGTTCCGGGTGGCGGAGCCCCCGGCCCGGGGCGAAGCCCCGGCACAACACTGCCGGCCGGGGTCTCCAGCACGGACAGCGCGTGCGTCCAGGTGGTGCCGATCAGCGTGGCGCCGTCGGTGAGCAGGAAGTTGAGCCGGGACCCGGGCGCGGCCGCTTCGACGGCGAGGGTCAGCCCCGCCACCGCCGTCAGCGGGTCCTCGCCCGTGGCGAGCCGGGCGCGCAGCAGGGCCCAGAGCACCACCGAATCCGTCGGCGCTTCCAGGGTCAGCAGCTCGGTGACCGGCAGGGTCTTGGCCAGTTCGGCCAGCGAGTGCGGGTAGCCGCGGACGACACCGTTGTGGCTGAACAGCCAGGGCCCGGCGGTGAACGGCGCCGCGGCCGCTTCGGTCACCGGCAGGCCGGTGGTGCCGTTGCGGACCGCGGCGACGAACGCGCCCGAGGTCACCGCCGCGGCCAGCGGCGGCAGCGTCTCGTCCGTCCACAGTGGAGTCGACCGGCGGTGGCGCAGGGGCGGCGAGCCCGGGCCGGGGTACCACCCCAGCCCGAACCCGTCGGCGTTCACCGAGCCGCCGCCGCGCATGTCGGCCGGCGCGTACGACTGCACCAGCAGGGAATGCGGGGCGCGGAAGAGCGCCTCGGCGGGCGATGCCGGCTCGCCGAGGTAGCCGATGTGGCGGCACATGCGCCTACCCCACCTCGCCGGGGGCCGCGTCGCGGGCGGTGCGGAAGCCGGCGAAGATCTGCCGCCGGATCGGGTAGTCCCAGTTGCGGAACGTGCCCCGGATCGCCGCCGAGTCGGTGCCGAACGAGCCGCCGCGCAGCACCTTGTACTCCGGGCCGAAGAACACCTCCGAGTACTCCCGGTACGGGAAGGCGGAGAAACCCGGGTACCCGTGGAAATCCGTGGAGGTCCACTCCCAGACGTCCCCGATCAGCTGGTGCACGCCGGTCGGCGACGCACCGGCCGGGTACGCCCCCGCGGGCGCCGGGCGCAGGTGCCGCTGGCCGAGGTTGGCGTGCTCGGCCGACGGTTCCTCGTCGCCCCAGGGGAACCGGCGCGACCGGCCGGTGGCCGGGTCGAACCGGGCCGCCTTCTCCCACTCCGCCTCGGTCGGCAGCCGACGCCCGGCCCAGGCCGCGTACGCCTCGGCTTCGAAGTAGGAGACGTGCACGACCGGCTCGCCGGCGGGAATCCGCTCGTACACGCCGAACCGGGTCCGCCACCAGCCGTCCTGCTCCCGCTTCCAGAACCGCGGCGCGGTGATGCCGTTGTCCTGCCGGTACGCCCAGCCCGCCGGGCTCCACCACTGCTCGTCGTCGTAGCCGCCGCCGTCGAGGAATTCGACGTAGGCGCCGCACGTCACCGGGACGGTGTCCATCCAGAACGCGTCGACGGCGATCTCGTGCGCCGGGCGCTCGTTGTCCAGGGCCCACGGCTCGGCCGACGTGCCCATCGTGAAGGCACCGCCCGGCACCAGCACCTCGGCGGGCAGCGTGCCCGAGCGCGCGGGCGGCGGCTCCGGCGCGTGCAGCACCGGGTCGCCCTTGCGGAGCTGGTGGGTGGCCAGCATGGTCTCGTCGTGCTGCTGCTCGTGCTGGGTGATCATGCCGAACGCGAACGCCTGCTCGGTCAGCCGCCTGCCTTCCATCGGCGCGTGTTCCAGCACGTCGAAGGCCTTTTCGCGGACCTGCTTGACGTACGCGCGTGCCTCGGCCGGCCCGAGCAGCGGCAGCTCCGGCCGGTCCGCGCGGGCGTGCTGGAAGGCGTCGTAGATGTCGTCGATGTCCGGGCGCAGCGGTTCCCGGCCGCCGACGTCGCGGACCAGCCACAGCTCTTCCTGGACGCCGATGTGCGCCAGGTCCCAGACCAGCGGCGACATCAGCTTCGAGTGCTGGCGGACCAGGTCTTCGTCGTCCACGGCGTCGGTCAGCGCCACGCTGCGCGCCCGGGCCCGGGTCAGTGCTTCGGCCGCCCGGGCGCGCAGGTCCTGCGCGCTCAGCTCGCCCAGTGCTTCCGTGCTCATGCTTCGCTCCTCGATCGGTACGCGCGCCCCAGCACGCTCTCGCAGATCTCGGTGGTCGACTCCTCCGCCAGCCCGGTCGCGCCCAGCTCGGTGCAGCCGAGGTCGGCCAGGGCCGCCGCGACGGCCGCCAGTTCCGGGTCGGCCAGGCCGCGCCGCGCCGCCGTGGTCCACCGGTCCGCGACCGGTGCGCAGAGCTCGCGCACCTTGTCGACGGTGGCCGGGCGGGCGAGCAGCGCGGACACCAGCGCCACCGGCGCCAGCCACTCGCCCGGCGGTTGCGCGTCGAGGTACCGGATCTCCAGGTACCCCTGCGGCCGGACCGGCGTGAACATGGTCGTGAGGTGGTAGTCGAGGTCTTCGACGGTGGGCCGCGGCAGCAGCGCCGCGGCGCCCCGGCCGTCGATCCAGTCGGCGAACGTCAGCCCGTCGGGCGCGTCCCACGGCCGGTCGCCGCGGGGCAGCACCATCAGGGGGACGTCCATCAGGCGCCCGGCCCACGCCCCGGCCGGGTCGTCGCCCGTCACGGCGGGCGTGCGCGTGCGCACCGCTTCCGTGTCGTGCACCGCCAGCCAGCGGGCGGAGGCGTGGCCGGTGTCCCGGCCGGCGTGGACGCGGGAGTTGGCGAAGAGGGCGAGCAGCGGCGGGCCCATCGCGTGCGCGGCCGCCCACCGCGCGGCGTAGTGCTCGGGCTCCCCCGCGTCGACGCAGATCTGCAGGCCGGCGGTGCTGCACATCATCGTGAGGCCGCCGGGGCCGATCGGCGCGAACCGGCGCTCCATCGCCGCGTAGCGCGGGGTGTGCAGGAGCCGGCGGGGCGCGCGGTGGGCGTCGATGCCCGTTTCGCCCAGGACGAGGTGGTGCCGGACGAGGCGTTCACGCAGGTGGTGGAGGTCGGCCGTGACGACTGCGTCGAGCTCGCGCAGGGAGGCCTGGGGAGGAGCGGAAATCTCCACCTGGCACCCGGGTTCGAGGCTCACGGGTGAGCCGGCCGGGAGCGGGGTGGCGGGGCTGCCGGGGCGGAGCGTCCGCGGGGTGTGCGGACCGAGCGCCGCGGCAAGGACGTCGGGATCGAGGGGTCTGGCCGGGTCGTCGGCATGGTGCACGGTGAACTCCAGCTCCACGCCGGTCAGGCGGGGCGGCCCGTGCTTGAAACACACCGATGCGACGTACGCTTCGCCGGCCGCGCGGTCCGCCAGGACCCGCGCGGTGCGGTTCGACGCACTACCCGACTTCTCGGGGAAATCGTGCACCGCTTGCATGTGGCGTTCCTGTTCCTGTTGTGGGGAACTTCTCGTCTTCGGACGCTACACGCGGGGTACGACAAATTCAGGGCGGTTCCTGCGCTGCGGGAGGTGTTCACCACCCTGTAAGAAGCCCCGGATCAGGGCAAAGCCGGTTCGGTACCCAGTCCGAGCTCGGCCGCGGACGCCCGCACGGCGTCGATGACCAGGTGCAGCGCGGGGCGCCGGAACGCGGTGCGCCGGTAGGCGATCGACACCGTCCGCAGCAGCGGCGTGGTGAGCGTGACGACGTCGATCCCGGGCGGCCGCAGCAAACGCAGGCCCAGGTCGGAGACGAGGGTGACGCCCAGCCCGGCGCCGACCATCGCCATCGCCGTCGACTGCTCTTCGACCTCGTGGTTGATCTTCGGCGCGAAGCCGTGCCGCCGGCATGCGGTGCGCATCGCGCGGCCGAAGTGCGACTTGGCGCCGGCCAGGATCCACGGGTGCTCGGCGAGGTCGTCCAGCGACGCCGACCCCGACGGCACGGCACCGCGCGGCACCGCGGCGTGCAGCCGTTCGACGGCCACGACCGCCCGCTCCAGCCCGGCGTCCCACGGCGTCGGCGCGTCGGAGTAGTCGATCACGAACGACAGGTCGAGGCTGCCGTCGCGGACCGCCTCGGCGGTGTCCTCCGGCGCCAGCTCGCGGGTGCGGACCTCGATGCCCGGGTGCTCGCCGGCCAGCGCGGTCAGCGCGGTCGGCAGCAGGCCGGAGGCCACCGACGCCCACACCCCGGCGGTCAGCCGGACCGTGCGGGCCTCCTGGGCCTCCTCCAGGGCGAGCGTGGCCCGCTCGACCGAGCCGAGGATCTCCTCGGCGTGCTCGGTGAGCAGGGTGCCGAGCTCGGTCAGCTGGACGCGCCGGCCGAGCCGTTCGAACAGCTTCGCGCCCACGTCCCGTTCGAGCTGCGCAAGCTGCTGCGACACCGCCGAAGCGGTGTAGTGCAGCGCCGCGGCCGCCGCCGTCACGGTGCCCCGGCGGTGCAGCTCGCGCAGCATCCGCAAGCGGTGCAACGAAAGCTCCATGCACAAAACTTAAACGAGATCGTGCAGGTTCGTTAAATGGACGCCCGGGCCGTCCGGGGCGCAGGCTCGGGGAAGGCGGCCGAGAACGACCGCCCCGGACTTCCCTGGAGGTGAGTGGCCTGATGACCCCGCGCAACGCCGAGCCGCTGATGCGGCTGACGTGGACCGATCCCGTCACCGGTGCGCACGGCTACCTGGTCGTGCACAGCCTGGTCTCCGGCGTCGCCACCGGCGGCACCCGGATGCGGGCCGGCTGCACGATGACCGAGGTGGAGGACCTCGCCCGGGGCATGGCCAACAAGACCGCGACCTTCAACCTGCCGGTCGGCGGGGCCAAGGGCGGCATCGACTTCGACCCGAAGGACCCCCGCGCGTTCGACGTGCTGAAGCGGTTCTGCGCGTTCCTGCGGCCGTGGCTGGACGCGCACTGGGTGACCGCCGAGGACCTGGGCGTTCCCCAGCACCTGATCGACTCGGTGTTCGCCGAGCTCGGCCTGGAGCAGTCGTACCACGCGGCGATCCGCCGTTCGGCCGATCCGGCGCGCACCCTGCGCCGAGTGCAGGCGGGCCTCAACGCGCCGGTGCCCGGCGGCCTGCTGCTCGGCGACGTCGTCGGCGGCTACGGCGTGGCGCAGGCGTGCCTGGGGGTGGCGGCGGCCTGGGACTGGGACGTCCGGGAAACGACGGTGGCCATCCAGGGCATCGGCACCATGGGCGGCGGAGCGGCCTGGTACCTGCACGAGGCCGGGGTCAAGGTCGTCGCGGTGGCCGACGCGGCGGGCACGCTGTACGACCCCGCCGGCCTCGACGTCCCGGCGCTGCTCGACCTGCGCGACCGGTTCGGCGAAGTGGACCGGTCCCGGCTGCCGGCCGGGGTCCGTTCGCTGCCGCGCGAGACGATCGTCGGGATCGACGCGGACATCTTCGCGCCGGCCGCGATCTCCTACGCGCTGCGGCCCGACAACGAGAGCGCGGTGCGGGCCAAGGTGGTCGTCGAAGCGGCCAACGCGGCGACGACGCCGGAAGCGGAAGCCGCGCTGTCGGCCCGCGGGATCGCGGTGGTGCCCGACTTCGTCGCCAACGCCGGCGCGGCGGCCTGGGCGTGGTGGCTGCTGCTGGGTGAGGTCGGCGCGGACCCGGCCGATTCGTTCCTGCGGCTGCGCACCGAGATGCAGGCGAAGATCGCGCTGCTGCTGGCGGAGTGGAACCTGGACCGGCTGCCGCTGCGCGTCACCGGGCTCCGGCTGGCCGAGGCCAACCGCGCCCGCCGCGCCGAGGCCGAGCTCGCCCCGGAAGGCGAGCCGGCGCTCGTCATCCCCTGAGCGCGAACCGGTCGGTCGCGCCGATCAGGACCTCCTGCATCGACGCGGCCGACACGGTGTGCCCGACGTCGTCCAGCATCACCAGTTCGCTGCCCGGCCAGGCGTGGTGCAGCAGCCAGGGCGTGCCGACGAGGTTGCTCGTGTCGAGCACGCCCTGTGCCAGCACCGCCGGGATGCCCGCGAGCCTGCCCACCTGCCGCAGGATCTCGCCGTCCGGCAGGAACACGCGGTTGCTGAAGTAGTGCGTGACGAGCCGGGCGAAGCAGAGCCGGTAGGCCGGGTCTTCGAAGTCGTCGTGGGGCGGGACGCCGGGGAGCATCGCGTCTTCCCAGGCGCACCAGTTCTTCGCGGCCTGGTGGTGGACGGCCGGGTCCGGGTCCATCAGCAGCCGGTGGTAGGCCGCCGACAGATCGCCGTCGCGCTCGCTTTCCGGCACGCCGTCGCGGAATTTCGCGAAGCCGTCCGGGAAGTAGGCGCCGAGGCCGCGGATGAGCAGCTCGATCTCGATGAAGCGGTCGGTCGCCAGGCCCATCAGGACGATCTCACTGACGCGCTCGGTGTGGCGCAGCGCGTAGGCCAGGCTGAGCACCGAGCCCCAGGAACCGCCGAACAGCAACCACTTCTCGATGCCGAGGTGTTCGCGGAGGCGCTCGAAGTCGGCCACCAGGTGCTCGGTGGTGTTGGCGGACAGGTCGGCGACCGGGGCGCCGGCGTGCGGGGTGCTGCGGCCGCAGCCGCGCTGGTCGGCCAGGACGATCCGGTAGCGCGCCGGGTCGAAGAAGCGGCGGACGTTCGCCGAGCAGCCGGAACCGGGGCCACCGTGCACGACGAGCGCGGGCTTGCCGTCGGGGTTCCCGCAGGTCTCCCAGTAGATCTCGTGGCCGTCGCCGACGTCCAGCATGCCGTGGTCGTAGGGTTCGATTGCGGGGTACATCGGCGCGTCCTCCCAGCCGGATACAACAGCGCTGTCACATTATCCGGTGAACGAGCGGTCGCGCACGCCCTTTTCGTTCAGTTCAGCGTGCCGGCCAGCTCGGTGAGCGTGTCGGCCAGCTCCTGCGGGCCCGCCGGCCCGATGTGGATGACCGCGTCGTCGCCCGAGCCGGACGTGTAGCTGAGGTACCGGCCCCAGTCGGTGTCGGCGTAGTGGAGCGGCTGCTGGAGGCAAGTGTGCCGTCCGACGTCGTCACGCCGTCCGACGTAGAGCTCCCCGCTGCCCGAGACCGGCCGCTGCACGAGGCTGACGATGTCGGCGACGGCCGGGTCGAGCGGGTGGGCGGCCTGCCCGCGGCGGGCCGCTTCGGTCAGGTCCGCCACCCGCACGGTCCGCCGCCGTCCCCCGCCGGGACCGACCGGCGGCAGCTGCTCGACGAGCGACTCGGCCAGCCGGTTCCGGTCGATTTCCTGCACGCCGACGTGGGTCCCGTCGGAGACGGCGAGGACCGCCTGCAGCCCTTTGGCGGCGGCGAGCACGCCGTAGGTCTGCCCGCCGGTGCCGACCCAGCCGTAGCACTCCCGCGCCGGGCTGACCAGCAGCGGGAGCCAGTCGAGGAAGTCGACGGTGGCCCGGCCCCGGGCATCGACCAGCCCGGCCTCGGCGAGCGCGGCGTCGACCCGCTTGCCGGCCTCCTCGCGCTCCTCGTCCGAGAGCCACAGCGGCTCGGGACGCAGGGTGAGGTGGAGCTGGCCGACCTGCTCGCGTTCGGCGAGCGCGGCCAGCGCCTCGACCGGAACATCCACCCGGCCTGTTGCCACGTCCACCTGCCTATTCGCCGATGACCGGCGGACTGGTCCGCTGGTCGGTGCCGAAGATCGCGTCCGGATCCGCTTCGATCAGGTAGTCCGGCCGCTGGTGCTCATCGTCGTCTTCACCCTCACCGCGACGGCCACCGGGCCCCATCGGCCCCATCTGCCCGGACCGCGAGCCGGCCCCCCGCGCGGCGGCGGCTTCCGCGGCGGCGGCGTTGCCGAGGCTGCCCATGCCGGAGCCGCGGCCGCTGCCGAACCCGCGTTCGCCGGCCCCGCTGCCGGTTCCCGATCCGCTGCCGCTGCCGGTTCCTGTTCCGGTTCCGCCCCGGCCGGTCGGGTCGAGGAGCCGCCCGCCGGCGTTGCCGCTGGTGGGGCCGCGGCCGCCGGGGGTGGCGTTGGGGTCGTTGGGGTTCAGGTAGTTCTGGCCGTAGTTCTGGCCTGTGTTGGTGGGATAGAAGTCCATCCCGCCGGTGCCGGGCGGGGTTTTGCCGGGCTGATCGGTCGATTGACCCGGGCGGGTCGGCAGGGTCGGGCGGCCGGTGCCGGTGGTGTGGGTGTCGTCGGTGCCGGTGCCACCCGTTCCTCCGGTGCCGCCAGTGCCTCCCGTGCCGCCAGTGCCTCCGGTTCCCCCGGTGCCTCCCGTGCCGCCGGTCCCGCCCGTTCCGCCGTTCCCGCCGGGCTTGTCGCCGCCGCCGGTCTGCCCGGGGTCGAAGTCGGTGGTGGAGGTGCGGTCGTCATCGCCATGCCCGATGTTCCGCGGCGGCGTCTCCGGCGGAATGTAGGGCGGCGGCTTGATCCGGCCAGGCCCGTCGGGCGTGTTCACCGAGATGGCGGCACCGTCGGCCTCGAGCACGCCGTAGTCGGTGGGCAGCGCGGCACGGGTGCTGTTGGTGGCGTTGCTGTACTGGTCCATCACGCGGACGTTGGTCTCGTTCGCGGCGTTGTACCGCGCCATGCCCTCTTGATAGTTGTCGATGTCGTCCTTGGCCATGAACGGCCCGGCGATCGGGATGGCGGCCTTGAGGCCGGTGGTCCAGGGATTGGGCTTGTCCGGCTTCGGCGGCACCTCGACGACGGTGTTGCTCGAATCCTCGAAGACGGCAGCCTGGGTCTTGACGGACGCGGAGGTCACGTCCAGCGGCGCCGAACTGTCGTGGAAGGCACGTTCCATCGGCCCCGCGCCCGAATTCGCGGCGTCAGCGGCGTCACCGCTCCACGATTCGACCATGCGTGCCTGGAGCGCCTTGATGCTCGCGCCCCGTTCCATGTAGGCGTCGGACAGTTCCTGCACGGTCTGCGCCATCTGCTGCAGCCCGGAGGTGTCGCCCTGTCTGAAGTTGTCGTAGATCTGCTTGCCGTCCACTCGTCATGCCCCCTTGAGTGTCTTGATGACGCTCGACGCCACCTGGTTGGCCACCCCACAGGAGTCGTCGGCTCCCTGGTAGCCCTGCGCATACACGTCGAAGGTGAGGTCGTCGGCGATGCCCACACCGATCCCGCAGGATCCCATCGGCCGTTCGTCCAGCGGTCCCCAGTAGACGGCCGGGTAACCGTCGACGTCCGGGGCGTGCTCGAGGAAGCGAATCACGGTCTTGGCCCGGTAGGCGGCGTAAAGGCCCGCCAGTCCACCGGATCCCGCGTCCCGGCTACCGGTGCCCAGCGACACCAGCACGCCGATGCCCTGGCCGCTGATCTTCCACGCACACGTCGGGCCCGCCTTGGTGAACAGCGTGTCACCCTTCGGCTGAAACGTGCCGACCTCGGGCATCCCCAGCGACGCCAGCACGTCCTTCGGCACCAGAGCGCACGTGTCGGTGACGTATTTGCTCGCGTCCAGCGGCGCGGAGACCTTCGGAACTTCGGGATCAGCCGACGGCGAGCCGGACACCGCCGACGACGAGGCCGTCGACGGGGACGCCGTGCCTCCGGTCGTCGTGGTGCACGCGGTCGTGAGCCCTGCGGACACGGTCACGACGACCGCCAGGACACCCAGTTTGCTTCGGAACAAGTTCGGCTCGCCTATGCCTTGAAGGTGTCGGACAGGTCCTGGTCGGTGACCACGGTCTTCGACTGCGCTGCTTTCAGCTTCTTGATGTAGTCCTGCGCGTACTTGCGCATGGAGTCGTTCTGGGTGAGCAGGGCGATGATCGAATCGGAGCTGGTCGAGGCGAAGTTCCCGCTGGCCGGGTCCTTGCCGGGCGCCACGGTGCTCAATGCCGCCAGCTCGCGGATCTTCTGCCCGTCCTCGACGATCTTGTCGACCAGGTCTTCCCACTGGCCGATCACCGCGGAGAGCTCTTCGGGGTCCATCTTGAACTGGCCGCCCTTGCCCCCGCCGCCGTAGACCCGGCCCGGGGTGTCGAAGACGTCGCCCCAGAGAGCCCTCGCCGCCTGCCCGGCCTCACCGATGATCACGACCGCACCTTCCCCTCAGCTCACCCACCGTGATGGGGCAAACCTTAGCCAACCGTCTCACTTCGTGTCAGCGAATCGCCGCAACGTTCAGACGGTGGGGGTCGGCCGTCGGTTCCCTGCACTCCGGGTCACAGTACGTACGTACGGATTGCGAGATCCCGGTCCGCGGTGCCAGGATTTCAGGATGCCACGCGTAAGCCAGGATCACCTCGACGCACGCCGGCGCCAGATCCTCGACGGCTCGCGCGTCTGCTTCGCGCGCTACGGCTACGAAGGTGCCACAGTCCGGCGCCTCGAGGAAGCCACCGGCCTGTCGCGCGGGGCCATCTTCCACCACTTCCGGGACAAGGAGTCGCTCTTCCTCGCCCTCGCCGAGGACGATGCCCTCCGGATGGCCGACGTCGTCGCCGAACAGGGCCTCGTCCAGGTCATGCGGGACCTGCTCGCCGGGGGCGACCACCCCGCCGACTGGCTCGGGACGCGCCTCGAAGTGTCCCGGCGCCTGCGCACCGATCCCGAGTTCCGCGGCCGGTGGGCCGAACGGTCCGAGCAGCTCACCACCGCCACCCGGCTGCGGCTGCTGCGGCAGCGCGAGGCCGGGAACCTGCGGGACGACGTCGACGTCGACGTCCTCACCGCCTTCCTCGAACTCGTCCTCGAGGGACTCGTCTCGCACCTGGCCATGGGCCTGCCCGCCGCCGGGCTGGGGCCGGTGCTCGACCTCGTCGAAGAAACCGTGCGCCGGCACCGGCCGAGCCGCGGATGAGCGCTCCGACACACCCGGTACGCGAGCGGCGAGCGCGAAAGACACGTTAAGATTGTCCGCAATAACCGCAGTACACACCGATTTATCGCTAGGAGTGACCGTTTCGTGCGCGCAGCGCAGTCACCCGGTGACAGTACCGGGCCGGGTGACCGACCCGGCTGTCCGATAGGTTCATCCCCCGCCACCGAGGCGGGTGCGGAATGATCCAGATCCTGCTCGCCGTCGCCGGCGTCCTCCTCTTCGTCCTGCTGACGATCGGCACCGGGCTCGCCGTCGCGGCCGAGTTCTCGCTGACCGCGCTGGAACGCAGCACCGTCGAGGCCAACGTCCGCCAGGTCGGCGACCGCCGCGCGGTGACCGTCCAGAAGGCGCACCGGACGCTCTCCTTCCAGCTCTCCGGCGCCCAGGTCGCGATCACGCTGACCACGCTGGTCACCGGGTACCTGGCCGAGCCGCTGATCGGCGAGCTCGTCCGGCCGCTGCTCACCGGCCTGGGGCTCCCGGCCGGGTTCGCCGGCGGCGCGTCGATCGTCATCGCCCTGGTCCTGGCCACGTCGCTGTCGATGATCCTCGGCGAAATGGTGCCGAAGAACCTCGCGATCGCCCGGCCGCTGCCGACCGCGCGCGCGGTGGCCGGCTACCACTCGCGGTTCTCCGCGCTGTTCCGCTGGCTGATCACGCTGATGAACAACAGCGCGAACTTCCTGGTGCGCAAGTTCGGCGTCGAGCCGCAGGAAGAGCTGCGGTCCGCGCGCTCGCCGCAGGAACTGGGCTCGATCGTGCGGTCCAGCGCCGAAAGCGGCACGCTCGACACGTCCACCGCCGAGCTGCTCGACCGCTCGCTGCGGTTCGGCGAGCGCACCGCGGAAGAGCTGATGACCCCGCGGGTGCAGCTCGAATCCCTCGCCATCGATGACACCGTGGAAGACCTCATCGAGATCTCCCGCCGCACCGGGTTCTCGCGGTTCCCGGTGCACGCCGAGGACCTCGACGACGTCCGCGGCGCCGTGCACGTCAAGCAGGCCTTCGCGGTGCCCGCCGCCGACCGGGCCGCGGTGCCGATCGGGTCGGTCATGCGGCCGGTGCCGACCGTGCCGGAGTCCCTCCCCGGCGACGACCTGCTGCTGCGCCTGCGCGACTCGCGCTTCCAGCTGGCCATCGTCGTCGACGAGTACGGCGGCACGGCCGGGCTGGTCACCCTCGAGGACGTCGTCGAGGAGATCATCGGCGACGTCCGCGACGAGCACGACGAGCGCGAAGCCCCGGCGTCCCAGCAGGTCGGCACCGACAGCTGGCTGGTGTCCGGGCAGTTGCGCGCCGACGAGGTCACCGGGGTCACCGGGTTCCGGATGCCGGACGGCGACTACGAGACCATCGCCGGGCTGATCCTCGAGCGGCTGGGCAAGATCCCCGCCGAGGGCGACGCCACCGACGTCGACGGCTGGCTGCTCACCGTGACGGTGATGGACAAGCACCGGATCGCCGAGGTCGAGGTCGCCCCGGTCCGCTCGGCGCCGGAAGCGGCCCCGGAAGCGGAGGTGGCCTCGTGACCGACTGGCTGAACATCGCCCTGGTCGTGGTGCTGCTGCTGGCCAACGCCTTCTTCGTCGGCGCGGAGTTCACGCTGATCTCCTCCCGGCGCGACCGGCTCGAAGCGCTGCTGGAGCAGGGCAAGACGCGCGCGAAGATCGTCATCAACGCGAGCAGGCACGTCTCGCTGATGCTCGCCGGGGCGCAGCTGGGCATCACCATCTGCTCGCTGCTGCTCGGCCGGCTCGGCGAGCCCGCCATCGCGCACCGCCTCGCCGCGGGCTTCGACGCGCTGGGCCTGCCCGAGGCGCTGCTGCACCCGATCTCGTTCGCCATCGCGCTGGCGTTCATCACCGTGGCGCACGTGCTCATCGGCGAGATGGTGCCGAAGAACCTCGCCATCGCCGAGCCCGAGCGGCTCGCGCTGTGGCTGGTCCCGGCGCACGTCGCCTGGGTGAAGGTGGCCAACCCGTTCATCTGGCTGCTGAACTTCATCGCCAACTCGCTGCTGCGCGCGTTCCGCGTGGAGCCGAAGGACGAGCTGGAGACGGCCTACACCTCCGACGAGCTGGCCGAGCTGCTCAGCGAGTCGCGCCGGGAGGGCCTGCTCGACCAGTCCGAGCACCAGCGGCTCGCCCAGACGCTCTCGTCGATGCAGAAGACCGTGGCCGACGTGCTGGTGCCCACCGCCGAGCTGACCACGCTCCCCTGCGGGCCGACCGTCGGCGACGTGGAGAAGGCCGTGTCGTCCACCGGGTTCTCGCGGTTCCCGGTGTGCACCGACGACGGGCGGCTGACCGGCTACATCCACGTCAAGGACATCCTCGACCTGGCCGGGCAGGACCCGAAGACGACGGTTCCGGAGTCGAAGACGCGCGCGCTGACCGAACTGCGTGCCGACGCCCGGCTCGACGTCGCGCTTTCGGCCATGCGCAAGGAACGCAGCCACCTCGCGCGGGCGCTGGACGCGAACGGCAACGCCGTCGGCGTCGTCGCGCTGGAAGACCTGGTCGAGGAGTACGTGGGCACGGTGCGCGACGGCACCCACGTGGGCGCATGACGGAGGTCGAGGTGCTCGCGGAGCCGGAGTGGCTGGCCCGCGAGGCGGCGCACGTCTCCCGGATGCGGCGCTGGACCGGCCCGCACCAGGAGCGGCGGTCGCGTGGCGAGAAGCACCCGGTGCTGGACTTCCTGTTCACCTACTACTCGTACCGGCCGTCGCACCTCGAACGGTGGCAGCCCGGGCCCGGCGTCGCGCTCGCCGGGCCCGCGGCGCGGCGCTTCCTGGACCGCAAGGGGTACGTCGACACGCCTGACGGAGTGGTGCTGGATCCCGCCGGGTTCGGCGCGGGCAAGGTCCGGACGGCCGAGTTCGTCCTCGGCCTGCTGACCGCGACGGCGTCCCGCGCGCCCCGGCTGAGCTGCTTCGGCCTGCACGAGTGGGCGATGGTCTACCGCGAGCCCGCCGACTCGGTGCGGCACGACCAGGTCCCGCTCCGGCTCGGCTCGGCGGGGACCGACGCGGTCGTGGAGTCGCTGGACATCCGCTGCGGGCACTTCGACGCGTTCCGCTTCTTCACCGCCGACGCGCGTCCGCTGAACGGGCTGACGCCGTCGAGAGAGACGCAGGTCGCACTCGAGCAGCCGGGGTGTCTGCACGCGAACATGGATCTGTTCAAATGGGCGTACAAGCTCGACCCGTTCGTGCCGGCGGAGCTCGTGGCGGACTGCTTCGAGCTGGCGGCCGAGATCCGGACGCTGGACATGCGGGCCAGCCCGTACGACCTGGCGGCGCTGGGCTACCCGCCGGTGCGGATCGAGACCGCGGCGGGCCGGGCCGAATACGCCAGGGCCCAGGCGGAGTTCGCCCGCCGGGCGGCGCCGCTGCGTCATCGCCTGATTGCGCATTGCCATCGCCTGGTCAGCGCAGCACCCTGAACACGATCAACTGTGAGTCAGATTATTCTCTCACCGATACTCACCTGTTAGGGTGATAACGGTTTGGTTGCATAGCAGCGCGTGCTTGACATGCGCTCACCCCGAAAGGATGACGGATGGGGCGACACTACCGGGACGAGGAGCCGGTGCCGCACCCTCAGGACCGCACGCCGCGCGTTCCCGCCGAGGGACGCAGCGAGGCGTCCGGTGCCTTCCGCACCCCCGGGCGCAGCTCCATTTCCGACGCGTTCGGGATCGCCCGGGTCGCGGGCGAGTCCACCGGATCGGTGTTCTTCACGGAAGGGGCGCAGGCACCCGGCTTCCCGCCCCCGGCCGACGGCCCGGCCGCGCGGCGGGGCGAGGCATCGGGGGCGTACCCGGTCGCCGAGCGCTCGCCGGACGCCCGCCGAGGCGAGACCTCCGGCGCGTACCCCGCCGCAGAACGTTCCTCCGGCGCCCGCCGGGGTGAGACGTCGGGTTCCTACCCGGCTGCCGAGCGCACCACCGCCACCCGCCGGGGTGAGGCTTCCGGGGCGTACCCGGCCGCCGAACGGCCCACCGCCACCCGCCAGGGTGAAACCTCGGGTTCCTACCCGACTGCCGAGCGCGCCACCGCCGCCCGCCGAGACGAGACCTCCGCCGACCGCTCCCCCGCCGCCACCCGCCGCGGCGAGACGTCGGGCTCCTACCCGGTCACGGGCGCCCGCCGCGGCGAGGCCTCCGGCTCGTACCCGGCCGCGGGCCGGGGCGAATCCACCGTGACCCGCGCCCCGGGCCGCGGTGAAGCTTCCGGCGCCCACCCGGTGGCGAGCACGGAAGCCACGACCATCCTCTCCACGCAGCCCGGCGAGGCCCCCGGCGCCGACAGCACCACCCGGTCGCGCCGCCGGCGCGGCGACAGCCCGGCCGCTGACCGCGTCGAAGCGCCTTCCTCCGGCCGGCCCACCCGCGCGTCCCGCCGGGCGGAAGCCGCCGACCCCGCCGCCGCTTCCCGCTCGCGTCGCAAAGGCGGCCCGGCCCCGGCCGAAGCCGCCGCCGAGCGGACCGAGGTCATCACCCGGCCGGACGAAGACGTCAGCGCTTCCCGGACCCTCGACCGCGACGACACCGCCACCCGTCCCGCGGACCGCGGCGACACCACCGGCCCGCAGCGCGCCGGCCGCGGGGACAGCACCGGCCCGCACCGGGCGGCCCGCAGCGAAGGCACCGGCTCGCACCGGATCGTCGGCAAGAGCGACGCCACCGGTTCGCACCGCATCGTCGGGAAGAAGGCGCCGCGCCGCCGGATCGCCGGCTGGCCGATCGCCTGCGCCGTCCTCGCCGTGCTCATCGGGCTCGGCGTCGTCGGCTGGAACTGGGCCGACAACGAGCTCAACAGCCGCGCCGAGGCGCAGGCCAACAGCTGCGACGGCGGTACCGCGAACATGCGGATCGTCGTCACCCCGAGCGTGCAGAAGCCGCTCACCGCCGCGGCCCAGCGGTGGAACCAGGCCGCCACCGTCGTCCACGGGCAGTGCGTGCACGTCGTGATCGAAGCCAAGCCGTCGGCGCAGGTGCTCGACGCGCTGGTCGGCCGGGCGAAGCTGGACGCCATCGGCGGGCTGCCCGCCGCGTGGCTGCCGGAGTCGTCGTACTGGGTCAGCGAGCTCACCACCAAGAAGCCGGAGATGATCGGCTCGCCCGCGCAGTCGGTGGCGAACGCGCGCTCGGCGGACTACCCGTTCATCGGGCTGGCCGGCCCGGGCATCGACGACACCGCGCTGCGCGCCGCCCAGACCTTCCGCGAGTACCTGGAGCAGCCGGCCCAGCAGGCCGACTTCGCGGCCGCGGGCATCAAGTCGACCTAGCCACGCACCGTCTGACGTTTCTCGGCCGCGCCCCGGCTCAAGCGGGACCCCCGGTGCTAGACGCGCGTGCCGTTGTCGAGTTCGGCCACCACGGCGAGGTCGTCGTCGGCCAGCTCGAAGTCGAAGATCCCGAAGTTCTCGCGGATTCGGGTGGTGGTGGCCGACGCCGCCACCGCGACCGTGCCGCACTGCAGGTGCCACCGGAGCACGATCTGGGCCGGGGTCTTGCCGTACTTGGCGGCGAGCGCGGTGACCGTCTCGTCGGACAGCAGCGCCGCGTTCGCGGCCGGGCTGGCGGCGGCCGTCACGATGCCGCGCTCGGCGTGGAATTCGCGCAGCGGGAGCTGCTGCAACCACGGGTGCAGCTCGATCTGGTTGACCGACGGCACCGAGCCGGTCGCGTCGATGAGCCGGCGCAGCTCGGAGCCGCCGAACCCGGCCACGCCGATCGCGCGGGCCCGCCCGTCGGCACGCAACCGGCCCAGCGCGCGCCAGGTGTCGGTGAACGCGCCCTTCGTGCCGTCCAGCAGGCACAGGTCGGCCCGCTCGAGCCCGAGCGCCTCCAGCGCCTGGTCGGCAGCACGGCGGGCGGAATCATAGCCCTGGGCGGGCACGTGGACGCTGACGAAGAGGTCTTCGCGGGGCACCTCGGCCGCGGCGAGCACCGCGCCCACCGCCGTCTCGGTGCCCGGTGTCGCGTCGATGCCGCGGTAACCGGTGTCGAGGGCGATGCGGACGGCCCGGCCGGTTTCGGCCGGGGACAGGCCGGCGACGCCGAACAGCAGCTGGGGGATGCGGACTCCGACGGACAGGGCGAGCGAAGGCGGGACGGCCATCAACCGGTGATCCTCACTTCGGATGCTGCGCGGACCCCCATCATCCCACCCGGGCGGCCCGCTCGCGCAGGAACGCCGCGGTCGCCGGGTCGGCCGGGAAGAACGACTCGATCACCAGTTCCGCGACGGTGACGTCCAGCGGCGTGCCGAACGTCGCCACCGTGCTGAAGAACGTCAGGTCGGTGCCCTCATGCCGGAACCTGAGCGGCACGAAGATGTCACCCGGCCCGGGCACCTCGACCTCCGGCACGGGCTGGTCGCACGGATACCCGCGCAGCTCCTCCAGGAGCGCGGCGAGGCCCGCGTCCGCGGTCTGGGTCACCTGGCGTCGCAGCCGGCCGAGCAGGTGGGCGCGCCACTCCCCCAGGTTCCGGATGTGCGGGGCCATGCCGTCGGGGTGCAGGGTGGCGCGCAGCACGTTGGTGGTCAGCTCGGCCGGGATCCCGGCGACGAAGAGGCCGATGGCGGTGTTGGCCTCGACGAGGTCCCAGTTCCGGTCGACGACGGCGGCCGGGTACGGCTCGTGCCCGGCCAGGAGCTGCCGCACGGCCTGCCGGACGGCGTCCATCCCCGGATCCCCCAGCGCGGTCTCGGTGTAGGCGGGCGCGTACCCGGCGGCGAGCAGCAGCCGGTTGCGTTCCCGCAGCGGGACGTCGAGGTGCTCGCCGAGGCGCAGCACCATGTCCCGGCTCGGCTTGGAGCGCCCGGTTTCCACGAAGCTGAGGTGGCGGGTGGAGATTTCCGCCGAGATCGCGAGGTCGAGCTGGCTGATCCGGCGCCGGTCGCGCCATTCCCGCAGCAGCTCGCCGACGGGCCGCTGCCGCGCCTGCACCATGGTCGTCACGCGAGCGACGCTACGGGGACCGCGCAACCGCGGCCATTACTTCCGGGGTAATGGCCGGGCATTACCTCCCGCGTAATCGACGCGCCGCGACCGGCCCGCCAGAGTGGGTTCCAGCGCAGGGACGACCGAAACCGTTGTCCCCCAACGAAAGGAACGCTTCATGACCGACGTCCGCACCCTCGTCGAGCAGTACATCGCCGTCTGGAACGAGACCGACGGCGACAAGCGCCGCGCCCTCATCGCCGACGTCTTCACCGAGACCGCCGGCTACACCGACCCGCTCGGCGCCGTCACCGGGCACGACGGGATCGACCAGTTCGTGGCCGGGGCGCAGGCGCAGTTCGGCGGGCTCACCTTCAGCCTGCCCGCCGGCCCGGACGCCCACCACGACCTCGCCCGGTTCCAGTGGTACCTCGGCACGCCCGGTGCCGAGCCGGTCGCCATCGGCTTCGACGTCGTCGAGCTCGAAGACGGCAAGATCGCCAAGGTGCACGGCTTCCTCGACAAGCTGCCCGGCTGACCGCCTCGTGAGTGGTAAGGCGGGTTGGAACCCGCCTTGCCACTCACGACCGGCCAGGGCAGCGGGGGTGCCTAGCTCTTCAGCGCGCCCCGCCAGCGGACGGCCGGGCGGAGCTTCTCCGGGTTCACCCGGTGCTTGTTGGCGCCCACGATGTCGAACATCGACTCGATCAGCGTGTCCGAGAGCAGGTGCGGCTGCAGCCCCAGCCCGACCAGCCCCGTGTGCTTCACGTTGTAGTAGTGCTCCGGCGCCTCGGTGCGCGGGTTCTCCAGGTGCTCGATCTGCACCGGGCCGGGGAACCGGTCGGCGACGAGGTCGGCGATGGCCGCCACCGACATGCTTTCGGTCATCTGGTTGAACACGCGGAACTCCCCCGGCTCGGCCGGGTGCTCGACGGCCAGGCGGATGCACTCCACGGTGTCGCGGATGTCGATCAGGCCGCGGGTCTGCGTGCCCTTGCCGTAGACGGTCAGCGGCTGGCCCAGCACCGCTTGGATGACGAACCGGTTGAGGACCGTGCCGAACACCGCGTCGTAGTCGAAGCGGGTCGCCAGGCGCGGGTCCAGCGCCGTCTGCGGGGTCTGCTGGCCGTACACCACGCCCTGGTTGAGGTCCGTCGCGCGCAGGCCCCACGCGCGGCAGGTGAATTCGATGTTGTGCGAATCGTGGACCTTGGTCAGGTGGTAGAAGGAACCCGGCCGTTTCGGGAACAGCACCCGGTCGGAGCGGCCGTTGTGCTCCAGGTCCAGCCAGCCTTCTTCGATGTCGACGTTCGGCGTGCCGTATTCGCCCATCGTGCCCAGTTTGACCAGGTGGATCGCCGGATCGATCTCCGCGATCGCGTACAGCAGGTTCAGGTTGCCGATCACATTGTTGTGCTGGGTGTACACCGCGTGTTCGCGGTCGATCATGGAATACGGTGCCGACCGCTGCTCCGCGTAGTGGACGACGGCGTCGGGCGCGAAGTCACGCACCGCTTCGAACAGGAACTCCGCGTCGAGGAGATCGCCTTCGTAGCTGGTGATGGTCCGGCCGGAGAGCTCCTGCCAAGTCGCGATGCGGTCGGCGAGCGAGGCGATCGGGACCAGGCTCTCGACGCCGAGTTCGGCGTCGTACCCGCGCCGCGCGAAATTGTCGAGAACGGCCACGTCGTGGCCTTTGTCCGATAAGTGCAACGCGGTCGGCCAGCCCAGATATCCGTCACCGCCGAGAACCAGCACACGCATTGTGCCGCCTTTCCTGCTCGTTTACGCCACACGAACGCTATAGATCACGTGCTGATGAAGACCTGGCAATGACCTGTGAATCTCCTATGCATGAGGGGCCCGGACGGCGGCGCGACCGGCCCACGGGGAGGATGGGGGCATGACGACCGTAACCAACGCCGTGCGGCCCCGCACGGCGGAGACGACCCGCCACCGCGGCTGGGCGCGGCTGGCGCGCGCCGCGACGACGTCGGTCGCCGCCACGGTCCTCAGCCAGGTCGTCCTGCTGGCCGTCCTCGCGACCGGCGGTGCCGCGGCCCTGGCGAGCACGCTGGCCTGGGCGGCCGGGGCGGTGCTGAACTTCCTGGTCACCCGGCGCTGGGTGTGGGGCCGCACCGGGCGGCCGCGCGTCCGCCGCGAGCTGCTGCCCTACCTCGCGGTGATCGGGCTCGGCGGCCTGGCGTCGATCGGCCTGACGACCCTCGCCGGTTCGCTGCTGACCCCCCTGGAGCTGCCGCACTTCTGGTGGGTCGTGCTCGTCGACGGCGCGTACGTCGCCAGTTACGCGCTGGTGTTCCTCGTCAAGTTCACGCTGCTCGACCGGGTCGTGTTCGGCCGCGGCGCAGCACGTACCCCCGCCACCACGTCCCGGTCATGACCCGGGCGTAGTTGGCGCCGTAGACCAGGCTGCCGCCCTTCTTGCTCTTGCCCGCCTTGCGCAGCCGCATGCTCATCGGCAGTTCGGCCACCCGGGCGCCGCGGGCGGTGACGCCGAGCAGCAGCTCCGAGGACTGGTACTGCGGCTCGCGCAGCGGGACCGCGCACGCCAGGTCCGCCCGCATCGCGCGGAAGCCGAACGAAGTGTCGGTGATCCGCCGCGCGGTCAGCACCGACGCGAGCGCCGCGAACACCCGGACGCCGAGCCACCGGACGCGGCTGTCGGCCTCCTCGTGCCCGAGCCGCCGGGACCCGGTGACGAAGTCCGCGGTGCCGTCGACGACCGGGCGGACGAGCGTTTCCAGCTCGCTGTTGTCGTACTGGCCGTCGGCGTCGGTCGTCACGACGTACTCGGCGCCGGCCTCGGCCGCGAGGTGGTAGCCCAGCCGCAGTGCGGCTCCTTGTCCGCGGTTGCGGGGCGCGACGCACACGTACGCGCCGTGCGCCTCGGCGATCGCGGCCGTGTCGTCGGTCCCGCCGTCGACGACGACGAGGACGTCCACCGGCATGCCGAGGCACTGGTCCGGCATCTTTTCCAGGACTTCGCCGATGCCGCCGGCCTCGTTGTAGGCGGCGATGACGACGGTCAGCGGCGCCAGTGTCAGTCCCGGGTGGCGGCCGCGGAAGTCGTCGAGGGCACCCGAGTCGACGTCGTCGGGGAAGGCGGCGAGCCGCTTCCGGCTCGCCGAGGTCAGCGTGGTGAAGCCGAGCGCCCCGGCGACCGGCAGCAGGACGAGCGCCGGGATCTGGTAGCGCCAGGAGAACTCGAACGCGGCCGAGGCGAACAGCAGGACGAGCCCGCTCGACGCCGCGAACAGCGCCCCGGCCTGGGCGCGGTCCAGGGGCTTCTTGCGCCGGAACACCGTCAGCAGACCGAGCAGCGCACCGAGGCCGAGCACGCCGCCCGCGACGTACCCGCCGCCGAGCTGGTAGTCGCGGAGGAACTGCGCCAGTGGCCGGTCGACGCTCGCGACGACGCCGTCGTTCTGCAGCGTGACCAGGTCGATCAGGGACTGGTCGGCCCACTGCGGGTACGTCAGCTGGAACTGCCACCGGTCCAGCGGGACGTCGGTGGGGTCCTGCTCGCGCGTCCAGGCGAAGCTCTTCGCGAAGTCGTCCAAGATCGCTTCGGCGACGTCGCCGGGTTGTGCCTTCAGGACTTCGATGGCGAACTGGTGGGCCAGGGCGGTCTTGTCGGCGCCGGGGGGCAGCGGGCCGGGCCAGTTCGGGTCGAGGTCGGCGTGGGTGTAGTTGTCGACGAGCCGCTTCTCGCGGGGTTCGGCCGGGCAGAACACCTGCAGCTGCGGCGCGAGGTGGAGGTTCGGGCAGTCGGCGACGGCGGCGGTGCGGCCGTAGAGCATGTTCCCGGAGGGGCCGGTCAGGCCCCACTTCCCGGTCTCCGCGTGCACGCGGGCGGAATACGGCAGGAGCACGGCGAGCAAGCCCAGCAGGCCGACGCCGGCCCGGCGCCAGCCGGCCCACTGCCGCCACGCTCCCCCGGCGACCACGAGGAACACCAGCAGCGGGAGGGCGAGTGAGATCCCGATCAGCCGCGTGAGCACGCCGAAGCCGAGCAGCAGGCCCGCGGCGCCGGCGCGCTTCCAGCCCGGGGTGCCCCAGCCGAGCATGGCCCAGAGGAGCCCGAGGAGCACGGCCTCGAACGTCACCTCGGACATGATGTTCTGCTCGATCTGCAGCTGGTAGGCGTCGAGCAGGACCGGGGTCGCCGCGAGCGCGCCCACCCACGGACGGCCGCCGAGGCGCAGGACCAGGCCGTAGACGCCGATCGCGATGAGGACGCCGCCGGCGTGCTGGACCGCCGCGACCCAGGCGAGCCCCCCGACCGCCAGCAGCGGCCGCAGGACGAGGTCGTAGCCGATCGGGTTGAGCTGGTCGGCGCGCAGGGCGTGCAGGTTGTCGATGTAGCGGAAGGAGTCGATGTACAGCAGCGCCGGGCGGTAGGCCAGCCAGGTCAGCACGCGGAGCGTGACCGCCGGGACGAGGAGCAGGAGCAGCAGCCAGTGCCGCTTGAGGAAAGCCCTCACTGGTTCGCGAGACCGGAGAAGTACTTCCACGCCGTGGCCAGGCCGTCGGTCAGGGAGACCTCCGGCCGGTAGCCGATGGTCTCCGCGCTCGCCGCGACGTCGACGACGACCGCGGGCATCTCCCCGGCCGGGGCGTCGACGTGCTCGACCGGCAGCTCGGCGCCGGTCACCTCGCGGACGGCCTCGACCATCTCCAGCACCGACACCGAGCGCCCGGCGCCGACGATCGCGTGGCCCGAGTAGCCGCTGTCGAGGGCCAGCAGGACCGCGCGGACGACGTCGTCGACGTGCACGAGGTCGCGGCGCTGGCGGCCGTCGCCGTAGACCCTGACCCCGCCGCCGGTCAGCGCGGCCCGCATCATCCGCGGCACGAAACTGTCCTTGTGGGACATGCCCGGACCGTAGACGTTGGTGAACCGCAACGCACACGTCGTCATGCCGTACGCCCCGGCGTAGCCCGACAGCAGCATTTCGCACGCCGCCTTGGTGGCGCCGTACGGCGTCAGCGGGCGCAGCGGCAGGTCCGGGGTGATCGTCGCGGTGCCGACGTTGCCGATCACCGCGTTGGTCGAGGCGAGCAGGAACTTCGGCACCTCGAGGCGGCGCGCGAGCTCCAGCAGCTCCTGGGTGACCAGGACGTTGTCGGCGAAGGTGTCCTCGGGCAACTCGACCGACTTGAGCACCGACGTCAGCGCGGCGAGGTGCACGATGCCCGCGATCCCGCGATCCACGGCCGCTTCGCGGACGGCCGCGTCGCGGAGGTCGCCGGTGACGACGCGGACGCCGTCGGTGTCTTCGGGGAAGGGGACCCGGTCCACGACGGTGACCGGGACGCCCCGGCCGCGGAGGGCGCGCACGACGGCCCGGCCGATGAAGCCGCTGCCGCCGGTCACGACCACGGACGTCCGATCAGGACCGTGCCCATTCGCCATGGGCGTCAACCTACCTGCCGTTCCTGTGCGCCCGCAGTGGGCATACGCAGAAGTGCGTATGGCCGCCCGAGGCCCCGGGTTGGTGTCCTTGACCGGTCACAGCAATGGGGAGAAGGCACACCATGAAACGACTCTTCACCGTTCCGGCGCTCCTGCTCGCTTCGGTCGCCGGGCTGCTCGGCGTCCCGGGCGCGGCCCAGGCGGCCACGACCGACGTCGGGGTCATCCCGGCGAGCCGGTCGTGCCCGGCCGGGACCGAGGCCGTGGTGATCCGGATGGACGACGAGGACTCCGGCAACACGAACTCGCGCGGCGGGTTCATCGGCGCGGTCAGCAGCACGAGCAACACGGAGTTCTTCTTCTGCCGGGTGAACGGCACCGCGTTCCGCGGCGTCGTGCAGTCCGGCTCGTTCCGGCCCTACGCGGTCCTGAAGCTCGGGGCGAACTGCCCGAACGGCTCCCAGGAGTTCTCGCGGCGGTTCGACAACGAAGACGACAGCAACAACAACCAGTACTCCGCACCCGCGGGGATCAGCAGCATCGCGCAGTCGATGGTCAGCGCCGGGTCGAACACGACGATGAACGTCCGGATCGCCCGGTAGCGTCCGGTTCGTATCTCCCTCGGCTCTCCTGGGTCTTTTCCGACCGGGAGAGCCGAGGGGGATGCGGGATGAGCAGTGAACTGACCGCGCGGTGCCTGCACCGCGCACTCGACGTCGTCCACGAACTGAAGGCGGGACCGGCTGCGGGCCTGGCCGCGCTGGGCCGGCTCGTCGGCTGCGACGTCGTCGCGTGCACGAGCACCGAGCACACGACCCGGCGGCTGACCGGCACGGTGATCGACCGTCCGGAGCAGAACCTGCTGCGCCACCCGCAGTTCCGCGCGCAGGCCCACCAGCACCCGGCGTTCGCGGCCCACCGCGGCGGCCGGCTGCCGCTGGGGGCGTCGGCCGCCCTGACCGACCTGGCGGACCAGCGCACGCTGCGGGCGCTGCCGCTGTACACGGACTTCTACCGGCCGCAGGGCACGGCCGACCAGCTGCTGTGCGTGGTCCAGGCCGACGCCCGGCACGGGCGGATCCTGACGCTCAACCGCTCCCGCCCGGGCTTCTCCGCCCGGGACCGAGCTGGTGGACCTGCTCGCCCCGCACGTGGCCCAGGCGTTCGCCCGCGAGGAGCCGCCACCGGTCCGGCCGGTCACCGCGGTGCCGCTCGCCGTGCTGACCAGGCGGGAGCGCGAGGTGGCCGAGGCGGTGTGGCGCGGGCGGCGACCGACCGGGAGGTCGCCCGGCTCCTGGGGATCAGCCCGCGGACGGTGCAGAAGCACCTGCAGCAGATCTACCGGAAGCTGGACCTGACCAGCCGTGCCGAACTGATGGTCCACCTCTCACGGAGTTGAGGCGAACGCCTCCGGGGGCGGGCAGGAGCAGACCAGGTTCCGGTCCCCGGCCGCGCCGTCGATCCGCCGGACCGGCGGCCAGTTCTTCGCCGCCGTCGTCCCCGCCGGGAACACCGCGGTTTCGCGGCTGTACGGGCGGCTCCACTCGCCGGTGACGCAGCGGGCCGTGTGCGGGGCCTGCCGCAGCGGCGAGTCCTCGAGGGGCCACTCCCCCGCCGCGACGCGGTCGATCTCGCCGCGGATGGCGATCATCGCCGCGCAGAAGCGGTCGAGCTCGGCGAGGTCTTCGCTCTCCGTCGGCTCCACCATCAGGGTGCCCGCGACCGGGAACGACATGGTCGGGGCGTGCAGCCCGTAGTCCGCGAGCCGTTTCGCGACGTCGTCGACCGTGACGCCGGTGGCCTTCGTCAGCGGCCCGAGGTCGAGGATGCACTCGTGCGCGACCAAGCCGTCATGACCGGCGTACAGGACCGGGTAGTGGCCGGCGAGGCGGCGGGCGACGTAGTTGGCGTTGGCCACCGCGACGAGCGTCGCCCGGCGCAGGCCCTCGGCGCCCATCATCCGGACGTACGCCCACGAAATCGGCAGGATCGACGCGCTGCCCCACGGCGCCGCGCTGACCGGGCCGACGCCGGTGGCCGGGCCGGCCGCCGGCTGGAGCGGGTGGTTCGGCAGGAACGGCGCCAGGTGCGCGCGGACCCCGATCGGGCCGACGCCGGGGCCACCACCGCCGTGCGGGATGCAGAACGTCTTGTGGAGGTTGAGGTGCGAGACGTCGGCGCCGAAGCGGCCGTACTGGGCGACGCCGATGAGCGCGTTGAGGTTGGCGCCGTCGACGTACACCTGACCGCCCGCGTCGTGCACCGCCGCGCAGACCTCGCCGACGGTGTCTTCGTAGACGCCGTGCGTCGACGGGTAGGTGAGCATGATCGCCGCGAGATCGGCCCGGTGCCCGTCCACTGTGGACTTCAGGTGGGCGAGGTCGATGTTGCCGTCGTCGTCGCAGCGGACGACGACCACGCGCATGCCCGCCATCACCGCGCTGGCCGCGTTCGTGCCGTGCGCGCTCGCCGGGATCAGGCAGACGTCCCGCGCGTGCTCGCCGCGGGCGCGGTGGAAGGCGCGGATGGCGAGCAGCCCCGCGAACTCGCCCTGGCTGCCGGCGTTGGGTTGCAGGGAAACCGCGTCGTAGCCGGTGATCCGCGCGAGCCAGGCGCTCAGGTCGGCGACGACGTCCAGGAGCCCGGCGGCGTCCTCGGCCGGCGCGAACGGGTGCAGGCCGGCGAACTCCGGCCAGGTGACCGGCTCCATTTCGGCGGTGGCGTTGAGCTTCATGGTGCACGAGCCCAGCGGGATCATGCTGCGGTCGAGGGCGACGTCCTTGTCGGCCAGCTGCCGCAGGTAGCGCAGCATCGCGGTTTCCGAGCGGTGCGCGTGGAAAACCGGGTGCGTCAGGTACTCGCTCGTCCGCCGCAGCGGGGCCGGGAGCGCGTCCGCGGTGTCCGCGTCGAGGCCGTCCACATCGGACACCGAGACGCCGAACGCCTTCCAGACGCAGGAAAGCCGCTCTCGGGTGGTGGTCTCGTCGCAGGCGATGCCGACGTGGTCGCCGTCGATCCGGCGCAGGGAGATGCCGAGGTCGCGGGCCGCGGCGACGACCGCGTCCGCCCGGCCCGGCACGGCCGCGACGACGGTGTCGAAGAACTCGCCGTGCACGACTTCGACGCCGCCTTCGGCGAGGCCGGCGGCCAGCACGGTGGCCATCCGGTGGGTGCGCAGCGCGATCGACCGCAGCCCGTCGGGGCCGTGGTACACCGCGTACATCGACGCCATCACGGCGAGGAGGACCTGGGCGGTGCAGATGTTCGACGTCGCCTTCTCGCGGCGGATGTGCTGTTCGCGCGTCTGGAGGGCGAGCCGGTACGCGGGCGCGCCGTCGGCGTCCTTCGAGACGCCGACGAGCCGGCCGGGCAGCTGCCGTTCGAGGCCCTGCCGCACCGCCAGGTAGGCGGCGTGCGGACCGCCGAAGCCGAGCGGGACGCCGAAGCGCTGCGTCGAGCCGATGGCGACGTCGGCGCCGAGCTCGCCCGGCGGCCGAAGCAGGGTGAGGGCGAGGGGGTCGGCGGCGACGATCACGGCCGCACCGTGCTTCTTGGCCTCGGTGATGGCGAGGTCGAGCTCGCGGACCGCGCCGGACGCGCCCGGGTAGGACAGGAGCACGCCGAAGAAGTCGCCGCCCAGCCCGAGCCCGGTCAGTCCCTGGGAGAGGTCCTCGACGACGAGTTCGATGCCGAGGGGCTCGGCCCGGGTCCGGAGGACGGCGAGGGTCTGCGGGAGGGTGTCTTCGTCGACGACGAACCGGTTCGACGTCGCCCGCCCGGCCCGGCGCACGAGGGTCATCGCCTCGGCCGCCGCGGTGGCCTCGTCGAGCAGGGAGGCGTTGGCGACGGGGAGCCCGGTCAGGTCGGCGACCACGGTCTGGAAGTTGAGCAGCGCTTCGAGCCGCCCTTGGGAAATTTCCGGCTGGTAGGGCGTGTAGGCGGTGTACCAGGCGGGGTTTTCGAGGACGTTCCGCCGGATGACGGGCGGGGTGACCGTGTCGTGGTAGCCGAGCCCGATCATGGCGGCGGTCGGGCGGTTGCGGGCGGCCAGCGTGCGAAGTTCGGCGAGGGCTTGCGCCTCGGAAGCGGCGGGTGGCAGTTCGAGCGGCTGGGCGGAGTCCCGCAGCGATTCCGGGACGGCCCGCTCGGCGAGTTCGTCGAGGGAGGCGACGCCGATGACGTCGAGGATGTGCCGGAGGTCGGCGGAATCGGGTCCGATGTGCCGGTCCGCGAAGGGAATGCCCTGCTCGAGGGAGGCGAGTGACGGATCCACGATGGCCTCCTGGGGACAGCGGGGCTGGACCGGGACGACGATGTCCTGGCCCTCCCCACTCTGTCCGTACCTCCCGGAGGAGGCGCCTGAGAGTTTCGCCCGCAGGTTGAGCCGGGCTTGCACCGTCGGCGGGGCCATCAGGCTGTGTCCTGACGACCCGCTTTCCAGAGGCGTCTCGTCCGCGCGGTCCAGGGTGCCTGAGAGGTTCCGGGGAGGACTTGCTCCTTCGGCGCCGAGCTCAAGGTGTGGCTCGGACTCTCCCGCGCGGATTCGTCGACCGCACGGTGAACCTTACTCTGCCCGCCGCGGTGGTGATCACCCGGTCTTGCGGGCGTTGCGGCGCTGGGTGAGTTCGTCCGGTTCGTGCGTCTCGACGATGCCGCCGTCGGCGCGTTCGGCCGGGAATTCGTGGATCGTGCCGCTGATTTCCTGCATCGCGCCGCTGACGGCGATGCCGAAGACGCCCTGGCCGCCCTGGAGCAGGTCGACGATTTCCTCCGGCGACGTGCACTCGTAGACCGTGGTGCCGTCGGAGAACAGCGTCACCCGGGCCAGGTCGCGGACGCCGCGGACGCGCAGGTGGTCGACGGCGACCCGGATGTTCTGGAGTGAGACGCCGGTGTCCAGGAGCCGCTTGACGACCTTGAGGACCAGGATGTCCTTGAAGGAGTACAGCCGCTGCGAGCCGGAGCCGTGCGCGGTGCGGATGCTGGGCGCGACCAGCTTGGTCCGGGCCCAGTAGTCGAGCTGCCGGTAGGTGATGCCGGCGATCTGGCACGCCGCCGGACCCCGGTAGCCCACCAGCTCGTCGGGCAGCGAGTTGTCGGGGAACAGTTCCCCTTGCTCACCAGTCGCGACCTCGACAGGCTGCTTCTCGGAACCAGCCTCGACCACGCAAGCCTCCCCTCGCCCGACCTGACGGCCGGCGAATGACAGCCGGACGGTCCCAGGAGCGGGACCCGCCGGAGATCAACCGCCACGATCCGGCCCCAGACCGTGAATCACACCGTGGCGATTTCCCTTCTTCGACGGTAAGCGCCCGGACAGTGCCGGTCAACGCGACGCGCGGCAAGGCCAGGCGGTCGGCTGACCCTTTGAGCCGTTTGCTGTACCCCCTGCGGCGTGGTTCAAACCCCTTGACCTTTTTACTCAGCCGAGTAACTTGTTACTCATGCAAGTAAACACCGACCTCATGGCCGAGATGGGCCTCAGCCCCGCCGAGGCCGCGCGCCGGGCGCAGATCATCGGCGCCACCATCGGCGTGCTGTCCGACCTGGGCTACCGGCGGACCACCTTCGCCAAGATCAAGGAGCGAGCCGGGCTGAGCAGCACCCGGCTGATCTCGTACCACTTCACGAACAAGGCCGGCCTGATGCAGGCCGTGCTCAGCACGGTCGTCGAGACGAAGGCCGGCTTCCTCACCGAACGCACCGGCGGCGGCCTCGACCCGGCCGACCGGCGCGGCTACCTGCGGGCGCACATCGAGACGTCGGTGGCGTTCCTGCGCGCCTACCCCGAGTGCGTCCGGGCGCTGTCGGAGCTCGCGGCCAACGCCGACGACGCCGACGGCTGGGTCATGACGAAGGTGCTGGTCGACGACCTGCGCGTGCACGGGCTGGCCCGCCAGCTCAAGCAGGGCCAGGCCGAGGGCGTCTTCGGCGAGTTCACGCCCGAGGTGATGGCGATGTCGATCGCCCAGGCCATCGACGGTGTCGCCGCGGCCTACGCCGCCGACCCGGAGCTGGACCTGGAGCAGTACGGGCGTGAGCTGGCGGACACGTTCGTCAAAGCGACGGCGCCGTGAGGGCCCGGTCGAGCCGCTCTTCGATGCGGGCCTTCGGGAACGCGCCGACGATCGTCTCGACCGGTTCCCCGCCGCGGAAGAGGATCATCGTGGGCAGGGACATGACCTGGTAGGAGCGGGTGGTCTCGGGGTTCTCGTCGGCGTTGATCTTGCGCACGGCGAGCTCGCCGTCCCGCTCGGCGGCCAGCTGCGCGAGCACCGGGCCGACCATCCGGCACGGGCCGCACCAGGTGGCCCAGAACTCGACGAGCACGGGGACGTCACTGCCGAGGACCTCGGCGAAGGTCGCGTCGGTGACGTCGGTGACTGCGGACATGGGGGCTCCTTCAGGGGCGCGGGGATGCGGGCACGACACACGGATCGGGCGCCTGCCGCGTGAGGGCGGCGGCGAGTTTCGCGGCCAGTTCGCCGCGGATGCCGCCGAGCCGCGCGAGGAGGGCGTCGGCTTCTTCGAGCTTGCGCCGGTAGACCTCGATCGAGCTGGCGCAGGAGTCGCCGGTCTCGTGGCCGTTGCGCAGGCACTCGACGAACGGGCGCGTCTCTTCCAGGGTCAGGCCGACCGTCTGGAGGGTCTGGATCTCCTTGACCAGCTGGAGGTCGTCCTCGTCGTACTCGCGGTAGCCGTTCGCCGCACGACGGGCCCTCAGGAGGCCCTGGTCCTCGTAAAACCGCAGCGCACGGGTGGTGACCCCCGTGCGCTGCGCCAGTTCTCCGATCCGCATGCCTCGACGCTAGACGTTGACGTCCACGTCAAGGCAAGTTCTCACGTATCGGCTTCGATGGCGAAGGTGTTGCCGTCCGGGTCCCGGAACCAGGCGATCCGCCCGCCGCCGGCCCGGGCGGTGATCCCCCTCGCGTCGTGTTCGAGCTGGTCGTAGCGGGTGAATTCGACGCCGGCCGCGGTGAGTTCGTCAACGATTTCGTCGAGGTCGTCGACGTACCAGGTCGCCAGGGTGGCCGGGCTCTTCCCGGCGGTGACGGACTGGTACACGTTCAGGGCCGGTCCGCCACCGGATCCGTAGGTCCGGCTGCCGCCGGCGATGTGCGCGCTGGGGCCGGACCGCAGCGCCCGCAGGCCGAGCTTGCCTTCGTAGAACGCGACCGCCCGGTCGATGTCGGACACGGCGACCGAAGCTCGGACCTGGTGCGCGCTCAGGGGCATGGGCTCCGCACCCCTCAGGTGTCGGCACCCCGGAAGTCTTCGGGCGACACGGAGTCGAGGAACTCGCGGAACTTCTCGACCTCGTCCTCCTGCTCGTCCGGGATGATCAGGCCCGCTTCCTCCAGCACCGAGTCCACGGCGTGGATGGGGACGCCGATCCGCAGGGCCAGCGCGACCGAGTCGCTCGGCCGGGCGGACACCCGGATGTCGCCGTCGAACACGAGCTCGGCGAAGAACGTGCCTTCCTTCAGGTCGGTGATGACGACCTGCTCGAGCTCCCGGCCGAGCGCTCCGATGACCTCTTTCAGCAGGTCATGCGTGAGCGGGCGGGCGGGGCGGACCCCCTGCTGCTCCAAGGCGATGGCGGTGGCTTCGACCGAGCCGATCCAGATCGGCAGGTACCGTTCGCCTTCGGTTTCCCGCAGCAACAAGATCGGCTGATTCGCGGGCAGCTCGACCCGCACACCGACGACGCGCATTTCGCTCATCGGGCTTCGCCTCCCTCTCGTGCACACGGGCTGCAGCGCTGAACCGGCTTCACGCCCATACTCCCGACGCTACCCGTCATCCGTGCGCTGTGCTCGCTGTCCGGACTCTCTCGGTTCGCCTGCCGCAAACCCGTGCCTTCACGGTACGGCATGCGGTGCCGAACATTCAGTCATTGACATGGGACCGCAAAGAGGATCTCACTGCCCCGTTATCGATCAACACCCGGCGACGCCGCGGATTCCCGCCTTGACGAGGAGCGTGTGCAGGGTCACGGACAGGGCCGCGAGCTCCCGCACCACCTCGTCGGCGCGCGCCTTCGCCTCGGGGTCGCGGTGCCGGTACACCGGCGTCACGATCTGCTCCAGCAGCCCGACCTCGCGGTCGGCCGCCGCGCGGAAGGCACGCAGGTGCCGCGGCTCGATGCCGAACTCGGTCATCGCCTTGACCGTCCGCGCGACCAGCACCGCGTCCGCGTCGAAGAACCCGGCGGGACCGGACCGGACCAGGCCGTACTGCTGCAGCTCGGCCAGCGCCGGCGCGTCGATGCCGGCCTGCGCCAGGAGCTCCTCGCGGGTCAGGCGCAGCTCCTTGCCCGGGGCGAAGTCGTCCGCGACGGGCAGGCCGACGTTCTCGGCCGGCGCGTCGATCGGCACCAGCCGGCGCGGCGGGCGGGGCAGGGCCGCGGTGGGCTCGGCGCCCGAATCCACCGCGTCCAGCTGCTCTTTGATGACCTTCAACGGGAGGTAGTGGTCCCGCTGGGCGGCCAGGACGAACCGCAGGCGCTCCACGTCCGCCGCGGCGAACTGCCGGTAGCCCGACGGCGTGCGGCCCGGCGTGACCAGGCCTTCCGCTTCGAGGAACCGGATCTTGGAGATGGTGACGTCGGGGAAGTCCCCGCGCAGCTGCGCGAGAACCGCCCCGATGCTCAGTCCGTGGTTCTGTGGCCGCCCGGCCGCCGTCACTGCGCCCCCTGGCCCCCGTGACCCGGGCCGGTCAGGAAGACCAGGCGGAACTTGCCGATCTGCACCTCGTCGCCGCCGGCGAGCACGGCCTGGTCGACCGGCTCGCGGTTGACGTAGGTGCCGTTGAGGCTGCCGACGTCGATGACGACGAACTCGCCGCCCTCACGCCGGAACTCGGCGTGCCGGCGGGAGACCGTGACGTCGTCGAGGAAGATGTCGCTGTCCGGGTGCCGCCCCGCGCTGGTGGTGTCGCGGTCGAGCAGGAACCGCGAACCCGCGTTCGGCCCGCGCTTCACGACCAGCAGCGCCGAACCCGGGGGCAGGGCGTCGACACCCTGGACCGGGGCTTCCGGGGCGGGCTCGCGACCTTCGGCTTCGGCCAGGAAGTCGGCCCGGAAGACAGAGGTCCGCTCCGGAGACTGCTCCGGGGGAACGCCGCCGGGCCCGTCGTTCGTGCTCACCTGAGCTCTCCTCCACACATGCTGTGTTGCCAGTACTCAAGAACGTGTAGCTGCCAACGTACCGTGCCTGATCGATTCTCCGAGCCCCGGCTCCCCGAACCGGCGGAGCGGGCTTCAGCCCTTGGTCAGCGCGTCGTACGCCTCGGCTTCGAGCAGGGCTTCCAGGCCCGCCGGGTCGTCGAGCCGGATCTCGATCAGCCAGCCCTCGCCGTAGGGGTCGCTGTTGATGAGTTCGGGCGAGTCGGCGACGGCGTCGTTGACCGCGACGACCTCCCCGTCGACCGGCGCGAACAGCTCGGAGACGCTCTTGGTCGACTCGACCTCGCCGAAGACGTCGCCCGCGCTCACCTGCCTGCCGACGTCGGGCAGGTCGACGAACACGACGTCGCCGAGCTGGTCCTGCGCGTACTCGGTGATGCCGACGCGCACGAGGGTGTCCTCGCCGCGGGTGGCGACCCACTCGTGTTCCTCGGTGTAGCGAAGCTCTTCAGGAGCGGACACCGCCGGTCCCCTTTCATGCCCTCACTGGAAGTGTTGGGCGAAGTCTTACACCCACACGGCGCAGCCGCCCGCCACGACCCGGCCAAAGCTCACCCGGCCGCTTCGCGCAGGGCGTTGCGCGCCTGGACGACGTAGAGGACGCCGGACCAGACGTAGAGGACGGCGCCCCAGATGGTGAAGGCGTACCCGATCGGCCGCGCCACGGCGGCGACGTCCGAGCCGCCCTGCGCGAGCAGCAGGAACGGGAAGGCGTACATCAGGACGAAGGTCGCGCCCTTGCCGATGTAGGTGACCTCGGGCGGCGCGAAGCCACGGCGGCGCAGGGTGACGACGCAGACGCCGAGCACGGCCTCCCGCAGGACGAGCGGGACGACGACCCACCACGGGATGATGCCGCGGACCAGGAAGGCGATCAGGGTGGCGAGGATGTACAGCCGGTCGGCGGCGGGGTCGAGCAGCTGCCCGAGCCGGGACATCTGGTTGAGCCAGCGGGCGAGCTTGCCGTCGAGCCAGTCGGTCAGGGCGCTGAAGACGAGCAGGGCGAGCGCCCAGCCGTCTTCTTCGGGGCCGAGCAGCAGCCAGAGGAACACGGGGACCCCGGCCAGCCGCAGCAGCGACAGGATGTTGGGGACGTTGAGGGCCTGCCGCAGCAGCGACGGCTCGGCGGCGGGACCCGTCTGAGCGGCGGGTTCGGGGGCGGCTGTGCTCACGGGGCCATTAAACAGCGGAGTGGGGTGGGGGTGTCCGGTGGTGCGGTGGCCGGGTCGGGTGTTCTGCGCCGCGGGGCTTGCTCGCTGGGGCGGCCGGGCCAGGGACGCGAGGCCTGCGCGCCGGGGCGCTCAGGCCGGGGCGCGTCGCTGCGGGCGCCCGAGGCGGGCCTGCGGTGTCACGCGGTGACCTGGCGCTGCTCACCCGGCTGCGGGGCTCCCGGCGCGCGGGATCGGGCTGCCGGGCCTGCGTACTGCGGCGCTCGGGCGGGAGACACGGCGCAACAGGCACCCATGATGCTCAGTCCAGGGACCCGGCGGTGCCCACCGGCCCCGGGCTAAGCAGCCGGGCCACCCCATCGGGGCAACCCGGCGTCACGCTCAGCTCGCGCGGCGGTGGCTCCACCCGCGCCGCTGCAGCTCGGCGCTGGTCAGCGACTCGGGGCGGCCTCGGTAGTCGGTGCCCATCCAGCGGGCGCGGCCGGCCCGTCCCTCGAGGACGTACGGGCGGCCGCAGCACCAGACCACGGTGCTCGGGACGGTCGGCGGACTGGACGGGTCTTCGGTGCTCACAGCGTCGGCGTTCATCGCTCTCACGGATTCGGGACGGGGATTCGGGACGGGGAAGCTCGTCGGCCTCCACCAAGATTCTCGGCCCGCGAGGCCGGATCGTTAACCGTCTCGGCGCGAATTAGACCGATCGATTCTTGATGACAGCGGGAGGTTTCGGAGCGTGAACGGAATGTTAATCGTCCATTGTGGACATCGTTTCGGCAGCCACCGGGCCGGGCCGCCGGGCCGCTGTTGTAATCTCCGGCACACCCGTGGACACACCACGGGAACCGATGGCGAGGAAGGATCGCGGTGCCCCACCCGACCACCACGAGGACGTGGCTCGTGGCCTGCCTCGCCCTGCTCGCGCTCGCCGGCTGTTCCGGCGACCCCGCCGCCCCGGCTCCCCCGGCTCCGCCGTCCGCCTCCTCCGCGCCGCCCGCGACGACCACGGCACCTCCCTCGCCGTCGCCGGCTCCCCCGGCCGGCAGCGAGTCCGCACCCGCCCCGGCGTCCAAGCCCTCCGGGCCGCCGCCGTCGGTGCCCGGGTCGTGCGGCACCGTCACCGCCGCCAGCGGGCTGACGCTCTACGTCTTCGACAGCGGCTCCGCGGGGGTCAGCTGCGCCGCGGCGACGAAGCTGGTCGGCGACTTCCACCACCGGATCGCCGGGCGCCAGGGCGCCGGCTCGAACGACGCGGTGAACGAGACCGTCGACGGCTGGCTGTGCACGTCCGGGCCGCCCGCCGCCCAGGGCGGCACCACCTGCACCAAGGGCGAGCAGACGGTCTTCGCCGCCGTCGTGCCGTCCGAGTGAGTCCCGTTCCTCATCCTCGCGCTCCAGAAGGGCCCATGAAGACACTCGCGTACCCCCTGCTGCTCGTCGCCGCGTCCGCCGCACTGGCCGGCTGCGGAGGCGGCGACCCGGCGCCCGCGGCGCCGTCCGCCACCGTCCCGGCCGCGGTGGCGGCAGCGGAGTCGACGGCACCGGGCGTGCCCTGCGGTGAAATCGCGGGCACGGGCGGCGCGAAGACGGCCGTCGTCGCGCACGGCAAGGTGGACTGCGCCGCGGCGACGAAGCTGCTCACGGACTACTTCGCGAAGCTGACCCCGGCCGAGGCGAACGACGCCGACGGCCCGGGTCCGATCGTCCTCGACGAGTGGACGTGCGGCAGCGGGCCCCACGACCCGGTGACGGCGTGCTCGACCGAGGACGGCCGCCAGGTCGAGGGCACCCGCCGCTGACCGGCACCGGCCGACGCAGTGAATGACTCATTCCCGGCGTCGGACGTCAGGAATGAGTCATTCACTGCATTCGGGCGCGGCGGTCAGGACTTGAGGTCCGGGAAGTCCTCCTCGCGGAACTCGGTCCCCGTGCCCCGCGCCGGGTCGCTCTCGCGGCCCCGCAGCTCGACGCGGCGGATCTTGCCCGAGATCGTCTTCGGCAGCTCCGCGAACTCCAGCCGCCGGATCCGCTTGTACGGCGCCAGGTGCTCGCGGCAGTGGGCCAGGATCGACCGCGCGGTCGCGGCGTCCGGCGAGAAGCCCGCCGCCAGGACGACGTACGCCTTGGGCACCGCGAGCCGGATCGGGTCCGGCGCCGGGACGACGGCCGCCTCGGCGACCGCCTCGTGCTCGATCAGGACGCTCTCCAGCTCGAACGGCGAGATCCGGTAGTCCGATGCCTTGAACACGTCGTCGGTGCGCCCGACGTAGGTGATGTAGCCGCGTTCGTCGATCGAACCGACGTCACCGGTGTGGTAGAAGCCGTTCGCGAAGGCCGCCGAGGTGCGCTCGTCGTCGTCGGCGTAGCCGGTCATCAGGCCCACCGGCCGGTGCGCCAGGTCCAGGCAGATCTCGCCTTCCGAAGCCCGCTCGCCGCTGACCGGGTCGACCAGCGCCACCACGAACCCCGGCAGCGGGCGGCCCATCGAGCCCGGCACGACGTCCTGGCCCGGCGTGTTCGCGATCTGGACGCTGCTTTCGGTCTGGCCGAAGCCGTCGCGGATGGTGACGCCCCACGCCTTCTCGACCTGGTCGATCACCTCGGGGTTCAGCGGCTCACCGGCGCCGACGACCTTCTTCGGCGGGGTCTTCAACGCCGTCAGGTCGGCCTGGATGAGCATCCGCCACACCGTCGGCGGCGCGCAGAAGCTCGTGACGCCGCAGCGGTCCATCTGCGCCATCAGGGCGCCCGCGTCGAACCGGCTGTAGTTGTAGAGGAACACCGTCGCCTCGGCGTTCCACGGGGCGAAGAAGTTGCTCCACGCGTGCTTCGCCCAGCCGGGCGAGGAGATGTTCAGGTGGACGTCCCCGGGCTCCAGCCCGATCCAGTACATCGTCGACAGGTGACCCACCGGGTACGAGACGTGCGTGTGCTGCACCAGCTTCGGCTTCGCGGTGGTGCCGGAGGTGAAGTACAGCAGCAGCGGGTCGGCCGCCTTCGTCGGACCGTCCGGGGTGAACTCGGGCGACTCGGCGAACGCGGCCGAGTAGGCGTGCCAGCCCTCGACCGGCTCCCCCACCGCGATCCGGGTGTAGCCGCCCTCGACGCCGTCGAACTTCGGCGCGTCCACCGAGCGGACGACGACGTGCTTGGCCGCGCCGCGCTCCACCCGGTCGGTCAGGTCGGCCGGGCCGAGCAGCGTCGACGCCGGGATGATCACCGCGCCGAGCTTGATCGCCGCGAGGATCGTCTCCCACAGCTCGCCCTGGTTGCCCAGCATGAGGATCAGCCGGTCGCCGCGGCGGACGCCGAGCGAGCGCAGCCAGTTCGCCACCTGGTTGGACCGGCCGGACATCTCCGGGTAGGTCCAGCGGTTCTCGGTGCCGTCCTCCTCGACGATCCACAGCGCGTACCGCGCGGCGTTGGCCGGGTCGTGCGCGACGACGTCGAACCAGTCGATCGCCCAGTTGAACTCGTCGAACTCCGGCCAGGCGAAGTCGCGGTACGCCGTGTCGTAGTCCTCGCGGTGGGTCTGCAGGTAGTCCCGCGCGACGCGGAACGCGTGGTGGACGCTCACGCTGCCTCCTATTCGCCCTTGAACTCCGGCGGGCGGCGCTCCAGGAAGGCCTGGACCGCTTCGCCGAGGTCCTTGCTGGGCAGGAACGCCGAGTTCCACGCCGCGACGTACCGGAGGCCGTCGGCGACCTGGCGCTCGGTGTTCGCCGCCAGTACCTGCTTCGTACCCTGCACCACCAGCGGCGGGTTCGCAGCGATCTCGCCGGCGAGTTCGCGCGCGGCCTTCAGCAGCGTGTCCTGGCTGTCGTAGACGTCGTTGACCAGGCCGATCTTCTCGGCGCGGGCGGCGTCGATGTCCTTGCCGGTCAGGGCCAGCTCGCGCAGGTGCCCCTCGCCGACGATGGAGGCGAGCCGCTGGAGGCTGCCGAGGTCGGCGACGATGGCCACGCGCACCTCGCGGACGCTGAACTTGGCGTCGGCGCTGGCCAGCCGGACGTCCGCGGCCGCGACGACGTCGACCCCGCCGCCGATGCACCAGCCCGAAACGGCCGCGACGACCGGTTTGCGGCATTCCGCGATGGAGCTGACCGCCGCCTGCAGCGACCGGACCTGGTCGAGGAACGCCGTCCGCGGGCCGGCCAGGTTGTCCCCGCCCAGCATCGGGGCCCAGTCGCCCATCATCGCGGGCAGGTCGAGACCGTAGGAGAAGTGCTTGCCGCTGCCGGTCAGCACCACGGCCCTGACCTGCGGGTCGGCGTCCAGCGCGCGGAACACCAGCGGCAGCTCGCGCCAGAAGTCCGGGCCCATCGCGTTGCCCTTCGACGGGCCGAGAAGCGTCACTTCGGCCACATGGCCGTCGACGTCGACCTTGAGGGACACGAGGTCGGGCAGACTGTCAGCAGTAGCGGTCATGGGGTCATCTTGACCCATGCCCGCGACCACCCGCCATTGGCACCTTGTCAATTGACGCCGGCGTCACCGTGCCAACCTGGTCGGGGGATGCTTTCCTGAAAGAGACTCGCACACGACCGGGGAGGACGGTGGGACATGAGCCCGGCCAGCGCGACCGCGATCGAGTCCGAGTCCCCGTCCGCTCCCGTCCGGCGGGCCTCCCGTCCGATCGAGCTCACCGGTTCGTTCGACCACGAGGGGCACCGGCTCTGGTACACCGAGTTCGGCAGCGGCGACAAGGTCGTCGTCCTCACCCACGGCATCATGCTGACCCGCCGGATGCACGCGCCGCTGGCCCGCCGGCTGGCCCGCGCGGGCTTCCGGGTGATCACCCTCGACCTGCTCGGCCACGGCGATTCGGACCGGCCGACCGAGTCGTGGCTGTACTCGATGCCGTCGTTCGCCGAGCAGACCCTGGCGCTGCTGGACCACCTCGAGGTTTCGTCCGCGGTGATCGGCGGGACGTCACTCGGCGCCAACGTCTCGCTCGAAGTGGCGGTCTCGGCGCCGTCCCGGGCGCGCGGGCTGATCGTCGAGATGCCGGTGCTGGACAACGCGATCGTCGCCGGGCTGGTCACCTTCGCCCCGCTGCTGATGGCCGCCCGGTTCCTGCCGTTCACGGTGCAGGCGGTGGCGCTGGCGGCGTCGGTGGTCCCGCACGGCAACCAGTGGGTCGACGTCGTCACCGACACGCTGTCCCAGCGCCCGGCCCCGATGGCGGCCCTGCTGCACGGAGTGCTGTTCGGCCGGATCGCGCCGCCGAAGGCGGTCCGCCGCAAGATCACGACCCGCGCGCTGGTGATCGGGCACCAGGGCGACCCGATCCACCCGTTCGGCGACGCGGACAGCCTGGCCGTCGACATGCCGGACGCGGAGTTCGTCCAGGCGCGCAGCCCGGTGGAACTCCGGCTCGACCCGACCCGGCTGTCGGACGCGATCCGGGATTTCGCCGCGAGCTGCTACGAAGATTGACATGCCCCTGGTGTGGGTGACCGGCAACGCGGGGGCCGGCAAGTCGGCGGTCTGCGCGCTGCTCAAGGAGCGGGGCGAGCTCGCGGTCGACGCGGACGAGGAGGGCTACCACCACTGGGCGGACCGGGTGAGCGGGGAGATCGTCACCGATCCGCCCGACCCGGTGCCGGCGGGCTGGCTCGACCGCTTCGGGTGGCGATCGACCGGGCGAAGGTCGAAGCCCTGGCGGCGCGCGCGGCCGGCGGGATCGCGTTCTTCTGCGGCTGCCCCGAGAACCACGAGGACGTGCGGGACCTCTTCGACCTCGTGATCTGCCTGGTGATCGACGAAGACACCCTCCGCAACCGGCTCCGGACCCGCACGTCCAACAGCTTCGGCAAACACCCGGAGGAACTGGCCGCCGCCCTCGCCGACAACGCCTACCGCCACCCCGGCGCCACGATCATCGACGGCACCCGCCCATTGCCCGAAGTCGCCGACACGATCCTCGCCACCGCCCGCCGTGCGCAACCGGGCATCTCGCGTGCTTGAACAGGCATCACGCGTGATCCGGCAGGCGTCAAGCGTGCTTGGAGGGGCATCGCGGTGATGCCTCTCCAAGCACGTGTGATGCCCCGCTGATCACGTGTGATGCCTGCCGGGTCACGCGTGTGTCCCCTCAGGACACGGGGGCGAGGCCCGCCACCGGGCCGATCACGATCACTGCCGGGGGGCGGACTCCGGAGACCGCCGCGTCGGTGACCACCGTGTCCAGTGTGGACCTCAGGGATCGCTGGGTGCGCATCGTGCCGTCCTCGATGATGGCGACCGGGGTGTCGGCCGGGCGGCCGCCGTCGAGGAGGGCCTTCGCGAACTGCGGGAGGCGCTCGACGCCCATCATCAGCACGATCGTGCCCTTCATCCGGGCCAGGAGGTCCCAGTCGACGAGGGACCGGTCGTCGCCGGGGGCGACGTGGCCGGAGACCACCACGACCTCGTGGGCCACGCCGCGGTGGGTGACCGGGACGTCCGCCGCCGCGGGGACCGCGAACGCGCTCGTGATGCCCGGGACCATCGTCACCGGGACACCCGCCTCCGCGCAGGCCAGCACCTCCTCGAAGCCGCGGCCGAACAGGTACGGGTCGCCGCCCTTGAGCCGGACGACGAACTTGCCCTCCTTGGCCCGCTCGACCAGCGTGCTGTTGATGACGTCCTGGCTGGCCGCGCGGCCGTACGGGATCTTCGCCGCGTCGACGACCTCGACCTCCGGCGCGAGCTCGTCGAGCAGCTCGCGGGGCGCCAGCCGGTCCACCACGACGACGTCCGCGCGCGCCAGCAGGCGACGGCCGCGGACCGTGATCAGCTCCGGGTCGCCGGGACCGCCACCGACCAGCGCCACCCCGGGCAGCGTGCCTTCCGGGTGCGGACGGCGGCCGTCCTCGATCGTGCCGTTGTGCAGGCCGTCGAGCATCGAGTCGCGGACCGCCGCCGACCGCAGCGGCTCACCGCCGGAGAGCACACCGAACAGCAGGCCGCCGTGACGCCCCGACGCCGGGGTCACCGCCGAACCCGACTCGCCTTCGTCGGCGCGGACGCAGAACACCCGCTCCCGCTCGGCTTCGGCGCAGACGGCGGCGTTCACCGCAGGGTCGTCCGTGCAGGCCAGCGCGTACCAGGCGGCGCGGAGGTCGCCTTCCTGGTAGGGCCGTTCGTGCCAGACCAGCTCGCCCGCGTCCACCATCCCCTGCACCGACGGCGTCGTGTGCGGCGACACCAGTTCGACGCGGGCTCCCGCGCTGATCAGCCGGGGCAGCCGGCGCTGGGCCACGGAGCCGCCGCCGATCATCACGACGCGGCGCCCGGTCAGCTGCAGGCCGGAAAGGTAGTGCGGGTCGTCCATGCGCCGGAGTTTATTGGTGCGGGAGCCCTGCGCCAGCCCAGCGTGGGTCATGCCACGCGGAACACCGGCCCGCGGGCCACGAAGGGCAGCCGCGCGCCCCGCGGCACCAGGTACGCGTGCTCCCGGCGGGGCCGGACGTGGTCGCAGTACGCGTCGGTGATGATCAGGATCGGGCCGTCGGCCGGGAAGTCGGCCGCGCGCTGCAGCAGGTCGACGCCGGGCTGCAGGATCGTCCCGCCGCGCCCGCGGACCTTGACCCGGCCCGCGATGTCCTCGACCGCGAGGTACCCGGCGTCGTAGGCGACGGCGTCGCAGAACACCACGCGCGCGGCCGGCACGTCCCGGGCCAGCGCGTACGACGCGATCGCGCCCAGGGCCTTGCCCAGCAGCTCGGCGTTCATCGACCCCGAGGTGTCCAGGACCACGCCGAAGGTGACGCGCCGGTCCAGGCGTTCCGGGCGCACGCGGCCCGGGCGCGGGATGTCCGGCGTCGACGACTGGCGGCGGGACGCCCGCGCGTAGCTGCGCACCGGCAGCTCGACCCGGACGTGCTCGTCGAACCAGCGCGCGAGCTGGGCGTCCCACGGCAGCGGCGGGTGGTCGAGCGCCCGGATCTCCTGCTCCAGCCCGGCCGGCAGCAGGCCGCGGCCCTGGGCGTGGTGGTATTCGAGGCCCTGGGTGAGCGCCCGGCGGTAGAACTCGTCGAGGTCGACACCCCGGGTGCGGTCGTCCCACGGCGCCGGCCGCGCCTCCCGCCGCGACGACCGGCGCCGCACCGCGTCCGGTTCGGACAGCCACTCGCCCAGCACGTCCCCGGCCTCGCGCGAACCCAGGGTCAGCAGCTTGCGGGCGCGGCGGAGGTCGGTGGTCAGCGTGTCGTACACCGATTCCGCGGACATCCCGGTCAGCTGCCGGTCGTGCAGGACGCCGTGCGGCAGCTCGCCGACGCCCATGGCGACCAGCCAGCCGTTGATGACGTAGTCGCAGGCGACGTTCCACAGGTACGGGTCGCGGCCGAACGCGCGCCGGTCGTGCCGCAGCGCCGCGTGCAGCATTTCGTGGGCCAGCACGAACCGCCACTCCTCGGCGGTCAGGTCGGCGGCCGGGTTGACGTAGATCTCGCCGTGCTCGGCGTCGACCGCGGCCAAGGCGATGTTCCAGGCGCGGACGACCTCGGCGTCGACGACGAGGGTGAACCCGGCGGCGACCGCGGCGAGCAGCGGGAACGACGAGACGAACCAGGACAGGGCGCGGTCCCACTCCCCCATCGCCCGCCGGTGCCGGGTCTGGCCGCGGGCGTCGGCGGCGCGTTCCATGGCCTCGGTGGCCGAGGCGATCAGGCCGCGGGCGAACCGCTCGGTCCACGGCTCCGGCTTCCCGTGGTACTGCAGCTGCCAGTGGCTCATCAAGCGCGCGAGCCGCAGGCACGGACCCGGCCCGCCGGTGAACGGCGCAGGAACTCCCGTCTCGCGCCACACGCGGGTCAGCGCGAGCTCGTCGGTGCCGGGAAGTTCGGGCGAGTCGACGACCGGAGTCCCCACGCGCACCGCCTCGGCGAACCGGTGGACGGCCACGCAGCAGGCCGTGGCGTACACCGGGTCCACGTCGCCGTCCGGCATGATCGCCTCGGCCTCCGTCAGCCGGTCGTCGTCGAGGTGGCCGAGGCCCAGGTGCAGCAACAGGTGCGCGAACACCCAGGCCCACTCGCCGGGCTCGGCGTCGCGCGCGCGGTTCGCCATGATCACCCCGCGGTTGTTGACGACGGCCCAGCCGGCGCCGGCGCTCTCCGGGCTCAGGCTCGCGCCCCGGGCCAGGTGGTCCAGGACCGTGTTCGCCCGCGCCTGAGCCCAGCCGTCTTCGATCGCCTTGTTCCGGCGTTCGCGGCGCCGGGCTTCGGCGCGGGCGTTGCTCATGCCCGCGCCGCCACCAGCCGCGGCAGGTCGCGGGCCGCTTCGACCAGGAACCACGACGGCAGCCGCGGGTTCCCGGCTTCGTCGTCGGCGATGACCAGTTGAGCCATCTCCAGGGAGATCTCGGCCAGCTCGACCAGGAGGCTCTTCGCGCGGAAGGCGAACTGGCGCACGGCCGCCGACGCGTGCCGCTTGTCCGCGGGCAGGTCCTTGACCAGCCGCGCGCGGAACGTCTCGGCGAGGAAGTAGAGCAGGTCGCGGTCGGCCGGCTCGGCGGGCCAGCGCGCCTCGCCCTTGAGGATCGCCTCCAGGTCGAAGGCGTGCCGGGCGACCTTGAGGTACGCGCGGAAGGCGCCGGCGTGGGCCGGGGTGAGGGTCGCGTACGCCAGCAGGGCGACCGTCTCGTCGTCGGCCGGGTCACCCGCGGAGTGCAGCAGGTCCGAGAGCATGTGCCAGGACCGCGGCGTCGAGAACGGCTCTTCGGTCTTCGGCGGCGGGCTCCAGAGGTGGTCCGGGCGCTGGGTGAGGTACTCGAGCACCCACGGGTGGATGCCGTGGCCGGCGGCCCAGGTGAGCCAGTCGTCCGGCGCGGCGCGCAGGTGGACGTGGACCAGGCGGTTGACCAGGGCCGAGGCCATCGGCCGGGCCAGTGCCTGGTCGGTGGCACGGTTGCCGGCGCCGATCACGACCGAGCCCGGCGGCAGCTCGTAGGAGCCGATGCGGCGGTCGAGGATGAGCGAGTAGAACGCCTTCTGGACGTCGGGCGCGGCGGCGTTCAGCTCGTCGAGGAACAGGCAGTACGGCTCGGCGCGGGCGATCTGCTCCGGCGGGCAGAACCGGCTGCGGCCACCCGTGATCTGCGGGACGCCGATGAGGTCTTCGGGGGCGAGCTGGGTGCCCAGCAGCGAAACGCAATCCAGGCCCAGGGACGCCGCGAAATCGCGCACCAGCGAGGACTTCCCGATCCCGGGCGCGCCCCAGAGGAACACCGGCCGCACGACGGCGGTGGTGAGCAGGAGCTCGGGCAGCCGGGCGGGCGTGACCGTGAGCTGGGCGTGCAAGCGGACCTCCTGATTTCAGGACATCCCTGGCGACGCCCCCTTTCGTGCGCCCATGGTCGCGCGCCACCCGGCTTCGCGCATCCGAATTAGTTCGCGCGGCCCGCCGACGGGTACGGCAGCAGGGCCATCTCGCGCGCGTTCTTGATCGCCGTGGCGACCTGTTTCTGTTGCTGCGGCGTCAATCCCGTCACGCGGCGAGCGCGGATCTTGCCGCGGTCGGAGACGAACTTCCGCAGCAGGTCGACGTCCTTCCAGTCGACATGGGTGATCTTGTTGGCGTGCAACAGGTTCACCTTGCGCTTGCCGGGACGGTCGCGGTGCGGTTTCGGCATCCGGCTCACCAGCTCGACTTCGCGACGCCGGGCAGCTCGCCGTGGTGCGCGGCCTGCCGCATTTTCACCCGTGACAGCCCGAACTTCCGGAGGTAGCCGCGCGGGCGGCCGTCCGAGACGTCCCGGTTGCGGATCCGCGTCGGGCTGGCGTCGCGCGGCAGCTTCTGCAGCGCGACGACGGCTTCGGCCTTCTCCTGCGGCGACGAGCCGGGCGAGGCGATGACGGCCTTGAGCGCACGGCGGCGTTCGACGTACCGCGCGGCGATCACCTTCCGCTGCTCGTTCTTCGCAATTTTGGACTTCTTGGCCATCAGCGCTCTTCCTTGAACTCGACGTGCTTGCGCGCGACCGGGTCGTACTTGCGCAGGACCATCCGGTCCGGGTCGTTGCGGCGGTTCTTCTTGGTGACGTACGTGTAGCCGGTGCCCGCGGTGGACCGCAGCTTGATGATCGGCCGGACGTCGGTGCTCTTCGCCATTACAGCTTCACCCCCTTCGCCTCCAGTTCGGCGACGACGGCCTCGATGCCGCGCTTGTCGATCGTCTTCATGCCCTTGGCGGAGACGCGCAGCCGCACCCAGCGGCCCTCGCTCGGCACGAAGTAGCGACGGTTCTGCAAGTTCGGCTCCCACCGCCGGGACGTGCGGCGGTGCGAGTGCGAGACCTGCTTGCCGTAGCCCGGCTTGCGGCCGGTGACCTGGCACACGGCGGACAAGGACCCTCCCGAGTTGATAGTGATTTTCATTTCCATGTACTGTTGCGCACCGCACCTCGCCCGCATTCCTGGAGCCCTTGTGACCCACCACTCCCGCGTCCCGCTCGTCCTCGTGAGCGGCTTGGCCGCCGGACCGAACGCCGCGCTGGCCGAGCTGCTGCGCGTGGCCGAGCCCGGCACCGCCGTCGTCCACCACGACCTGCGCGAGATCCACTCCGGCGTCGTCCGCCGCCGGCTGAAGCTCGGCGAGCGCGACGACCTCACCGTCCTGGAGCTGGCCCACGGCTGCGTGTCCTGCACCCTGCGCGAGGACCTGCTCCCGCTGCTGCGGCGGCTGGCGCGGCGCCCGGAGGTGTCCCGGATCGTCGTCCGGCTCGACGAGGCCATGGAGCCGGAGCCGGTGAGCTGGGCGATCCGGAACGTCCTGGTCGGCGACCACCCGGTGGGCGACGACGTCGACCTGCGGGCCGTCCTCACCGTCGTCGACTGCGCGACCTGGCTCGCCGACGCGACCGGCGACGACGAACTGGCGGACCGGAACCTGCAGGGCAGCCCCGAGGACGAGCGGACCGTCGCCCAGGTCGCGCTGTCCCAGGTGGAGTTCGCCGACGTCCTGGTGCTGGCCGGCGCGGCCCCCGACGCGTGGACCGCCGCGAAGGGGGCCGCGGTCCTCGACCGGGTCGCGCCGTCGGTGCCCCGGGTCGAGCTTTCGCGCGTCGACGGGCACAGCGTCCTCGACGCCGTCCCCACCGATGCCCGCCGCGGCGAGGTCACCGACATGCACGGCGCCCTGCTGCGCGGCCAACCACCGGTGCACGTCGACTGCGGCATCGGGCTGGTCACCTTCACCGCGCAGCGGCCGTTCCACCCCGGACGCCTGCACGACGCGCTGGACGTGCTGCTCGACGGCGTCGTCCGGACCCGCGGGCGCGCCTGGGTGGCCAGCCAGCCCGACGTCGCGTTCTGGATCGAGTCGGCGGGCGGCGGGCTGGGCCTGGGCCACGCCGGGCCGTGGCTCGCCGCGCCCGGCGGTCCGGAGTGGACGGACGTCTCCCCCGAGCGCCGGACGCTCGCGTCCCTGCGGTGGCACCCGGTGCACGGCGACCGCGCGCAGGAGCTCGTCGTCGTGACGGACCAGACAACGCCCGACGAGATCGACGCGGCCCTGCGCGGCGCTCTACTGACCGACGAAGAGCTCGCGGCCGGGCCCGAAGCGTGGGCGCGCTACCCCGACCCGTTCGGCGACTGGCACGAAGAACCGTGCGAGGACGCCGAATCCGACCCGGCGCGGCACTCCGCGGCGAACCGAAAGGAAGAACGATGAAGACCGGAATCCACCCCGACTACCACCCCGTGGTGTTCAAGGACTCGTCGACCGGCGACAGTTTCCTGACCCGTTCCACGATCACCTCCGACAAGACGATCGAGTGGTCCGACGGGAACACCTACCCGCTCGTCATGGTCGACATCAGCTCGTGGTCGCACCCGTTCTGGACCGGCACCCAGCGGATCATGGACAGCGCCGGCCAGGTCGAGAAGTTCCACCGCCGCTACGGGAAGCGAGGGACCCGCTGATGGCCGTCCCCAAGCGCAAGACCTCCCGCAGCAACACGCGCTCGCGGCGGGCGCAGTGGAAGGCCGCCGCGCCGGACCTGGTGCCGATCAAGGTCGACGGCGAGGTCCGGCTGGTCCCCCGGCGGCTGATGAAGCACTTCCACGCGCCGTGAGCGTTCCGGTCACCGTGCTGTCCGGTTTCCTCGGCGCGGGCAAGACGACGCTGCTCAACCACATCCTCGCCCACCGGGCGGGGGTGCGGGTGGCGGTGATCGTCAACGACATGAGCGAGGTCAACATCGACGCCGCGCTCGTCCGGTCGCAGGAACGCCTGGTGGAACTGACCAACGGGTGCATCTGCTGCACCCTGCGGGAAGACCTCCTCGAGGAGGTCGCGGCGCTGTGCGCGGACGGCCGCTTCGACCACGTGCTCATCGAGTCGAGCGGCATCTCCGAGCCGATGCCGGTGGCGGCGACGTTCACGTTCCTCGACGCCGTCGCCCACCTCGACACGATGGTGACGGTGGTGGACGCCGCGCACTTCGCCCGGGAGCTGGCGGCCGGCGACTCCCTGGTGGAGCGCCGGCTCGACCAGTACTCCGGCGACGAGCGGACGGTCAGCGACCTGCTGATCGACCAGGTCGAGTTCGCCGACGTCCTGCTCCTGAACAAAACCGACCTGACTCCTCCGGCCGAGGTGGACCGGCTGGTGGCGACGCTGCGGCGGCTCAACCCGGCCGCCGACGTCGTCACGGGAAGTTTCGGGAAGGTGCCGCTGGAGCGGGTGTTCGGGACCGGCCGGTACGACGCCGCCCGGGCGCAGGAGGCCCCGGGCTGGGTGGCCGAGCTGAACGGCGACCACGTCCCGGAAACCGAGGAGTACGGCATCTCCAGCGTGGTGTTCCGCGCGGTCCGGGCGTTCGACCCCGCGGCACTGTGGGATTTCGTCACCCGGCGGCTGGGCTCCGGCGAATTCGGGACCGTGCTGCGGTCCAAGGGTTTCTTCGCGCTGGCGTCGCGGCCCGGGGTGACCGGGCTGTGGTCCCAGGCGGGCGCGGTGGCCCGGTTCGAACCCCAGGGCGTGGCGGCCGGACCGCGTCAGGAGCTGGTGTTCATCGGCGTCGACCTCGCCGGGGACGCACTGCTGGCGGCCCTGCGGGACTGCCTCGGGGAGGCGAGCGGACCGGACCCGTTCCCGGAATGGGAACCGGTCGAAATCCATTGACCGCGCCGGAAGAATGGCGGCATGGACGGGCGGGGGTACCTGGAGAAACTGATTTCCGATCACCTGGGCGCGGGCCGCGGGCAGCCGTCCCACGGGCGGCAGCTGAGCTTCGACCGGCGGGAGATCCGCGGGGTGGCGATCGGCCTGGTGGCCGCGGGGGCGCTGGCGCAGGAGGACGCCGACCGGATCCTCGCCGACCTGGACGAGACCCTGAAACGGTCCGGCTGGCTCAAGGTCGCGCACGCGGAGGGGTCGGCCTCCGCCGGCTTCGCGCCGGTGGCCAGGCGGGTGGGCGCCGAGCGGCCGGAGTGGCGGCAGGCGATCGAAGAGCCGCCCACGCCCGTGCTGCGGCACGTGGTTTCCCTCGCCGGCCGCACCCTCGAAGCCGGTGAGCTGACGGCGGACCTGGTGAGCCTGGAGGTGTGGTCGACCTTCGTCGTCCTGAGCACGGCCCGCAGCGGCGTCGATCCCCGCCGGATGCGAGAGCTCGTTCACCTTCGCACCGTCTGGCGCGGGTGGGACGACGCCGGAACCCAGTACCGCGGCACCGGCGGCGGAGGCGGGTCGGGCTCCCACGGCCTGCTCGTGGAGCGGCGCACGTTCGAACCCGGGCCGCCGGCGGAGGCCCGGGTGCTCACCCTCGCCGTCGAGTCGCCCGGCGGCCAGGCCACCGTCGAGATCCCGCTCGGCTGATCGCCCTCCCGCAGCTCGTCGTGAGTGGTACGGCGGGTTGGAACCCGCCTTACCACTCACGACCGGCCGGGGAAAGCTCCCGGGTCACCCGAAAGCGCCCGGTCCGTCCGAGTTGATCAACCCAGGTTTATCAGTCTAGGTTGACGATCGTGACGGACGAGGAGCTCCTCCAAGCGAGCGCCGACCTGCGCGTCGCGCTCGGCCGGCTGGTCCGGCGGCTGCGCCAGGGCTACGTCGCCGGCGAACTCACCCTGCCCGAACGCTCGGTCCTGTCCCGGCTCGACCGCGAAGGCCCGGCCACCCCCGGTTGTCTCGCCGACCTCGAACGGGTCAAACCGCAGGCCATGGGCGTCACCCTGGCCGGACTGGTCGAACGCGGACTCGTCGAGCGGCGCAAGGACGACTCCGACGGCCGCAAGGTGCTGATGTCGGTCACCGAAGCGGGCGTCGAACTGCTCACCGACCGGCGCTCCGAGACCACCCGGCAGATGGCGGCCGCGCTGGCGGAGAAGTTCACCGCGGCCGAGCAGCGCGAGCTGACCGCGGCCATCCCGCTGATCGAGCGGCTGGCGGACGAGCTGTGAGCTACAAGTGGGTCGCGCTGTCCAACACCACGCTCGGCGTGCTGATGTCCGCGCTGGACGGCTCGATCGTCATCATCTCGCTGCCGGCGATCTTCCGCGGCATCGGGCTCGACCCGCTCGCCCCGGGCAACATCGGCTACCTGCTGTGGATGATCCTCGGCTACCTGCTGGTGCAGGCCGTGCTGGTGGTGACGCTGGGGCGGCTCGGCGACATGTTCGGCCGGGTCAAGATGTACAACGTCGGCTTCGTCGTGTTCAGCGCAGCGTCGGTGGCCCTGTCGTTCGACCCGTTCCACGCCGGGGCCGGGGCGCTCTGGCTGATCGGCTGGCGGGTCGTGCAGGCCGTCGGCGGGTCGATGCTGACGGCGAACTCGGCGGCCATCCTCACCGACGCCTTCCCCGCCGAGCAGCGCGGCATGGCGCTGGGCGTCAACCAGATCACCGCGCTGGCCGGGCAGTTCCTCGGCCTGGTCGTCGGCGGGCTGCTGGCCGAGATCGACTGGCGCGCGGTGTTCTGGGTGAGCGTCCCGTTCGGCCTGCTCGGCACGATCTGGTCGATCCGCAGCCTCCGCGAGGTGGGGACCCCGCAGCGCGCGAAGGTCGACTGGGGCGGCAACGTCACCTTCGCGGCCGGGACCGCCCTGGTGCTGGCCGCGATCACCTACGGCATCCAGCCCCACGGCGGCGCGGCCACCGGCTGGGGCAACCCGTGGGTGCTCGGCGGGATCGGCGCCGGCGTGCTGCTGCTCCTGCTGTTCGGGGTCATCGAGACCCGCGTCGCCGCGCCGATGTTCCGGCTGAGCCTGTTCAAGATCCGCGCGTTCGCCGCCGGCAACGTCGCCGCGTTGCTGACTTCGATCGCGCGTGGTGGCATGCAGTTCATGCTCATCATCTGGCTGCAGGGGATCTGGCTGCCCCTGCACGGCTACGACTACGAGCAGACGCCGCTGTGGGCGGGCATCCACCTGCTGCCGCTGACCGTCGGGTTCCTGATCGCCGGGCCGGTGTCCGGGTACCTGTCCGATCGCTTTGGCGCCCGGCCGCTGGCCACCGGCGGCCTGCTCCTGGTCGCCGCGGCGTTCCTCGGCCTGCTGGCCCTGCCGGTCGACTTCCCGTACCCCGCGTTCGCGGCCCTGCTCGTGCTGAGCGGCATCGGCCAGGGCATGTTCGCCGCGCCCAACACCTCGGCGATCATGAGCAGTGTCCCGACCGAGCAGCGCGGCGTGGCCTCCGGCATGCGGGCGACGTTCCAGAACTCCGGGACGTCGCTGTCGATCGGCGTGTTCTTCTCGCTGATGGTCGCCGGGCTGGCCTCGTCACTGCCGCAGACGCTCACGAGCGGCCTGCAGGCCCACGGCGTCCCGGCGCCGGTCGCGGACGGGGTCGCGCAGCTGCCGCCGGTCAGCACGCTGTTCGCCGCGTTCCTCGGCAGCAACCCGGTCGGGCACCTGCTCGGCCCGGACGTCCTGTCCGGGCTGGCCCCGGCCGACCGCGCCACGCTGACCGGCGGGGACTTCTTCCCGCGCCTGGTATCCGGCCCGTTCCACCACGGCCTGGTGGTCGTGTTCACCACGGCCGCGGCGATGGCCGTCGTCGCCGCGATCGCGTCCGCTTCGCGCGGCAAGCGCTACCTCCACACTCCCGAAGAAGCGAAGGAGAACCGATGAAGGACGAGATCGTCGCCGGGACGGTCACCATCTCCGGCCACGGCGGGGACGAGCTCGAGGCGTACCTGGCCAAACCCACCGACGAGACCCCGCGCGGCGGTGTCGTCGTGATCCACCACCTGCCCGGCTACGACGCGGCAACGAAGGAGATGGTGCGCCGCTTCGCCGTCGAGGGCTACAACGCGCTCTGCCCGAACCTGTACACGCGGGAGGCGCCCGGCGCGGACCCGGACGACGCGGCCGCGACGGTCCGCGCGGCCGGCGGCGTCCCGGACGACCGGCTGGTCGGCGACGTCTCGGGCGCGGCGGACTACCTGCGTGCGCTGGAGAACGCGAACGGCCGCGTCGGCGTCATCGGGCACTGTTCCGGCGGCCGCCACGCGTTCCTGGCGGCGTGTTCGCTGGAGCTCGACGCGGCGGTGGACTGCTACGGCGCGTTCGTCGTCAACGACCCGCCGGAAGCCATGAGGCAGATGAAGCCGCTGCTCGGCCTGGCGCCACAGCTGTCCTGCCCGCTGCTGGGCATCTTCGGCGCCGACGACCAGTTCCCGAGCCCGGACGAGGTCGCGGTGCTGGCGGCGGAGCTGGAGAAGCACGGCAAGGAGCACGAGTTCCACACCTACGCCGACGCCGGTCACGCGTTCTTCGCCGTCGACCGCCCGAGCTACCGTCCCGAAGCCGCGAAGGACGGCTGGGAACGCATCCTCGACTTCTACGCCCGCACGCTCACCGCCTGAGAGGAACCCGCGCATGTGCACTTACCTGACGGAGAAGTTCGCGCTCGAAGGCAGCGGCAAGGGTGCCCGCGGCTGGTTCCGCCTGAACGAGGGGACCGTGTACGTCGACCACCCGGTGCACGCGCCCTACGCGCACACGGTGAACATCGACTTCCGGAACCCGGCCCTGGGCGCTTCCGCGCGCGTCGCCCTCGAACTGACCGAAGAGGACGCCCTGGCGCTGGCCGACGCGATCCACGCGGCCGTCAAGTCCGCGCCCGCCGGCCTGGCCTCCCGCAACCAGTAAGCCCTCGTGAGTGAGAAACAGTGTTCTAACACTGTTTCTCACTCACGAGGGGGTGTAGAGCGCGCCGAGGAATTCGAGCAGGAGCCGCTCCCGCAACGGTGCCGGTGCCGTGGCGAGGAGCGCGTTGATCGGGGCCATCCGCTCCGGGAGGCCCGCGCCACCACCGAGACCCGCCGCGGCGAGCAGGCCCGCGAACTGCTCCGAGGTGAGCGTCGCCGGGTCGAGGGCCGCGACGAACTCCGCCACGGCCGGGTCGACGACCACCGGGCCGGAAGCGCGGGCCGCGTCGACCGAAGCCGCGAGGTCGGCCAGGAACTCCTTCTCGCCGCCGTGGTTGGCCGCCGTCACCGTCAGGTGGAGGTTGACCGGGGACGACTCAAAAGCGAACTGCGGCTGGACGTACCAGCCGCGCGTCTTCATCTCGTCCGCCACCGTGAACAGGTCGAAACCGTCGTCGCCGGTGAACGCGATCAACGTCGACACCGGATCGCCCAGCACCCGCAGGCCGGGCAGCTCCTCGATGCCGGAACGGATGCGGGACACAGCCTCGCGCGCGGCGGACGCCAGCTTCAGGTAGCCCTCGGAACCCAGGTGGTTCACCACCGCCCACGCCGCCGCGAGGGGCCCGCCCGAGCGGGTGCTCTGGATCGTCGTGTTCAGCATCGTGTAGCCCGGCCAGGCCGCGCTCGCGAAGTGGTGCGTGCGCCGCAGCTCCGCCGAGGCGTGCAGCAGCACCGACGTCCCCTTCGGGCAGTACGCGTACTTGTGCAGGTCCACCGAGATGCTCGTGACGCCGGGGACGCGGAAGTCGAACGGCGGGACGTCCGCGCCGAGCTTCGCGAAGTACGGCAGCACCCAGCCGCCGATGCAGGCGTCGACGTGCATCCGGACGCCGCGCTCGAGAGCCGAAGCCGCGATCGAAGCGATCGGGTCGAGCACGCCGTGGGCGTACGACGGCGCGCTCGCCACGACCAGGACCGTCGAGTCGTCGATCGCCGCGGCCATCGCCTCGGGGTCGGCGCGGAAGGTCACCGGGTCGACCGGGACGTCGATCCGCCGCAGCCCGAACAGGTGCGCCGCCTTGTGGAACGCCGCGTGCGCGGTCGTCGGGAGCACCAGGGACGGCGAAGCGATCGAGGGGTTCGCGTCCCGCGCGGCGAGCACCGCCAGCAGACACGATTCCGTGCCGCCGGACGTCACCGAGCCGACCACGCCGGGCACCGAACCGAGCAGCGCGGAGGCCGCGGAGACGAGGTCGTTCTCCATGCGCAGCAGGCTCGGGAACGCCGTCGGGTCGAGGCCGTTGGCCGACGACGCCAGCGCGTGCGCCGCCGCCCCCAGGGAGTCCACTTCGGACAGGCCGCTGTCGTAGACGTAGGCCAGGGTCCGGCCGCCGTGCGTCGGCAGGTCGCCCGCCCGCAGCTCCCGCAGCGCCGCCAGGACGTCCTCAGGCGGGTTCATGGCGCGGCTCCAGCACCTTGCGCCGCAGCAGCGGCAGGGCCAGCGCGATCAGCACGCCGGGGATGATCGACGACCCGACCAGGATCGCCACGATCGCGCTGTGCGGCTGGAAGGCCGTCGCGTCGGTGCTCGAGACGTACCCGCCGAACGCGAGGATCAGCGCCCAGAGCCCGCCGCCGAAGGCCAGCCCCAAGGTCTCCCCCGCGGTCCACACCCCCGCCGCGATCCCGGCGCGGGTCTCGCCGGTGCGCTCCTCCTCGGCGGTGATCAGGTCGGGCAGGATCGCCAGCGGGAACACCGAAATCCCGGCGTAGCCGACACCGCACAGCGCCACGAAGACGAACGAGACGACCAGCGGGATCGACTGGGCGAACACGAGACCCAGCAGCCCGATCGCGAACGCCGCCGTCGCCAGGCGGAAGCCGTTGAGCTTGCCGACCCGGTCGCCCAGCCGCGGCCACAGCGGCATGGTGATCAGCGCCGGGCCGACGAAGATGACGAACAGGACGGTGCCGTAGGCGTCGTCGCCGAGGATGCGCTGGGCGAAGAACGGGATCGCGGCGAGCACCGTGCCGATGCCCAGTGCCTGGATGAAGTACGTGCCGAGCAGCCAGCGGAACGGCCGCCAGCCGGCCAGCGTGCGGACGAGTTCCTTCAGGTTCACCGTGTTCGGCCGCAGCGAGCCGACCGGCGCGTCCTTGAGCCCGAAGTAGACCAGCAGCGTCGCGGCCAGCACGATCAGCCCGATCACCACGGCCATGATCCGGTAGCCGGCGACCCCCTCGAACCCGGAGGTGATCGCCGGGGCGCCGCCGCCGCAGACCAGGATCGTCACGGCGAGCACACCGATGCGGACGCTGGTGAGCTTCGTGCGCTCGGTCGCCGACTCGGTCAGCTCGGCGGGCAGCGCGTTGAACGGCACCTGGAACAGCGCGTACGCCGTGGCGCAGGCGGCGAACGTGATCGCCACGTACAGCGCGTCCGGCAGCGGGCCGCCGAACCCCGGGTGGGCGAACATCGCCGCGAACAGGATCGCCACGCCGATGCCGCCGATCAGCAGGAACCGGCGGCGGCTGCCGGTCTTGATCAGGTCGGCGTCGGACAGCCGGCCCGCGATCGGGTTGAACAGCACGTCCCAGGCCTTGGGCACGAACACGATCGCCGCCGCCCAGCCCGCGGGCACGGCCATCGTGTCGGTCAGGTACTTCACCAGCACCAGGCCGGGGACGGTGCCGAAGGACCCGGTGACGAACGAGCCGAGCGAATAGCGGAACCTCGTCCGGCCGGACAGCGTCGCCATGGTCCTCCTCGAAGGCGTACCGGGTGCCCGCATGAGTATTCGATCTCGGCGGACACCCGGTAGGGGTCGAGGGGAATCGTGCCATCGTCGTGACCTGGAGCACGGAGCGACCCGCCGGTCAGCCCAGGGCGCGGGCGATCTTCTCCAGCGTCGCGGCGTCCCCGCGCAGGAGCAGCTGCGTGACCACGGTGTCCTCCCAGGCCTTCAGCTCGTCGCGGATCTTCTCCGCCGGCCCGATCAGCGAGGTGTCCTCCACCAGCGACGTCGGGATCGCCGCGGCCGCCTCCTCCTTGCGGCCGGCGAGGAAGAGCTCCTGGACCCGGTCGGCGACGTCGCCGTAGCCGAGCCGCGCGTACACGTCGTGGTGGAAGTTGACGCTTTTCGCGCCCATCCCGCCGATGTACAACGCCAGCGACGGCTTGATCCAGCTCGCCGCCTCCTCGACGTCGTCGTGCACGATCACCGGCAGGGAGCACGGGACCTCGAACGTGTCGAAGGTGTGCCGCGCGCCCGGCCGCGAGAAACCCTCTTCGAGGGCGGCCTTGTAGAAGTCGTTGCTCTTGGGCGAGAAGAACAGCGGCAGCCAGCCGTCGGCGATCTCCGCGGCGAGGGCCACGTTCTTGGGGCCTTCGGCGGCCAGGTGGATGGGGATGTCCTTGCGCAGCGGGTGCACCGTCGGCTTCAGCGGCTTGCCGAGCCCGGTACCGCCCCGGTACGGCAGCTGGAAGTGCTCGCCGTCGAGGGTCACCGGCGCCTCGCGGGCGATCACCTGCCGGACGATGTCGACGTACTCGCGCGTCCGGGCCAGGGGCTTCGGGTACGGCTGGCCGTACCAGCCCTCGACGACCTGCGGGCCCGACGCGCCGAGCCCGAGCACCATCCGGCCGCCGGAGAGGTGGTCGAGGGTCAGCGCGCTCATCGCCGTCGCCGTCGGGGTCCGGGCGGCCATCTGGACGATGTTCGTGCCGAGCCGGATCCGGCTGGTCGAAGCGCCGTACCAGGCCAGCGGCGTGAACGCGTCCGAGCCGTACGCCTCCGCCGTCCACACCGAGTCGAAGCCGAGCTCCTCGGCCTTGAGGACGGCTTCCAGCGCACCCGGGGTCGGGCCGCTCTGCCAGTACCCGACGTGGAATCCCAGCTTCACGAATGCCTCCTAGACGTTCGGCGCGTAGTGCTCGGGCTTGCCCCGCTCGGACAGCGGCGGCAGGTTCCTGGGTGGAGTCTCGACCAAGGGCGCGTCCGGAGCCACCTCCCCGCGCTCGCGGCGCCAGCCGGCGCGGGCGCGCGGGTGGTAGCGGCGGTCGTGCGGGACGAGCTTGAAGACGGCGTTGACGAGCTTCCCGAACCGCCGGTGCCGGCGTGCGTCGCGCTCGGTCCAGCGGAAGCCGAGCAGGTCGCGGACCTCGCGGTCGTACAACCCGATCGTCAGCCAGACGAAGTGGCGCGCGATCACCCGCTGGGCCGGCCGCCACAGCGCGTCCGGCAGCCACGGCAGGAACGGCGGCTTGCCGAGCCCGCGGATGTCCAGGACGTCCCGGGTGGCCGTGTTGTCCTCGAGGACGTCGGTGCACATGTGCTTCCAGTAGCGCTGGAAGTCCTCCCAGCTCTCCGGCACCGGCCGCATGCTCATGTCGTACATCCGCCACCACCGGACGTGCTCGTCGAACAGCTGCCGCTTCCCGGCTTCGCCGATGCCGCCCATGAAGTGGTCGGCGATGAGGATGGTGCTGACGAAGAAGGTCGCGTGCGCCCAGTAGAAGGTGCCGGGGTCGAGCGCGTGGTAGCGGCGGCCCCGGGCGTCGACGCCCTTGATGCGGTCGTGGTAGCCGCGGACTTCGAGGGCGGTCGCGTGGGCGCGCGGGCCGTCGTAGACCACGCCGCCGATCGGGTAGAGCGAGCGGAACAGCCGCTGCCAGCGTTCTTCGAAGAACCGCGAGTGCTGCTCGACGCCCGCGCCGAGGCCCGGGTGCATGTTCTGCATGGATCCGGCCCAGAGGCCGATGAGCAGGCCGCGCCAGTCGCCGAAGTACTTCCACGTCAGCGAGTCGGGACCCAGCGGCTGGGGCGTCATCGGCGGCTCCTCGTCGAGTCCGGAACTGACTACGGCTGTTGTCAGGCTAGGATCTGACAACAGTTGTAGTCAACCGAGGAGCCGCCATGCCGGGCCGCACGTGGGCGGGCACGACGCTGGACGACCGGAAGGCGCTCCGGCGCGGGCAGCTCGTGGCCGCCGGCCTGGAACTGCTGGGCACCGAAGGCTCGGCCGGGACGAGCGTCCGCGCGGTGTGCCGGCACGCGAAGCTGACCGAGCGCTACTTCTACGAGAGCTTCGCCGACCGCGAAGAGCTCGTCGCGGCCGTGTACGAGCACGTCGGCGAAGAGGCGCGGCAGGCCCTCGTCGACGCGGTGCGGGACGCGCCCACCCCGGTGTCGCGGGCCGAGCACGCCGTGCGCGCGTTCGTCGAGCTGATCGTCGACGACCCCCGCAAGGGCCGGGTCCTGCTGCTGGCCCCGCTGACCGACCCCGCGCTGACCCGCCGCGGCCTGCACCTGCTGCCGGTGTTCGCCGCGCTCGTCGGCGAGCAGCTGTCCCACGGCGACGAGACCGAACGCCGGATGGTCGCCGTCGGCCTGGTCGGCGCGCTGAGCAACGTGTTCATCGCCTACCTCGACGGGTCGCTGAAGGTCTCGCGCGAGCGGCTCGTCGCGCACTGCGTGAAACTCGTCCTCGGCGCCGACAGCCACTGACCTCACCTCCGCTGCTGACACTCGCCCTGCCGATCGGGCACACTCAACCCATGCGTACCGCTGGGCGGAACGACGGCGTGAGCGGCGACGGCCTCGTCGCGGCCCGGCTGGCCGCGCTCCTGGAGGCCTTCCGGCCGGGTGACGAGGTCCTCGGCGTCTCCGAGCTGGCCCGCCGGACCGGGCTGGCGAAGACGACCGTGCACCGGCTCGTCGGGCACCTGACGGAGACCGGCCTGCTCGAACGCGAGTCCGGCGCGGTGCGGCTCGGCCTGCGCCTGTTCGAGATCGGCCAGCTCGCCTCGCCGCGGCGCGGGCTGGTCGAGGCGGCCCGGCCGTACCTGGCCGACCTGCGCGAAGCCACCCGCAACACGGTCCACCTGGCGATCCTCGAAGGCACCGAAGTGGTGTACCTCGACGTGCTGCGCGGGCCGGACGCACCGACGCTCCCCTCCCGCATCGGCGGCCGGTTCCCGGCGCACGCCACCGGCGTCGGCAAGGCGATCCTGGCGTTCTCGCCGGAATCCGTGGTGAACCAGGTGATCGACGCCGGCCTGCCGCGGATGAGCGCGCGGACGATCACCGCACCCGGGCTGCTCCGCCGTCAGCTCACCCGCGTCCGGGAGGACGGGATCGCGTTGGAGCGCGAGGAATCCGGGGTCGGCGTGGTGTGCGCGGCCAGCCCGCTGCTCGACGCCGGCGGCGTCGCGGTGGCGGCGGTGTCGATCTCCGGCTGGGCCAACCGGATGCGGACCGAACGGGTCGCCCCGGCCGTCCGGACGGTGGCGCTCGCGCTGACCCGGACACTCTCCGGCGACCGGAGATAATCTTGCCGGACAAGGGATCCCTGCACTCGGCGGGGCGGTGAGGACCCGCTACAGTCCGTGCAATGGTCCAGCACCGCCCGGTTTCCGCCGCGCACCGGTTGCTGTCGCTCGACATCGTGCTCGCGCTGCTGGCGCTGGCCGGCGGGCTGCGGGTGCTCTTCCTCGCCGCGCCCGGGCCGGCCCTGCCCGCGGAGGCGGCGACCGTCGCCCACGTCTACGCGCTGGGCAACCTGACTTCGTTTGCCGACGCGGGCGGGGCCGGGGTGAGCCCCTTCGGCTGGCTCCAGCTGGCGGCGGCGACGATGGTCTCGGACGCGTTCGGCCGCTCGGCCACGGCGCTGGCCGCGGTCCGCGAGACCGTGCTCGTCGCCGCGCTCGCCGGCGTGGTGCTGTCGTGGTTCCTGGCGCGCCGCCTGGGCCTGAACCGCTGGGCTTCGGCCGCGGCAGTGCTGCTTCTCGCGGCCTCACCGCTGGCGCTCGGGCTGCAGCGGCTGGTCGTCGTGGAGCACCTGGCGGCCGCGTGGGCGCTGGGGGCGCTGGTCCTGATCACCCGCCGGCGCCCCCGCATCCGCCACGACATCGCGGCGGCGGTGTGCCTGCTGGCGGCGGTGCTCACCTCGCCGCTGGCGCTGTTCTTCCTGCCCGCGGCGGGCTGGCTGCTGGCGCGCCGGGCACCGGTCCGGGCGGCGCTGGTGGCGGTGGTGCTGAACCTGGGGCTGGGCATCGCGTTCGGCCCGGCGGCCGCGGTGCTCCGCCCGCACCTGGCCGCGGCCACCCGCCCGTCGGTCGCCGACTGGGCGGCGCTGGATCCGGTGTGGGTGGCACTGTCGGCGGTCGCCTTGGCCGCCGCACTCGGCGTGCAGGCGATGCGGCCCATCGCGCTGACGGGCTTGCTGCTCGCGGCGGCGCTGCTGGTGCCGGGCGTGCCGGCCACGGCGGTGCTGGCGCTGCTGGTGCCGGTGACCCCGCTGCTGCTGGCCGGAGCAGCCCAGGCGGTGTTCCGGCGGCGGCGCCTGCCCCGCCACGGCAGCGCAGGCCGGCCGCCCAGCCGCTTCGCCGTTCCGCAGCCCTTCCCTGCGCAGGGTCAACAGGAAACCGAGACTCCATCGGCCGACGCCATCCACACCGCCACTCCGCGGCCCTTCCCCGCACAGCGTCATCAAGAGACCGAGGCTTCACCGGCCGATCCCGCCTGCACCGCCCACCGCCCGCCCCCCACGCTCCGCAGCGACACACCCCGGCCCGGCCGAGCCGCAACCTCGCCCGCCCCCGCGCCTTTCCCCAGCCGCGCAACCCGCCGCGTCCGGACCGTGCCCCTCCTCGGCGCCGCCGCCGTTCTCACCGCGTTCACCCTCAGCTGGAGCGCCGGCTACCCCGCCCTCCGCCCCACCGTCGACCGCGGCAGCCCCCTTTCCGCCGCCCGGGATTGGCTGCACGGCAACGCTTCCGGCTCCCGTCTCCTCGTCGACGACGCCGCCTGGGCCGAACTCGCCGAGACCGGCTGGCCGACCGGCCTGCTCGCTCCGCCCGCCAGCTGTTCCGTCGCCTGCCCGCCCGCCGAGTGGGCCGTCTTCGGCAGCGACGAGATCCCCCTCCGGAACCAGTACCCCGCCCTGGACAGCGCCTTCACCGGCGCCGGACCCACCGCCGTCTTCGGCTCGGGTGACACGCGGGTCACCGTCTGGCGCCTCGGCCTGCCCCCGCCCGATCCCGCCGCGCCGCCGGAAACCCCCGCCCGGGCCCACGCCGGCCAAGCACTGGCGGCCTCGGCCCGGATCACCCTGTCCCCCGAAGCCGCCGGTGTGCTCCGGGACGGCTGTGCCGATCCGCGGCTCATCGCGACCCTCGCCGCGCTCGCCGCCGTCCAGCCCGTCGACGTCGCCTCCTTCCCCGAAATCCCCGGCGAGGACGCCGCCGGGCAGCCGCGCCGCCGGGTGCTGCTCACCGGCGGCGAAGACGGCACCACCGCCTTCTACACCGGCCAGCGCGAGCTCTTCCGCCCCGCGTCGGTCGTCCGCACCGCGGGCGGCGTCCTCGTCACCTACCCGCTGTTCGCGCCGCCCGGGCTCCTGCCCCGGACCCGGTAGATTCCGGGGCATGGGGCCGGAACGGCGGGTCGTCATCGCCGCCTACGACCAGGTTCAGATCCTCGACGTCGCCTGCCCGAGCGGCGCGCTCGAGCTGGCGAACTCGCACGGCGCCACGCCGCGGTACCGCGTCGAGCTGGCCACCGTGACCGGGCAGGGCGCGCGCAGCTCGGCGGGGATCGTGCTCGCCGGGGCCCGGCGCCTCGCCGCGATCACCGGGCCGCTGGACACGCTGATGGTCGTCGGCGGGGCCGGGACGCGCGCGGCCGTCCTCGACGAGCCGCTGCTGGCCCAGATCCGCCGGCTGGCCGGGCGCAGCCGCCGGATCGCTTCGGTGTGCACGGGCACGTTCGTGCTCGCCGCGGCCGGGCTGCTCGACGGGCGGCGGGTCACCACGCACTGGGGCTACGGCGAACTGCTCGCGGCCGCCTTCCCCGCCGTGACGGTCGACCCGGCCCCGCTGTACCTGCGCGACGGCAACGTCTACACCTCGGCCGGGGTCACCAGCGCGCTCGACCTGACCCTCGCGCTCGTCGAAGCCGACCACGGCCCGACGCTGGCCCGGGAAGTCGCCCGCGAGCTCGTGACCTACCTGCACCGCCCCGCGGACCAGGCGCAGATCAGCATGTTCCTCGCCGCCCCCGCGCCGGGGAACGGGGTCGTGCGGGACCTGCTCGGGTACATCGCCGGCCACCTGGCCGAGGACCTGAGCCCGCCGGCGCTGGCGGCCAGGGCGGGGGTGACGGCGCGGCACCTGACCCGGCTGTTCGCCACCCACGTCGGCACCACCCCGGCCCGCGCGGTCCGTGCGGTGCGCACCGAAGCCGCCGCGTACCTCGTGCGCGGCAGCGAACTGCCGATGGCCGCCGTCGCCCGCCGGTGCGGGTTCGGCTCGGCCGAGACCCTGCGGCAGGCGTTCCTCGACCACTTCGGCGTCACCGGGGACACGCTTCGCAGGATGACGGACATGCCCCGGCCGCCGGGCGCGGCGGCCGTCCAGACTCCGGGGGCATGACCACCACACAGACGACCCGCCGGACGGTGCTGGGCGGGCTGGCCGCGGCCGCCGCGCTGGCGCTCCCGGCCGCCACCGGCACCGCGGCCGCCGCGACCGGCCGTCCCGGCCCGCGGATCGGCATCCTGCTCTACGACGGCTTCAGCCTGCTCGACCCGACCGGTCCGGCGGAACTGCTGTCCCGGCTCCCGGGCGCGACGGTCACCATGATCGGCGAGCACCGCGGCCCGGTGCGCACCGACACCGGCCGCACAGCCGTGTTCGCCGACCGCGCGGTGTCCGAAGTGGACCGGCTCGACGTGCTGCTGGTGCCCGGCGCGGGCAACCGCGGCACGGTCGCCGCGATGAACAACCCGGTGCTGCTCGACTGGATCCGCCGCATCGACCGCCACACGACCTGGACGACGTCGGTGTGCACCGGCGCCTTGGTCCTCGGCTCGGCGGGCCTGCTGCGCGAGCGGGCCACGACCTACTGGGCCGCGGCGCCCTACCTGGAGGCCACCTTCGGCGTCGAGTACGTGCCCGAGCGGTACGTCCGGGTGGGCAAGGTGATCACCGCGGCGGGCGTCTCCGCGGGCATCGACCTGGCGCTGTTCCTGGCGAGCGAGCTCGCCGGCGACGAGGTCGCCCGGGCGGTCCAGCTGGCCGTGGAGTACGACCCGCAGCCGCCGTTCGACGCGGGCGACGCGGCGACGGCGAGCCCGCAGCTCAAGGAACTGGCGCTGCGGCTGCTCGCCGAATCACAGGTGTAGCGCCCGGCGCCGGCCGGGGCCGCGCCGGGACGCCGGCCAGCAGGCCGCGCCGGGCCAGCTCCGGCCGCACGCCGTCGCCGAACCAGTACGCCTCCTCCAGGTGCGGGTAGCCCGACAGCACGAACTCGCTCACGCCGACGCCGTGGTACTCCTCGATCAGGTCCGCGACCTCTTCGTGGCTGCCGACCAGCGCGGTGCCCGCGCCGCCGCGGACCAGGCCGACGCCCGCCCACAGGTTCGGGTGGATCTCCAGCCCGCGGACACCGCCGTCGGTCCGGCCGCCGTGCAGCGCGACCATCCGCTGCTGCCCCACCGACTCGCTCGCGGCCAGCTGTGCCTGGGCTTTGGCGACCTGCTCGGGGCTCAGCGCGTCGAGCAGCTTCTGCGCCTCCGCCCACGCCTCGGCCGAGGTGTCGCGCGAGATCGTGTGCAGCCGGACGCCGAACCGGATCGGCCGGTCGCCGGCCAGCTCGCGGACCTTGCCGATCTTCTCCGCGACCTGCGCGGGCGGCTCGCCCCAGGTCAGGTAGACGTCGGCGTGCCGGGCCGCGACCGGCAGCGCGGCCGGTGACGAGCCGCCGAAGTAGATCGGCGGTACGGGGTCCGGCGCGGCGAGGGTCGTCGCGCCTTCGACCCGCAGGTGCTCGCCTGCGAAGCTGAACGGCTCGCCGGACCAGACCCCGCGCACGATGGTCAGGAACTCGTCGGTGCGGGCGTACCGGGCGTCGTGGTCGTGCCAGTCGCCGAAGCGGCGCTGTTCCACCGCGTCGCCGCCGGTGACGATGTTGAGCAGCACGCGGCCGCCGGACAGCCGTTGGAAGGTCCCGGCCATCTGCGCGGCCAGCGTCGGCGAGATGACGCCCGGGCGGAACGCGACCAGGAACTTCAGCTTGGTCGTCTCCCGGATCAGGGCGGCCGTGGTGAGCCACGCGTCCTCGCACCACGTGCCGGTCGGCGTCAGGACTCCTTCGAAACCTTGGCGCTCGGCCGCGCGGGCGACCTGGGCGAGGTAGCCGAGGTCCGGGTCGCGCTGGGCGGCCGGGCCCGCGGACCGGTTGGCGTGGAAGCGTTCCACGATCGTGCGGCCGTCGCCGCTGGTGGGCAGGAACCAGTGCAGCCTGATGCTCATCCGTTGCTCCTCGCCTGGTCCAAGTCGGGACCGAACCGCCGGTCGACGAAGGCGGCGAAGTCCACCTTGCCCGGCAGAGTCTTCTCGTCGGTGAAGGCGTCCGCGAGCTGCTGTTCGGACGCCACCACGGCGTCGTCCAGGACGATCGGCAGGTCACGGCCCGCCTCGACGGCCTTTTGCGCGACTTCGAGCTTCAGCCCGGTTTCCTTGGCCCACGCCTGCGCCCACTCCCCGCGGTGCGTGTCGGCCCACATCTGCGCCTTGACCACGCGCACCGCGAAGTCGCGCAGCGCCGAGTTCTTGCCCGGATCGCCGAGCGCGGCGGTACTCGCGGTCAGGAAGCCGAGGCCGTTCGACGCACCCCGGCCGTCGGCCAGCACCCGCGCGTGCGCCTCGATCTGCGCCTGTGCGGTGTAGGGGTCCCAGATCGCCCAGGCGTCGATGGTGTGCTGCGTGAACGCCGCGTAGGCCTCCGACGGCTGCAGGAAGCTCAGCTTGACGTCCTTCGTGGACAGTCCGTTGTTGTGCAGTGTGTTCAGCAGCTGCCCGTGCGCCGAGGTGCCCTTGGCGACGCCGATCGTCTTTCCCTTGAGGGAAGCGACGTTCTGCAGCGGCGAGTCCGGCGGGACGAGGACGGCCTCCCGCTCGACGTTGCTGCGCGACACGCTGATCACCTTGATCTTCGCCTTCGCGGCGGCCGCGAAGATCGGCGGCGTGTTGCCGACGCGCCCCGCGTCGATCGCGCCCGCCGAGGCGGCCTCGAGCAGCGGCGGCCCCGACGTGAACGTCGCCCATTCGATCCGGTACGGCGTCCCTTGCAGAAGGTTCGCCGCGGTGAGCAACGACTTGACGCCGCCCTTCTGGTCGCCCACCTTGAGCGTCACCTTCGCCAGGTCGGCCGCGCCCACCGCGGCCGGCACGGCAGCCGGGCCGTCGCCGCTCGCCGTCCCGCACGCGGACACGGCGAGGACCGCCGCGACCGCGATGGTTCCCTTACGCCACAGCATCTTCTGTCACTCCCAGGTCGGCCAGCACGCGGCGGCGGAGGTTGTCGTGGTCGTCGGCTTCGCGCGGCCGGTGCGCGGCCACGATCCGGCCGCCGTCGAGCACCAGGACGCGGTCGGCGAGCCGCAGGGCTTCGTCGACGTCGTGGGTCACCAGCAGCACGCCCGGCCGGTGCCGCCGCCAGAGGTCCTGCACCAGGCCGTGCATGGAAATCCGTGTCAGCGCGTCCAGGGCACCGAACGGCTCGTCGAGCAGCAGCAGGTCGGGTTCGCGGACCAGCGCGCGGGCCAGCGACACGCGCTGGGCCTCGCCGCCGGACAGCGTGAGCGGCCAGTCGTCGGCGTGCTCGGCCAGGTGCACTTCGGTCAGGGCTTTCTCGGCCAGCGCGCGGTTGCGGGACTTCGCGACGCCGTCCTGGCGCAGGCCGAGGACGACGTTGCGCCAGACCTTCCGCCAGGGCAGCAGTCTCGGCTGCTGGAACGCGACCGAGACGGTGCCGGTGACTTCGGCGCGGCCGTCGACGTCGTCGTCGAGGCCCGCGAGGACCCGCAGCAGCGTCGACTTGCCGGACCCGCTGCGGCCGAGCAGGGCGACGAATTCGCCGCGTCCGACGGTCAGCTCGAGTCCGTCGAGGACGGTCCGGTCGCCGAACCGCTTGGTCAGGCCGCGGACCTCGGCTACCGGGTTCGCCACCGCAGCACCTTCCGTTCGAGCAGCCGGACCAGCGCGTCGGTGACCAGGCCGAGCAGGGCGTACAGGACCAGGCCGACGACCACGACGTCGGTGCGCAGGAATTCGCGGGCGTTGTTGATGAGGTAGCCGACACCGGCGTCGGCGTTGACCGTCTCGCCGACGATCAGCGCGAGCCAGGCGAGGCCGAGCGACTGCCGCAGCCCGACGAGCGCCTGCGGCAGCGCGCCGGGCAGGACGACGTGCCAGAGCCGTTCCGCGCGGCTGAACCCGAGCGCCCGCGAGGCTTCGACCAGCGCCGGGTCGGCGCCGCGGATTCCCGAGTGGACGTTGAGGTAGAGCGGGAAGGCCACGCCGAGGGCGACCAGCACGATCTTCGTCTCTTCACCGATGCCGAACCACAGGATGAACAGCGGGATCAGGCCGAGGAACGGCAGCGTGCGCAGCATCTGCACCGGCGGGTCGACGAGGGCTTCGCCCCAGCGCGACAGCCCGGAGACGATGCCGAGCAGGACGCCGGCGGCGGCGCCGAGCGCGAAACCGGCGCCGACCCGGCCGAGTGAGACGGCGAAGGCGTCACCGAGTTCGCCGCTGCGCGCGGCTTCGAGGCCGGCCTGCACGACCGTCCACGGCGCACTGAGCTTGTCGGGCGGCAGCACGCCGGCGGCGCTGGCGATCTGCCAGGCGGCGAGCAGCACGACCGGGCTGATCCAGCGCCGCAGATCGGGCCGCCGCACGGCTTTGCGCGGCGGCTCGTCGGCGCGTTTCCGGGCGCGGGTGAGCACGCCCGTGGTGGAAATCGACACGGATTTCTCCCGGGGACGGGGACGTTCGGGATGGCGTGGTCCCGACCTTCCGGGGAGTGGGAAGCGAAGTCAATCCGCGCCCACTCCGTGAACGCCCCGTGTTTCACCCCGTGGACGCACTTGGCTCAGCCGCCGAACATGACCTTCCATTCGTCGAGCGACCGCGGCCGGTAGACGAAATTGGAGCGCTTGACTTCGGACAGCGCGGCCGACGGCTCGGCCGAGTACTGGTGGCCGGGGTAGACGACCGGGTCGCCGGGCAGGCCCGCGAGCGCCTGCAGGCTGCGGTAGATCTCTTCGGCGTCCCCGCCCGGGAAGTCGGTGCGGCCACAGCCTTCCAGGAAGAGCGTGTCGCCGGAGACGAGCTTGTCCTCCACGAGGAAGCACTGGCTGCCCGGCGTGTGCCCGGGCGTGTGCAGCAGCCGGATCGGGATGGCCCCGACCTCGAGGACGTCGTCGTGGTCGTGGGCGCGCAGGTCGGTGCCGGAGACGCCGGTGACCCGCTTGACCCATTCGGTCTCGGCGCCGTTGACGTGGATCGGCACCTGTTCGACGGCGAGGAGCTCGGCGATGCCGGGCAGGGAGAAGCCGAGCATCTCGCCGCCGACGTGGTCGGGGTGGTGGTGCGTGGCGAGCACGCCGGTGAGCCGCATCCCGTCCTGCGCGAGGACGTCGAGCAGATCCCGCACGGCGTAGGCCGGGTCGACGATGACGGCGTCGCCGGTCTCGCGGTCGCCGATCAGGTAGGCGAAGTTCACCATCTGCGTCGCGACGGGATCCCCGACGGCGAAGTCACGCCCGGCGAGCAGCTGCCGGAAGTAGAGCCGATCAGTCATGCCGGACACCCTACGGTCCGCTCGGCCCCGGCGCGGCGGCCCGGGTGAGGGCGGCCAGGACGGCGGCCACCGCGGGCGGGTCCGGCGGGTCGCCGTAAGTGGCCGCCTGGATGCGGCGGTGGGCGCCGGGGAGTTCGGTCGCGTGGATGCCGGGGTGGCGATGCGCTTCGAGCGCGAGCCCGGGCAGGGTCGCGACCCCCAGGCCGGCCGCGACCAGGGACTGCACGACGACCATGTCGTCGCTGAACGAGCCGAGGCGCGGGCTGAAACCCGCCCCCGCGCAGAGGGTGGTGAGCTCCTCGCGGCACCGGGGGCAGCCGCCGATCCAGGCCGAGCCGCGGTGGTCGGCCAGGTTGTCGCCCGGCTGCCGGCTGATCAGGTGGATCGGGTCGTCGGCGAGGTGGCGGAACCGGAAGCCGTCGCCCTCGAGCGGGGCGCCGGCGTGCTGGAACACGAGCGCGACGTCGAGTTCGCCGCGGCGCAGCATGTCCAGCGCTTCGACGGGGTGCCGGTCGACCAGGCTCAGCTCGAGTCCCGGGTGCACCTGGGCCAGCGACGCCGCCGCTTTCGGCACGAGGGTGCTCAGCGCGGACGCGTTGGCGGCCAGCCGGACGCGCCCGGCCCGCAGGCCGACCTGCGCGGCCAGCTCTTCGGCCGCCGCGTCCACGCGACCGGCGATTTCGGCGGCGCGATCGGCCAGCAGCCGGCCTTCCGGCGTCAGGCGGATCCCGCGGCCGGCCCGCTGCACGAGCCGGGCGCCGGTGGCCGCTTCCAGGCGGGCCAGGTGGTGGCTCACCGACGGCTGCGAGTAGTGGAGTTCCCGCGCCGCCTCGGTCACCGACCCGTGCCGCGCGACCGCCGCCAGGACCTTGAGCTGGACCAGGTTCAGCATTCATCAAGAATATCAATGCTTCGTCGGCTTGATTGGCATTGGACGTCATGTCCGGCCCGGTCCATTCTGGATGTCGCAACAGCCGACGAGGAGGAGACGACCATGACCGGCACGGTGACCTGCGACCTCACGATCACCCTCGACGGGTACGCAGCCGGGCACCACCAGACCGAGCAGCGCCCGTTCGGCGACGACGGTGGTGACGGCTGGGGAGACAAGCTGCACGCCTGGTACGGCGAAGGCCGCGACGAACACCCCGCCGAGTTCGACCGGATGATGACGGCCAAGGCGTTCATCATGGGGCGCAACATGTTCGGCCCGGTGCGCGGCGAGTGGGACCGGCCGTGGACGGGCTGGTGGGGCGACAACCCGCCGTACCACGGGCCGGTCTTCGTGCTCACCCACCACCCGCGCGAGCCGCAGCCGATGGCGGGCGGCACCACGTTCCACTTCGTCACCGACGGCATCGAGGCCGCGATGGCCCGCGCCCGCGAGGCGGCGGGCGACGGCGGGATCTCCGTCCACGGCGGCCCGAGCACCGTCAACCAGTACCTCGCCGCCGGCTTGATCGACGAGGTGCGGCTGCACGTGGCGCCGTACACGCTCGGCGGCGGCGTCCGGCTGTTCGACGGCGTCCCGCCGCTGAACCTCGAGCAGATCGACGCGCGGGCCACGGGCTCGGTCACGCACCTGCGGTACCGCGTGGTCCGGTGAGTCCGGCCCAGTGGTGGACGTTCCCCCGGTGCAGGGCGGCGTAGGCCCGGTCCCGCAGGACGTTCGCCTCGTGATCGGACAGCGTCCGGTCCAGGGGCCGGAGGACCAGGCGGACGAGCAGGTTCTTCTGGTCCGGCGTCGCGCCGAGCCGGGCCCGGGCCTGCGCCGGCAGCCGGGCGTACGGCGTCTCCTGCAGGATCTCGACCGACTCGACGACGTCTTCGCCCAGGGCCTCCCGGACCCGGTCGCCGAGGTCCTCGGCCCGGTCGTCGGCGTCGACGGCGATCGAGAGGTCGCGCCGGACCGGCGGCAGGGCGGAGACCGGCCGGTAGGGCGCGAGGTCCGTCAGCTGCGCCGCGACGGCCGGCTCGGTGGAGCGCAGTAGCCGGATGTCCGGGATGCCCTTGCGCAGCATGACCATCCGATCGAGGCCCATGCCGAGCGCCAGGCCGGACCAGCCGTTCCCGAGTCCGGCCCGCGCGAGGACGGCCGGGGAGGCGAGCCCGCACTCGGCGACCTCGACCCAGCGCCCGTCGTGCCGGACGTCGAGCTGCGCACCGTCCACAGTGTACGGATGGCGGCGCGGTTCGAGCCGCCGTTCCCCCTCCGGCACGAGGGCGGCGACCATGTCCTCGAGGTCGGCCCGGGTGACGGTCCCGCGGACGATCCGCCAGAGGTCGAGCTGGTGCGGAGTGCCGCTGTGCAGCCGGTCGATGCTGTCGCGGCGGTAGACGAGGCCGGGACAGACGAGCAGCACGTCGTCGGCGGGGTTCGCGGCGAGCGCGCGCAGGGCCGCGGGGATCATCGCGGTGGAGTGGCTGCGCAGGACGTGCCCGGCGTCGACGTACCGGGTGTAGCGGGCGTCGCGCGTGACGTCGGCGGGGTCGTAGCCGAGGTGGTCGTAGTTGTCGGCGACGGTGACGACGCGCTCGCCGGGGTGCCGCCGGACCGCACAGGACCACAGGCCGGCGAGGGCTTCGACGGCTTGGTCGACGACGAACTGGACGGCGTGCGGCCCGGCGGCGGGATCGGTGAGATCACGGACGGCGAGGTCGCGGGCGAGCTGGGCGGGGGTGAGGGTGGCGGGCATGGTGGAACCTCCGGGGTCGGGATGGTCGGGGTGGTTCCCCCTGGCCCGGGCGCCCGGTGAGGTTCAGGCAGTGTCGACTGTGGACATGGCACCGGAACCCCGCTGGCTGGAAACGGCCAGGGGGCCGGTAAATCGGCGGGCTTCCGCAACGACGGCCACGGATCCAGGGTAACGGCGCTTGTCATCCGGTTTCCGCTGGACTTTTCCCGGGCACGGCTCTCTGAGGTCGCCGCGGCGGGCCCTGGCTGCCGGGTTGGGCCGTCGGAGGGCGCGGGTCATGCCATGAATGACCCATTCCTGGCGTCGGAGGTAAGGAATGAGTCATTCACGACACCGCAGCCGCCTGCCACCGCACCGCAAAGCCGCCCAACTCGTGGCTGCCAGCCACCGCCTCGGGCCGATGCCGAAACCCGACTGCCGGAACCTCTCCCCTCCCCCTCGCCCACCCACCGCCACCGCCGCCCGTCACTCGCCCGTCACTCGCCCACCTCCCCGTCGGCCAGCTCGCGCAGCACGTCCAGGTGCCCGACGTGCCGTGCCGTCTCCTGGACCACGTGGGTGACCACCCACCGGACGGTGAACTCCGACCGCCGCCGGGTGCGGTCGTCGGGGCTCAGCCCGCGCAGGGCCTTGTCCACCCGGGCCCACTCCGCCTTGTACGCCGCCGCCACCGAGGCCGGGGTGTCGTGCGGCCCGATGTCCCAGCTCGGGTCCGGGCTGCCCGCCCACAGCGACGGCAGGTCCGCCCCGCCCGCCTCGATCGACAGCCACCAGCGCTCCACCGCCGTGAGGTGCTTCACCACCCCCAGCGCGCTCATCCGCGGCGAAGCCGGCAACGGTGTCGCCACCGCCTGCGCGACCGTCAGCCCCGCCAGTTTGTTCACCGCCGTCGCGCGCAGGAACTGCAGGAAATCCAGCAGCAGACGCAGCTCGTCGGACGCCAGGGGCGCGGGCCACTGGCGGTGCGTCTTCGAACTCGTGTTCGACATGCCCGGCACCGTACCCCACGGGTCCGACAAAATAGAGTGACCGGCATGTGGTGGGGACTGCTCTGCGCCCTGGGCGCGGCATGCGCGTACGGGGTGGCTTCGGTGATGCAGTCGGTCGCCGCGCGGGCCACGGACACCGGCGCGGCCGGCGTCGACCCGAAACTGCTGGTCCGCGTGCTCGGCCAGGGGAAGTTCGTGCTCGGGCTGGCGCTCGACGTGCTCGGGTTCGTCGCGCAGATCGCGGCCCTGCACGTGCTGCCCCTGTTCGTCGTCCAGGCCGCGCTCGCCGCCAGCCTCGCCGTGACCGCCGTCTGCGCGCGGTTCCTCGGCGTGCGGCTCGGCCGGCGGGAGTGGGTCGCGGTCGGGGTCGTCTGCGCCGGGCTCGCGCTGCTCGGCGCCGCCGCCGAAAGCGAGGGCTCCGATCCCGTCGGGCTCGGCTTCCGGCTCGGCCTGATCGGCGCGGTCGCCGTCCTCGCCGTGGCCGGGATCGCCGCCGGCAAGGCGAGCCGCCGGATCCGGACGCCGGCGCTCGGGCTCGTCGCCGGGCTGTGCTTCGGCGTCGTCGCCATCGCCGGGCGGATCATCCCCAGCCTCGCGCCGCTCGACCTGCTCACCGACCCGGCGACCTACACCGTCGCGGTCGCGGGCGGGATGGCGATGCTGTTCTACGCGACGGCGTTGCAGCGCGGGAGCGTCACCACCGCGACCGCGATGATGGTCCTCGGCGAGACGGTGTTCCCGTCACTGGTCGGTGTGCTGGTACTCGGCGACCGCACCCGGCCCGGCTTCGCGGTCGTCGCCGTCGCCGGGTTCGTCCTCGCCGTGGTGGCCGCGCTCGCGCTGGCCCGGTTCGGCGAACCGGCGACCGAACCGCGGGCCGACCCGAAGCCGACCGTGTTCCCCTGACTCTTTTACTTAGACTAGCCTTACCTTCCCCAGCTCTGGAGAGGGAGGCGCGGGTGAGCGCGACGGGACGGCAGGTCCTCCGCCGGTCGATCGCCGGGCAACGACGACCGGTGGCGCTCGCGGCGTTGCTGGCCGCGAGCCACCAAGGCGGCGAAGCACTGGTCCCGGTGGTGATCGGCGTGGTCATCGACCAGGCCGTCGCGGGCGGCTCGGTGGGCACGCTGCTGGTCTGGCTGGCGGTGCTGGGCGTGCTCTTCGCCGCGCTGTCGAACAGCTACCGCCTCGGCGCCCGCTTCGGCGAGCGCGCCGCCGAACGCGCGGCCCACGGCCTGCGCATCGACATCGCCCGCCGGGTCCTGGATCCCGGCGGCGTCGCCGACTCCGGCACGCTCGCCGGCGAGCTGGTGAGCATCGGGACGTCCGACGCCAAGCGCGTCGGCACCGTCAACAGCGTCCTCCCCTTCGGCGTCGCCGGCCTGGCCGGGCTGCTGGTCAGCGCCGTGGCGCTGCTCACCATGTCGCTGCCGCTCGGGTTGCTCGTGCTGCTCGGCACGCCGCCGATGCTCTACCTGGCGCACCTGATCGGGAAGCCCCTCGAGCGCCGCAGCGAGGCCGAGCAGGAGCGGTCGGCGTTCGCTTCCGGGGTCGCCACCGATCTCGTCGCCGGGCTGCGCGTGCTGAAGGGCGTCGGCGCCGAACGCGCCGCCGTCGACCGCTACCGGCGCACCAGCCAGGACTCGCTGCGGGCGACGCTGCGCGCCGCCCGCGCCCAGGCCTGGCACAACGGCGCGCTGCTCGCGCTCACCGGCATCTTCATCGCCCTGGTCGCGCTGGTCGGTGGCAACCTCGCCGCGGCGGGCGGGATCAGCGTCGGTGACCTGGTCGCCGCGGTCGGCCTCGCGCAGTACCTGATCACTCCGTTCACGCTCTTCTCGTGGGTCAACGGCGAACTCGCGCAGGGCCGGGCGTCGGCCGGGCGCATCGCCGACGTGCTGAACGCCGCCCCGGCCGTCGGCACCGGGGACGCGATGCTGCCGGTTCCGGTGACCGGGCACGTCAAGCTGTCCGCGCTCAGCCGCGGCGTCCTGCGTGACGTCGCGTTCGAAGCACGGCCGGGTGAGCTGCTCGGCGTGGTGGCCACCGATCCGGCCGCGGCGACGGACCTGCTCGACTGCCTGGGCCGCGCCGCCGATCCCGCGAGCGGCACCGTGTCGGTCGACTCGGTCGATCTGTCCACTGTGGATCCGCGGCACGTCCGCGAGGTAGTGCTGGTCGCCGCGCACGACGCCGACCTGTTCGCCGGGACGGTGGCCGAGAACGTGACCACCGGGCCGAAGACGGCCGAAGCGCTGACCGCGGCCGCCGTCGACGAGGTGGCGAGCGCACTGCCCGACGGTGTCGCGACCCCGGTCAGCGAGCGCGGACGGTCGCTGTCGGGCGGGCAGCGGCAGCGGGTCGCGCTCGCCCGGGCGCTCGCCGCCGACGCGCCGGTGCTGGTGCTGCACGACCCGACGACCGCCGTCGACACGGTCACCGAGGCCCGGATCGCCGCGGGGCTCGCCGCACTGCGGCGCGGCCGCACCACGATCCTCGTCACCACCAGCCCGGCGCTGCTGGCGGCCACCGACCGCGTCGTCCTCCTCGACGACGGGCGCGTCGCGGGCGAGGGCAGTCACGCCGAGCTGGCCGGCCGTCCCGACTACCGAGCGGCGGTGCTGTCATGACCCGCGAACTGCTCCCCGTGGCCGACGGCCGCCGGATCCGCGCCGTCGTCGGCGAGCTCGTCGGCCGGGCGAAAGGCCGCGCCGCGGCCGCGTTCACCGCGCTCGTCGCGGCCACCGCGATCGGCCTGCTGACCGCGCCCCTGCTCGGCCGGGTCGTCGACCTGGTCGCCACCCGCCGCCCGGCGGCCGAGCTGGTCGCGCCGATCGTGGGCCTCGTGCTCGTCGCGGTGGCGCAGGCGGTGGCGACGGCGATCGGCGTGTCGCTTGTCGCGCGCCTGGGCGAGACGATCCTGGCCGAGCTGCGCGAGCGCTTCATCGAACGCGCGCTCGGGCTGCCGCTCGAACAGCTGGAACGCGCCGGGTCCGGCGACCTCACCGCCCGCGTGACGAACGACGTCTCGGTGGTCGCCGAGGGCGTCCGGCAGGCGCTGCCCGAACTGGGGCGCTCGGTGCTGACGGTGGTGCTGACGTTCGGCGCGCTGGCCGTGCTGGACTGGCGGTTCCTGCTGGCCGCGCTGCTGGCCGTGCCGATCCAGCTGTGGACCGTGCGCTGGTACGTGCCGCGCGCCAAGCCGTTGTACGCCGCCCAGCGCGAGGCGGTCGGGGCGCAACAGCAGCAGCTGCTCGACACCATCGGCGGCGCGAAGACGGTCCGGGCGTTCGGGCTGTCGGGTCCCCACCTGGAGCGGGTGCGGCAGCGGTCCGACGGGGCCGTTTCGCTGGCGCTGCAGGGCATCCGCCTGGTGACGCGGTTCTACTCGCGGCTCAACCTGGCGGAGTTCGTCGGGCTGGCGGCGATGCTGGCGCTCGGGTTCGTGCTGGTGGGCGCGGACGCGGTGACGGTCGGCGTCGCGACGGCGGCGGCGCTGTACTTCCACAGCCTGTTCGGGCCGATCATGACGGCACTGGCGCTGGTCGACGACGCGCAGGCGGCCGCGGCCAGCCTCGCGCGGCTGATCGGTGTCGCCGACCTGCCGGCCGAAGCGTCACCTTCGCAGCCGTCACGGCCGGCGGACGCGTCGGTGAAGACGGCCGGGCTCGGGTACTCCTATGTGGACGGTCACCCGGTGCTGCGCGACGTCGACCTGGGGGTCGCCCCCGGCGAACGGGTGGCGCTGGTCGGCGCGAGCGGGGCCGGGAAGACGACGCTGGCCAAGCTGATCGCCGGCATCCACCGGCCGGACGCGGGATCGGTCACGCTCGGCGGCGTGCCGCTGGAGGAGCTGGGGCCCGAAGCCGTCCGCCGGACGGTGGGGCTGATCAGCCAGGAGGTCCACGTCTTCGCGGGGCCGCTGGCCGAGGACCTGCGGCTCGCCCGCCCGTCGGCGACCGACGCCGAACTGCGGGCGGCGCTGGCCAAGGTGGGGGCGCTGACGTGGGTTTCGTCGCTGCCCGACGGGCTGGCGACGGTCGTCGGCGAAGGCGGTCACCAGCTGACGGTGACGCAGGCGCAGCAGCTGGCCCTGGTCCGGCTGGTGCTGGCCGACCCGCCGATCGCGATCCTCGACGAGGCCACGGCGGAAGCGGGCAGCGCGGGCTCGAAGGTCCTGGAGGCGGCGGCCGCGGCGGCCCTCGAAGGACGCACGGCCTTGGTGGTGGCCCACCGCTTGACGCAGGCGGCGGCGTCCGACCGGATCGTGGTCCTCGACGCGGGCGCGGTGGTGGAGTCCGGCACCCACGACGAGCTGGTCGCCGCCGGTGGCCGGTACTCGAAGCTCTGGGAGGCGTGGTCCGGCCAGCGCGCCTGACCCCCCGGTGCCGGCCGAGCCCGGCCGGCACCGGCGTTCCGGTCAAGCGATGGCCAGACTCCACTTCTGCCAGTTCGCCAGGGAAGTACGCTCGTAGGTCGTGATGTCCTTGCCGGTTCCCAGTGGCGTGAGGTAGTTGCCGCCGGCCACGTTGCGCACCCGGACCGTGCCGATCAGGTCCGGCTCGATCCGCCACTGCTGCGCCGGGTCGTCCGCGGCGCAGGCACTCACCAGATCGACGCGGGGCGATCCGAACGACCCCGTGCGCAGGCAGGTACCGGTCGCCAGGCTGCGCAGCTGGACCACGCCGTCGCCCAGCTCGACCCGCTGGAACTCCTGTTCCACCGCAGCGGTGCAGTCGGCCAGCCGCGCGGCGACGCCGCTGGCCGCGGCGCACCCGCGGTCCGAAACGCTCTTGATCCGGATGATGCGGCCACTGGTGTCCGCGGGCGGAGCCGACGCGGTTCCGGTGACCCGGAACTGCCACCGCTGGTGGTCGCTGCCGCCGGCGTCCCACAGGATCACGCCGAAGTCGTCGTCGTACAGGGTAGTATCGGCCACCTGGCCCGCCTTGGCGTTCTTCAGCCGGTCGCCGGCGAGCACCCAGTACTGTTCGACGTTCTCGTCGTCGCATTCGTAGCGGACGAGGTTGTTGAGTCCCATCACACAGCTTCGGTCGCCGAGGTTGCGGAGCATCACTTTGTCGCCGTCCACGGGAATCCGCTCCCACTGCTGGGTTTCCGCGCCGGTGCAGGTCTCCATCGTCACCCACGCCATGGTCGGCGCCCCGACCGCGAGGCATTTGCCCAAGGCGACGCTCTTGATTTCGATTGCCTGATTGGTTTCCGCCATCGCGGGAGCCGTGACTCCCATTCCCATGGCCACGGCTGCCGCGACGACGGCGAAGATGCGCGTTTTGAGGTTCACCTGGCGGAAGGTACCGATCCTCCACGGTAGCCGGACAATGAATTAACCGGCACCAGGGCTGAATGGACGACACGCCGGAAGCCAAATGGCTTCCGGCGTGTCGTGCGGGCAGGAAGGTCAGGCGTCCATGGCGTCGGCCAGTGACTTCGGGCGCATGTCCGTCCAATTCGCTTCCACGTGGTCCAGGCACTCCTGGCGGGACGACGGGCCGAACGCGACCGTCCAGCCGGCCGGGACGTCCGCGAACTCCGGCCACAGGCTGTGCTGGTTCTCGGCGTTCACCAGCACCAGGTACGTCGCGGACGGGTCTTCGAACGGGTTGGTCACGGCGGCCTCCTCAGGCGGTGATGTCCGTGCGGGCACCCTTCACCAGCGCGGTCAGCTTCTGGATGACCGGCGTGGCGAGCAGGTGGTTGAAGCGCGGCTCGGCCGACCAGTCGCCCAGCTGGTTGGCCTTGACCGCGGGCAGCTGGTTCCAGGTCGGGAACTGCGTCATCTGGGCCCGTGGCAGCGCGTACGAACGCGAGTCGGTCAGGATCAGGTCGGCCGGGTACTTGCCCGCCTGCTCCCACGACAGCTGCTCCCAGTAGTCCTCGCTGCCGCCGCCGGAGACGATGTCCAGGCCGAGCTCGCGGTAGTACGCGAGATCCGCGAAGAAGTCCGGCTTTGCGATGTAAAGGCCGTCCTTGTCGCCGTACAGCACGAGGACCTTGAGACCGGCCTTCTCCTTCGCCGCCGCGCGCAGGTCCTCGGACGCCTTCTCGAAGTCCGCCTTGGCCTGCTTCATGGTCGCCGAGTTCGCGTCGCCGCCCAGGGCGACGGCCAGCTGCGCATACCGCTCGATCACCTTGGGCAGCGTGACCTTGTACTCCGAAAGCGCGACGATCGGCGCGACCTGCTGCACCTTGGGGCCGAGGTCGTCGGTGAGCACCCACATGTCCGTCGGCTTGGTGCCGGTCAGGCCGGTGACGACCAGGTCCGGCTTGAGCGCGGCGAACTTCTCCATGCTGAAGTCGTCCCAGGCGTTGCCGATGGAGGTGACCGCGTTCAGGTCGATGTTGCCGGCCTGGATTTCCTTGCCGCCGTCGGCGGTCTTCTGCGGGCCGAACACGCCGACCGGGCGGACGCCGTAGTCCCAGAGCGCCGCGGCCGAGCTGGCGTAGGCCACCACCCGCGCCGGACGCTGGTCGCGCGAGGCCTTCTGACCGCGGTCGTCGGTGAACTCCCACGGGCCGGTGGCGGCACCGCTCGACGGCTTGTCACCGCTGCTGCAGGCGGTGAGGGCCGCGGCGGCGGCGAGGCCACCCGCCCCGATCAGGAATCCACGCCGGCTGAGTCCGGCGGCTGGGAACACGGACATGAGCACCTCTCGCAGGGGTTTAACTTAGGCACACCTTATTTAGGTAAGCCTGTCAAAAGCAACTGTGTCAGCGCCCACGGCCGGACCGCTGCGCGGTGGCGCCCGGCACCGGCTCGGCCGGGTCGTGCCCCAGGTGGACCTGCCGGTTGCCCGCGTCCACGTGCACCACCCGCGGCCGGTGCCCGGCGCGCTCGGACTCCTCCACCTGCGCGTAGGTGATGATGATGACGAGGTCGCCGGGGTGCACGAGGTGCGCCGCGGCGCCGTTCACACCGATCACGCCGGACCCGGGCTCGCCGGTGATGGCGTAGGTCTCCAGCCGGGCGCCGTTGGTGATGTCGACGACCTGGACCTTCTCGCCCTCGACGATGTCCGCGGCGGCCATCAGGTCCGCGTCGATGGTCAGCGAGCCGACGTAGTGCAGGTCGGCCTGGGTGACGGTGGCGCGGTGGATCTTGGCGTTCATCAGGGTGCGGTGCACGGGTAGTCCTCGTCTTCGTTCAGCAGCGCGGCGAGCCCCGCCGCGGTGGGGGTGCGGAAGAACTCGGCGATGGGCAGCTCGGTCCCGAGCCGCTCGGTGATCCGGTTGCGCAGGACCACCAGCAGCATCGAATGGCCGCCGAGGGTGAACAGGTCGTCGTCGGCGCCGACGACGGCCACTCCCAGGACCTCCGCGAAGATCTCGCAGAGCGCCTGCTCCGTGGCCGTCTCGGGGGCCCGGCCGCGGGCTGCGAAGCCGGGCTCCGGCAATGCCGTCCGGTCCAGCTTCCCGTTGGGGGTCACCGGGAACGCGGGCAGGGGGACGATCGCCGCGGGCACCATGTACTCCGGCAGCGACCGGGCCAGGAACTCCCGCAGCCGCACCGGATCCGCGTTCGCCGGCGTCGTGTACGCGACCAGCCGTTCCTCCCGGACGACGACCAGCGCCTCGGTGACGTCGTCGTGCCGGGCCAGCGCCGTCTCGATCTCGCCCGGCTCGATCCGGAAGCCGCGGAGCTTGACCTGGTCGTCGGTGCGGCCGAGGTATTCGAGCTGTCCGTCGGGCCGCCACCGCACCAGGTCGCCGGTGCGGTACATCCGCTCCCCCGGCGGCCCGAACGGGTCGGCGACGAACCGGTCCGCGGTGAGTCCCGGCCGCCCGTGGTAGCCGCGGGCCAGCCCGGCGCCGGCCAGGTACAGCTCGCCCGGCACCCCGGCCGGGACCGGCGCGAGGCCACCGTCGAGGACGTACGCGCGTGTGTTGTGCACCGGGCGGCCGACCACCGGCCGGCCGGCGTCCCCGAAGCGGCCGACCAGAGCGTCCACTGTGGCCTCGGTCGGGCCGTAGAGGTTGTACGCCTGCGTGCCCGGCATCGACGACAGCGTCTCCCACAGCGTCTGCGACACGGCTTCACCGCCGACGCCGACCACGCCGAGGGCACACCGGCCGTCCGCGATCACCCCGGCCGCGGCCAGCTGCGCGAAGTGCGACGGCGTGAGCTCGAGGAAGTCGAGTTCGCGCTCGCGCACCACCGCCGCCAGCCGCTCGGGGTCGCGGCGGGTGTCGTCGTCGACGACGTGCACCTCGTGCCCGTCGAGCAGCCACAGCTGCGGCTGCCAGGACGCGTCGAAGAAGAACGCCCACGCGTGCCCGACCCGCAGCCGTCGCCCGCCCGCCGCGGCGACCGCCGGGCGGTAGAGCGTCTCGCGGTGGCTGTGGAACAGGTTGACCAGCCCGGAGTGCGGGACGACCACGCCCTTGGGCTTGCCGGTGGACCCGGACGTGTAGAGCACGTACGCCGGGTTCGAGGGCGACGGCGGGGTAAGCGCCGCATGACAGTCCACAATGTCCTCGACGAACAACGCGCCCGGAACGAGCGACGCCAGCGAACGGCTGCTCAACACCAGCGCGGCGCCGGAGTCGGCGAGGATCGCCGAGAGCCGGTCCGCGGGCTGGTCCGGGTCCATCGGCAGATACGCCGCCCCCGTCTTGAAGACGCCGAAGATCGCCTCGACGACCGCCGCCGACCGCGGCAACACCAGCGCCACGACCTTCTCCGGCCCCGCGCCCTGCGACGCGAGCCACCGGGCGAGGCGGTCGGTCCGCGCGGCGAACTCCGCGAAGGTGACGCTCGAGTGCGCGTCGCTCAGCGCGGTCGCGTCCGGCGTCGCCGCCACCTGGGCCGCCAGCCGGTCGACCACCGTCGGCGCCGAGACGGTCAGCGGCGCCCCGGCACTCCACTCGCGCAGGACCCGCTCCCGTTCCGGAGCATCGAGGACGTCGAGCCGGCTCAGCGGCCGATCCGGGTCCGCGACGACCGCGGTCATCACCCGGACCAGGCGCTCGGTCAGCGTCCGGGCCGTCGGCTCGTCGAACAGGTCGAGGCTGTATTCGAGGTCGCCGTCGATGCCGTCGGCCGTTTCGACCAGGTCGAAGGACAGGTCGAACTTCGCCTGCCGCAGCCCGGTGTCCCGGTAGGCCGCGTCGAGCCCGAGCAACCGTTCCGGTTCCGGACCCGAGTGGTAGACCGCGAGCATCACCTGGAACAGCGGGTGCCGGGCCAGCGACCGCGGCGGGTTGAGCAGTTCGACGAGGTGCTCGAACGGCAGGTCCTGGTGGGCGTAGGCGGCGAGGTCGGCCTCGCGGACCCGGTCCAGCAGCTGCCGGAAGGTCGGGTCGCCGCCGGTGTCGGTCCGCAGGACCAGAGTGTTGACGAAGAACCCGGCGAGGTCGTCCAGTGCGTGGTCGGAGCGGCCGGCCACCGGTGTCCCGAGCGGGATGTCGGTGCCCGCGCCGAGCCGGGTCAGCAGTGCGGCCAGTGCCGCCTGCAGGACCATGAACGTGCTGGTGTCGCTGCGGTGGGCCAGTTCCTGCAGTCCTCGGTGGACGGACGCGGGCACGGTGAACGGCACCGCGGCGCCGCGGTTGGTCGACCGCGGCGGGCGCGGCCGGTCGGCCGGGAGGGCCAGCTCGTCGGGAATCCCCGCGAGGGTGTCCCGCCAGAACGCCGCCTGCCGCCCGAGGAGGCTGTCCGGGTCGTCGGCGCGGCCGAACATCTCCCGCTGCCACAGTGTGTAGTCCGCGTACTGCACCGGCAACGGAGTCCATTGTGGACGCTCACCGCGCAGCCGGGCCGCGTAGGCGGTGTCCAGGTCGCGCTTCAGCGGGGGCAGCGACCAGCCGTCGCCGGCGACGTGGTGCACCAGCAGCACCAGCACGTGCCGGTCCGGTCCGGCCGAGACGAGCGTGGCGCGGATCGGGATCTCGGCGTCGAGGGCGAAGCAGTACGACGCCGCCGCCGCGACGCTTTCGTCGAGGTCGGCCGCCGCCTCGGTGACCAGCACCGGGTCAGCCTCGTCGAGCACGACCTGCCGTGGCGTGCCGTCTTCTTCGACCAGGAGTGTCCGGAGAACCTCGTGACGTGCGACGACGTCACCCAAGGCGGCCCGCAGCGCGTCGGTGTCGACCGGTCCGGTCAGTTCCCACGCCCACGGGATGTTGTAGGTCGCGGACGGCCCGTCGAGGCGGTCGAGGAACCACAGCCGCTGCTGCGCGAACGACAGCGGCAGGACGTCCGGCCGGTCGGCCGCGACCAGCGCGGGACGGCGGCCTCGCCCGGGGTCCAGGGCTTCGGCGAGCCGGGCGGGGGTCGGCGCGTCGAACACCGCCCGGATCGGCACTTCGACGCCGAGCAGCGCGCGGATCCGGCTGACCAGCTGCGTCGCGAGGAGCGAGTGCCCGCCGAGGGCGAAGAACCCGTCGTCCGGGCCGGCCGACGGCACACCGAGGACGTCGGCGAACAGCTCGCACAACGCCTGCTCGGCCGGGGTTCGCGCGAGACGTCCGGACGTCCGGACCTCCGGGTCGGGCAGGGCGGCGCGGTCGAGCTTGCCGTTGGCGTTCAGCGGCAGCGCGTCGAGCACCACGATCGCCGACGGCACCAGGTACTCCGGCAGCCGCTCGGCCAGCAGCGCCCGCAGCGCGACCGGGTCACCGGCCGGCGCCACGTACGCGATCAGCCGGTTGTCCCGCGCGATCACGGCGGCGCGTGCCACGGAAGGATCGGCCGTCAGCACGGCCTCGACTTCGCCGGGTTCGACGCGGAAGCCGCGGATCTTGACCTGCTGGTCGGCGCGGCCGAGGAAGTCCAGCGTCCCGTCGGCGCGGCGGCGGACGAGGTCGCCGGTCCGGTACATCCGCTCCCCCGGCTGATGCGGCGAGGCGACGAACCGTTCGGCGGTGAGCGCCGGGCGGCCGAGGTAACCCCGCGCGACTCCGGCGCCGGCCAGGTACAGCTCGCCGCGCACCCCCGGCGGCACCGGCCGCAATGCCGCGTCGAGGACGTACGCGCGGGTGTTCGCGACCGGCCGCCCGATGGCCACCGGGCCGCAGACCTGGGCCAGGCTGTCGCCCGCGACCTCCGAACAGCCGTAGAGGTTGACCAGTGTCGCCGACGGCCAGCGAGCCGCGACCTTCTCGGCCAGGGGTTCGGAAAGCGGTTCACCGCTGGTGATCCAGGTGGTCACCGAGTCGAACGCCCCGGCCGGGGTGTCCTCGGCGAAGGTGTCGAGGAGGCTCGGCACGACGGTGAGCACCTGCGCGCCGGTTTCGCGCACGAAGGCGGCCAGTGCCCGGGGGTCGGTGGCCGTCGTGTCGTCGGCCAGGACCACCGGGTCACCCGCGACGAGGCCGCCGAGGAGCTCGGTCGAGCCGTCGATGAACGTCAGCGCGCTCTTCGCCACGCGCACGCCCCGAGCGAGGTCCCGGCCCCAGTGCAGCCGGTTGGCCAGGGCTCGCTGGGTTCCGGCGACGGCCTTCGGGCGTCCGGTGGAGCCGGACGTGAAGATCACGTACGCCGGGTGGTCCGGGCTGATCGACGGCCAGGCCGGTTCGGGTCCGGTATCGCCGGGCCGGACGAGCCGGTCTCCGAAGCCTTCCGACGCGATGACCAGGTGCGGTTCGGCATCGGTGAGCATTAGCTCGATGCGGTCGGCCGGGTGGTTCAGGTCCAAGGGCAGGTAGGCGGCGCCGGTCTTGAGCACCGCGAGGAGGGCGACGACGAGGTCCACCGACCTCGGCAACGCGACCGCCACCACGCGTTCCGGCGCCGCGCCTCGCGCGAGCAGCGCCCGGGCGAGGGCCGTGGCCCGGCTGTCCAGTTCGGTGTAGGTGAGCCGCTCGGACCCGAACGTCAAGGCGAGCGCGTCCGGCGTCCGCGCGACCTGGGCCGCGAAGAGCCCGGCGGCCGTCTCCGCGGGCAGCGGGGTCGCGGGGTCGGCGGCGAGCTGGTCGCGCTCGGCCGCGGTGAGCAGGTCGACGGCGCCGATCCGGGTGTCCGGGTCGGCGACGACGGCGGCCAGGAGCGTCCGGAGCCGTTCCAGGATCGCCTCGACGGTCCCGCGGTCGAAGACGTCGCTGTTGTACTCGGCGGTACCGCGGATCCCGGCCTGGTTCCCGGGCCGCTCGCCGACGAAGAACGTCAGGTCGGCGCGCGCGGTGCCGGTGCGGACCGGCTCTTCCGCGACCGTGAGGCCCGGCAGCGCGAGGTCGGCGACGGCGTTGTTCTGCCAGGCCAGCATCGTCTGGAACAGCGGGTGGTGGGCGAGGGACCGGATCGGGTTCAGCGCTTCGACCAGCCGCTCGAACGGGACGTCCTGGTGGGCGTAGGCGTCGAGGCTGCGGTCCCGCACCCGGGCGACGAGGTCGCGGAACGACGGGTCGCCGCCGGTGTCCACGCGCAGGACCAGGGTGTTGACGAAGAACCCGACCAGGTCGTCGAGGGCGGCGTCGGTGCGGCCGGCGATGGAGGTGCCGAGCGGGATGTCGGTGCCCGCGCCGAGCCGGGTGAGCACGGCGGTGAGCCCGGCGTGCACGACCATGAACACGCTGGCCCCGCAGGCCCGGGCCAGGTCGACGAGTCCACCGTGGAGCTCGGCGTCCCAGCCGAAGGCGAACTGCTCGCCGCGGTAGGAGGCTTCCGCCGGGTGCGGCCGGTCGGTGGGCAGCTCGATCCGCTCGGGCAGCCCGGCCAGTGCTTCGCGCCAGTACGCCAGCTGCGGTTCGATCACCGGCTCGCCGAGGACGTCCCGCTGCCACAGCGTGTAGTCCGCGTACTGCACCGGCAGCGGTGTCCACTGTGGAGTCTCACCGGCCTGGCGGGCGGTGTAGGCCGTCGCGAGGTCCCGCCACAGCGGCGCGGTCGACCAGCCGTCGGAGGCGATGTGGTGGAACACCAGCACCAGGACGTGCTCGCGGGCGCCGAGGCGCAGCAGCCGGGCCCGCAGCGGGATCTCCGACTCCAGCATGAACACCGTTCCCGCCGCTTCGGACACCGCGTCGGCGAGCGTGGCCTCGGTGACCGCGCGGACCGGCAGCGGGATCGAGACGTCTTCGAGGACGAGCTGCCGGGCTTCGCCGTCGATCTCGGGGAAGACCGTGCGCAGGGCTTCGTGCCGCTCGACCACGTCGGCCAGCGCCGTGCGCAGGGCGTCGACGTCGAGAGCGCCGGTCAGCCGGACCGCGGTCGGCATGTTGTAGGTCGCCGACGGGCCTTCGAGGCGGTGCAGGAACCACAGTCGCTGCTGGGCGAACGACAGCGGCAGCACGTCCGGCCGCGGGTCGGCGCGGACCAGGGCGGGCCGGGCTGCTCCGGAGTCCGAAGTGGCCAGCAGCGCGGCCAGCCCGGCGACCGTCGGCGTCTCGAACACCGACCGCACCTGCAGTTCGACGCCGAACACCGCGCGCAACCGGGCGACCAGGCGGGTCGCCATCAGCGAGTGGCCGCCGAGGGCGAAGAAGTCGTCGTCGACGCCGATCGACGCCGTGTCGAGGACTTCGGCGAAGAGGCCGCAGAGGAACTCTTCGACCGGCGTGCGCGGGGCCCGGCCGGTGGTGACCGCCTGCTGGTCCGGGCTCGGCAGGGCGCGCCGGTCCAGCTTGCCGGACGCCAGCAGCGGAAGCCGGTCGAGGACCACGAACGCCGAGGGCACCATGTACTGCGGCAGCCGGTCGCGCACGTGCGCCCGCAGCGCCGCCACCAGGGCGCTCGTGTCCCGCTGCCCGGCCGGGTGGTTGCCCAGCGCTTCGAGGGCGGCGCGCACCGGGCGGCCGCGGTGGATCCGCTGCGGCTCACCGGTGGTGAACACGGCTTCCAGGGCGCCTTCGTCCGCGGTGAGGGTCGCGTAGACGCGGTAACCGTGCCGCTCGCCGAGGTCGTGCAGCGTCTCGGGATCCACCCCGTCCCGTCGGTCCAAAGCGGACAGTGCCGCTTCGGCGTCGCCCGCGGCCAGCGCGGTGACGGCGGCGAGTTCCCCGGACAGCCGGGCGTTCGGCACGCCGGTCACGCGCAACCGGGCCGGGCGGGCGGCCAGGGCCTCTTCCACGTCGTCCAGTGCGACGACCCGCTCTTCGGGGGCGGCGGGTCGCGGGGCCTTCCGCAGGACGACGTCGTAGCGGTGCCGGGTCAGCTCGTTGTGGGCGTGGCCGCGCTTGACCCACAGGTCGACGTCGTCGAAGCCGTCGAGCTGCAGAGCCCGGAAGAAGTCCGGGTCCAGGACGAGTTCGCCTTCGCGGGCGATCGCCTGGTCGACCGCGGCGACGTCGCGGCGGCCGTGGCGCAGCTCGGTCGCGGTCCGGAACGCCCGCAGCGACCGGAGGTTCCGGATGTCGCCGAGGAAGATGACGCCGCCCGGCCGGACGTGCGCGGCGGCCGTGCGGAGGACTTCGGCGAGGTAGCCGACGCTCGGGAAGTACTGCGCGACCGAGTTGATGATCACCGTGTCGAACTCCGGCAGTTCGCCCAGGTCGTGGGCGGGCCGCGCGGCCAGGTGGACCTTGCCCGCGTACGGCGTCGCCGCGATTTCGCGCCGCAGGTTCGCGATGGCCTGCTCGGAAAGGTCGACGCCCCAGTACTCCTCGGCGTCCGGCGCGATCCGCGACAGGATCAAGCCACTGCCGACGCCGATCTCCAGGACGCGCTTCGGCCGCAGGGACCGGATCCGGTCGATCGTCGCCGCGTGCCACTCGCGCATCTCTTCGAGGGGGATCTCGGAACCGTCGTAGCTGGAGTTCCAGCCGGTGAAGTTCTCCTCCAGGCCACCGGACGCGGCTTCGGTGAAGACGTTCTCGTGCAGCTCGCGCCACTCGCCGACGTGGTCCAGTTCGGCTTCTTCGTCCCGCCCGGCCGCGGGCACGGCGTACGCGATGAGCCGCCCGTCCTGCGCGACGACGACGGTCTGCCCGACGGCCGGGTGCTCGGCCAGCACGGACTCGATCTCGCCGAGTTCGATGCGGTAGCCGCGGATCTTGACCTGGTCGTCGGCCCGGCCCAGGAACACCAGCCGCCCGTCCGGCAGCCACTTGACCAGGTCACCCGTGCGGTAGAGCCGTCCGCCGGAACCGAAGGGGTCCGCGACGAACCGCTCCGCCGTCAGTCCGGGACGGCCGAGGTACCCCCGCGCCAGGCCGGAGCCCCCGAGGTACAGCTCCCCCACCACGCCGGGCGGCACCGGCCGCAGCCCGGCGTCGAGCACGTACGCGCGCGTGCCCGGGTCGGGGATGCCGATCGGGACGACCGCCGCGTCCGCCAGCTCGGCGGGGTCGCTCTCGCCGAGCGTCGAGTTGGTGGTCGCTTCGGTCGGGCCGTAGGCGTTGAACATCCGCCGTCCGGGCGCCCAGCGGCGCACCAGTTCCGGTGACACGCGTTCGGTGCCGGCGAGCAGCACGCTGTCGCGAGGCAGGTCGAGGTCCGCCGGCATGGCGTCGAGCAGGGCGGGCGGCAGGATCATGAAGTCGACGCCGTGGGCGTGCGCGTACTCGGTGAGCGCCGGGCCCGCGACCCGCCGCTCGGCCGGGACGACCACCAGGCGGCCGCCCGAGAGCAACCCGAGGCAGAGGTCCCAGAAGGCGACGTCGAAACTCGGCGACGCGAACTGCAGCACCCGGCTGTGCGGGCCCACCCCGAACCGCTCGGACTGGGTGGCGACCAGCTTCGCGACCCCCGAGTGCTGGAGGACGACGCCCTTGGGCCGTCCCGACGAGCCGGACGTGTAGATCACGTAGGCCGCGTTCTCGGGCGTGATCACGACCTGCGGGTCCTCTGTGGACATATCCGCGAGAGCGGTGTCCTCCAGGAGCACCCGCGGCAGCACCGACGGCAGTTTCGCCTCGACCTCCCGGGTGGTCACCACGCACACCGGGGCCGCGTCCTCGGCCATGTAGGCGATCCGGTCGCCCGGGTAGTCGACGTCGATCGGCAGATACGCGGCACCGGCCTTGAGCACCGCCAGCTCGGCGACGATCATGTCCACCGACCGCGGGACGGCCAGCGCGACGACCCGCTCCGGCCCGGCGCCGCGGGCGAGCAGCAGGTGCGCGAGCTGGTTGGCACGCGCGTTCACTTCGGCGTAGGTGAGTTCGACGTCTTCGAACACGAGCGCCACCGCGTCCGGGGCTTCGGCGACGCGGCGGGCGAACATCGCAGGGAACGTCTCGGTGCCCGCCGGTTCGAGGGACCCGGCCCACTCGGTGAGCACCCGGTCGCGCTCGTCTCCTTCGAGGAGGTCCAGGGCGCCGACGGGCCGGTCCGGCTCGGCCAGTGCCGCGCGCAGCAGCACTTCGAGACGGCGCAGGATCGCCTTCGCTCCCGCGTGGTCGAAGACGTCGGCGTTGAACTCGAGGACGCCGGCGATTCCGGCGTCGCGCTCGGTCAGCGAGATCGACAGGTCGAACTTCGACGTCCCGGTGGTCACCGGAATCCCGGTGACGGCCAGGCCGGGCAGGGTCACCTCGGCGCGGGCGTTGTTCTGCCCGGCGATCATGACCTGGAACAGCGGGTGGTACGCCAGTGACCGCGCCGGGTTGAGCACCTCGACCAGGCGCTCGAACGGCACGTCCTGGTGGGCGTACGCGTCGAGGTTGCGCTCGCGGACGCGGGCGAGGAGCTCGCGGAACGTCGGCTCGCCGCCGGTGTCGACGCGCAGGACCAGGGTGTTGACGAAGAACCCGACGAGGTCGTCCAGGGCCGGGTCGGTGCGGCCGGCGATCGGCGAGCCGATCGGCACGTCGGTGCCCGCCCCGAGGCGGGTGAGCAGAGCGGCCAGCGCCGCGTGCACGACCATGAACACACTCGCGCCGCTCTCGCGGGCCAGGTCGGCCAGGCCCGCGTGGAGCCCCGCGTCCCAGGTGAAGGTGTGCAGCTCGCCGCGGAAGGTCGCGGTCGCGGGGTGCGGGCGGTCCAGGGGCAGCTCGATCCGGTCCGGCAGGCCGTCGAGGGCCGTCCGCCAGTAGTCCAGCTGCGTGCTCAGCACGCTGTCCGGGTCGTCTTCGCGGCCGAGCAGATCCTGCTGCCACAGCGTGTAATCCGCGTACTGGACCGGCAACGGCGTCCACTGTGGAGCGTCCCCGGCCCGGCGGGCGGCGTAGGCCGTGGCGATGTCGCGCCACAGCGGGGCCATCGACCAGCCGTCCGAGGCGATGTGGTGGAACACCAGCGCGAAGACGTGCTCCCGCGCGTCCAGCCGCAGCAGCTCCGCCCGCATCGGCGCGTGCCGCTCCAGGTCGAACGAGCCGCGGACCAGCCGGGTCAGGGCCTCGTCGAGGTCGGTGACCTCGCGAACCGGCAGGTCGGCTTCTCCGGCCGGGAGGATGTCCTGGTAGGGCACGCCGTCGCGCTGCGGGAACCGGGTGCGCAGGGCTTCGTGGCGGGCGACCACGTCCGAGAGCGCCAAGCGCAGTGCGTCGACGTCGAGGTCGCCTTCCAGGCGCATGATCAGCGGGACGTTGTAGGTGGCCGAGGGGCCTTCGAGGTGGTGCAGGAACCACAGCCGCTGCTGGGCGCCGGACAGCGGAACCAGGTCCGGCCGTCGTGCGGGGAGCAGGGGCGGCCGCGCGGTGCCGCGGGCGGTGGCGAGCACTGCGGCCAGCCCCGCCGGGGTCGGCGTTTCGAAGACGGCCCGCACCTCGAGCTCGGCGTGGAGTGTGGTCCGGACGCGGGCGATCAGGCGGGTGGCCAGCAGGGAATGGCCGCCGAGAGCGAAGAAGCTGTCGTCCGGGCCGACCCGCGGCAGGCCGAGCACGTCGGCGAACAGCTCGCACAGCTGCCGCTCGACCGGTGTGCGCGGCTCGCGGTCCGAGACCGGGGCGCTCGCTTCCGGGGCGGCCAGCGCACGGCGGTCGAGCTTGCCGTTCGCCGTCACCGGCAGCGCGTCGAGGACGACGATCGCCGACGGCACCATGTGCTCCGGCAGCCGCCCGGCGGCGAAGGTCCGCAGGTCGGCCGGGAGCGCGGTGCTCCGGCGCGACCGCCGGGGATTGCCGGTGTAGCTCAGGATCGGGTCCGGGCCGGGCCGGAACGCGCCGGCCGGGTCACTGGTGAAGAGGACGTCGACCGAACCGTCACCGGCGGCGGACCAGGTGACGACCGCACCCAGTGCGTACCAGTCTTCGGGATTCACGCCGACGGTGATCCGGCCGTTCGGGACGCCTTCGACGCGCAGGCCGTCGCGGCGCCGTGCCGCCACCTCCTCCACGGAGGACACATCGGTGCCCCAGGTCAGCGTCTCCAGAGGCTGCGGCTCGGTGGTCCCCGGGCGCAGGACGACGTCGTAGCGGTACTGGGTGAGTTCGTTGACCGCCTGGCCGCGCTTGACGCGGATGTCCGCGACGACCCCGTCGAGCCCCGCGAAGAACTCCGGTGCCACCAGCAGTTCCTTCTCCCGCAGCAACCGCTGTTCGACGTCGCCGCCGCGCGCCTGGGCCACGGCGGTGTGGAACGCCCGGACCTGCCGCAGGTGGCGGACGTCGCCGAAGAACAGCGCCCCGCCGGGCGCCAGGAGCGCCAGTGCCTTGCGCACGACGTCGAGGAGGTAAGTCCCGCTCGGGAAGTACTGGATGACGGAGTTGAGCACGATCGTGTCGAAGAACCCGGACGGCAGGCCGTCGAGGTCGGCGGCGTCGCCGGTACGCAGTTCGACGCGCCCGGCGAGGTCCGGATCGGCCGCGACCCGCTCCCCCAGCGCAGCGATGACCTCGGCGGAGAAGTCGGTGCCCCAGTACGCCTCGCAGTCCGGGGCCAGCTCGGTGAGCAGCAGGCCGCTGCCGACACCGATCTCCAGGACCCGCTTCGGCCGGAGTGAGCGAATCCGGGCGACGATCGCGTCGCGCCACTCGCGCATCTCCTCGCGCGGGATCGGCTCGCCGGTGTAGCTGGAGTTCCAGCCCGCGAACTCGTCGTCGTCACCGGAGTACATCGAGTCGTACAGCGCGCGCCACTCGCCGACCTGCTCGGTCTCCTCCTCGGCCGAACCGGAGGTGTCGGCGGGCACGACGTACCCGACCAGCCGGACGTCGCCGGGCCGGTCTTCGCGGGCGACGACGACGGCGTGGGCGACGTCGTCGTGCGCGGACAGGGTCGCGGCGATCTCGCCCGGCTCGACGCGGAAGCCGCGGATCTTGATCTGCTCGTCGCCGCGGCCGAGGAACTCCAGGACGCCGTCGGGCCGGAAGCGGGCGAGGTCGCCGGTGCGGTACATCCGGGTGCCGGGCGCGCCGAACGGGTCGGCGACGAACCGCTCGGCGGTGAGCCCGGCCCGGCCGAGGTACCCGCGGGCGAGCTGGACGCCGGCGAGGTACAGCTCGCCGGGCGTGCCCGGCGGGACCGGGCGCAGGGCGGCGTCGAGGACGTAGGTGCGGGTGTTCCACACCGGACGTCCGATCGGGACGGATCTGTCCTGAGTGGACGCCCGCCACGAGGTGACGTCGACCGAGGCTTCGGTCGGGCCGTAGAGGTTGTGCAGCTCGGCTTCGAGGACCTGGTGGAACTGCGCGACCGCGTCCGGGGGCAGGGCCTCGCCGCTGCACAGCACGCGGCGCAGGCTCGCGCACTCCCCCGCCGCCGGTTCCTGGAGGAAGACCTGGAGCATCGACGGGACGAAGTGGACGGTGGTGATCCCGCGGTCGCGGATCAGCCGGGCGAGGTAGGCCGGATCTTTGTGGCCGTCCGGCCGGGCGAGCACCTCGGTGGCCCCGGTGAGCAGCGGCCACAGGAATTCCCACACCGAGACGTCGAAGCTGGACGGCGTCTTCTGGAGCACGCGGTCGCCGTCGGTGAGGCCGTATGCGTCCTGCATCCACAGCAGCCGGTTGACGATCCCGGCGTGCGGGACGACGACGCCCTTCGGCCGGCCCGTCGAGCCGGAGGTGTAGATGACGTACGCCGGGTTCTCCGGCCGGAGAGTGACTTCCAGGGGCTCGTCGGAGACTCCCGCCAAGGTTCCTGGGTCGTCCAGGAGCAGAGCGCCTTCGACAGCGGTGTCCGCGACGGCCAGCACCAGCGCCGGATCGGCGTCTTCGAGCATGAAGGCGATGCGGTCGGCCGGGTAGCCGGGGTCGAGCGGCAGGTAGGCCGCGCCCGCCTTGAGCACGGCGAGGATGGCCGTGACCAGGTGCGTCGAGCGGGGCAGGGCCAGGGCGACCACGCGCTCGGGCCCGGCGCCGCGCGCGGCCAGCACGCGGGCCAGCCGGTTCGAGACCGCGTCCAGCTCGGCGTAGGTGAGTTCGTCGTCCTCGAAGACGAGCGCGGGATGACCGGGCGTCCGCGCGACCTGGGCGGCGAACAGCTCGGGCACGGTGAGCGCGGGAACGTCCTGTGTGGCCCCGGACCAGGTCTTTTCGAGGCCGGCACGCTCGGCGGCGGTCAGCACGTCCAGGGAGCCGAGCCGGCGGTCCGGGGCGGCGGCGACCTGCCGGAGCAGGGTTTCGAGGCGGTCGAGCAGGCCGGCGACGGTGGCCCGGTCGAACACCTCGGCGTTGAACTCGGCCTGGCCGTGCAGGCCGTCGGCCCGTTCGGTGAAGGAGAACCAGAGGTCGAACTTCGCCGTGCCGGTGCCGACGGGCTGCTCGGTGACGGTCAGCCCGGGCAGCTCGACACCGGTGCCGGGGGTGTTCTGCCAGGCGAGCATGGTCTGGAACAGCGGGTGGTGCGCCAGCGACCGGGCCGGGTTGAGCGCTTCGACCAGCCGCTCGAACGGGACGTCCTGGTGGGCGTACGCGTCGAGGCTGCGCTCGCGGACCCGGGCGACGAGATCGCGGAAGGAGGGGTCGCCACCGGTGTCGACGCGCAGGACGAGGGTGTTGACGAAGAAGCCGACGAGGTCGTCGAGGGCGGGGTCGGTGCGGCCGGCGATCGGGGTGCCGATCGGGATGTCGGTGCCCGCGCCGAGGCGGGACAGGAGCGCCGTCAGGCCCGCGTGCACGACCATGAACGGGCTGGCCCCGCAGGCACGGGCCAGGTCGGCGAGGGCGGCCTGGAGCCCGGCGTCCCAGGTGAAGGTGAAGAACCCGCCGCGGTAGGCCGAGACCGGCGGGTGCGGCCGGTCGAGCGGGAGCGGGACGCGCTCGGGCAGACCGTCGAGGGTCTCCCGCCAGTAGCCGAGCTGTGCTGCTTCTTCGGAGGCCAGGAGATCGCGTTGCCAGAGCGTGTAGTCCGCGTACTGCACCGGCAACGGCGTCCACTGTGGAGTCTCACCGTGCAGGCGCGCGCGGTAGGCCGTGGCGATGTCCCGCCACAGCGGCGACAGCGACCAGCCGTCGGCGGCGATGTGGTGCACGACGAGGACGAGCACGTGCCGCCGCGGGCCGTCGGTGAGCAGTTCCGCGCGCACCGGGACCCCGGCACCGAGGTCGAACACGCCACGGACGATCGCGTCCACCTCGGCGTCCGCATCGGACACTTCCCGGACGGTCAGCTCGACGGTCCCCTCGGGGAGGACCTCCTGGTACGGCACGCCGTCGGCGACCGGGAAGACGGTCCGCAGGGCCTCGTGCCGGGCCAGGACGTCGTTGAGCGCTTCGCGCAGCGCCTCGACGTCCAGCTCACCGGCCAGCCGCATGACGAGCGGGACGTTGTAGGTCGCCGAGCCGCCTTCCAGGCCGTGCAGGAACCACAGGCGCTGCTGCGCGAACGACAGCGGCAGCCGTTCCGGCCGTTCCGTGACGCGCGTGAGCGGGCGCCGCGCGGTCTCGGTGACGGCCCCGGCGAGGAGGTGGGCGAGCGCGGCGGGGGTCGGGGCGTCGAACACCGCCCGCACCGGCACCTCGGCGCCGACGGCCGCGCGGATCCGCTGGATCAGCCGGGTGGCGAGCAGCGAGTGGCCGCCGAGGGCGAAGAAGTCGTCGTCCGGGCCGGCCTGCGGCACGCCGAGGACGTCGGCGAACATCTCGCACAGCAGCTGTTCGACGGGGTTGCGCGGCGCGCGGCCGGGCCCGGCGGTGAAGCGTTCCGGGCTCGGCAGGGCCTTGCGGTCCAGCTTGCCGGAGGCGAGCACGGGCAGCTTGTCGAGCACCACGAACGCCGACGGCACCATGTACAGCGGCAGCCGGTCCCGCACGTGCGCACGCAGCGAGGCGACGAGCGCCCCGGTCTCACGCCGTGCGGCGGGGTTGTTGGCGTACGAGCCCGGCGCGCCGGCCGGACGCACCGGCCGGTAGGCAGCGCCGTCTTCGCCCCTCGTGAAGACGGCTTCCAGTTCGCCTTCGGTCGCCAACGTGACGGCGACGCGGTACCCGACCTGCTCGCCGAGCGCATACAGGGCTTCCGGGTCGACACCGTCCCGGCGGCCGAGGGCGGCCACGGCCGCCTCGGCGTCGCCGGTGTCCAGGGCGCGGACCGCGGCCAGCTCACCGGCCAGCCGCGCGTCCGGGATCGCGGTGACCCGCAGCCGCTCCGGCGTCTCGGCGGCCAGGAACCGTTCCACCGCACCGAGATCGCCGAACGCGACGACCTGCTCCCCGGCCACCTCACGCCGCGGCGCCTTCCGCAGGACGACGTCGTAGCGGTGCCGGGTCAGCTCGTTGTGCGCGGTGCCCCGCTTGACCCACAGGTCGACGTCGCCGAAGCCGTCGAGGTCGCGGGCCAGCGCCGGGAAGAAGTCCGGGTCCAGGACCAGTTCGCCCTCGCGGGCGATCGCCTGGTCGACCGCGGCCACGTCGGTCCGGCCGCGGTGCAGTTCGACGGCGGTCCGGAACGCCCGCAGCGAGCGCAGGTTCCGGATGTCGCCGAGGAAGATCGTCCCGCCCGGTGCCAGCGCGCCCGCGACGGTCCGCACGACCTCGGCGAGGTAGTCCGCGCTCGGGAAGTACTGCGCGACCGAGTTGATGATCACCGTGTCGAACTCCGGCAGATGGCCCAGGTCGTGGGCGGGCCGGGCCGCCAGGTGCACCTTGCTCGCGTAGTCCGTGGCCGCGACCTCGCGCCGGACGTTCTCGATGGCGCTTTCGGAAAGGTCGACACCCCAGTAGGTTTCGGCGTCCGGCGCGATCCGGGACAGGATGAGCCCGCTGCCGACGCCGATCTCCAGGACCCGCTTCGGCCGCAGCGCGCGGATCCGCCCGATCGTCGCCGCGTGCCACTCCCGCATCTCGGCCAGGGGGAGCTCGGAGCCGTCGTAGCTGGAGTTCCAGCCCGCGAAGTTCTCCTCGATGCCGGGGGATCCGGCGAGCATCTCCTCGTGGACGTCGTGCCATTCGTCGACGTGGCCCCGCTCGGCCGCCTGGTCGCGGTCGGGCACCGGCACGGCGTAGGCGATCAGCTGCCCGTCCTGCGCGACGACGACCGACTGGCCGACGCGCGGGTGTTCGGCCAGCACCGATTCGATCTCGCCGAGCTCGATCCGGTACCCCCGGATCTTGACCTGGTCGTCCGCCCGGCCCAGGAACACCAGCCGCCCGTCCGGGAGCCACTTGACCAGGTCACCGGTCCGGTAGAGCCGCCCGCCGGAGCCGAACGGATCGGCGACGAACCGCTCCGCCGTCAACCCCGGACGGCCGAGATAGCCGCGCGCCAGGCCGCTTCCGGCGAGGTACAGCTCCCCCACCACCCCGACCGGAACCGGCGCGAGGTGCGCGTCGAGGACGTACGCGCGGGTTCCCGGGTCCGGCACGCCGATCGGCACTGCGGACCCCGGCGCGATTTCCGGGTCGCAGAGCCCGAGCGTCGAGTTGGTCGTGGCCTCGGTGGGGCCGTAGGCGTTGAACATCCGCCGGCCGGGTGCCCAGCGGCGCACCAGCTCCGGCGACACGCGTTCCGTGCCCGCCAGCAGCACGCTGTCCCGCGGCAGATCGCAGTCTTCCGGGAACTCGGCCAACAGGGCAGGCGGCAGGATCATGAAGTCGACGCCGTGGGCGTGCGCGTACTCGGCCAGTTCGGGGCCGGGCACCCGGCGTTCGGCCGGGACGATCACCAGGCGGCCACCGGAGAGCAGCCCGAGGCACAGGTCCCAGAACGCGACGTCGAAACTCGGCGACGCGAACTGCAGCACCCGGCTGTGCGGACCCACCCCGAACCGCTCGGACTGCGTCGCGACCAGCTTCGCGACACCGGCGTGGGAGACCACGACACCCTTGGGCCGCCCGGTGGAGCCGGAGGTGTAGATGACGTAGGCGGCGTTGGCCGGGACGATCGCGGCGGCCGGGTCCGCCGCCGGGTCCCACGAGACGTCGTCGAGCAGCAGGACGTCGCCGTCGAAACGGTCGGCGAGAGCGCGCGTGGTCACCACGCAGACCGGGCGGGCGTCGGCCACCATGAACGCGATGCGCTCGGCCGGGTAGTCCTGGTCCAGCGGCAGGTAGGCGGCGCCGGCCTTGAGGACGGCCAGCTCGGCGACGATCATCTCGATCGAGCGCGGCACGGCGAGCGCGACGACCTGTTCCGGCCCGGCGCCACGGCCGATGAGGAGGTGGGCGAGCCGGTTCGCGCGCACGTCCAGCTCGGCGTAGGTCAGTTCCCGGTCCTCGAAGACGAGCGCGACCGCGTCCGGTGCCTCCCGGACGCGGGCGGCGAACAGCTCCGGCAGGGTCGACAGCGGCGCCCCGAAGTCCGTCGCGTTCCATTCCTCGCAGATCCGGCGCAGTTCCGGTGCCGTCATGAGTTCCAACCGGGCCACCGGCCACTGTGGACGATCGCGGGCGTCGGCGAGGAGGTTTCCGAGGTGGTCCAGCATCCGGTCCACAGTGGATTCGTCGAGGACGTCGGCGCGGTAGTCCGCGCCGTCCCGGGTCAGGTTCAGGTCGAGGGCCAGGTCGGTCTCGGCGCCGAAACCGACGTTGACCAGCACCGATCCCCCGCGCCCGTGCTCGGGTTCCAGTTCGGCGACCAGGTCTTCGAACGGAACTTCGTGCGCCAGGGCTTCTTCCCGCGCCTCGCGCACGCGCGCCACCACCTCGTCGAACCCCGGCGAGCCGCCCAGATCCACCCGGAGGGGCACCAGCGCGCCGATCCCGAGCACGACGTCCGCCGTTCCCGTGTACCGGGACAACAGCACCGTGAACGCCGCGAGGAGGGTCAGCTCGTCGACGGCGGGCAGCGGCCGCTCCAGCCGGGCGAAGACCGGCTGCCCGAGGTACGGCCGGTCGACCGGCAGCGGCAGCTCCTTCGAGGCCGAAGCGAGGCGGTCACGCCAGAACCCGAGCCTCGACCCTTGTTGCTGCACAACGTCACCGTTGCTCACCGGTAGACCAGCCTCCCGCTGCTCACGGCGCCCCGATCGGAGCGCGAACTTAGGTGACCCTAACAAACAGATGGTGAGGATGCACTCCTGTACCATCGGTTAGCCTTACCTAAATCAGTACCAGTCGGAGGTGCGGTGCGAACAGACCCCGGAGGGATCGCTCTCAAGCGACGCCCGCCACACACGGGCCGCGCGCTCGGTCTGCTGGCCGCTCTCGGTGTCCTGGTTTTCCTGTGCCTGCTGAGTGTCTGGCTGGGGTCGAAGGAGATTTCGTTCGGTGCCGTCTGGCAGGTGCTGTGGCACGACGACGGTTCGGCCGACGCGGTGATCATCCACAGTGTCCGGATGCCGCGGACGCTCCTGGCCGTGCTGGTCGGCGCCGCGCTCGGCCTGGCCGGCACGCTCATGCAGGCGCTGACCCGCAACCCGCTGGCCGAGCCGGGCCTGCTCGGCATCAGCGCCGGAGCCGCGTTCGCCATCGTCTTCTCCATCACCGTGCTCGGCGTCAGCTCGCTCTACGGCTACATCTGGTTCGCCTTCGCCGGCGCGCTCGCCGCGACGGTGGTCGTCTACTTCCTCGGCACCCGCGGCCGCAGCGGCTCGAGCCCGGTCAAGCTCGCCCTCGCCGGAGCCGCCGTCACGGCCCTGCTCGGCTCGTTCACCAGCGCGATGGTGCTCTCGGACCCGGTGGCGCTCAACCGCTTCCGGTTCTGGTCGGCCGGTTCGCTCGCCGGCGTCGACAGCGGTTCGCTGCTGCGGGTCCTGCCGTTCCTCGTCGTCGGCGTGGTGCTGGCGATCGCCAGCGGCCCCGCGCTCAACAGCCTCGCGCTCGGCGACGACGTCGCGGTCGCGCTCGGCCGCCGGCTGGGCCCGCTGCGGCTGCGCGGCGCCCTGGCCATCACGCTCCTGACCGGCGCCTCGGTCGCGGTCGCCGGTCCGATCGTGTTCCTCGGCCTGATCGTCCCGCACGCCGTGCGGTTCGTCATCGGCCCGGACCACCGGTGGCTGCTGCCCTACACCGCCGTCCTCGCCCCCTGCCTGCTGCTGGCCGCCGACATCCTCGGCCGGGTCATGGCCCGCCCCGGCGAAGTCCGGGCGGGCGTGATCGTCGCCTTCCTCGGCGCGCCCTTCTTCATCTGGCTGGTCCGCCGCCGCAAGCTGGTGGAGTCCTGATGAGCCTGCTGCAGGTGCGGCGCGACCGCGTCACCTTCCGCCTCGCGAAACCCGCGGTGTCCGGGCAGATCCGGCTGCGGCTCGTGGCCGTCTCGCTGGTGCTCGCCGTGGTCGCGTTCGCGTTGTTCTGCGTGGGCATGACGATCGGGGACGTCCCGCTGAGCGTGTCCGACGTCCTGTCGGCGGTGTTCGGCGGCGGCGACAGCGGCACCGGCTACATCGTCCGGGAGCTGCGGCTGCCACGGGCGCTGACCGGGCTGCTGGCCGGGCTCGCGTTCGGCGCGTCCGGCGCGGTGTTCCAGACCATCACGCGCAACCCCCTGGCCAGCCCGGACATGATCGGCATCAACGCGGGCGCGGCCACCGCCGTCGTCGCCGGGATCTCCTTCGGGTTCGGCGGCGGCCTCGGCACCACCACCCTCGGCCTGCTCGGCGGGCTGCTGACCGGCCTGCTCGTGTACGTCCTCGCCTGGCGGCGCGGCACCACCGGCTACCGGATCATCCTGGTCGGCATCGGCATCTTCGCGATGTGCACCAGCCTGACCGACTACCTGCTCAGCCGCGCGCAGATCACCGAAGCCCAGGCCTCGATCGGCTGGCTGGTCGGCAACCTCGCCAACCGCGGCTGGGAGCACGTCGTCCCGCTGGCCGGCGCGCTGGCGGTGCTGCTGCCGCTCGTGCTGGCCCTCTCGCGGTGGATGCGCACGCTGCAGCTCGGCGACGACGTGGCCGCGGGGCTCGGCACGCCGGTGCAGCCGGTGCGGCTGGGCCTGCTGCTGTCCGGTGCCGGGCTGGTGGCCTTCGCGACGGCGTCCGCGGGCCCGGTCTCGTTCGTCGCGCTGACCGCACCGCAGATCGCGCAACGCCTGGCGCGCCAGGCTTCCCCGCCGCTGACGGCATCCGCGCTCACCGGCGCGGTCGTGGTGCTGGGCAGCGACATCCTGGCCCGCACGATCACCGCGTCCCCGCTGCCGGTCGGCATCGTGACCGGCGCGCTCGGCGCCCCGCTGCTGCTCTGGCTGCTGGCCAGGGCCAACCGATCCGGCTCCGGAGGCTGAGAAGATGACACCGTCCCTGCGCGTGCAGGACCTGCGCGTCGCCTACGACGACCGGGTCGTCATCGACGGCCTCGACCTCGACGTCCCGCCCGGGCGGATCACCGCGATCGTCGGGGCGAACGCGTGCGGGAAGTCGACGCTGCTGCGCACGATGGCCCGGCTGCTGACCCCGAAGTCGGGCGCGGTGTACCTCGACGGCCGCTCGATCCAGGACCTCCCCACCCGCCAGGTCGCCCAGCGGCTCGGCATCCTGCCGCAGTCCCCGGTGGCGCCCGAGGGCATGACGGTGGCCGACCTCGTCGGCCGCGGCCGCGCCCCGCACCAGAGCTGGTGGCGCCAATGGTCCACATCGGACGAAGACGCGGTCCGCGCCGCCCTGGAGGCGACGTCGATGACCGACATGGCCGACCGCCCGGTGGACGAGCTCTCCGGTGGCCAGCGGCAGCGCGCGTGGATCGCGATGGCGGTCGCCCAGGGCACCCCGGTGCTGCTGCTCGACGAGCCGACGACGTACCTGGACCTCGCCCACCAGATCGACGTGCTGGACCTGGTGGTCGACCTCAACCGCGCGGAGGGCCGCACGGTGGTGATGGTGCTGCACGACCTCCCGCAGGCGTGCCGCTACGCCGACCACGTGATCGCGATGAAGGCGGGCCGCGTGGTGGCCTCCGGCGAGCCGGCGTCCGTGATCACGGAGGAGCTCGTCGAGGAGGTCTTCGACGTCCGCTGCCAGGTGACCCCGGACCCGGTGAGCGGGACGCCGATGGTCATCCCGATCAGCCGCCACCACCCGGCACCGGTGCACCAGGGCTGATTCTCGGGCAAGCTGGCGGCATGTACGTGCTGCCCGACAAGACCACCGGCTCCGAGCGTGACCTGCTGGAAACCATGATCGACCGGGGCCGCCTCGCTCTCGTCGAAAACCTGCGAGGCCTCTCGGAAGCCGACGCCCGGCGCCGGCTCGTCCCGTCTCTGACCACGCCGATCGCCCTGGTCAAGCACGCCGCCGTCGCCGAGCGGCGGTGGTTCCAGTGGCTGATCGCCGGGCTCGACGAGACCGAGATCGACGGCCCCTCGACCCCCGGGGACGTCAGTTTCGCGGTCGCCGACGACGAAACGGTCGACGGCGTGATCGCCGAATACGAGCGGACCAGCGCGCGCTCCCGCGAGATCGCGGCCGGTTTCTCGCTCGACGACCGGTGGACGCACCCGGTCGTCGGCGAGGTGACCCTCCGGTTCGTCTACCTGTTCCTGATCGAGGAACTCGCCCGCCACACCGGCCACGGCGACATCCTCCGAGAACAGATCACCGCGGCGGGCTGACGGCGTGCTCGCCGAGCGCCTGCTGAGCACCCCGCCGGCGAACCTGCGCGTCGAGCGGCTCGCCGTGCTCGACTGGTACGACGGCCCGATCGAGGGCTACCTGCGGGTCGCCGATCCCGGTTCGTGCTGGCACTTCGAGGTCGTCGCGGCGGCGCACCCGGACAAGGGTCCCGGCGAGCGGCACTACGCGCTGTCCGCCGCTCCGGACGACGTCTTCGAGCGCCTGCGGGAGTTCCTCGAGCCACCGTCGACCGGACGCGTCTGGGTGCCCCGCGGGCCCTCCGGCGCCGAGGAAGCGCTGGACCGGCTGAAGCAGGCGCTTCCCGGTCCGGCGCTCGTCGTGCGCTCGACGTACCTCTACGACCTCACCGCCGTGTGGCCCTTCAGCGCGCGCTGACCGCCAGCTCCCCGGCCGGCTCCGCGACCACCCGGCGGTCCACGACCGACTGCAGGATCTCCCCCACCCGCACCGCGGTGTTCGACAGCAACGACGACGTGATGCCGTGCGTGTGCTCGGTGCCGCCCTGCAGGTAGATCCCGCCGCGGACGGGCGCTTCGGTCACCAGCCGGTAGTCGCGCTCGACGCGCAGGCGCCCGGACTCGTCGCGCAGGCACCGCGGGCCCAGTTCGCCGAGCAGCGGCGTCGGGTCCGCGGGCCGGTAACCCGTGGCGTAGACGACGGCGTCGGCGTCCAGGACCGTGCGCTCGCCGGTGGTCAGGGACTCGACCGTCACCGTGCCCGCGTCGGTCACCTCGGCCGGGCGCGAGACGTTGAACAACCGCAGCCGTTCCACGCCCAGCACCTTCTCGCGGTAGACGCGCCGGTAGAGCTCGTCGATCAGGTCGAGGTCGACGGCCGAGTAGTTCGTCGCGCCGTGGTAGCGCATCAGGCGGTCCTTGACCGGCTCGCCCGCGCGGTAGAACTGGTCGACGGCGTCCGGGTCGAAGATGCGGTTGGCGAACGAGCTGTCGTCGGCCGGGCTGTAGCCGTAGCGGGCGAACACCGCGCACACCTCGGCGCGGGGGAACTCCTCGTGCAGCAACGCTGCGACCTCGGCGGCGCTCTGGCCGGCCCCGACCACGACGAACCGCTTCGGGTCGGCGCCCCGCAGGGCGTCCACGCGGAACAGCAGTTCGCTGTTGTGCCAGATCCGCGGCCCGGCCGTGACGCCCTCGGGCAGCTGGGGCCGCAGACCCGTGCCCATCACCAGGTTCCGGGCACGCAGCGTCGACCCGTCCGAAGCCCGGACGTCGAAGTACGCGACCTCGGCGCCGTCGTACACCGGCGTCACGGAGACGACCTCGGTGCCGTAGGAGACGACGTCGTCGACCTTCGCGGCCGCCCACTCGAAGTAGTCGTGGAACTCCACGCGCAGCGGGAAGAGGTTCTTGTGGTTGATGAAGTCGACCAGCCGCCCGGCCGCGTGCAGGTAGTTGAGGAAGCTGAACTCGCTGGTGGGGTTCCGCATGGTGACGAGGTCCTTGAGGAACGACACCTGCATGGTCGCGGTGTCGATCAGCATCCCGCGGTGCCAGCCGAAGCGCGGCTGCCGCTCGAGGAAGTGCGCGGTCACCGGTTCCCCGTGACCCGCGTTGTGCTCGGCGAGGGCGATCGCGAGAGCGAGGTTCGACGGCCCGAAGCCCACGCCGACGATGTCGTAGATCGGGACCTCTGCAGTCATGGTGCTCCCTCGCGCTCCAGTACGGTTCAGGGCACCCTAACCTAACTTAGGCGAGCCTGTCCTAGTACGTTCGTGGTGATGTTCGTCCCCGACCATGAAAGGCACTCTCGAATGCGCGTGGCGATGTTCGGCTACCAGACCTGGGGGCACCGGACCCTCCAGGCGCTCATCGACGCCGGCCACGAGGTCGCCCTCGTGGTCACCCATCCGAAGAGCGACCACGCCTACGAGCGGATCTGGGCCGACTCGGTCGCCGACCTCGCCGCCGAGCACGACATCCGCGTCCTGCTGCGCACCCGCCCGGACGACGCCGAGCTGCTGGCCGAGCTCAAGGCCGCCGACCTCGATCTGATCGTGGCGAACAACTGGCGCACCTGGCTGCCGCCGGAGATCTTCGAGCTGCCGCGCCACGGCACCCTGAACATCCACGACTCGCTGCTGCCGGCGTACGCGGGCTTCTCGCCGCTCATCTGGGCCATGATCAACGGCGAGCCCGAAGTCGGCGTCACCGCCCACATGATGGACGGCGAACTCGACGCCGGCGACATCGTGCTGCAGCGCGCGATTCCGGTCGGGCCCGCCGACACCACGACCGACCTCTTCCACCGCACGGTCGACCTCATCGCGCCGATCACCGCCGAAGCCCTCTCGATGATCGAGACCGGCTACACCCCGGTGCCGCAGGACCGGTCCAAGGCCAGCTTCTTCCACAAGCGGGCCAAGCGGGACAGCCTGATCGACTGGACGCTGCCGCCCGCGGACCTCGAGCGGTTCGTGCGCGCCCTTTCGGACCCGTACCCGAACGCGTTCGCCTACCACCGCGGCGAGGAGCTGCGGATCCTGAAGGCGTCGGTGTCGCGGGGCCACTACGGCGGCACGCCGGGCCGGATCTTCATCCGCGAAGGCGACGGCGTGGTGATCGTCGCCGGGCCGGACGCCCGGCGCGGGCAGTCCCCCGGCCTGCTGGTCGAGCGCGTCCGCACGGCCGACGGGACCGAACTGCCCGCGCACGAGTACTTCAAGACGATGGGCGGCTATTTGTGCAGTGACGCGAAGCGTCTCCGTTGAGGGTGGTGGCGGGGGCATGGATGGACTTACCGACCGGCCCTGACCGGTCAGCCGTCCTTGCCCCGCGCCGGCTCGACCGCGTTCCGGTCCACGGCGCCGGGCAGGGTGCGGACGATCGTGTCCTGCGCCCAGCGTTCGCTGAACCCGGCGAGGAAAGCGAGGCCGGCGAAGAACAGCTTGACCTGTTCCGGGCCGGCCGGGACGGCGATCGGCAGCAGTCCGGCGCCGACGAGCACGAACATCGCCGCGCCGAAGATGGCGCCGATGATCAGCCGGAAACCGCCGGAAAGGAAGACCACGACCCGGCCCTGGTCGAGGCCCACCCGCACTCTTTCCCGGTTCGCCGTGCGCGTCATGACGCTCAGGATCGCGCCGACGGCACCGGACACCAGGCAGGTGAGCAACCGCGGGCCGAATTCGGCCTGCATGGGCACGAAATTGAGGCCGACCACGACGGCGAGGGCCAGCACGGCACCCACGGCCAGACCGCCGAGGTAGCGGATGAGAGCGCGGTCCAAGGCGGCGTCGCGCGCGTTCTGCTCGATCTGGCGGATTTCCTTCCGGGCCGAAGCGGCCGCGGCCGGCACCCGCTCGGGCTTGTGCGGCGAACCCACCATCGCGTCGAGCACGCTCAGGAGGACCACGGCCGTGGTGTAGATGCCGCGCGCCAGGATCTCCTGGGTCTCCCCGCGAAGCAGGACCGAGTACTTCCGCTCCACCCGGCGGGCCGACTGGAAGACGTCGTCGACTTCCGTGGTGCTCTCGAGCGGGTCGTAGTACAGCCTCATCTTGAGGACCGCCCGCTCCGCACCGCCGTTCACCTCCTTCCGCTCCTTGGCGGCGACGAGCAGCACCGCCGCCCGGAAATCGAGCGCGTAGAACTCTTCCAGGATCTTTCCCTGCTCGCGCTCGTACGCCGCCCGCATCGCCGCGAACCGCGGACCCCCGGCGCGCTTGGCCTCGATGAGATCGGGCAGGCACGGGCAGTCGTCCGGCATTTCCAGGACTACCGGCGTACCCCTCAACTCGCTTTCCGCCACCACGGCAATCTCCCCTCGTCGACGACAGCCGGCGTCGCCGCCACGTCGCCACCCCTCGAATCTTTCCGATCTCACCCATTGTTACGAGAGCCACCCGACGGAACCAATGTCATTTCCGGAAAGCCACTCGAACAGCCGCAGGAAATAACACTCCGGGGGCTTTGGCGTCACATTTGCGCGGTGCCCGGTGGGCGGGACATCCCTTGGCGGCGGCCGCGGCGGTGAGCAGGATGGCCCGCATGGCCGTGATCAGTTTCCTCGAAGAACACCGCACCTGGGTGCTCACCGGGGAGTCGTGCACGTACGCGCTGCGGCTCGACGAAGACGACGTCCCCACCCACGTGCACTGGGGCCCTCCCCTGCCCGAAGCTGACGTCGTCGAGCTGATGGAAAGCACACTTCCCTGGTGGGACGGCTTCAACGACCCGAACGAAGGGCTCGGGGAACTCGCCGCCGACGGCGGCACCCGGTACTGGACACCCGCCCTGCAGGTCCGGTTCGCCGACGGGACGCGGGCCCTCGAATGGCGGTACGCCGACCACGACGTCACCGACGGGCACCTGCGCCTGTTCTTCGAGGACCGGCACTATCCGCTGCGGATCACCCTGCACTACCGGCTGCGCGGTGCCGTCCTCGAACGCTGGACCGAGCTCGGCGCGGACACCGACGTCGAAGTCGTCCGGGCCGATTCGGCCACCTGGGCGTTGCCGGTGTTCGAGGACTACCGGCTCAGCCACGTCACCGGTCGCTGGGCGGCGGAGACACAGCTGCACCGGTCGCCGGTGCCGCACGGCGAAACCGTCTTCGGCAGCCGCCGCGGGATCACCAGCCACCACGCCAACCCGTGGGTGATGGTCGACGACGGCACGGCGACCGAGGGCCACGGCGAGGTCTACGGGATCGCGCTGGCCTGGAGCGGGTCGTGGCGCCTGACCACCACCCGATCCTCGACCGGACGGCTGACGGTGAGCGGCGGCTTCGGCCAGGACGGCGTCGTCCACCGCGTCGGCCCGGGCCGTCCGCTGACCACCCCGGTCGCGGCCGGGCTGTACACCGACGGCGGGTTCGGTGCGGCGAGCCGCGCGTGGCACGCCTACGTCCTCGCGCACGTCCTGCCGCACCCGGACGAGCTGCGCCCGGTGCTCTACAACTCGTGGGAGGCCACCGGGTTCGACGTCACCGAGGCGGGGCAGCGGGCCCTCGCCGAGCGGGCGGCGGCACTCGGCGTCGAGCTGTTCGTGATGGACGACGGCTGGTTCGGCGCCCGCACCGGCGACCACGCCGGGCTCGGCGACTGGCAGGTCAACCGCGAGCGCTTCCCCGACGGGCTCAAGCCCTTGGTCGACGCGGTGCACGGGCTCGGCATGCGGTTCGGCATCTGGGTCGAGCCCGAGATGGTCAACCCGGACAGCGACCTCCACCGCGCCCACCCGGACTGGGTGCTGCACCACCCGCACCGGCGCCGTTCGGAGCTGCGGCGGCAGCTGGTACTCAACTTCGCGCGCCCGGACGTCGCGGCGTGGGCGCACGAGTGGCTTGACCGGCTCGTCGGCTCACAGGGCATCGACTTCCTCAAGTGGGACATGAACCGGCCGTTCAGCGAAGCGGGCTGGCCCGGCGAACGCGACCAGGACCGGTTGTGGGTCGAGCACACCCGCGCGGTGTACGCGCTGCTCGACCGGCTGCGCGCGGACCACCCCGGGCTGCGGATCGAGGCGTGCGCGGGCGGCGGCGGGCGGATCGACCTCGGCGTGCTCACCCGCACCGACCAGGTCTGGACCTCCGACAACACCGACGCGCTCGACCGGCTGCGGATCCAGCACGGCTACGGGCAGGTCTACCCCGCCCGCGCGATGTCGGCGTGGGTCACCGACAACCCGAACTTCGTGACGGCCCGTTCGGTGCCGCTGGAGTTCCGGTTCCACGTCGCCATGGCCGGCGTGCTCGGCCTCGGCGGTGACATCGTGCACTGGCCCGAAGACGATCTCACGCTCGCGCGGGAGCTCGTGGCTCTCTACAAGGACATCCGGCCGGTCGTGCAACACGGCGCGCTGTACCGGCTCCGGCCGCCGGTCGACGACGGCGTGACCGCGCTCCAGTACGTCCACGGCGATCGCGTGGTCGTGTTCGCCTACCGGCAGGCCGCGCACTTCAACGCGCCCGAGCGACCCCTGCGGCTGGCCGGTCTCGATCCCGCTCACCGGTACCTGGATCCCGATTCCGGCGTCACGCACAGCGGCGCCGTGCTCCTCGCCCGCGGACTGCCGCCCGGCCTTCCGACCGGCGACTTCGCCAGCAGAGTCGTCCGGCTCGAGCGAGTAAAGATCTGATCTATCCGGCCGCGTGGTGCCCTTTCGACGGGATTCGATGCTTGACACTGCGTTAAACGTCCGATCGAATGCCTCGTACATCACATATGGTGGGTGACGGAAGGCGGCGGTCATGAGAAGGTCACTGGCGCTGGGCGCAGCGGCGCTCCTGGCGGTGAGCGCGTGCTCGGTCGGGTCGAACACCGGCGGCAGCGGCGGCGCGGAGATCACCTTCCTGACCTTCGAGACGCCGAACCTCACACCGTCCTATTGGGACGCCGCCATCAAGCGCGTCACCGACAAGAACCCGGGGATCAAGGTCAAGAAGCTCGTCGCGCCGACCGCCGACGGGCGGACGTCGTACGCGAAGCAGCTTCTGCAGTCCGGGCAGTTCCCGGACGTGATGATCGCCGTCGACTCGGCCGGCTTCGCCGAAGCGGGCAACCTCTACGCCTGGACGCCCGAGGAACTGAAGGACTTCCAGTTCCCGCAGGCCAATCCGGTCAACGGCAAGTACTACCAGCTGCCGGCCAACACCCAGACCATCCCGCCGATCTACTACAACAAGAAGATGTTCGCCGACGCGGGCATCGCGGCGCCGCCGAAGACGTGGGACGAACTCGTCACCGACGCCGGCAAGCTGAAGGAAAAGGGCTTTCCGCCGTTCACCATCGGCGGCGGCAAAGACGGCTTCCCGTCGTCGATGATCCTCTCCGGGCTGGTGAGCACCGAGGTCTACGACACGATGCCGGACTGGCTCACCCAGCGCCGCCAGGACAAGGTGAAGTTCGCCGATCCCGCGTTCCAGCACGCGTTTTCGAAGCTCGCCGACCTCGCGGCGAAGGGGTACGTCGACAAGACCAGCGTGTCCCGCGACTACGCGGCGACCGAGCAGGCGTTCCTCGACGGCCAGGGCGCGATGTACCCGATGGGCAACTGGTTCGCCGCCAACGCCGACTCGAAGAAGCACGATTTCGAGGTTGGCGTGTTCAACTTCCCCACCGAGGACGGCAAACTCGTCGTCCCCGCCTACACCGGCGGCGGCATGATCGTGAACGCCAAGGCCGCGAACCTCGAAGCAGCCAGGAAGTTCGCCCTCGGTTTCCAGCTCGACAAGGACCAGCTGGACGCGTCGGTGAAGGCCGACGGGCTGTTCCCGGCGATCAAGGGCTACACGCCGCCGTCCGACGTCGGGGCGACGTTCAAGGCGGGCTACGACCTGTACGCCCAAGCCGTGCAGCAGAACGCCGTGGTCCACGCGTTCCGGTGGGAGACCGCCGACGACGGGCTGCTGCCGGGCATGAAGGACAAGGTCGACCAGGCCGCCCAGGACGTCATCACCGGCCGCAAGTCCGTGGCCGACGCGTGCACGTTCCTGGACACCGAGTGGGCGAAGGCGGGCTGACGTCCTTGACCGCCGTCGTCGCTCCCCCCGCCCCGTCCCGCCCTGCCGTCCGCCGCCGCCGACGTCGGCCGGTCTGGCCCCGGCTGGCGCACTTCGCGTCGTTCGGCGCGCCGGGCGTGCTCGTCTACCTGTGTTTCGTGATGGCGCCGATCTTGATCAGCTTCGGCTACAGCCTGACGAACTACAACCCGTTCAACCCGCCGGTGAAGTTCGTCGGCCTCGACAACTACCGGCTGCTGTTCAGCGACGAGCAGTTCCTGACCGCGCTGAAGGTGACCACGATCCTGACCTTGATCGTGGTGGTCGTGCCCAACGTGCTGGGCCTGGGCGTGGCGTTGCTGCTGGACCGGAAGGGCTGGCTGTACAACGCTTTGCGGAGCGTGTTCTTCACCCCGGTGATCCTCAGTTCGGTGGTGGTGTCGATCGTCTGGTCCCGCTTGCTCGACGACCGCGGGCCACTGAATTCCTTGCTGCGCGCCGTGGGCGTCTCGCACCCGCCGGGCTGGCTGTCCGATCCGGACGTCGCGCTGTATTCGGTCGCGTCGATCGTGTGCTGGCAGATGCTCGGGTTCTGCGTCGTGGTCTACCTGGCCGGGTTGCAGGGGGTGCCGGCGGAGCTGCTGGAGGCCGCGGAGATCGACGGCGCGGGGCCGCTGCGCCGGTTCCGCGCGGTCACCTGGCCGCTGCTGGCCCCGTCGCTGACGATCAACACGGTGGTGCTGCTGATCTCGGCGTTCAAGACCTACGACTACGTCAAGGTGATCACCAACGGCGGCCCGGGTTCCGGCGCAACGGCCACCATCGCGTTCGACGTCCTCCAGACGGGCTTCGACTCCAACCACGTCGGTTACGCGTCCGCGATGGCCGTGCTGATGCTGGTGATCGTCGCGCTGGTGACGACGGTCGTGCTCAGTTTCCTGCGCCGCCGGGAGGTGGACCTGTGACCCACCCCCGTTCACCGGCCCGGCCCGCGGTGGCGTTGCTGGTCAGCGCGGTGTTCTTCGTGCCGTTGTATTTGGTGCTGGCCAACGTGTTCAAGCGGGGCGAGCTGATCGCGAAGGAGCCGGCGTCGCTGCCGCTGCCGCCGACGTTGGCGAACATCCACGCGGTGCTGACCCGGCCGGACGGGTTGTTCTGGGTCAGCCTGACGAACAGCATCGTGGTGACGGTGCTGTCGATCCTGGTACTAACGGTGCTCTCGGCAATGCTGGGTCACTACCTTGCGCGCTCGGGCAAGCGGTGGACGAAGGTGCTGACTTTGGTCCTGCTGGCCGGCTTGATGATTCCGCCGCAGGTGATCCTGATCCCGATCACCGACGTGCTCCGGGTGACGCATCTGATGGCGACGCTGCAGGGGCTGATCCTGTTCAACGTCGGGTATTACGTGCCGTTCGGGGTGTTCGTGTTCACGGGCTTCATCCGCGGTGTGCCGGTGGAATTGGAGGAGGCGGCCCTGCTCGACGGAGCGAGCCGCATGCAGGTGTTCTGGCGAGTGGTGTTCCCCCTCCTCCGCCCAGCGACGGCATCGGTGTTGATTTTTCTGGGTGTGTGGATCTGGAACGACTTCATCGATCCGTTGATCATTCTGGGACCCAGCCAGGGAACCACGATCACGACGGGCATCTACCGGTCGATCGGGCAGTATCAGGCGGATTTGGGCAGCGTGTTCGCGCTGATGTTCTTGGCGACGCTGCCGGTGTTGATCTTTTATCTGGCATTGCAGAAGCAGTTCGTGAAGGGCCTGACGGGCGGGGCGACGAAGGGTTGAGCAGTGCTCTCCCGCGAGAGCAGTGCTCACTCAGGAGATGCGCAGGGCGCTCCCTTTCGAGAGCACCGCTCTCGAAAGGGAGCATCCTTCGCACCCAAGCGGGAAGCAGCAATCAGCTTCGAGAGCACTGCTCACAACCCAGACGCGTCGGCACACTCCAGAGCACCGCTCACCGCAACAACCATCACCATCCACCGCCGAGAGCACCGCTCTCGCGCAACAGCAGCCACCGCCCACCACCCAGAGCACCGCTCACACGCGGCGGCGACCGCTGCTCGCCACTGAGAGCACCGCTCTCCCAAAGCGCGCGCCTCCGCGTGCCGAAGAGAGCACCGATCAACTCAGCGAGCACCGCTCATGCGCCACTGCCGACCGAGCCCGCCGGTCGAGAGCACCGCTCTCCGACCGCTGCTCGCAACAGCGGGCAGTGTTCCGAGGCGAGAGCACCGCTCTCGCGAGTCGCCGGTACAACGCTCCAAACCGAGAGCACCGCTCTCGCCGCGACAGTGACCGACCAAAGAGCGGCGCGCGCGTCAGAGCACCTTGACCATGGTGTCCGACTGTGCCGACCCGGCCCCCACCATCTCGTAGCCCTCCGCCAAATAGAGCCGCTGCGCGAAGTTCTTCCGTTCGACACTGAGACTGATCCGCCGCACACCAGCCTCACGAGCGCGACCTTCGAGAGCCCGAAGCAACGCGCGCCCGACACCCCGGCCACGCCAGGCAGCAGCCACACCGATCGTCAGCTCGGGAACGTCGGCAGCCACGAACCCATACCCCGGATCCTCGGCAGAAAAGAACCGCAGCCAAGCCGCGCCAACCGCTTCCCCATCCACATCGGCAACCACACCGAGATCCCCACCCCGCGGCCAGTCAGCAACGTAATGCCCGGTATCCGGAGCCGCCAGCACACGACGGCGCGACTTCCTCTTCCACTCGGACGACCAGTTGACCGCGGCCACGAGCATGTCGGCGAGGAAGTCCCCGTCCGACGGCGTCGCCTCGCGGAGGATCAAAGCTCGCTGACCTTGCCGCCGTCGACGACCAAGCGGCGCGTCACCTGCACGGCGTCGAGCATCCGGCGGTCGTGCGTCACCAGCAGCAGCGTCCCCGGGTACCTGTCCAGCGCCGCCTCGAGCTGCTCGATCGCCGGCAGATCCAGGTGGTTGGTCGGCTCGTCCAGCACCAGCAGGTTCACCCCGCGCGCCTGCAGCAACGCCAGCGCCGCCCGCGTCCGCTCCCCCGGCGAGAGCGTCGCCGCCGGGCGCAGGACGTGGGCGGCCTTCAATCCGTACTTGGCCAGCAACGTCCGGACCTCCGCGTCCGCGAGCTCCGGCACCTCGCGCGCGAACGCCGAAACCAGCGGGACGTCACCGAGGAACAGCCGCCGCGCCTGGTCGACCTCGCCGACCACGACACCCGGCCCCAGCGCCGCGGCCCCGTCCGACAACGCGATCCGGCCCAGCAGCGCCGCCAGGAGCGTCGACTTGCCGGAGCCGTTCGCCCCGGTGATGGCGACCTTGTCCGCCCAGTCGATCTGCAGGTCCACCGGTCCGAGCGTGAACTCGCCCCGCCGGACCACCGCGCCGCGCAGCGTCGCGACCACCGCGCCCGCCCGCGGGGCCGCGGCGATCTCCATCCGCAGCTCCCACTCCTTGCGCGGCTCCTCGACGACCTCCAGCCGCTCGATCATCCGGTCGGTCTGCCGTGCCTTCGACGCCTGCTTCTCCGTCGCCTCGGTGCGGAACTTGCGCGCCGCCTTGTCGTTGTCGGGCTGCTTCCGGCGGGCGTTCTTGACGCCCTTCTCCATCCACGCCCGCTGCATCCGCCCGCGCGCCTCCAGCGACGCCTTCGTGTCGGCGTACTCCTCGTACTCCTCGCGCGCGTGCCGCCGGGCGACCTCGCGCTCTTCGAGGTAGGACTCGTACCCGCCGCCGTAGACGTTCACCTGCTGCTGGGCCAGGTCCAGCTCGACCACCCGGTCGACGGTCCGCGCCAGGAACTCGCGGTCGTGGCTCACCAGCACCGTCGCCGCGCGGAGGCCGGACACGAACCGTTCCAGCCGGGCCAGGCCGTCCAGGTCGAGGTCGTTCGTCGGCTCGTCGAGCAGGAAGACGTCGTAGCGGCTCAGCAGCAGCGAGGCGAGCCCCGCCCGCGCTGCCTGGCCGCCCGAGAGCGACGTCATCGGCTGGTCCAGGTCCACGGCCAGGCCGAGGTCGGCGGCCACTTCGGCGGCCCGGTCGTCGAGGTCGGCGCCGCCGAGGGCGAGCCACCGGTCCAGCGCCGCGGCGTAGAGGTCGTCCGCGCCCGGTGCACCGTCGGTCAACGCCGAGGTCGCCGCGTCGAGGTCGGCCTGGGCCGCCGAGACGCCGGTGCGCCGCGCCAGGAAGGCCCGCACCGACTCGCCTTCGCGCCGTTCCGGCTCCTGCGGCAGGTGCCCGACGGTCGCGGCCGGCGGGTTCAGCCGGACCTCGCCACTGTCGGGCTTCGCGAGTCCCGCGAGGGTGCGCAGGAGCGTGGACTTGCCGGCGCCGTTGACGCCGACCAGGCCGACGACGTCCCCGGGGGCGACGACGAGATCGAGGCCGGAGAAGAGGATGCGGTCACCGTGGCCCGCGGCCAGGTCCTTCGCGACGAGAGTTGCGCTCATGAGGTAGCCGAGTCTACGACCTCGTGGTGAACTGTCAGATCAAGGTCAAAACCACCGACGGTGTGTGTCCCGTGGCGCTTTGATCACTCACTGTGGGTACCCTGTTCGGTTGTCAGTGCCGCGACACAGTAGTGCCACAACCACAGTGAGGTCGGTGAACAGCATGGGCGAGCCCGCTCCCCCGGTCACCCTCGGCCGCAGGCCGAAGCCGAGGGAAGGCCGGCCGTCCGCGCCGCGGCCCACGGTGAGCCGGCGTCGCGAGGTCAGTCACGCCAGCGCGCGATCGCTGCTCATGACCGTCCTGGGCGAGTACGCGCTGCCGCGGGACAAGCCGGTCTGGACGTCGATGCTCGTCGAGGTGCTCGGCATCCTCGACATCGAGGAGAAGTCGGCGCGGCAGGCGCTGGCCCGCTCGGCCGCCGAAGGCTGGGTGGTGTCCGAGCGCGTCGGGCGCCGCGTGCGCTGGTCGCTGACGCCGCCGGGGCGCCGCCTGCTGACCGAGGGCGCCGACCGGATCTACGCGTTCGGCCGCGAGGAACGCCGCTGGAACGGGCAGTGGCTGATGCTGATCGTCTCCGTCCCCGAGGCCAAGCGCGACCTGCGCCACCGCCTGCGCACGCGGCTGACCTGGGCGGGCTTCGGCTCGCCGGTCGCCGGCGTGTGGGTCAGCCCGGACCTGTCCCGGCAGCGGGAGGCCCAGCAGATCGTCAGCGAACTCGGCCTCGACGCGCAGGCGATGTCGTTCACCGCCGCGTACGGCGAGGTCGGCGAGCAGGAGTCGATGGTCGCCCGGTCCTGGGACCTGACCGAGCTGAAGGACCGCTACGAGGACTTCATCGACCGATTCACCGGCCTGCACCCGACCGGCGGCCGGGCGGTGCTGCGCGCGCAGACCGAGCTGGTCCACGAGTGGCGGCGGTTCCCGTTCCTGGACCCGCAGCTGCCGGCCGAGCTGCTCCCGGCGAAGTGGAGCGGGACGAAAGCGGCGGAACTGTTCCATCACAAACACGTCGACTGGCGCCCCGAGGCCCAGCAGTATTGGGACGACATCGTCGAAGCCGAAGAAGCAGGGTGAACATGACTCAGCAGGTCCGCCTCGATCGTGACGGCGGGCTCGCCGTCCTGACCGTCGACGCTCCGCCGTTGAACCTCTACACGGCTTCGCTGCAGTCTTCGCTGTCCTCGGCGATCGGCGAACTGGAGACCGAACCCGCGCGGGCGCTGCTGATCCGCGCCGAGGGCAAGATCGTCAGCGGCGGCGTCGACGTCTCCCTGTTCGACGCCCAGGGCTCGCCCGCCGAGGCGAAGGTGCTCTTCGACGAGATGCTGGCGGTGCCGGACCGGATCGCGGCGCTGCCGTTCCCGACCGTGTTCGCCGCGCACGGACTGTGCCTGACCTGGGCGTTCGAGGTCGCCGTGGCCTGCGACATCATTCTCGCGGCCTCGCGCGCGAAGTTCGGCCTGGTCGAGAAGGTGGTCGGCCTGACGCCGACCATGGGCGGCACCCAGCGGCTCGCGGCGCGGGCGGGCGTCGGGCGCGCCAAGGAGTTCGTGATGACCGGCGACACCTACGACGCCGCCACGCTCGAGCGCTGGAACGTCGTCAACCGGGTCCTGCCGGACGAGGGTTTCGATGATGCGGCGCGCGCGTTCGCGGCGAAGCTGGCCGAGGGACCGACCCGCGCCCACGCCGCGACCAAGCGCGTCCTCGACCACTTCGCCGTCGGCGGCGTCCCCGAGGCGAACGCCCACATCACGACGATCGCCGCCGAGCTGTTCGAGACCGAAGACCTCCGCGGCGCCGTGAAGTCGTTCCTCGCCGACGGACCGGGGAAGGCGACCTTCTCGGGACGTTAACCGTCCGTTCGGACACCGGTTGCCGCCGTTCGGGCGGGCGCGGTTCTCCTCGCACCGGGTTACATTCGATGTGGTCTAGACCACATCGTCCCCCGCCTCGTGCCGCTTGGAGAACCGCCATGAGACGCACTCCCGCACGACTACGCTCCGCACTCGCCGCCTTGCTCGTCGCACTCGGCGGCACCGCGGCGCTCGCGCCACCCGCCGCTGCCGCCGGTTCGCTGACCGCCACCCTGGCGATGAGCGGCACCACCGGCACGTACACCGTCGCCAACACCGGGACCGCCTCGGTGAGCAACTGGGCGATCACCTTCACGCTGCCCGCCGGCATCACCGCCTCGACGGGCGAAAACGGCACGGTGACCCAGAACGGCACCCAGGTCACGCTGACGCCCGCGTACTACATCGCGACGCTGGCACCGGGCCGGAACACCTACCCGTACAGCCCGACGTTCCGGCTCAGCTCCGTGGCGACGCCGACGCAGTGCCGCGTGGACAACGCCAACTGCGACGGTTCACCGGACACCCCACCGGGCGCGCCGGCGAACCTGCGGCTGGTCGCGAAGACGACGAAGTCGGTCGCGCTGGCGTGGAACGCTTCGGCTGCGGGTTCCCTTCCGGTGACCGGGTACGACGTCTACCAGGGGACTTCCCTGGCTGCTTCGGTGACCGGGACGAGCGCCACGGTCTCCGGGCTCGCGCCGGGCACGGCCTACTCGTTCACGGTGAAGGCCAAGGACGCCAAGGGAAACACCTCCCCGGCGAGTGCTGCGCTGGCCGTGACGACGAACAACCCCGCCGACGACACACAGGCGCCGTCCGCGCCCACCGGGGTGCGCTCGACCGGCGCCGATTCCGGTAGCGTTTCGCTGGCCTGGACGGCGTCGACGGACAACACGGGCGTGGTCAGCTACGACGTGTACCGCGGTTCGGTGCTCGCCACGACGGTGACCACGACGTCGGCCGTGGTGACCGGACTGGCACCGTCCACTTCGTACACGTTCACGGTCCGGGCCCGCGACGGCTACGACAACGTTTCGGCGCCGAGCGCCGCGGTGACCGCCCGGACCGGCGACATCGTCTCGGGCTACGCGAAGGTCGGGTACTTCGTGCAGTGGGGCATCTACGGGCGCCAGTACTTCGTCAAGAACCTGGAGACTTCCGGTGCGGCGGCGAAGCTGACGCACCTGCTGTACGCGTTCGAGAACATCGACCCGGTGAACCTGACCTGCCTGTCCGGGGTCACGAAGGGCACCACGGCCAACCCGCAGGACCCGAACCAGGGCGACGGCGCCGGTGACGCCGAGGCCGACTACTCGCGGCCGTTCTCGGCGGCGCAGTCGGTCGACGGCGTGGCCGACACCGGCTGGGAGTCGCTGCGCGGCAACTTCAACCAGCTCAAGAAGCTCAAGGCGAAGCACCCGAACCTGAAGGTGCTGGTTTCGCTCGGCGGCTGGACGTATTCGAAGTACTTCTCGGACGTCGCGGCCACCGACGCGTCACGCAAGAAGTTCGTCTCGTCCTGTGTGGACACGTGGCTCAAGGGCAACATCGCGCCCTACGGCGGCGCGGGCGGACCAGGCACCGCGGCGGGCATCTTCGACGGCATCGACCTCGACTGGGAGTGGCCGGCGAGCGGTGACGGGCACCCGGGCAACCACTGGAGCCCGAACGACAAGGACAACCTGACGGCGCTGATGGCGGAATTCCGCGCCCAGATGGACGCCTACGGCGCGACGACCGGCAAGCGGTACCAGCTGCACGCGTTCACGCCGGCGGACCCGGCGAAGGTCGCGTCCGGGTGGGACCTGTCGAAGGTGTTCAACTACCTGGACGTGGCGAACGTGCAGGGGTACGACTTCCACGGGTCGGGCAGCGACAACTCGTGGGAGCCGAACCGCACCGGCCACCAGGGCAACCTGTACGCCGACGCGGACGACCCGTACAACTTCCACTTCAGTGCGGAAAGCGCGATCAACGCGTACACGAACGCCGGCGTCGACCCCCGGCGGCTGACGCTCGGCCTGGCCTTCTACGGCCGCGGCTGGCAGGGCGTGGCCGACGGCGGCAAGAACGGCGAGTGGCAGTCGGCGACCGGAGCGGCGCCGGGCCAGTTCGCCGAGGAGGCGGGCACCCGCGGCTACGCGAACCTGGTGGCGAGCGTGCCGGGCTGCACGGTCCACCACGACACGGCTGCGGTGGCGACATCCTGCTACACGGGCAACGGCGGCCAGTGGTGGACGTTCGACGACGCGTGGTCGATCGGGCTGAAGATCACGTGGCTCAAGTCGCGCGGGCTCCTCGGCGTGATGGCGTGGGAGATGTCGGGTGACACCGGCGCGTTGATGAACGCGGTCAGCGCCGGGCTCGGCTGAGGTTCTGTTCAGCCCGCTGAACGCTCCCGTTCAGCGGGCTGGACACACTGAGCCGACTCCCGGCAGCGTCAACGACCGGGGCGGGCCAGCTCCTACACGAAGACGCGATCCGACCTACCAAGGACACATATCCGGGCTGGCCGAATTCGAGCCGTTTCGCAACGATGCTGCGCAATCACATGGCGACCTGACCCACGCAAGCAACCCGACCTGATCTTGCCAGCCCTGTTTTCGCAGGTCAGAGAGACAGAGGACCCTGGTTACAGGGCCGTTCGGCGGGCACGCTAAAGTACTTCCACGCACTCAGGGAGTGCGAGTCCGGGCTGTGGCGCAGTTTGGTAGCGCACTTGACTGGGGGTCAAGGGGTCGCAGGTTCAAATCCTGTCAGCCCGACGGACACAGAAGCCGCTTGGCTTGGGTGAAAGCCCAGGTCGGGCGGCTTCGTTGTGTCAGACCACAAAGTACGCTCACCGCCCGCATCCGTGAGCATGGGGACCACTTGGGGACCGCAGCCCGCCGCGACGGGCGCCGCGTCGACTCGCTAGCAGCACTCCCACAAGAATCCATCCTGACGCTGATCACCGATCTCACGAAACCTGCTGTAGATTGACCGCGCCCCTGCGGCCCGAGGTGCTGATATCACTTCGGACCGCAGGGGCTTCGATCGTTCAGTAAACGATCTTGGCTCCGCCAGCCTGGTTGACGATGGACTGGGCGGCAGAAACAGCGTCCGACTGGTTCCAGTAACGCTCACTGGTTGCCAGCACCTTGTGGTTGACCGAGTTGATCGTGAAATACCACTGGTTGCCGCTGGCGAGGATGCGAATAGTCATCGAACTGATCTTTCTATGCGTTGTGATCACGCAACGTGTCGTTGCGCTCAATGGACGGTAGCTCACCTGAACTTCATGCCGCAACCCACCAAACACTACATATGGCTAATTACGGATCTGCAAGTTGGCACATCTAGGGTTCTGAAAGGTAAGGCAACCCTTCAAGTCTTATGAAATTTCAAACATTAAGCTTCAACATGGCTACCGTAAGTGAATGTCTTACGTTGTCGTTTGACAACCCTTGCCTAACCTCTCCGAATTTGTTTAGTTCCCCAAACAAAAAAGGTTCACTCTTCTGGGTCTTTACGGTGTGCCTCGTTGCGATTGGGCCCTAGATCATCGTTTCACGATCAGTAAACGGCGCGTAGCTGGTTGTGTCTGGGTGATCGCAGATGCCGGGTCAACAGTTCCCCAGCATTCGTTACGGATTGCCGGTCTGGATGGAGGTACCGCTGCGTCGTAGACAACGAGCCGTGCCCCGCGATCTTCCGAAGGTGGTGCACCGGCACGCCCGCGTCCGCCATCCAAGTCAGGCCCGTGTGCCTGAGGTCGTGACGCCGCAGGTGGTCGTACCCGAGCTTTGCCACTACCTCGTCCCACACCGTCGCGTCTCGCAGCACGGCAGTCGTGATTCGGCCACCGCGTGGCCCCTTGAACAGCCGACCGTCCGGGTCGTTGTCGGCGAGTGCGATACGCCGCCGAACCAGCTCCCGGATGTCCTCGATCAGCGGCACCGTCCGAGCCCGCTTGCCCTTCGTCCCCTTGTCCACCAGCCCACCAGGTGACGGCGTCGTCTGCCGGCGAACCGTCCAGGTCCACGACGAGGTGTCGATATCCCCCACCCGACAGCCCGAGACTTCCCCAATCCGAGCCGCTGTGCAGGCGGCGAACAGAACCACGTCACCCCAACCCCGGTACTCCCCCGACGACCGCGCCACCAGAGCATCAGCCAGCGTCGTGAGCGAGATCCAGTCAGGCAGCGCCAGCGACCGCGGATCGTCCAACTCGTCCTCGGCGCGCTTGTACTCCTGCTGCCAGCCGGTCACCCGGGCTGGGTTCCGGTCGATGATACCGTCCCGAAGGGCCTGCTCCATGACTCTGACCAGCACCGCGATGCTGTTCTTCACCGTCGACCGGCTGCACTCGTCCGCGATCCACGCGTGCACCGCTCGGTCGACTGCCCCGTTCGTGATCATGTTGACCGGCAGGTGCCCCAGCGTAGGGACGACCCGCTTCCGCCAGCCGGCCAAGTATGGATCGGTGGTCTTTGCCTCCAGCCCACGCAGGGCGAACGTCATGTTCGTCGTCCCGTAGTCGGCCAGCCTCATCGTCGCCGTGTTCGGATCGACGCCCTGAGCGGCGGCGCGCTCCATCCGGATGATCCAGTCGCGGGCGTCGTCCTCGGACGCGAACGCCTCCGACTTGCTCGGACGTTTCTTCGTCACCGGGTCGATCCACCGCACCCGAGCGCGGTACGGGCTGGCCCGGCCAGGCCGATATTCGACATCGGACGACAACGAGACGCCGAGCGGCAGACGCACATCACCCGCCATCACGCCGCCGCCTGACCTGGATCAACGCGCTTGCTCCGGAGCCATGCTTCAACGTCCGACGCGCTGTACACCGTCACCCGCTCGGACAGCTGCACGAAGGCCGGCCCCTGCGGCGGCCGGGAGGTCCGCCACCTGCGAACAGTCGACGGGTCAACGCCGAGTAGGGCGCCTAACTCCTCGGTAGTGAGCCACCGCCCATCCACCAGACGTAGTTCCATGTCCACTCCCCTCTCAGGCCGCGAGTCCAGTTGCCGAAGTTTCTGGAGGTCTCTCCGCCGCCAGTAGCGCCCGGTCGTACTCGGCTTTCCATGTGATCCGTTCCGCGATCGCCCGCATCACGAGGTGCGGCCGGGGCGGGACCTGCGGGTCTCCGGGCTCGACCTTCCGCCACACCTGCTGTGACCGGTCGACCTCCGGCTTCTCGATCCCGACCGCCGTGAGCGCCTGCAGCACGAACGCCCGCCGGTCGGCCTTGTGGTCGACAAGGGTCTTGCCCGACCACTTCCGCGAGACCAGGACACGGCGACCGGGCAGCCCGAGCGTGCTCCGGCGGTGAGCCCGGCCTTTGCAGTGCCCCGGAGTGGTCTTGCCCGTGACACCCTTGGGTTGAACGCCATAGAGCAGCCAGACCGCGCAGCGCGGCGAACACGGCGTGACCGACAGCTCGGCATGGAGCCGGTCGTGGTGATCGGCCTGGGCCGCGCTGTAGGCCTTGACCACTTCGCCGGTGGACTTGGTGAGGTACTTGGTCAGGTAGCCGATGTGGCGGCCGGCCTCTTCGGTGCCGCCGAGGATGCCCTTCGAGTGCACCTGGCGGCCGAACGTGACGACGTGCGCCGGGTGCTCGACGGCCTCCACCGCGTCGTCCCACCGGGTCAGCGGCTGACGCGTCTCCGGGTCGACGAAGCCGGTATCCGGGCCGTCCCAGACCGGGAGCCGGTCGGCGTAGACGATCTCTTCATGGGACGGCCACCAGACCTGGTGGTAGGTGGCTTCGGTGACCTGGCGGATCACGTCGTGCGGTACCGAGCCTCGGATGGCGGCGTGCAGGTGCGGAGCGGCCCGACGCTGCGGCTCGACCGTGGCGAAGTACTGCGCGTCCCAGCCGACGACCCGGCGGAGGTTCTGCCACCAGCGGTCCACCAGGGCGGAGAAGTGCACGGCGTCCCGAGCCGCCCGCCGGTAGTCATACCGGGCCGGGTCGACCGGGGCACCATCACCGCGAACCGGCCCATAGGTGTCGCAGGTCAGCGTCACGAACATCGACGGCCGGAACTTCCCCGCGAACTCCCGCCCGACCGTCGTCTTCGCCACCTTCCGCCGAGGCAGGTTCGGAGCATCCTGCCGACGACGAGTCGACCGCTTCACCGCCCGCTTCGTAGGCACGTCGACCGATGGCAGGCGACCGCGCATCCCGAGTTGCCGAAGTTCCGCGTCAACCCCGGCAACCTCCTGCCGCAGTTCCTCAGCCTCCGCCTGGTCGTGCTCGACCACCTCCCGGTACGCCGCCACCAGGTCCGCCCGATAGGTCAGCAGCTCCTTGTGATCCTCCGAGGGCGGCTCAGCGGGGAGGACTGGTTCTTCGGTCATGTGCCAGCCCTCGCGGCACTGGGCCTGCCGCAACGCCTTCGCCTTCCGCGCGCACGGCAGGCACACCGATTCCACGGTGGAGCCGCAGGGGACCGGGACGTAGCGGAGTTCGCCGGTCGTGGTGTCGCCGACCTCCATGGTGAAGGGCCGGACGCAGACGCCGTGCTTCTCCGCCGTCGCCCGGATCACGTCGGCAGCCAGCGGGGTCCGCATCCGCTCGGCGCGTGTGTCGCTCATCAGGCCGCCACCTCCCCGGGCGAAGACCAGCCACGCAGCAGATAGACGGGCATGTCCTGCTTCACTCCCGCCGGGAGGTCCGGAAACACGCTCGGTTCGAACCGCACCACACCGAACACCAGGACGGGAATGCCGCATGGGGTCCGGCCAGTGATCGATAGGTGCACCCACTTGCCGTCGCACAAGCGCCACAGCCGCGCCGACACATCCTCGAGGGTCTGCGTCCACACCACCAGCGCCCGGGAGACCTCCGGCAGACCGTCCACGTCGAGCTGGACGGTGATCGGGCTGGACCAGGCGTTGACGTCGACCGACGCGGCTGGCGGCAGCTGATGTGAGTCGAGGTGGTCGCGGATGGCGTCGAGGAAGATCATCAGCCGGTTCACGCGGCCACCCCCTCACTGCCGTGTCGCAGATCCGCGACACCCCCGTTGGTCACGTACGCCTCCAGCGCCTTGACCGTGGCGTCGGAGACCCACCCGGCCCGGATGCGCAGCGGCTCGCGGATGCCCTCGCCCCACACGTAGCCGACGCCGGCCTCTGAGTCGCCGATGCGGTTGGCCCACGCCCCACGCTCATACGCGCCGTCACCGAGGACCATCCCGACGTGCGTCTTGGACGTGACCCGCAGGCATACGCGCCGGGTGAATAGCTCCCGGACCGGGACGGTGTCTTTGGTGGGCTCCTGCACATAGCCACGGACCGAGATCCCCAACGCCCGACCCTGGGTGGTCAGGAGCGCAACGCGTTCCACAATGGCCTCACGGGTCTTGCGGTCGGTGTACTTGGTCAGCGCGCCGATCTCGTCGAACTCCAGCAGCTCCAACGGATACTCCGTCGACACCGGGATAGTCCGCAGCCGACCGGCGAACGCGCGCTTGCGGGATTCCATCTCCTCCACCAGGCCGTCAAGCAGCTCGACGGCGTCTTTCCCGCTGACCGCGTAGCGGGAGAAGATTCCACGCCCGTAGGCCAGCTCCATGCCCTTGGGGTCGATCCCGGACATGCGCACCACGCCGGCCCGAATCGCCGAGACCGCCGCCACGAGTGGACACCACATCACCGAGTTCTTGCCCGCACCCGACGCACCAGCAGTCAGGCAGTGCGCACCCGACCCCAGCAGCGGCACCCGCCAGTCACGCCCGTACTCGGTCCGCCCCGCCCAGACGTTGCGCAGGTCCACACCGGTCGAGTCGACGCCGTCCGGAACCTGGGGGCCGGCCACACCTCCGGCGAGCAGGTCGCGGCGCTGGAAGTCGATCGACACGACGTTGGGGGCCAGCTCGCGGACCTGGCAGCGAGCGACCTTCCTCGCAACGGCCAGCGCCCGGGCGGCCTCGTCGAAGTCCTCCGGCTTCTGCCCGGCCACCAGCTCCACCCGCACCTCATCCCACGACGCGCCCGACCGCACGCCGAGCACCTTGGGCAGCCGCGCGTTCGGCCGGTTCGACGTCGAGCGGGACAGCGCGCGTCGACGACCGACGAGGTTCACGTTCACCACCAGCGGCAGCGCCTCATCCCGCACCGACAGGCCACAGGCGTGCAGCCACTCCGGCAGCTTCCGCCCGTAGACCACCCACCGCGCCCACCACGAGCGCAGGAACCGCCCGCACCACTGATCAAACGAGACGGCGTCGATCGCCCACCACGTGAACAGGAGCACCGCGACGCTGCCGAGGGTGATCATCAGGGACAGCCAGCCGAGCAGCGCACACCAGCCGTAGACCGCGATCACGGCGAGGCTGGTCCGCCACCGCGTCACCACCTGCGCGAGCATCCACACGACCGCCTTGCACAGCCACCAGAGGGCCACGAACACGACGGCCGCCGCAGCCAAGCCTTCGACCACGGTCGCCAGGGCACGACCGATCTTGTGCAGCATCCACACGCCGAGTCCTAGCCCAGCCAGGGCCACTACCGCGAAGCCGGGAGTCATCACCGACCACCCCGCTTCACGTCGAGGTCCAGCGGCAGCATCCCCAGACAGGGAGCGCACTTGGTCTCGCCGGGCAAGAGTTTGGCGAAGCGTTTGCAGGAGGCGCAGCGCGTTCGGGTGACCCCCGTTGACGCTCGCCGGTTGGCGTCGTTTAGCGTTGTCATTGTTCACTTCCGCTGGTTGTGGACAGCGCAGGAGCGGCAAGGTTGGTAGCCAGGCACCGCTTCTGCGCCTTAACGGATCACACGCACCGCAACAGGACGTGTTTCATCACCGCACGTCATAGCGTGCGTTTTTCGCTGATACTGTTAACTTTTCGCTTGTCTACGTGCGACTAATCAGCAGGCGTCCCTTCCGCCTGAAGCTCCGCCGAGATCTCACCTGCCTTCCGCTCCTCGTATCCCGCCCAGTACAACGCCTCGTGATGGTGACCCCGGTCGACATCGGCGACGGCCTTGTACAACCGTGCGTTGCCGAGCCGGAACGCCAGCCACGCCGACGGGTTCGCATCCTTCGGTGGCCGGCGGTCCATCACGACCTCGTGGGCGTCGCGCAACGTCTTCGGCTCACCCCTGCGCACGGTCACGCCTCTCCGCGCGGCCTTCCAGCAGCGCCGCCAGGTCCTGGGCGTGGTCGCGGAGCCGGCGAAGGAACACCGCGCACCCCGTCCACGCGGTCTGGTCCTCCGGCGGCACCAGCGTCACCACGCACAGCCCACCAGCCAGCACCAGAACCGGCGGATGCGACGCGCCCGTCCCGGTCTCCTCCACCGTCACCTCGGTACCCGCGCCCACCGTCCAGCGCAGCCCCAGCCCGTCCCACGTTGCCGTCATGCGATTCCCATTCCCGGGCCAGGTCGGCGAACCCCTCGGCCGCCGACTCCAACGCCGCCACACACCACCACGGCAACCCGCGCACCTGCGCCAGCTCGTGCCACGCCCGCGACACCCGCCGAGCAGCATTCGCCGTGTTCGTCGCACTCACCGGCGACAACACCGCACGGCCGTGCTCCCACGCGGTCATGTAGTCCCGATACGCCTGCTCCCACGCCTCGACCCGCTCGCGGAAGCCCATCCCTGTCACGCCGCCTTCGCCGTCTCACCGGACCCACCGGACCCACCGGACCGAGACGACTTGCTCGCGGCCTGCTTGAACCCGGTCGCCCGGAACACGTAGGACTGGTACTTGAACTCGCCCTGACCAGCCACGCGCGGCTCCGCCGTGAGGCCGTCCAGCTCGATCGGCCGCATCCCCGGCAGCGCTTCCGACGTGGTCGGGACCGGCTGGACGTCGGCGAGAAGGGTGATCTCGAAGGAGGCTCGCTTGGCGCGGGTCTCGGCCGGGTCGGTGACCATGACCTTCCACTGGCGCTTACCGGTCACCTCGTCAACTCGTTGCCGCACCGGACGATTGGCGGCCCGGTCCTCACGCGACTGGTACTCGTTGTCCGGCGACACCTCGCCCACCATCACCAAGCCCTGCGGAAACGCGTCGTCGAAGTCGATCCCGAACCGGTGTCCCTTATCGATAGCCATGCTGAATCCCTTGTGTTGTCTGTTAGTTGGTTTCTTCGGGCGGTTCTCCGCCTCGTGCTGCTGCGGCGTCCAGTGCCGCGCTCACCTCGTCCAGTTCCCTTCGCAGTAAGGCGATGGCGTCGGAGTCCACGAGCAGGACCACCGGGAACGCCTTGCCGAACCGGACTTCCGCGCGGTTTGCGTACGTCAGCGCCCGGACACGAATCGGCAGATCAGCCGTGACGTGGATCTGAACCGTGTCGCGCATGCCACGCCGCGCCTACGCCGCACGTCGGCGAGGTACCGCCCGCTTGTCCAAGCCAGCCGGCCGGATGGCGGTTGCAATCGTCACGCCTACCTCCTCGGTGTCCTGGCCACCGGGCATGCCCCGGCAACCTGACACCCAGACTCCGCCAAAACGCGGGACGTGATCACCACGTGGCGGGACATCTTGGGACGTCCCTGGTACCGTCGAAGACGTCCCTACACGTCCCAAGGGGTGCCGATGCCGAACGAACGCCTGCGTGACGCGCTGCTGCGCAACGGCCTGACGTTGGAGCAGGTCGCCAAGGCTGTCGGGGTCGATCAGAAGACGGTCGAGCGCTGGATCACCAAGAACCGGACGCCCTACCCCAAGCACCGGCACAAGATCGCCGCGATGGCGCGCGAGTCAGAGACCTATCTGTGGCCGGACTCCGTCGCCCCGGAGCGCAAGGCAGAGACGGCCGCCGCCGAGCTGGTGCAGGTTTTCCCACACCGCAACGCCGTCCCCGTCGAGCTGTGGGACCGGCTGATCAAGGAAGCATCGCAGACCGTCGAAATCCTGGTCCACGCTGCGTTGTTCCTGGTGGAACGCCCGCGGTTCATCAAGGACCTGGCAGCCAAGGCAGAGACCGGCGCGAGGATTCGGCTCGCGTTCGGAGACCCCGAGGGTGACAGCGTCGCACTGCGCGGCGAGGAAGAGCAGCTCGGCGACGGGACACTTGCGGCGCGCATCCGCAACGCCCTGGCGTTCTACCGGCCACTGGTCGGAGTCGACGGCGTGGAGATGCGGTTCCACAACACGACGCTCTACAACTCGGTCTTCCGGTTCGACGACGAGATGATCATCAACACGCACGTGTACGGCTTCCAGGGCGCCCACGCCCCATCCCTCCACCTGCGGAGACTGTCCGCCGGGGACCTCTTCGAGACCTACTCAGAGAGCTTCGAGTCAGTCTGGAACCTCGCCAAGCCGGCCACCTTCTAGGAGGCAGCATGACCCGAGTCGACTACTACAACGACCCGAACGCACCCAAGGCCAACAGCATCGCCGTCGCAGTATCAGCGTTCATCCAGGACGACGAAGGCCGGATCTTGATGATCCGGCGCACGGACAACGACCTGTACTCCATCCCAGGTGGCCAACTAGAGCTCGGCGAGACGCTCGCCGAAGCAGCGGTCCGAGAAGTTCGGGAGGAAACAGGCATCTCATGCGAGGTCACAAGCGTGATCGGTCTGTACTCAGATCCTAAACATGTCATCGTTTACGACGACGGCGAGATTCGACAAGAATTCTCTATCTGCTTTCGTGCATCACCCATTAGTGGCGAACTGACCACTAGCAATGAGAGCAGAGAAGTTCTTTGGGTCCCTCCAGCGAGGGTTAAAGACTTGAAGGTACACCCCTCAATCTCTCTCCGCATTGGACATGCTCTCAGACTCAGCACGGAAACCTTCTTCTCATAAGCATCAGCTACCAATCCTGTCTTTCCGCTATGTCTTCACGCTTGTCTTCGACAAGATCGACCAACTCTTTGACACTTGCAGTCAGTTCATGATGACCGTCAGAACCCGAGTAGCGCAGAAGCCTGATATTCATGTTCGACTTTATTGACACATCAAGGTCCGTGCTAATTTCACCTTCTGGCGACGTCATGTAATGCACCGGAGCCGACGGTTGATTGTGCGCATGCTCCTCAAGAAAGAGTCGCAGGTCGGGATCATTTAGACCGCACCCTAGAAAAACGAAGGTGTGAGTCAGAAAAAGAGCGTCGACCAGATTTTGAAAGCCGCGGTAACGGTGACGAACTAGCGCGTAGTCACCCCGAGTAAAGACCGTCTTTGACGGCTCGTCGATACTTCCATGAACCTTGACCACAGCGCGGTAATTACGCCTCATCACAAGCGGCGTGTCGTCATCGTAGTAGTTTTTAACTACCGTGTCGCCCTGAGTTTCATTTAAAGCATAAACATCAAATATCTTGTCGAAATTCTGAGTTAAGACTAGGCGACAGTCGAGCTGAAATAGCGACTTATGAATATCAGCTGCCCGATATCGAGGGCGCGAGAACTCATTCGCGAGAATTTCGTTCCATTGGTCAGCCAACCTGACTTTCAGCAACTCGCATGCCGTAAGGTAGTCCTTAGACTTGAGTAGTTCTTGTATTACCTCTTTGCCATCCTCGCATTTATCTAGACAGGCCAGCAGGAATTGCTCCCAATTCGGAGGGCGCTTGCCGTTGTCTGCGACAGAGTTGGCCGACACCCCGGCACCCAGGAAGAGAACAGCCTTGCGTCTAGCGACATCTTCAATCAACTCGCTTGGCCATTTGATCATGAGAGTGTTCCCAGGTTACTAGTCAGCCTGTCGGCAATGTTCTGAATAATCTCGTGATATTCTTTAACCTTCGCGAAGTGAGCACCGACTACGCCATCGGCCCCACGTAGACTAAAAATTGGCTTCCTGCTGGTCTGAGACATTGGTATGAGACTGTGAAAAGTAGGAATACTACCCAAAGCAACGTCGTCCAAAGAAAGAATACTCTCATCCAGAAAGTTGTCCTTGATCTTACCTGCGACTTCATTCATGATATTGTCGTAGGCTCTAACCGGTCGACGCTCCCCATCGGCATTCCTCTTTGCCGTGTACTGCTGTGTCACATACCCAAGGAACTGCAGCTTCCACCGCGGATCTTTGACCTCAAGGTCGTCTTTATTCTCGTTTTGCGCGAGACCATTATGCAGTTGCTTTCTCCAGTTTTTGATAGAGATAGCAATATTATCAATAGCGCGCAAACTGAAAATGTCGATTGACATGGGCGTAACGAAGAAGTCGGCACCTATTAGCACGGAGCGATTTATAGCGCCCAGCGAAGGGCCCATATCAAACATAACGAGGTCGTAGTCTTGACACCTCTCGAGTAGTTGCGTGAATGCGAAGCTTGTTCTCAACCCCCGGGTTTCACCTCCTCGCGCTTGCGCCCAATCACTCGCTAGGACATCTTCGGTCAAAGCTAGGCGTGGGTCCCCCGGAATAACATCGACGCCAAAGGCTTTAGAAAACGTCGGACTCAACTCGTTCGAAAATCCTTTACCAAGCGCGAGAGGCTTGATGATGCTGTCGACCGTGAAGTTATCTTGCTCGTAGATGTTATCAACGTCTTCATCACTGAAGATGTTTTGAGTTGCGTTGCATTGCGGATCGGCATCCACAACAAGGACACGCTGCCCTCTTTCGAGCGCCAAGAATCCAGCCAGGTTACAAAGGAGAGTGGTCTTCCCCACGCCTCCTTTGTTGTTGAACACTGCAATAGACTTCACAGCTTAAGTCTCCTTGAGTACTACAGGACTGCCGAACTTGGCTCTATGGGATCAAGGGCGCGCCGCCGGTGGCGGCGCGCCTGTCGCCTATGCAGCCCCTCGCCTTGGCGGCCGCATCCGCTTCCGACACGGCGGGCTGCCGCTCCGCTTCGCCCGCCGGCCGGGCGGTGCGGCCGCCAGCGGGTCACCTGGCGCAGCGCCGCACGGCGGCGGCACACGAGTTCCCTGAGCCATCCCGGCCTCCTCGACGAGCTACGAGCGGTGGTGACATTCGGGTCGCTCGTGAGTCGATCTCTGTTACGCAGGGTCGTGAGAGACCTCCATCCCGAAGCCTGATCGTGACAACGGCCGGTAGCACCGGCCGCATGGAGGCTTCGTATCGGGATGCAGGGCAGGGTGTGGCTGGGTCCGCCAGGCCGTCTCCAGGCCGTCAGAGGTCAGGAAGAGGCAAGCACCCGCGAGAACTGATGACAGACAAAAACCGCAGCTCAGAGCACCTAGAATGCGCCAAAGTCAAGGTCAAGAAGAGGCCCGGAGCAGATCATCGCGATCTGGTCGGTCAAGCCCGACCTTGGGGACCACCGGGGGACCACACGTCGTGCGCGTCGATGAACGACCAGGCGTTTCCGCCACGCCAGTTGATCACACGCACGGACCCTGAGCTGCGAAAACCCCGACTCCCCCGTCCTGGGGGTCAAGGGGTCGCAGGTTCAAATCCTGTCAGCCCGACCGGACAGCGGGTTTCCGCAGCTCACAGCTGCGGAGGCCCGCTTTTTGCTGTGGTCATGGGTGTCGTTCCGGTCTAGCACAGCGCTCGGTGACACCTTGACTGGAGGCTCTCCCCATGCCGACGAATTTGACCAAACAGGGTCTGCCCAGGCCCGTGGACGACACGTGGCGTTCCTACGTCGAAGAGTGGGACCGTAGCCTGCGCGCCGCGAACCGTCCGCACACGACCCGCTACAACTACGAGCTCGCGGTCACTCAGCTCGCCGACTTCCTGGGCGGCTCCGAGCTACCGGAGTTCCTCGCGAAGATGGACATGTCCCCCGACGACGACAGCGACGCCGCAGAAGACCCGACCGACGTCGGACGCAAGCACGTCGAGTGGTTCATCGCCTGGATGATCGACAGCCGCTCCGCTTCGACGGCTCTCAACAAGTACAAGGGGGTCCAGCAGTTCTTCAACTACCTCCTCGAGTGCGAGGAGATCGATCGCCATCCGATGGAGAAGCTCAGTCAACCGAACACACCGGACAAGCTGGTGCCGGTGGTGTCCGATGACGAGCTGACCCGCCTGCTTGCTACGTGCCGAGGAAAAGGCTATCGCGACCGGCGCGACCTGGCGATCATCCGCCTCTTCCTCGACACCGGCGCCCGGCTCACAGAGGTCGCCAACCTCAAAGTCCAGGACGTTGATCTCCGACGGGACGGCATCCTCGTCCACGGCAAAGGTGACCGCCAGCGGTTCATCCCTTTCGGCGAACACACCGGCCAAGCCATCAGCCGCTACCTCCGCACTCGCAGCCGCCACGCGGCAGCAGACCTCCCTTACCTGTTCCTCGCCGAACGCGGACGCGAGCAGCTGAAACCGAATGGCATCAAAATCATGATCCGCCGCCGCGGCAACGCCGCCGGCATCCCGCACATGCACGCTCATCGGCTCCGCCACACCCTGTCGCACGTCTGGCAGCGTGAACAGGGAAACGAGTCCGACCTCATGGCCATCATGGGCTGGCGCTCCCCCGAAATGCTCCGCCGCTACGGCGCGAGCGCCGCCGCTGAACGAGCAGAAAATACCCATCGAACGCTAAACCTGGGCAACCGCGTATAAGCAGCGGTGCTGCCGCTGCTCAACCTCCGAGCAGCGGCAGCACGGCAAGAACACAAGGACACGTCACCTCGCACGCCAGGGATTTCTCCGGCACGATTGCTGGCACATATCCCCGGACACCTGGGTCGGGGGTGGCCAGACCGACAGCACACCCGAAGTATCACGAGGCGTGTTCTCAAAGGGGGACTCGAACAAACGTTCGTGGCATCCCTGCGGGGGATGCGTGTTCATGCGACCGACCATAGCGCTGCAAACCGGCCGGACGCCAGCCGGTTCATGTCTGTGTGCACCGTCGGAGGCCCTCTGCCAACCGTCGCACAGCTGCGAGTCTCGTCTGCAGCCTGCTGCCCACGTGCAGGAGCTGCTCGATCGACTTCACCAGGGAGAAGAGGCGGTGAGGCGACGGCGGCCGAGGGGACCACACCGCTGCGGCATGGCGTCGCCGGCCGGACTCCCCAACGCGGGCGGCCCTGAGCGCCCCGACTGCTGCGGTGCGGAGCGACCGCACGATCACCCGTTCGCCGGCCGGGGAAGCAGCTTTCGACCGCCGGCCCGGCAGCGAGGTATGACGCGGCGACTAGGAGCTGTCCTGTAAGTCATCGGAGCCAGAGGACGATGGCGGCGATGGTGAGTTCGGCCTGGTAGTAGGCGGCCCGTTTGGCGTAGCGGGTGGCCAGGTCACGGAACTGCTTGAGCCGGTTGAAGCAGCGTTCCACCACATTGCGCTGCTTGTAGACCTCGGCATCGAACGCGGGTGGTCGCCCGCCGCGGGCACCTTTGGCGACGCGGCGGGCGATCTGATCGTCCCGCTCCGGGCTGACGAAGCTGATCCGCCGGTCGCGCATCGCCTCGCGCGTCGAGGGATGCGAATAGGCCTTGTCCGCGATCACCGTCTCCGGCCGGCAGCGGGGCCGCCCTGGCCCGATCCGGGCGACGCTGATGCCGTCCAGCAGCGGTAGCAGCTGCGGATTGTCTCCCGCTTGGCCCGGGGTGAGCAGGAACCGCATCGGCAGACCACGCCCCTCGACGGCGAGGTGGATCTTGGTGCTCAGCCCGCCGCGGGACCGGCCGAGTCCTTCCCCGTCACAGGAGAGGGCTTCGATTCCGTCGCTGCATCCCCCTTTTTCCGGGCACCAGCGGCATGCTGGTGCGCCCGGACCACGCTCGAGTCCACCGAAATGATCCACTCGAGATCACCGACGGCGTCGTCTTTGACGATCACCCGGTCGAGGATCTTTTCCCAGGTGCCGTCCTTGGTCCACAACCGCAGCCGTTCATGCGCTGTTTTCCACGGCCCGTAGCGCTCTGGCAGGTCACGCCACGGGGCACCGGTGCGCAGCTTCCACAAGATCGCGTTGATCACCTGACGGTGATCCCGCCACCGCCGGCCACCGCCTTGCTGCGGCGGCAGCAGCGGCTCGATCACCGCCCACGCCTTATCCGTCAACTCACCCCGACCAACCACCGGGCACAACTACCAGAGAACCAGCTCAACCACTTACAGGACACGCCCTAGCCGGCAGCGGGCGGGGTATGTGGACTTGGTGACCCAAGTTCGAGGCACCAGCCGCGCGATGGCCGCGGACGCCGACATCGTCCTCAACACCGCCTCCGACCTCACCCGGGCCCCGGCGTGGCTCCCGGCCCCGGTGGAGGTCGTCGGCACCGGAACAGGCACGGTCGATCTGCGGTGGCGCGACGACCGGGTGCGCCGCTACGAGGTCGACCTCAAGGCGGCCGAGCACCGGCTGGCATGGCACCCGGCCGGGGACGGCGGTTGGGCGGGCGAGCTGCGGGTCACCGAGCAGGGGGCCGGGTCCAGCCGCGTGGAGCTGCTGGTGGAGGCCGACGACGACGTCGACGCCGGAGAGGTGCGCACGGTGCTCGACGCGGCACTGCGGGCCTTGGCCGCCGAAGTCGACCAGAACTTCAACGTCAGCTGACCACACCACCAGCACGGAAGGTGAGGCACAGATGCCCAGGCGGTCGGATCCCGCGGTAGCCGCGTCCAGCCGGTGGACCGACGACGAGGGCGTGCGCGAGCCCGGCGGATCCGTGCACGCTTGGCGGCCGGGCACCAACCAGACCCTGTGCGGACTGCCGTTGCACAGGGCCGGCTTGGAGCGGTTCCCCCACGTGCTGTGGATCGACGCCCGTTGGCTGGCCGACACCACCGACGAGCGCATGGTGCTCTGCCACCGGTGCGCCGCCGCGGCCGGCGACCGTCCCGGGCGCCGGCGGTGGACGCGGGAGCGGCCGAGGCCCTGACGCGCGGTCCGGCGGCCCCCGCTCGTCGCTTCGAAGGCGGCGGGACACCATCCCCCCTTCGGGCGCGCCCGAAGTCCGTCGCCACGGTCGGATCACGGTAACGCGGACCATCGCCTCGACCACTCGCAGCCCGGACGAAGATTTCGCGCCCCTCCTTCCCCCGTGCCGGGTGCGGGAATCGAGATCACACCGGCCGTCAGCCGGGCACGACGATGATCCCCCCCTGCGCCCCTCCCCGGCGCTACGCCAACGATCCGTTGGCGTTCTCCACGCTAACGACCAAGCTGGTCAACAAACAACCGTGCAGCAGGTGAGATAACCGCAGTGGAGTATGAGGCGCATTCGCGCGCACACGCAGAGTCGATCACCGGGCTGCGGAGTAGGCCATACGTGGCTTGCCGACCACCCGCAGCTCTTGATGTCCGTGTCATAATCCTGGCCGCATACATCACATCGACAACATGACACTCAACGCACTGTCCTGCCGACGAGCGGGCCGCTACAGCCAGCAGCCCACGATAGTAATCGGATGACGGGACCATCGTGTCCGGCCACAATGCTGGACGTGCGACTTACCTGGGCCATCAAGCACCACGGTTGGGCTCTCTGCTCCGTCGAAGACGAGCACACCAGCGCCGAGGTGTTCGCTTCCTACATCGCTGATGGTCCCGAGCAACTGCTGAGAGCTGTCGCCAGGATCATCCTCCACGAGACCCACACCCAGGCCGAATTCGAAGCCGAACCGACCGTTTACCGCTGGTTTCTCCATCGTCGCGCGAACACGGTCACGATCCGCCTCGTCGAAGGTGCCGACTGGAAGACACCTGAGCACGAGGGAAGCCTGCTCTGGCAAAGGGAGCAGCCAACGACCACGCTCGCCAGAACCGTGCTCAGAGCATTCGACACCGTCGCCGACGAGATGGGCGAGGTCGGCTACCAGACCCAGTGGGGTCGTCCGTTCCCCCGACACGAACTGGAAAGTCTCCGTTCGGCCTGGCGCAAAGCGGTCCAGCCCTCACCGCGGTCGACCGCCAACTGAGCCAATGACGTCCCGCTGCCGATCCGTCGTCCTGGACGCGTCGGGTACTGCGTTACCGCCCTCTGCCCGCCCCGTCGATCATCCGATTGCCCTGTCATGCCGACGGGCGGATGAGCGGAGCCGGGTAGGACCACCGGGCCACATCAGTGGCATCAAGCCTTGGGCCGTCGAGCACGACGGCGATCTCTACGTGCGTTCGGTCAACGGCCCGGACGCGGCCTGGTACCGCGGCACCCGCACCCGCCACGAAGGACAGATCACCGCGGGCGGGCACTCCGAGGACGTCACCTTCGTCGACGCTGCCGCCGACACCGCGCTCAACGACGCGATCGACCGCGCCTACCGCACCAAGTACCGGCACTACGCCGCGAACATCATCGACCACATCACCGGCACCCAGGCACGGTCCACCACCATCCGGGTCGTGCCTCGCCACTCCACAAAGGACTAACCATGCAGTTCCTGCCGAAACCCGCGTCGGCCAAGGGCCCCGCGGACTGGTTCACCGGCGATGTCCACTTCGACGTCATCGCCGCGGGCACCGAAACCCGCGGCAAGGTCAACGCTGTGCACTTCGCCCCCGGCGCCCGCACCGCCTGGCACCGGCACGTCAACGGCCAGACCCTGCACGTCACCGAAGGGGCCGGCCTCACGCAATCCCGCGGCGGCGACGTCGTCGAAATCCGCTCCGGCGACACCGTCTGGTGCCCGCCGGGCGAGTGGCACTGGCACGGCGCCGCGCCCGAGTACTTCATGACCCACCTGGCCATCTGGGACGGCCTCGCCGACGGCCAGGACGGCCCCGAAACCGAATGGGGCGAGCACGTCACCGACGCCGAATACCACGCCGCAACCAGCCGGCCCCAATCCTCCTGAAAGGCCGGTCCCATGCCCCAGCGAACTTGGCTCATCACCGGCGTCAACAGCGGCTTCGGCCGTGAACTGACCGGCGCGGCCGAATAACTCAGCGACGCCCGGGTCGAGCACATCGTCGCCACCAACCTCACCGGCTCGATTCACCTCATCCGCAGCGCACTGCCCCGCCTACGGGAACAAGGCCACGGGCGAATCATCCAGATCTCCTCCTACGGCGGGCAGGTCGCCTTCCCCGGCAACTCGCTCTACCACGCCACGAATGGGACATCGAAGGCTTCGCCGAATCCCTCGGCCGCACTCGCCCCCGGCGACCCCGCCCGGACGGCCACCCGCATCATCGAATCCGCCGACCGCGACCCGGCGCCGATGCGCATCGTCCTGGGCTCGCAAGCCCTGCACGTGACACTGCAGACCCTGCGCGCGGATCGCGGACTTCGAGAGACAGCACGAACTTGCGGTGTCGACCGACGAGCTGCCCGGCGAATAGCAGGCAGCTCCCAGACCTTAAGAAAGGACCACTCCCGATGACCACAAGGGTCACCTCCCCGCACGATACGTTCGAGCTCAACAACGGGGTCCGGATTCCCGTGATCGGGCTCGGGGTGTTCCAGACCCCGCCGGAGCGGACCGTGCAGGCGGTGCAGGCCGCCCTGCAGGCCGGGTACCGGCACATCGACACCGCCGCCGCCTACCGCAACGAACGCGAAGTCGGCGAAGGCATCCGCCGCTCCGGCATTCCCCGCGAAGACGTGTTCGTCGAGACGAAGATCTGGGTCAGCGACTACGGTCACGACCAGACACTGCACGCGTTCGAAAAGGCCACAGCCAAGCTCGGCTTCGACACCATCGACCTGCTGTTGCTGCACCAACCCGCCGTCGGCGCGTTCGACCGCACCATCGGCGCCTACCGGGCGCTGGAGAAGCTCCTCGCCGACGGCCAGGTGCGCGCGATCGGAGTCAGCAACTTCACCCCGGCCGTGCTGGACCGGCTGCTCGCCGAGGTCGACGTCGTGCCCGCGGTGAACCAAATCGAGCTGCACCCCTACTTCACCCAGGCCGCCACCCAGCGCGCGGATGCTGAGCACGGCATCCTCACCCAGGCGTGGTCACCGATCGGCGGGATCACCTTCTACGGCGGTTATGACGGTCCCGGCAAGAGCACCCTGACCGACCCCACGCTGCGCGAGATCGCCGACCGGTGCGGGAAGACCCCCGCGCAGGCCATGCTGCGCTGGCACCTGCAGCAGGGCCGCTCCGCGATCCCCAAGTCCACCAACCCGGCCCGCATCGCCGAGAACACCGACATCTTCGACTTCGCCCTCGGCCGTGAGGACCTCGCCGCGATCGACGCGCTCGACACCGGAGTGCGCAGCGGACCCGACCCCGAACAGCCCCAGCCACAGTTCTTCGAATTCCGTATCCCCGAAGCTTGAGTCCGCGCGCTACTTCCCAAAGGTCACACTCGTGACTGAGGAAATCGCCGCCCTGATCGGCACCGGAAGCATCGGCGTGGCCGTCGCCCGCCGCGCCGCGGTCGGCCGCACTCTGCTGCTGGCCGACTACAGCCCCACCCGGCTGGAGACCACTGCCGACCTTTGCGCGGTGAAGGCTACGACGTCCGGACCCACTCACCGATGTCGGCGACCGCGCCGCCGTCACCGCGCTCGCCGACACCGCCGCCGGCCTCGGGCAGGTCACCCGGGTGGTTCAGGCCGCCGGACAGCTACCGCCATACAAGCAACCCGATGTGGGTGCGGTGCTGACGGCGGTCCGGGCTCAGCGGCGCACGAGGTAGACCAGCAGTTTGCGGCGATCGGCCGAGTTGTCCGTTCGCGGGTTGAACACTGCGTCGAGCAGCGGCAGCACTTGGGCGCGGGCTTCGCGGGTGCGCATGATCCGTTGCCACAGTTTCAGGTTGAGCCGGGAGCGCCACCTCGGGGTGTCGGCCAGCTTGAGAACGTTGTCGACGTTGCCGCGGACCTTGGCCGGCAAGGTGCGCAGGTCTTCGGGTGTGCCGAGCAGCGGCTCGGGCAGCACGTCGAGGCCGTGTGCGGTCATGAAGTCGAAGTCGGTCGGCCAGGCCGCCGCCCACAGGTAGTCGACCATCCGGCACCAGCCGCGCAGGGAACCTGACCTCCAGATCCGGCCAGGGGGCCGCGTCGATGCCGCCGAGTACTTCGGCCACCACGTCCAGGCACGTCTTGTGCGCTTTCCACAACGCCAGGCGCGCCGGTTCCGGGTCCGTCGGCCCGTCGCTTCCGCCCACCAGGGCGAAGTAGGCGCGCCAATCGGCCATCGCGTCGGTGAACTCCGCCGGCACGACCCCGCCCGTGACGTACCGGAACCGGGACGGGGTCGGCGGGTCGGCGATCGGCAGGGCCGGTACCACTCCGGCGGCTCCGGCCGCCAGCCACGGGATGACGCTGAGCGTGTAGTTGCCGTAGCCCCACGGAGAGTCCGGATCGATCCGCCCGTCCTGGTGGGCGGCGGCGCCCAGCCGACCGGTGCGGAACTGCCACTGGTGCTGAAACGCCAGGCCCCACAGGGGGTTGAGCCGGTTGTCGGCGCCGAACCGGCCCACGTGGTTGGTGTGGTCGATCATCATCCGGTAAGCGGCCATCCGCTGCTCGAACCGGAACGGATCGAAGACCTCCACCAGATCTCCCGCCGACGTCCAGATCGAAGACAGGTCCAGGGCCGTCAATTCTTCGGGATACGCCATGACCGGGATCCTCCGCGGTGGTGTGATCATCTGTTCGGTGCGTTTGCCGGAGTGCTGTGGGTCGCCGTGGTCGGCGATCACCACTTCACTCCGTGCGCCCCCGTCGCGCCAGGACACGATGTGGTGAAGCGAGGCGTGACAACGCTGAACCGTTCCACCGCCCCTTCGCTGGTGACCGCGCGGTCGGACGCGCTCAAGGTCGGGGTGGGCAGCGGCCGCGGCGCGCTGTGGAAGACGCGGGTTTTGTTACCCCACTGGAGCCCACGTGAGCGTACGATCCCGGCCCGGGCACGCTCAGGGGATCGCGTGCCAGCGGGCTGAACGATCACCGGTGCGCAGGGAGTGGACACGGTGGTGCAGTTCCGCGGCGGCCGCGGGTTTGCCGGGGGCGAGGCGGACGTAAGCACCGAGGGCGTGCGGTTCGGTGATGTCGCGCCGCAGGGGCCAGCCGGGCGAGTCGAGGATGTGGTAGCCGTAGGCGGCCACGAACCGTCTCCGGTCGGCTCCAGGTTCGTGGAAGTGGTCCGGGATGCCGGTGAGCAGATCCAGCTCGCGCGGGCCGAGGCAGGCGCCGTCCCAGTCGACCAGCAGCCAGCTGCCGTGGCCGGGGTCGCGGACCAGGTTTCGCTGTGCGCGTCGGCGTGGACGAGCTCGTCGCGGAGCGGGAACGTGGTGGCGGTGAAGGTGCTGGCCAGGGTGCGGCCACGGTGGAGCAGCCACGTCCGGTCATTGGTGAGGGCTGGGCGTCGACGTCCGTGGTCGAGGTCGAGTGCTTCGAACAGCTGCCAGGCGGAAGGAGCCGGGCGTCTCCCCCGTGACGTGCGTCCGACCGCACGGCGGTCCAGCTGCGATGTGTCGAGCCAGGTTCCGGTTGGCCGGTCGGCCGGCGGGTATTCGGTCGCCGGCACGGCCCGTGGGGCCGCGCCGGCGACCTGATCGCCACCGCGACACCTCTAGCAGCCGACACCGCCGAGGCCGCGACCACACCATCGCCCAGTGCAGGTGGCCGAGCACAAAAGGAGAACCGTGATGGGTGCGTCGACACCGGCCGGACACGGCACGCGGCGGTCGCGGCCGTGGCTGCGGATGTTCTTTCTCGGCGCGGCGCTGTGGGTGGCCGCGGTCGTGATCAC
>NZ_BNAW01000002.1 GCF_014654205.1 Amycolatopsis bullii
GCCACCGCCGGCCGGGGACGACGGCGGCGCGCTCGACGCGGTCGGCGGCGCGGAGCTGCCCGGGGCGCCGGAACTCGGCGTGCCGGAGGCCGGGGCGCCGGTGGCCGGCGGCGGGGTGTTCGTCTGCGGCGGCACCACCGGCTGGGTGGCGCTCGAGACGACCTTCCGGAAGCCCAGCTTCGCGGTCTTGCCCAGGTTCTTCGCCTGGTCGCCCTGCTCGCCCGGGACCGTGATGACGACGTTGTTGCCGTCGAGGAGGACCTCGGTGCCGCTGACGCCGATCCCGTTGACGCGCCGTTCGATGATCTGGCGCGCCTGGTTCAGGGACTCGCGGGTCGGCTGGCCGCCGTCGGGGGTGCGGGCGGTGAGCGTGACCCGGGTACCGCCCTGCAGGTCGATGCCCAGCTTCGGGGTCGGCTTGTGGTTGCCGGTGAGGAACACCAGCGCGTACAAGACGATCACGATCAGGGCGAACAGGGCGAGATAGCGTCCCGGGCGGAGATGCCCGGCTGAAGCTGCCACGGTGCTTCGGTCTCCTCGGACGGGGTGGACCCCCACGTTGCGGTGCCCGCCCGGAGGGTTACCGGGAGGGACTGTGTGCATTCACCGATCGTGTGCGATTCACTCCCGGGCACGGGTATGACGGCGGACACGCACGCAGCACCGAGACACTACTCGGTGCTGCGTGAGCCCGGCGTGCGAGGCCACACCGACTTTCGTCGGTATTCCCCGCCCCTGCCCCGGAGGGCCGCGGAAGACTACTTCTTGCCGTGCTCCAGCGGCGGCGCCACCTGGGCGGTGGTCTGCGGTTCGTCGGCCTTGACGGCGGTCGCCTCGACGGCCTTCGGCTCCTCGACGGTCTCCTCGACCTCGTCGACCGAGTCCTCCTCGGTCTCGACGACCGGCTCGACCTTCTCGCGGACCGCCAGCCGCAGCCACGTGGTGACGACGCCGGGCGCGATCTCGATGTCGATCGTGGTGTCGCCCGAAGCGTCGGCGACGGTGCCGTAGAGACCCGAAGTGGTCATCACGCGGTCACCGGGCGCCAGGCTGCTCTGCAGTTCCTGCTGCGCGGCCTGCTGCTTCTTCTGCTTCCGCGTGCTCATCACCAGCGGCACGGCGAGGACGAGCACCAGCAGCAGGGGCAGCAATAGACTTTGCATGATTCTCCGTTCGACGGACACCGGGCCCAGCCGAAATGTCCGGTTCTTGGGTATGTGCTCCGGTCAAGTGTGCCAGGTACCAGCGCGGACGCCGACACCCACCCGCCGGTTCGGGCCGCTCAGTCCTGGTCGAACAGCGACGGCCCGCCCTGGTCGGGGCGCCCCGGGAGGTCCGCGGGCGGCACCATGCCGAGGTGTTCCCACGCGGACGCGGTCGCGACACGGCCGCGCGGGGTGCGGGCGAGCATACCGGCGCGCACGAGGTAGGGCTCGCACACCTCTTCGACGGTGGTCGCTTCCTCCCCCACGGCCACCGCCAGCGTCGAGATGCCCACCGGACCACCACCGAACGACCTGGTCAGCGCGGTGAGCACGGCGCGGTCGAGGCGGTCGAGCCCCAGCTCGTCGACGTCGTAGACGGCCAGCGCGGCGCGCGCGACTTCGCGGGTCACCTTGCCGTCGGCGCGGACCTCGGCGTAGTCGCGGACGCGCCGCAGCAGCCGGTTCGCGATCCGGGGCGTGCCCCGCGAGCGGCCGGCGATCTCGGCGCAGCCGTCGCGGTCGATCGGGATGTCGAGGATGGTCGCGGCCCGGCGGACGACCAGCTCCAGCTCGGCGTCGGTGTAGAACTCCATCTGGCCGGTGAAGCCGAACCGGTCCCGCAGCGGGCCGGTCAGCGAGCCGGACCGGGTGGTCGCGCCGACCAGCGTGAACGGGGCGATCTCCAGGGGGATGCTGGTGGCGCCCGGGCCCTTGCCGACGACGACGTCGACCCGGAAGTCCTCCATCGCCAGGTAGAGCATCTCCTCGGCCGGGCGGGCGATCCGGTGGATCTCGTCGATGAACAGGACGTCGCCGGGGGCGAGGTTGGACAGCATCGCGGCGAGGTCGCCTGCCCGTTCCAGGGCCGGGCCGGAGGTGATCCGGATGGCCGCGCCGAGCTCGGCGGCGACGATCATCGCCATCGACGTCTTGCCCAGCCCGGGCGGGCCGGACAGCAGGACGTGGTCGGGCGGCACGCCGCGGCGGCGCGCGCTTTCCAGCACCAGCTCCAGCTGCTCGCGCACGCGGGGCTGGCCGACGAACTCGTCCAGCTTGCGGGGCCGCAGGGTGCCTTCGACGTCGCGGTCGCCGGTCTGGGCCCACGCCGACAGGGCTTCTTCCTCGTCCACCGCTTCATACTCCACGGCGCGGCCTACCGCTTCCGGCCGAGGGTGGCCAGCGCGGCGCGCAGCACGCTGGAGGTGGTGTGGCCGTCACCGTCGGCGAGGACCTTGTCCACGGCCTGCTCGGCCTGCTTCGCCGGGAAACCGAGCCCGGCCAGTGCTTCGACGACCTCGGCCCGCAGCGCGCCGGGGGCGGTGACGGCCGGGGCGTCGCCCGCGCCGCCGAGCGCGGTGACCTTGTCGCGCAGTTCGAGGGTGAGCCGTTCGGCGCCCTTGCGGCCGATGCCGGGCACCGAGGTGAGCACGGTGATGTTGCCTTCGACCAGCGCGGCCCGCAGCTTGTCCGGGTCCAGCACCGCGAGGGTGGCCAGCGCCAGCCGCGGCCCGATGCCGGACACCGTCTGCAGCAGCCCGAACAGCTCGCGCGCGTCGGCGTCGGCGAAGCCGAACAACGTCAGCGAGTCCTCGCGGACGACGAGCGCGGTGTGCAGGCGGGCCTCTTCCCCGCGGCGCAGGGTCGCGAGGGTGGCCGGGGTGGCCTGCACGGCGAAGCCGACCCCGCCGACCTCGACCACGACGTGGTCGAGACCGACCGACAGGACTTCTCCGCGTACCGACGAGATCATCGTGCTGCTCCAGGGTGCTTGGCTTGTTTCGCGGCCGCGGCGAGCCGGGCCTTGTGCGTGCGGGCCATTTCGGCCGCGCGGGCCTCGGCTTCGGCGAGCCGGGCCCGCATCGGTTCCCGCCAGAGGTGGCAGATGGCCAGGGCGAGGGCGTCCGCGGCGTCGGCGGGCTTCGGCGCGACTTCGAGGTTGAGCAGGCGCATCACCATCGCGGTGACCTGGGCCTTGTCGGCGCGGCCGGAGCCGCTGACGGCGGCCTTGACCTCGCTCGGGGTGTGGAACACGACGGGCAGCCCCCGGCGGGCGGCGGCGAGCGCGACCACGCCGCCGGCCTGGGCGGTCCCCATCGCGGTGCGGACGTTGTGCTGGGCGAAGACGCGCTCGACCGCGACCGCGGCCGGCTTGTACTTGTCCATCCACCGTTCGACCTCGTCGGAGATGCCGAGCAGGCGGTGGGCCAGGTCGGCGTCCGCCGGCGTCCGCACGACGTCGACGGCGACGCAGCGGACGGCCCGGCCCTTGCCGCCGTCGACCACCCCGAGGCCGCACCTGGTCAGACCGGGGTCGACCCCGAGCACGCGCACCCGCATTCCTTCCGCCGCGAACACCAGTTCGAGGTTGCAGGCTACTGGGCGCGTCTGCGGCAGGATGGAGGACATGCCGGAGCCAGCGGATTTCGTCACCCACCTGGGACTTCAACCCCTGCCGGTCGAAGGCGGGCAGTGGGCGCAGAGCTGGCGCTCGGCCGACGGGTCGGCGATCTACTACCTGCTCGTCGCGCCCGAACGCTCCGCGCCGCACCGCCTCGACCGGGTCGAGGTCTACGCGCACCACGCGGGCGCGCCGGCGCAGATGCTGCTGCTGCACCCGGACGGCTCGGTCGAGCGGCCGGTGCTGGGCACCGACGTCGCCGCCGGGCAGCGCCCGCAGGTCGTCGTGCCCGCCGGGACGTGGCAGGCCACCGTCACCCGTGGCGCGTGGAGCCTGCTGGGCACCGTCGTCGTGCCGCCCTACACCGACGACTGCGTCGAGTTCGCGCCCGCCGCGGAACTGGCCCGGCGGTATCCGGAAGCGGCCGCCGACCTGCGGAAGTTCTAGGGGCCGGTGCTAGGGACCATCGACGCCGGGGGTCCAGCTCTCGGGGTCGCCGCTCCCGGTCAGCACCGGCTGCCACCGCGCGAAGCCCTCGGGCGCGTCCGGGTGCCAGGGGAACTTGCCCTCCGGCGTCGCGACGATCAGCTGCAGCGCCGGGAAGTCGCCGTCCGGGTAGATGAGGAACGCGGTGCCGAAGTACTCGGGGTAGTGCCCCTTGTGAACGCGCTCGAGAACCACCGGGACGCCTTCGAAGAAGTCGTCGTAGCGCTTGCCGACCTCGAAGATCTCGCCGTTGGCGGCGCGGTCGACGTAGGCGTCGAGCAGCACCTGACCCATCTGGCCGGGCAGCCCGACCACGACCGCCTCCGGCACGTTGTGCAGCGCCCACGCGCAGGCGGTGAAGCAGTAGCCTGCCCCTTCGTCGTCGGCGGCGACGCTGATGACGGCGTTGCCGCGTTCCTTCGCCTGCCCCTCGATCCATTCGATGAGGCGCAGTTCTTCCGCGGACAGCTCGGCGGTGATGTCGGCGGCAGCGGCGGGGGTCGTCGAGGTCACGGCGCACATTGTGCCCGACGGCCCGCCTTCAGCCCAGTGCCCGGGCCGGAAAAGTTTCCGGCCCGGGCACGAGAGCGTTGCCGCGCAAGGGAAAACTCAGCCGACTTCGGCTAGCACCTCGTCGGAGACATCGAAGTTGGCGTAAACGTTCTGGACGTCGTCGCAGTCTTCGAGGGCGTCGATGAGCTTGAAGACCTTCTTCGCGCCGTCGGCGTCGAGCGGCACGCTGACCGACGGCAGGAACGTCAGGTCGGCCGACTCGTATTCGAAGCCGGCGTCCTGCAGTGCCTTGCGAACCGGCACCAGGTCGGTCGCCTCGGAGACGATTTCGAAGCTCTCGCCGAGGTCGTTGACCTCTTCGGCGCCCGCGTCGAGGACCGCCATGAGGACGTCGTCCTCGGCCGCGTCACCCTTGGGCATGAGCACCACGCCCTTGCGGTTGAACAGGTAGGCCACCGAGCCGGGGTCGGCGAGCGAACCGCCGTTGCGCGTCAAAGCGGTGCGGACCTCCGACGCGGCGCGGTTGCGGTTGTCGGTGAGGCACTCGATCAGGACGGCGACGCCGTTCGGGCCGTAGCCTTCGTAAGTGATGGTCTGCCAGTCGGCGCCACCGGCCTCTTCACCGGCGCCGCGCTTGCGGGCGCGCTCGATGTTGTCCTGCGGGACCGAGTTCTTCTTCGCCTTCTGGATGGCGTCGTAGAGCGTGGGGTTGCCATCCGGGTCGCCACCACCGGTGCCCGTGCGGGCGGCCACCTCGATGTTCTTGATCAACCGCGCGAAGAGCTTGCCGCGCTTCGCGTCGAGGTTGGCCTTCTTGTGCTTCGTGGTGGCCCACTTGGAGTGGCCGCTCATCTCTCCTCCATCTGTTCCGTACCCCGGCCGGGCACCGCGTCTCAGGCAGCCTTTCGCACGAGGTCGACGAACAGCCGGTGCACCCGCACGTCGGGCGTCAGTTCCGGGTGGAACGCGGTCGCCAGCACCGCCCCTTGCCGGACCGCGACGATCCTAGCGGTGTCGCCGTCCACGCCGGGCACGCCGCTGACGGTGGCCAGCACCTCGACGCCGTCACCGGCCTTCTCGACCCAGGGAGCGCGGATGAACACCGCGTGCACGGGCCGGTCGGCGATCCCCGCGAAGTCCAGGTCGGCCTCGAAGGAGTCGACCTGCCTGCCGAAGGCGTTGCGCCGGACGACGACGTCGAGCCCGCCGAGCTGCTGCTGGTCGGGCCGCCCGTCGAGGGTCTGCCGCGCCAGCAGGATCATCCCGGCGCACGAGCCGAACGCGGGCAGCCCCTCGGCGATCCGCGCTCGCAGCGGCTCGAGGAGTTCGAAGCTCTCCAGCAGCCGCGACATGGTGGTGGACTCGCCGCCGGGCAGCACCAAACCGTCCACTTCGGAGAGTTCGGCGGCCCGGCGGACGGGCACGGCGCGCGCGCCCGCTTCGGCCAGCATGGCGACGTGCTCGCGCACGGCACCCTGCATGGCGAGCACACCGATGACCGGTTCCGAAGACACTCCTGCCACCCGACCTCCCGAAAGACCTTCTCATCAGCCTAGACGCCCTCGCCCGGGCACTCCCCGGCAGGTCAGGCCCGGCCCGGCGTGCCCGGGCGGGCATCACCCGTGATCGAGCGGGCATCACCCGTGTCCCGTGGGGCATCACCCGTGATTGAGCGGGCATCACCGTGATGCCCCTCGGATCACGCGAGATGCCTCCTGGATCACGAGTGATGCCCGCCTGATCACGGGTGCCGCCCTTTTCCGCACGTCGAGCCGGGCCGTCAGGGGACGCCGGCCAGCCTCAGCAGGGCCGCCGTCGCCGCGGCGGCCACCACCACCAGCGCGAACGGCGCCTTCCGCCACGCCAGCACCCCGGCCACCAGCACCCCGGCCGGCCGGGCGATGCCCGCGAACCCGTGCCCCTCCGTCAGCGCGCTCACCGCCACCAGCGCCGCCAGCAGCACCACCGCCGCCAGGGCCATCAGCCGCTCCGCCCGCGGCGTCAGTTTCACCCGGCTGCGCAGCACCGGCCCGGCGAACCGGAACGCGAACGTGCCCACCGCCAGCACCGCGGTCGCGACCAGCAGTTCCGTCCCGTCCATCAGCGGGCCTCCTCCAGCTCGGGATCCTTGGCCGCCACCCCGGCCAGCACGCCGGCCAGCGCGAGCAGCACCGGCAGCCCGGCCGGCAGGAACGGCGTCGCGACCAGGGCGACCAGCACCCCGATCAGCACCGGCAGCCGGGCCGCCTTGTCACGCAGCGAGGGCAGCACCAGCGCCAGCAGCACCGCCGGGAACGCCGCGTCCAGGCCGAACGCGTCCGTGTCGCTGATCGCCGTCCCGGCATACGCGCCGACCAGGACGCCGGTGTTCCAGAAGACGAAGATGCCCAGCCCGCACGCCCAGTAGGCCGCGCGGCGGCGCGGGGCGGCGTCCTGGGCCATCGCGAACGCCACCGTCTCGTCGCTCATCAGGTGGCTGCCGATCGCCCGGGTCACCCGGCGCCGTCCCACCGCGTCGCCGACCGCGAAGCCGAACGGCAGGTGGCGCGCGTTGGCCAGCAGGCCGGCCAGCACCGCGGCGAACGGGTTGCCGCCCGCGGCCACGATCCCGATGAACATGAACTGCGACGCCCCGGCGAAGACCAGCAGCGACATCAGCATCGGCAGCCACAGCGGGAAGCCGGAGCTCACCGCGATGGCGCCGTAGGAGACGCCCACGAGACAATCGGCGAGACAGACCAGGCCGATGTCACGGGCGAGGCCCCGATCGAGTGTTCGCCATATCGAACGCATGTGTTCTATGGTGAACACAGGCCGCCGTGTTCGTCAAGGCGAACAGAACGACCGATGGAGCGAACAGCATGTCTCAGGAAGCCACCGGGGCGCCGCTGGAGATCATCGCGGCGTCGCTGCGCCGCGAACGGACCCGCGCCGGGCTTTCCCTGACCGAGGTCGCGCGCCGCGCCGGCCTGGCCAAGTCGACGCTCTCGCAGCTCGAGTCGGGCACCGGCAACCCGAGCGTCGAGACGCTCTGGGCCCTCGGCGTCGCTCTCGACGTACCCTTTTCCCGGCTCGTCGAACCGGAACGCCCCAAAGTCCGGGTGGTCCGCGCGGGCAAGGGACCGACGGTCTTCGCCGAGCACTCCGACTACGCGTGCACGCTGCTGTCGGCCTGCCCCACCGGCGCCCGCCGCGACATCTACGTGGTGCGGGGCGAGCCGGGCACGCCCCGGCGTTCCGACCCGCACATGAGCGGGGTGGTCGAGCACATCGTGCTGTGCGCCGGCCGCGCCCGCATCGGCGTCATGGACGACCCGGAAGAACTCCTGCCCGGGGACTACATCTGCTACCCCGGCGACGTCCCGCACATCTTCGAAGCCCTGGAGCCGGGCACCTACGGCGTCGAAATCTCCGAGTACATCTGAGGCACCGTGCCCGCCTTCGACGCGCGCCAGCGTCCGGGCGGCGTCCCGTGGTGGCGTTTGAACGCCGCAGCGAACGCGAACTCCGACGAGTAGCCCAGCGAGTGCGCGATCGCGGCGAGACCGGCGTCGCCGTCGCGCAGCTGCTCGCGCGCCAGCGCCATGCGCCAGTCGGCGACGTAGGTCAGCGGGGCCACGCCGAGCAGCCCGGTGAACCGCCGGGCGAAGGTCGCGCGCGAGAGCGACGCCTCTTCGGCGAGGTCCGCGACCGTCCACGCGCGGGCCGGCGCCTCGTGGACCGCGCGCAGCGCGGCGCCGACCGCCGGGGCGTCCATCGCGCGGAACCACGCGGGCGCGGTCTGCACGTCGGCGGCGAGCTGTTCGCGCAGCACCTGCACCAGGACGACGTCGAGCAAGCTGTCCAGGAGCGCCTGCTGCCCCGGCGCGTCACCGAGGATCTCGGCGGCGAACACGTCGAGGATCGCCCGCAGGCTCGACCCGGCCCGCGGGCGCACCACGGTCAGGTCCGGCAGCCCGGCCAGCAGCCCCGCACAGAGCTCGCCGTCGAAGGTGTACGCGCCGCAGAAGAACGTGGTCGGGTCACCCGCTTCCGCACCGAACCTCATGCGGCGCGGGCCCGCGCCCGCGTCGGCCGGGTGGTACAGGAACGGCTCGACACCGGCGCCCGGCGTGTGGGCCATGAACTGCCGCACCGGGCCGCGGACCACGACGACGTCGCCGGGCAGCACGTGGCGGGCGCGCGCCGGGTCTTCGGTCCACGCGAAGGCCTCGCCGCCGAGGATGCCGTGGATCGCGAGCTTGGCGCCGGTGGGGAACTCGATGCCCCAATCGCCGCGCGCCGTCGAGTGCGAGAACGCGGCGCCGCGGGCCCTCGAGCGCTGCAGCAGATCTGTGAGGACGTCCACGCCATGAGACGATCGCATATTTTTTCGCGCGAATCCAGCATGGATCATGACCTGTGACTCGGGTTTCCTGGGTTCGGCAACCAGGAATCCGGAAGGAGGGGCGAGATGCCCCAGGCAGTGCGGTTCGACAACTACGGCGACATCGACGTCCTCGAGGTGCGGGACGTGCCCCGGCCGTCGCCGTCGGCCGGCGAGGTGCTGGTGCGCGTGCGGGCCGCCGGGATCAACCCAGGCGAGAACACGATCCGGATCGGCGCGCTCCACGAGCGCTGGCCGGCGACGTTCCCGTCCGGCGAGGGCAGCGACCTGGCCGGTGTGGTCGAGGAGGTCGGCTCGGCGGTCCGCACGTGGTCCCCCGGCGACGAGGTGATCGGCTGGGTGGACACCCGCGGCAGCCACGCCGAGCTGGTCGCCGTCCCGGCAGCGCACCTCGTGCCGCGTCCCCCGTCGGTGCCGTGGGAGGTCGCCGGTTCGCTGTTCGTCGCGGGCACCACGGCGCACGCGAACGTGCGGGCCGTCGGGGCCGGGCCGGGCGACACGGTCGTCGTCGCGGGCGCCGCGGGCGGGGTCGGTTCGCTGACCGTGCAGCTGCTGCGTCACGCCGGCGCCACCGTCATCGGCCTGGCGGGTGCGGCCAACCACGCCTGGCTGCGGGCGCACGGCGTGCTGCCGGTGACCTACGGCGACGGCGTCCGGGACCGGATCCGCGCGGCCGCGCCGGACGGCGTCGACGCGTTCATCGACAACTTCGGCGACGGCTACCTCGACCTGGCGCTGGAACTCGGCGTGGCGAAGGACCGGATCAACACGATCATCGACTTCGCCGGCGCGGCGCGCACCGGTGTCAAGGCCGAAGGCATGGCCGGATCCGCGACCGTCGAGGTGCTGGGCGAGCTCGTCAAGCTGGTGGAGGCGGGCGAACTGGAGGTCCCGATCGCCGCCACCTACCCGCTCGCCGAGGTCCGCGCGGCCTACCGCGACCTGCTGCGCCGCCACTCGCGCGGCAAGATCGTGCTCATTCCCTGAAGCCGGACCGGCCCCGTGGACGCGCCGTCCACGGGGCCCGCCGGCCGGAACGACTTCTACGGCGCCCGGAACGCCCGCCGGTAAGCACCCGGTGTGGTGCCGACGCGCTCGCGGAACCGGCGCCGCAGGTTGACCGCCGAGGCCAGGCCGACGCGGGCCGCGATCGCCTCCACCGGCAGGTCCGTCTCCTCGAGCAGCGTGCGCGCCGCCGCCACCCGGCGGGCCAGCAGCCACGCGCCCGGGCTCGTCCCGAGCCGGTCGGCGAAGCGCCGGGCCAGCGTCCGCGGGGAAACGTTCAGGTGCGCGGCCAGCTCCCCCACCGACAACGGCGTGCCGAGGCGCGCACCGGCCCACTCCAGCAGGCCGTCCAGTTCGCCGTCGGCCGGATCGGGCGGCGGCGCGTACTGCGCCTGGCCGCCTTCGCGGTGCGGCGGCAGCACCATGTGCCGCGCGAGCAGGGCCGCGTACGCGGCTCCGTGGTCTTTCCGGACCAGGTGCAGGCACAGGTCGAAGCCGGCGCCCGCCCCGGCGCTCGTGGCGACGTCGCCGTGGTCGACGTAGAGGACGTCCGGTTCCACGCTCACCTTCGGGAACTCCCGCCGCAGCTGGTCGGCCCGCGCCCAGTGCGTCGTCGCCGAACGGCCGTCCAGCAGTCCCGTGCGGGCCAGCGCGAACACCCCCGAGCAGATCGTGACGAGCCGTGCGCCGCGCGCGTGCGCCGCGAGGAGCGCCCGCCGCACGCCGGCCGGCAGCGGCGCCTCCACCGGCGCCCAGCCCGGGACGAGCACGGTGTCCGCGGCCTCCAGCGCCTCGAGGCCGTGCGGAACGGCCATCGCGTACCCGGCCGTCGTCGCGACCGGCCCTGGCGTCTCGGCGCACACCTCGAACGCGTAGTGCCCCGGAATCCCCGCCCGCGGGGTCCCGAACACCTCGGCGGCGACGCCGAGCTCGAACGTCGACTGCACCGGCCGCACGAGGGCCACCACGCGATGCATGGCAGGAAAGTACCCCACGGTGTCGTTCCGGACGCTGTCCCGCCGCGGCGGCCCCCGGCACGGTGGTGCCATGCATCCGGAAATCCTCGCCCAGGAGGGCTACACGTCCGTGTCCGTCGCCGACGCTCCCGTGCGCGAGCTGTTCCCCGGTGTCCGGCTTCGTCCACTGTGGACGGGCGCGAACGGCGCCCACGCCGGCGTCCTGGAAATGGACCCCGGCACGTCCTGGCCGCACCGGGACGTGCACGAGCCCGGCCCGGAAGAGGTCTACGTCGTCGCAGGCACCTTCGACGACGGCGCCCGGAGCCATCCGGCCGGAACGTTCCTGCACGCCCCGGCCGGCTCCTGGCACGTGCCCGCCAGTGCCACCGGCTGCACGTTGTTCCTCTTCTACCCCGAGGGTTAGAACGTCACCAGCCGCGCTCGGCGAGGCGGTGCGGCTCCGGCAGTTCCTCGACGTTGATGCCGACCATCGCCTCGCCGAGGCCGCGCGAGACCTTGGCCAGGACGTCCGGGTCGTCGTAGAACGTCGTCGCCTTGACGATCGCCTCGGCGCGCTGGGCCGGGTTGCCGGACTTGAAGATGCCCGAGCCGACGAACACGCCCTCGGCGCCGAGCTGCATCATCATCGCCGCGTCGGCCGGGGTGGCGATGCCGCCCGCGGTGAACAGCACCACCGGCAGCTTGCCCGCCTCGGCCACCTCGCGCACCAGCTCGTACGGCGCCTGCAGCTCCTTCGCCGCGACGAACAGCTCGTCCTCGGGCAGGTTCTGCAGGCGGCGGATCTCCTGCCGGATCTTCCGCATGTGCGTGGTCGCGTTGGAGACGTCACCGGTGCCGGCCTCGCCCTTGGAGCGGATCATCGCCGCGCCCTCGGTGATCCGGCGCAGCGCCTCGCCGAGGTTGGTCGCGCCGCAGACGAAGGGGACGGTGAACGCCCACTTGTCGATGTGGTTGGCGTAGTCGGCCGGGGTGAGGACCTCGGACTCGTCCACGTAGTCGACGCCGAGGGACTGCAGGACCTGCGCCTCGACGAAGTGGCCGATGCGGGCCTTGGCCATCACCGGGATCGAGACGGCCTCGATGATGCCGTCGATCAGGTCGGGGTCGCTCATCCGGGCGACGCCGCCCTGGGCGCGGATGTCGGCGGGCACGCGCTCGAGGGCCATCACCGCGACCGCGCCGGCGTCTTCGGCGATCTTGGCCTGATCGGCGGTGACCACGTCCATGATCACGCCGCCCTTGAGCATCTCGGCCATGCCGCGCTTCACCTTGGCGGTGCCGGTGACGGACTGGACGGTGCCGCTGGAGGGGGTGGGCTGCTGCTCGGACACGACGAGGCCTTTCCACAAGGAGAACAGGGGGTGACGAGTCCGAGGGTAGGACCGCGGTGGACCCTTCAAGCAGGCCAGTACGCGGGTATCTCAGCAGTCCACTTCGCCGGTGCCCGCGACCAGGGCTTCCGCGAGCGAACTGCGCACGTAGAGCACGTGACGTCCGGCACGATGCCGGTTGACCAGGCCCGCAGCCTGGAGTACGCCGAGGTGCTGCGACACCGCGCCGGCGCTCAGCCCGGTCCGGCGGGCCAGTTCGGCGGTCGACGCCGGGGCGGCCAGTTCGGCCAGCAGCATCGCGCGGCCGCGGCCCACCACGGCGGCCAGCGCGCCGGGTGCGGTGGCCGTGCCGGTCTCCCACAGCGTGGCGATCCCGCGCGGCGGGTAGCGCAGCACCGGCTGCCAGCGCGCGTCGGTCTTCGAGAACACCCGCGGCCAGACGAACGCCGAGGGCACCAGCACGAGACCGCGCCCGTCGAGCGGGACGGCGGCGTGCAGGTGCCGGTGCGCCACCGTGAGCGTGCCGCCCCGCCAGCGGACCAGCGGGGTGAGGTCGTTGAACAGCTCGGCGGCCCCGCCCTGGGCCAGCAGCCGGGACCGGTACAGCACGTCGGCTTCGAGCAGGGCGCGGATCCGCGGCCAGTCGGGGGCCAGCACGAGCTGCCAGTACCGCTCCATCAGCGTCGCGAGCCGCTCCAGTCCCGCCTCCGGCTCGCGGTGGAACCGGTTCAGCGCGGGCGAACGCGGCCCGCTCATCGCGTCCAGTTCGCGCCGGACCAGGCGGGCGGGCACGTCCCGCAGGTCGGCCAGCTCGTCGGCCAGTTCGGGCAGCGGCGTCGACGGCGTCCCGGCCAGGAACCCGGGCAGGTGCCGCGGCGGGACGAGCTCGCGCAGCAGCCCGATGTCCAGGCCGGCCTCGTCGAGCGCCGCGGTGGCGCGCTTGATCCACGGCAGGTGCAGGGCGTGCTGCCCCGGGGCGTTGAGGACGCGGACGCTGGCGACGATCTCCCAGGCCGGGGAGAACGCGAACCGGGTGTGCGCCAGGTCCTCTGTGGAGAATGCCAGGTCGAGCAACGCTGCCTCCTGCCGGCGGGATCCGGCGCAGTCTAGGACGCTCCCGTGTGGACAGTCGAGCGGGTCCCGGAGAGCCCTTGCGGGAAGGCGAAAACCCCGTCCGGGTCGTACTTCCGGGCGATCGCGCGCAGCCGCGGCAGGTTCACCCCGTAGTACGCCTGCGCCCAGTCCGGCAGGTCCGGGTCGAGGTAGTTGACGTACCCGGTGGTGCCGAACTCCGGCCCCAGCCCGTCGCGCACGGCGGCCAGCGCGCGCCGGGCCCCGGCTTCGCCGCCGTCCTCGGGCGCGGCGTCGTGCAGGAACTGGAAACTCGCCAGCGCGGACCGGTGCGGGAACGCCGTTTCGCGGGCGCCGACGCGGGCGATCGCGCCGCCGGCGGAGTCGATCAGCGTGGTGACGCCCGGGTCGCGGGTCACCACCTCGGTCACCGCCGCCGGGTCGGCGGCCGGCCGCGTCAGCATGCGCGAGGTGCCGGTGTAGGCCTCGCGAAGCCCCGGCCGGGAGTCCCGGACGTCGAAGGAGCGCACCGCGCTCAGGTGGTCCAGCTCCCGGGTCCGCCGGGCGGACGGCCGGGTGCCGATCCGGCGGACGAGGTCGTCCAGCAGGCCGGCCAGCCGGGTTTCGCGACCGGCGAAGGTCCCGGCGAGCGCGGTGCGGCCGGGCGCGAACTCGATGCCGGACCACAGCTCGTCCGGCATCCCGGGCAGCCAGTCCTGCCAGGCGCCGAACAACGCGGCCCGCGCGGCGGCCGGGAACTCCAGCGAGTAGGTGGCGAGGTCGGTGGCCGGGACGGTCCGGAAGGTGAACGCGGTGACGATCCCGAAGTTCCCGCCGCCCCCGCCGCGCAGCGCCCAGAACAGATCCGGTTCCGCCGTCGCCGAAACCGTGCGCACCCGGCTGTCGGCGGTGACGATCCGCGCCGCTTCGAGGTGGTCGCACGTCAGCCCGTACTTGCGGTCGACCACGCCGATTCCGCCGCCGAGGGCGAGTCCGGCGATGCCCACGGCTCCGCAGAGGCCCGCGGGCAGGACGCGGCCGGCGGCGGCCAGCGCCGCCGCGACCGGTCCCAGCCGGGTCCCGCCGCCGAGCACGGCCCGCCCGTCCGGGCGCACCTCGATGCCGGAGAACCGGCCGAGGTCCACCACGATCCCGCCGTCCACAGTGGAATAGCCGGGGTAGCTGTGCCCGCCGCCGCGGGCGGCGACCGGCAAGCCGTGCCGGGCCGCGAAGCCGACGGCGGCCTGGACGTCCTCGACGCGCATCGCGCCGACGACGGCGGCCGGTCTCCGGTCGTCGAACATCGTGAAGAAGCACCGCCGCGCGGTCGCGTAGCCCGGTTCGCCCGGCCGGAACAGGGGCCCGGTCAGCCGGCCGCGCAGCCGCTCCCAGTCGGCCGACGACGGGAACACCTGCCTGTTCATGCCGCTCCCGCCTGCCCGGGCCCCGGGGCATTCGGCTGGTCCCGGGGGCCTTGCCTTGCCGTGACCAGGGTAGCGGGTGTGTGATCGAGGACACATCCCGTACACCAGCCGTTCGCCGAGGAGTCGTCATGGCCGACAAACAAGCCAAGAACGCCGACACCGGGGCCGCCGTCGCTGTGGACGACCCCGCCAAGGTCCGCAACGTCGTGCTCGTCGGCCCGGCCGGGTCCGGGAAGACCACCCTCGCCGAAGCCCTGCTCGCCGCCTCCGGCACGGTGCCGCGGGCGGGCTCGGTGGTCGACGGCACGACGGTGTGCGACCACGACCCGGCGGCGGTCCGCCAGCAGCGCTCGGTCGGCCTCTCGGTCGCACCGGTGCTGCACCAGGGCCACAAGATCAACCTGATCGACACGCCCGGGTACGCGGACTTCGTCGGGGAGCTGCGGGCCGGGCTGCGGGCGGCCGACGCGGCGCTGTTCGTCGTCTCCGCCGCCGAGGGCGTCGACGCGGCGACGGTCGCGGTGTGGGAGGAGTGCGCCGCGGTCGGGATGCCGCGCGCGGTCGTCGTCTCCCGGCTCGACCACCACCGGGCCGACGCGACGGCCGAGATCGCCGCCTGCCAGGCCGCGTTCGGCGCCGGCGTGCTGCCGCTGTACCTCCCGGCGGGCGACGGCCTGGTCGGGCTGATCACCCAGCGGTACTTCGACTACTCCGGCGGGTACCCGCCGACGGTCGGCGAGCCCGCCGCCGCCGAGCTGGCGCGGATGGCCGAGGCACGCAACGAGCTGATCGAAGGGATCATCGCCGAGAGCGAGGACGAGTCCTTGATGGACCGTTACCTCGCCGGCGAGGAAATCCCGGAAGCCACCCTCATCGCCGACCTGGAGACCGCGGTCGCCCGCGGGTCCTTCCACCCGGTCATCCCGGTGTGCTCGACCAGCGGGATCGGCCTGGCCGAGGTGCTCGACGGCATCGTCCGCGCGTTCCCCTCCCCGCTGGAGCACCGGCCCCCCGCGGTCACCACGCCGGACGGCGGCGAGCACGCCGCGATCACCGCCGACCCCGCGGGCCCCCTCGCCGCGGAGGTCGTCCGGACGGCGGTGGACTCCTACGTCGGCCGGGTGTCCCTCGTCCGGGTGTTTTCCGGGACGCTGCGGCCCGAACGTCCGGTGCACGTGTCCGGGCACGGCCTCGCCGAGCGCGGTCACGAGGACCACGACGCCGACGAGCGCGTCGCGCACCTCTATTCCCCGCTCGGCTCTTCCTTGCGGGAAGTGCCCTTCTGCGTCGCGGGCGACCTCTGCGCGCTGACGAAGGTCGGCTCGGCCGAGACCGGCGACACCGTCTCCTCCCCCGACGACCCGCTGCTCATGGAGCCCTGGGCGATGCCGGAACCGCTGTTGCCGGTGGCGGTCGTCGCGAAGACCCGCAGCGACGAGGACACGTTGGCCCGCAACCTTTCCCGGCTCGTCGCCGGCGACCCGACGCTGCGCCTGGACCGCAACGCCGAGACCGGCCAGCTGGTGCTGTGGTGCATGGGCGAGGCCCACGCCGACGTCGTGCTCTCGCGGCTGCGCGCGGGCGGCGCCGACGTCGACACCGAACCGGTGAAGATCAGCCTGCGCTCGACGTTCAGCAAGCCGGCCAAGGGCCACGGGCGGCACGTGAAGCAGTCCGGCGGGCACGGCCAGTTCGCCGTCTGCGACATCGAGGTCGAACCGCTGCCGCGCGGCGGCGGGTTCCAGTTCGTGGACAAGGTCGTCGGCGGCGCGGTGCCGCACCAGTTCATCCCCAGCGTGGAGAAGGGCGTGCGGGCCCAGCTGGCGCGCGGCCTCGCCGACGGCCACCCGGTGGTCGACGTCAAGGTCACCCTGGTCGACGGCAAGGCGCACAGCGTCGACTCCTCGGACGCGGCGTTCCAGACGGCGGGCGCGCTGGCCCTGCGGGAGGCCGCGGCGAACGGCCACCTCACGATGCTGGAGCCCCTGGAGGAAGTGGCGATCCGGCTGCCGGACGAGCACCTGGGCACCGTGCTGGGCGACCTCTCGTCCCGCCGCGGCCGTGTCCTGGGCACCGAGGCGGGCGAGGGTGGCCGGACGGTGATCCGCGCGGAGGTCCCCGCCACGGAACTGGTCCGCTACCTGATCGACCTGCGTTCGATGACCTCGGGCACGGCCACGTTCACCCGCCGCCACGCCCGGTTCGAGCCGATGCCGGAAGGAATGGCCGTCCACTGACCCGCTCGTGAGTGGTAAGGCGGGTTGGAACTCTCCTTACCACTCACGACCGCGTCGGGTCAGAAGTCGAAGCCGCCGGGGCGGTCGTTGCGGTCGGCGAGCAGGCCCGCGAGGGTGGCCAGGGCGATCTCCGGCGGGGTGCGGGAGCCGATGTTCAGCCCGACCGGGCGGTGCACGCGGGCGATGTCGGCCTCCGGCACGCCGAGGCCCTGCAGCGCCGCCACGTGCGGACCGGGGTGACGCGGGTTGCCGAGCACGCCCACCCACCGCGGGTTCCCCTCGAGCGCGGCCTTCAGCACCGGCCCCAGCTCGGGCCGGTGGTGGTCGGTGACGACCACGTCCGCGGACGCGTCGAGCGGCGGCAGCACGGTGTCCGCCTCGAAGCCCTCGGGCACGTCGGTGACGCGGGCGGGATCGGCCTCGTAGAGCGCGACGTGGTAACCGAGGTCCTTCGCGAACTTCAGCAGGAACCGGGAAACCGGCGACGCGAACACCGCCACCAGGGTCCGCACTCCCGGGTCGGCCGGAGCCGTGCCGTGCGCGACGTCGCAGGTCTCACTCATGCCGCCCAGTGTGTCAGCCGCCGGCCTGCTCGCCCACCGTCACGCGGAACTGCCACACGTCCGTCCTGCCCTTCACCAGCACCAGATACCCGTCGCTGATCCGCAGCACGACCCGCTTCTGCGGCGACGACGGCCGCGGCGGCCGGTGCTGCTTGGCCAGCAGGAACGCCTCGCCGAACGCGGTGTCGCGGTCCGGGTACCCCGCCGCGTCGGCGACGCCCCAGCCGCGCCCGTCTCCCGCGCCGCCCTGCTCTTCGATGACCACCCACCACGTACTCATGCCGGTCCGACGCGGCGAAGCCCGCGGCGGTTCAGATCTCTTCGAGCACGCTCAGCCGGAAGTGGAACGTCGACGTCCGGCCCTCGACGATCACCACGTACCCGCCCGGGCCCCGCAGCACCTTCCGCGACTTCGGCGACCACGGGTAGGCCGGCTCGTACTCACGCGCCAGCCGCAGCGCCTCCGCTTCGGCGGTCTCCTGGTCGGTGAAGGAGTACCGCTCCGACATCGTCCAGTTCCGCTCCGAGGTGCGCTGCTCCTCGACGACCACCCACCAGGTCATGCCGGTTCCGCCACGGTCTCGCCGAGCGTCACGCGGAAGTGGAACGTCTGCGTCCGGCCGGTCGCGATCACCAGGTACCCGTCGCCCACCCGCAGCACCTTCCGCTCCTTCACCGCCGACGGGTGCACGGGCTCGTGCGAGAACGCCAGCCGCCGCGCCACCTCGTCGGCGTGCTCGCGATCCGCTCCGGCCGGCTTCGTCTTGGTGACGTTCCAGGCGCGCGCGTCCCCGCCGCCGCGCTGTTCCTCGACGACCACCCACCACATGTCAGACCTCCGGCTCCGCGAACTCGAAGTACTCCGGCAACGGCGCGGTCCCCGCGAGGCGGAAGTACCGCACCTTCCGGCGCCGCCGCAGCCGCAGCGTGTCGCGGACGGCGTCGTTGTGGACGCGGCGGGCGATCACCACGCGGTGCTCGGCGTCGGTCAGCTCCTCGGCCAGCTCGGCCGGCAGGCACGCCCGGTCGACCCGGCCCAGCTCCAGCGTCAGCTCGTTCTCCGCCGCTTCGCGCTCGCCCCGCGGTGCCGCCTCGGCGCGCTCCGCACAGGTCCGCAGGCCGGGAGAGCCCAGCACCGAAGCCACCGCGCGCGCCACCACCGCCCGGCGCGCCAACGCCGACTCCAGCGCGGCCCACCCGGCGTCCGTGCGGACGTGCAGCCGGTCGAGCCGGTTCGCCGTCGCGACCAGGAAGAGCCCGCCGAGCACCACCACCAGAGCGAGCAGCGGCAGCAGCCAGCCGAGCACGCTCACCGGGCGAGCTCCCGCTCCGGCGCCGCGACCCGCCGCGGGTCGGCGGCGACGGCCGTCTCGTAGACGCGCAGCACCTGCGTGGCCACCACCGACCAGTCGTACATCGTGACGCGCTCCCCCGCCGCCGCGGCCAGCGACACCCGCTGTGCCGGGTCGCCGAGGAGTTCGCGCAGCCCGTCCGCGAGCGCGGCCGGGTCACCGGTCTCGACGAGCAGGCCGGCGCGGCCGTCGTCGAGCACCCGCCGGAACGAGTCGAGCCCGCTGGCCAGCACCGGGGTCCCGGCCGCCATCGCCTCGGTGAGGATCATGCCGAAGCTCTCGCCGCCGGTGTTGGGCGCGCAGTAGACGTCGACGCTGCGCAACGCCCGGGCCTTCGTGGCGTCGTCGACCTGGCCCAGCAGCTCCAGGTGCGGGGCCAGCTCCGGCCCGGCGTCGCGGCGCAGCTGCTCTTCGTCGCCGCGCCCGACCACGACCAGCCGCAGGTCCTCGAACTCCGGCAGAATCATCCGCAGCGCCTCGAGCAGCACACCCATGCCTTTGCGCGGCTCGCCGAACCGGCCGACGAACCCGACCGTGCCCCCGGCCCGCGGGTAGCCCGGCAGGGGCAGTGCCGAAGAGAAGAACTCGACGTCGACGCCGTTGGGGATCTCCACGGCGTCCCCGCCCGCGTGCTCGACCTGGACGCGGCGGGCCAGCGCGGACACGGCGATCCGCGCGGTGATCTTCTCCAGCAGCGGCCGCAGCACGGGCTGGAACGCCGAGAGGGTGCGCGAGCGCGTGGTCGCGGTGTGGAACGTCGCGACGATCGGGCCGTCGGCGATGAGCAGCGCCAGCAGCGACAGGCTCGGCGCGGCGGGTTCGTGCAGGTGCAGGACGTCGAAGTCGCCTTCGCGGATCCAGCGCCGCACCCGCGCGTAGGACACCGGGCCGAACTGCAGCCGCGCGACCGAGCCGTTGTACGGGATCCCCAGCGCCTTCCCGGCCGGGTGCACGAACTCCGGCAGCTCCGCGTCCTCGTCGGCGGGCGCCAGCACCGACACCTGGTGCCCGCGCGCGAGCAGCGCCTTCGTCAGGTCGATCACGTGCCCCTGGACCCCGCCGGGCACGTCGAAGGAGTAGGGGCACACGATCCCGACCCGCATCGGCCGCGTGGCCACCGCTCAGCTCGCTTCTTCGAGGCTTGCCTGCTCGGCGGCCTCGAGGTCGGCGGGCCAGAACTTCTGCACCATGTGCCAGTCGGCCGGGTGCGCGGCGATGTCGCCGGCGAAGATGTCCGCCAGTGCCTGGGTCGCGGCCGGGACCTCGGCCCGCGCGGTGACCCGGATCCGCGGGTGCAGCCGGATCTGCCAGCCGTCCTCGGTGAACCAGCAGCCGGCCGGGATCAGCGCCGCGCCGGTCGTCGCCGCCAGCCGCGCCGGGCCACCGGGGAAGCGGGCCTTCTCGCCGAAGAACTTCACCGGGATGCCGCTGGTGGTCAGGTCGCGGTCGCCGACCAGGCAGACGGCCTTGTTTTCGCGCAGGCGCTTCAGCAGCACGCGCATCGCCGAGCTGTCGCCGGTGAGCGGCACGATCTCGAAGCCGAGCGACTCCCGGTACTCGGCGAACCGGCGGTAGAGCGACTCCGGCTTCAGCCGTTCCGCCACGGTCGTGAAGCCGCCGAGGTAGTCGGCCAGCCAGACACCGGCGACGTCCCAGTTGCCGCTGTGCGGCAGCGCCATCACCGCGCCGTTGCCCTCGGCCAGCGCCGCGTCCAGGTTTTCCACCCCGGTGATCGACGCCGCGACCTTGGCGCTGACCTCCTTGTGGTCCATCGAGGGCAGCCGGAACGTCTCGTGCCAGTACCGGGCGTACGAGCGCATCGCGCGCCGCGTCAGCTCGTCGAGCTCGACCGGGTCGGCCTGCGGCACCACGCGGGCGAGGTTCGCGCGCAGCTGCCGCACTCCCCCGCCGTCGTGGCGGACGGCGAGGTCCGCGCCGAGCGAGAAGACCGTGCCGCCGAACCCGGCGGGCAGCCAGCCGGCGAGCTTCCACCCGGCCGCGTAGCCGAAGGCGCTCAGCCGCTCTGACAGCTTGCTCATGCCCGTTGCTCCCCGGCGGCTTCGCGGGCCGCCTTCGCCACCGCAGCCGTCCGCTGGAGGAGCGTGATCACCGACAGGACCGCGAGCAGCCAGAGCGTCACGTCCACGGTGTACGGAATGCCGAAGCCGTGCAGGCCGGTGCCGACCAGCGCGATGATCAGCCGCTCGGCGCGCTCGACGAGCCCGCCGTCGACCGGCAGGCCGGAGGCGTCCGCGCGGGCCTTGACGTAGGAGATGACCTGGGCGAGCACCAGGCACAGCAGCGCCGCGGCGGCGGCCGGGTGGTTGTCGTCGACGACGAAGCACCACCACGCGATGGCGGCGAACAGGGCCCCGTCGACCAGCCTGTCGCAGGTGGCGTCGAGCACCGCGCCGAACGGGGTGCCGTAGCCGCGGGCGCGGGCCATGGCGCCGTCGAGCAGGTCGAGCATGGCGAAGCCCCACACCGTGAAGGTGCCCCACAGCAGGTGGTCGGTCGGGAAGAAGGCGAGCGCGCAGACGACCGCGCCGGCGGTGCCGAGCACGGTCATCACGTTGGGGGTCAGCCCGGCGCGAACCAGCGCCTGGCCGATCGGATCGGTGACGCGGGAGACGGAGGCACGCGCGAAGATATTGAGCATCGGTTCGTCGAGGCACCTGGCTACGAGGGTCGGGTGGGCGAATGCAGCCTATCCACCCACGTGCGCGGCCCCGACGCGCCGCCCCGGGTCAGCCCGATTTCGTGAGCTGGCCCTCGTGCTCCCGCGCCTCTTCGGCGGCCACCGCGGCAGCGCACTTCGGCGACAGTTGACGGCGGATCGCCGCGCTGATCTCCCCGAGCGCCGTCACCTGCTCCGGCGTCAGCGGGTCGAACAGGCTTTCGCGGACGGCCTCGACGTGCCCCGGCGCGGCCGCCTCGAGCGCGGCGAAGCCGGCGTCGGTCAGCACCGCCCAGGCACCGCGCTTGTCGGTCGGGCACGCCTCGCGCCGCACCCACCCGTTCGCCTCCAGTCGCGCGACGGCGTGCGAAAGGCGGCTGCGGGACGCCTGCCGCGCGTCGGCGAGCTCGCTCATCCGCAGCCGGCGGCCTTCGGCTTCGGAGAGCGCGACGAGGACTTCGTAATAGGTGTGCGGCATGCCCGAGTCGTGCTGCAGCTGGCCTTCGAGGTGCGCGCTGAGCATGCGAGTGGCCGCGTTGAACTCACGCCAGACACGCTGTTCGTGGTCGCTGAGCCATCGGGTTCCGGACATAACCCCATCATACTCTCGGTTGAACACTCAATCAGGAGTTTTCCCCGGTCGGACCAGGGTCCCTGACCACTCTGTTACCACCCGTCGGCGAGCAGGTCCCTCGTCTCCCCCAGCAGCTGCGGCAGCACCTTCGTCTGGCCGATGATCGGCATGAAGTTCGCGTCGCCGCCCCACCGCGGCACCAGGTGCTGATGCAGGTGCGCGGCGATCCCCGCGCCCGCGATGTGGCCCTGGTTCAGGCCGATGTTGAACCCGTGCGCGCCGGACACCGCGCGGATGACCTTCATCGCGTGCTGCGTGAATTCGGCGACCTCGCGCGTCTCCTCGACCGTCAGTTCGGTGTAGTCCGCGACGTGCCGGTACGGCACCACCATCAGGTGCCCCGGGTTGTACGGGTACAGGTTCAGCACCGCGAACACGAGGTCGCCGCGTGCGACGATCAGGCCGGTTTTGTCGTCCAGCGCGGGGATCCGGCAGAACGGGCAGCCGGGCTCGTCGTCGCCGTCCGGCTTGTCCTGGCCCTTGATGTAGGCCATCCGGTGCGGGGTCCAGAGGCGCTGGAAGGCGTCCTGGACCCCGATGCCCTGCTGCTCGACGAGCTCGGGACCCTCACTCACCGAACGATCGTCTCCAGCGCGTCGGCCGACGGCGACGCGTTCTCGCGGCGCGCGACCCACTCCGCGATCGCCGCCACCGCCTTCTCCACCGGCACGCCGTTGATCTGGCCGCCGTCGCGGAAGCGGAACGACACCGCGCCCGCCTCGACGTCCTTCGCGCCGGCCAGCAGCATGAACGGCACCTTCTGCGTGGTGTGCGTGCGGATCTTCTTCTGCATCCGGTCGTCGCTCGCGTCGACCTCGGCGCGGATCCCCTTGGCGCGCAACGCCTTCTCGACGTCCTGCAGGTACTCCACCTGGTCGGCGGTGATCGGGATGCCGACCACCTGCACCGGCGAGAGCCACGCCGGGAACGCACCCGCGTAGTGCTCGGTCAGCACACCGAAGAAGCGCTCGATCGAGCCGAACAGCGCGCGGTGGATCATCACCGGGCGCTGGCGCGAGCCGTCGGGCGCGGTGTACTCGAGCTCGAACCGCTTGTTCTGGTTGAAGTCCAGCTGGATGGTCGACATCTGCCAGGTGCGGCCGATGGCGTCCTTGGCCTGCACCGAGATCTTCGGGCCGTAGAAGGCCGCGCCGCCCGGGTCCGGGACGAGCTCGAGGCCGGAGTCGATCGCCGCCTGCCGCAGCGTCTCGGTGGCCTCCTCCCACTCCCAGTCCTCGCCGATGAACTTGTCGGAGTCCCCGCGGGTGGACAGCTCGAGGTAGAAGTCGGAAAGGCCGTAGTCGGCGAGCAGGTCGAGGACGAACTTGAGCAGCGACTTGAGCTCGCCCGGCATCTGCTCCTTGGTGCAGTAGATGTGCGAGTCGTCCATCGTCAGCCCGCGGACGCGGGTGAGGCCGTGCACCACGCCGGACTTCTCGTAGCGGTAGACGGTGCCGAACTCGAACAGCCGCAGCGGCAGCTCGCGGTAGGACCGCCCGCGCGAGCGGAAGATCAGGTTGTGCATCGGGCAGTTCATGGCCTTGAGGTAGTAGTTCTCCTCGTCGAACTGCACCGGCGGGAACATCGTGTCCGCGTAGTAGGGCAGGTGGCCGGAGGTGTGGAACAGCTCGCCCTTGCTGATGTGCGGGGTGTTCACGAACTCGTAGCCGGCCTCTTCGTGGCGGCGGCGCGAGTAGTTCTCCAGCTCGCGGCGGATGATCCCGCCCTTGGGGTGGAACACCGGCAGGCCGGAGCCGATCTCCTCGGGGAAGGAGAACAGGTCCAGCTCGGCGCCGAGCTTGCGGTGGTCGCGGCGCTCGGCCTCGGCGATCCGCTCGAGGTAGGCGTCCTGCGCCTCGGCCGACTCCCACGCCGTGCCGTAGATCCGCTGCAGCTGCGGGTTCTTCTCGCTCCCCCGCCAGTACGCGGCGGCGACGCGGGTGAGCCTGAACGCCGGGATGAACTTCGTCGTCGGCACGTGCGGGCCGCGGCAGAGGTCACTCCAGACACGTTCCTTGGTGCGCGGGTCGAGGTTGTCGTAAATGGTGAGTTCGCCCTCACCGACCTCCATCACCTCGGACGTGTCCACTGTGTCCTTTTCGGACTTCAAGTCGACGAGTTCGAGCTTGAACGGCTCGTCCGCCAGTTCCTTCTTGGCCTCGTCGACGGAGTCGAAAACGCGCCGCGAGAACTGCTGGGCGCCCTTCACGATCTGCTTCATGCGCTTTTCGAGCGCCTGCAGGTCCTCCGGGGTGAACGGCTTGTCGACGGCGAAGTCGTAGTAGAAACCGTCCTTGACCGGCGGGCCGATGCCGAGCTTGGCGTCCGGGAACTGCTGCTGCACGGCCTGGGCGAGCACGTGCGCGGCCGAATGGCGGATGACGCTGCGGCCGTCCTCGGTGTTCGCCGCGACCGGCTCGACCTCGGCCTCGGCTTCCGGCGCCCAGGCGAGGTCGCGCAGCTTCCCGTCGGCGTCGCGGACGACGACGATCGTGTCCGCGCCCTTGGTCGGCAGACCGGCTTCGCGGACCGCCGCGCCCGCCGTAGTGCCCGCCGGTACCACCACGCGGGAGGCGGCCACGGGGGAAACGGGGGGCGACTGGGACACGATCGGCTCCTCAAGCTGGAGTGACAGAGATGACGCCGTCGATGCTAGTCGTCGGTGTCTTCGCGCCTCACGCGCGTGGCGCGAACGCCGGACGGGCCGCCTCCGGCTCCGGAGGCGGCCCGTCCGAGCCGCGTCAGAGGGTCTCGACGACCTGGTCGAAGTCGAGCCGCGGCAGCCGATCGAACCAGGGGTTCTCGCCCGGCTTGCCGACGTTGACGATGACGAGCGAGCGCCACTTCTTGTCCGCGAAGAACTCGTCGTCGACGCCCTGGGCGTCGAAGCCGGTCATCGGGCCGGCGGCCAGCCCGGCGGCGCGGACGCCGATGATGAAGTAGCCGACCTGCAGCAGCGAGTTCAGCTTGGAGAACTCGACGCGGCCCTGCTCGTCGGCGAAGTTGTCCTTCACGTGCGGGGCGTGCGGGAACACCTGCGGGATGTTCTCGTGGAAGTCGACGTCCGCGGCGAGCACGACGGTCAGCGGCGCGGCTTCGGTCTTGTCCCGGTTGCCCGGGGCCATGTGCGGGAGCAGGCGGGCCTTCGCCTCGGCGGTCCGGAGCACCAGCGCGCGCAGCGGCTGGGTGTTCATCGACGTCGGGGCCCACTTGACGAGGTCGTAGATCGCGCGGACCTGCTCCTCGGTCACCGGCTCGGAGCTGAAACTGTTGGCCGTGCGGGCCTCGCGGAACAGCAGGTTCTGCACGTCCGCGGGGAGCTGGAGGGCCTCGGTCTGCTCGGCAAAGGTGGTCATGGGGCTGAGCTTCCTTCCGTTGGGTCGGTACCCCGTGCAACCCAGTTGAGCGTTGAACTATTTCGGGTTCAATCAGTTGCGCCGATCACAGCTGCGGGTGAGCTCGGGTCAGCCGATCGGGTCACGGTGGCCTCCTCGGGTGCCGGTAATCCGGGCGAACGGGGGCGTTCCGGATGGGCCGGGCGGAGCGGGTCTTCGCGGCGAACAGGGGTGCTGGGGCGGCCGGGCGGCTCGGGGACCTGGGGTGGTGGGTACGGCCGGTAGCGCGGTGCGACGTCGAGGAGGCGCGGGGCTCGTCGCTCGCAGCTGGGGTTCCCGGAGCTTCGGTGCCGCGGCCTTGCCGAGCGTGTGCAGCGGCCCCGCTGGGCGACTGGAGCGGCCCTGCCGGGCGGGTGCGGCGGCGCGAAGGGCGGCCCTCCGGCCCCCGGTGTCCAGTTTACCGGCGAGCACCGACAGTTCCGGGGCGTCCACGGCGTCCCTGGGTCCCGGTATCCCCATGTTCCGGAAACGGGCACGGCCGCCGGCTCCCCGTGGCGGGAGTCGGCGGCCGTGGTGCGCGGCGCGGCGAAGACGGGTCAGTAGGCGCCGTGCCCGCCCATCACCGCGCGGAGGGTCTTCCAGAGGATCACCAGGTCCAGGGCGAGCGACCAGTCCTCGACGTAGCGCAGGTCCAGGCGGATGCTCTCCGCCCAGGTGAGGTCGCTGCGCCCGCTGACCTGCCAGAGGCCCGTGAGGCCCGGCTTGACGAGCAGCCGGCGGCGGGCGTCCGGCGGGTACTGCTCGGTTTCCTCCGGCAGCGGCGGCCGCGGCCCCACGAGCGACATCTTGCCGGACAGGACGTTGAACAGCTGCGGCACCTCGTCGAGCGAATACCGGCGCAGGAAACCACCCACGCGGGTGATACGCGGGTCGCGCTTCATCTTGAAGAGCGGACCCGCGCCTTCGTTGTCCGCGGCGAGGGACTGCTTGATCGCGTCGGCGTTGGTGACCATCGTCCGGAACTTGAGCATGGTGAACGTCGCGCCGTCGCGGCCGACGCGGCGCTGGCGGTAGATCACCGGGCCGCGGTCGTTCAGCTTGATCGCGACGGCGATCACCAGCAGCAGCGGGGACAGCAGGGTGAGCAGCAGCGCGGAGCCGGCCCGGTCGACGATCTCCTTCACCACGCGGCGCCCGCCGGTGAACATCGGCGCGGTGACCCGCAGCAGGGGCATGCCGAGCACGCCGGTGACGTTGAGCCGGGGCCCGGCCACCTCCATCAGCACGGGCGCCACGACCATCTCCGCGCCGGTGCCCTCCATGTCCCAGGCCAGCCGCTGCAGCCGCTTCGGCGTCCAGTACTGGTCGGCGGTGATGGCCACGACCCGGTAGCCGCCGCGCCGGACGTGCCGGGACAGCTCCTCCAGCCGCCCGACCACCGGGACGCCGTCGATCTCGCCGCTGTCGCGGTCGGCGCCGTGGCCGCTGAACGTGCAGGCGGCCTCGACGCGCCAGCCGACGTGCACCTCGGAGCGGGTGCGGGCGATCAGGTCGGCGACGGTTTCCGGGCTGCCCGCCGCCATCACCGGCAGCAGGCAGAGTCCCTTGGCGCGCTTGCGGTGCAGCACCTGGCGCAGCAGGTAGCGCTGCGGGAAGGCGACCAGCGCGATGGCCGGGACGACGACGAACACCCAGACCTGGACCTCGAGCGCACCGAACAGCAGGCCGCCCAGCGCGACCAGGACGGCGGCGGTGAGGAAGCCGCGGCCGAGGGTGCGGTACTCCTCCGCGCCTTCGCCGAGCACGCGCGGGCTCCAGGCCCGGCTGGCGGGCAGCGAGACGAACACCGCGAGGATGGTGCCGAAGGCGTGCATGTCGTGCGGGGCAACGCGATCGATGACGAACGCGCTGATCGCGATCACCAGCAGCGTGATGAACACGTCGCTGCCGATGACCCAGGCTCTGTACCGCGCTTCCCAGGCCGCGGGCCACGCCTTGGCGGACGGACCGCCGGAGTCGCCGGGGTGGTCGTCCCGCTTGGCGGGACGCGGGATGGCCTGGAGGTCGATGTGCGGCGGTGGCTGGCTCACCGTGTACGAAGGCCGCACCGACTCTTCCATCTGACCTCCCGGGGACTGGATCGAATTGAGCCGCAGGCACGCAGCGTCACCGGAGATGACTTCGGAGAGTCACGGCATATCGGTGGTCGCGCAGAGCCCGCGGAGGCTTCACACGGCAAGTTATCGGCGACCCTCTCGGCAGTGTTACAAGGATTTCCAGCCACATGCTGCGTGAGATCCCCGCCAGAAAATGGCCGGAAGATAACAAGATGAGGACGATGCGTAATAGCGCGTATCCCCGTGAAAATTACGTTCCGTAGCGAACAGGGCGATACCCGCACCCGGGTGGACCAAGCTCGGCCGAACGGCCCAGCGGGGCCCTCCGGAATCTACTGTGGACACTACGGGTGTCCGGTGGTCCACAGTGGACCAGGCGGGAGCCGCCGGGCGCCGTCACCGGGATCCGGCCGCCACCGACAGTGACATCCATCGCTGCGTTGTCACGCGATCTCAGGCGCAGAGACGTGCCGAGGATCACATCGGACCTCCCACGGGGTGGCGTTCTACTGAAACCCGCCGCGGCGGCAGCGTTCGAAGGCAGGTTCGGCGAGCCCCGCGGCGGGGGCGCGAACCGCTCTTGCCAGCTGATACGGAGGATCCGAACGGATCGTTCACTCCGGTTTCCGGACTGGTGGGTCTCGCCGCGAAAACGCGGCCCGGCCTGGGGGCGCCGGCGGCGGTCACGAAAAAAGCCCCGTCCGCACTCCGGCGATCAGGGCTCTCTCACGGCTATCGGGTGGGCGATACTGGGATCGAACCAGTGACCTCTTCGGTGTGAACGAAGCGCTCTCCCGCTGAGCTAATCGCCCGCTAGCGGTGTTGAGGTGAACTTTAGCGTACGACTTTCAGGCGCCTGCAAACGGGTGGTCCTCACCGACCACACTCCGCTTACCGGCGGGTACGGAACGCACAACCCCGAGCTAGCCAGGGTTGTCCGGCCGGGGGGGCCGCCTGACACCACGTTCGACATCCGTGCGACGGTGCTATCGCCCGGCGACTAAACCGCGCAGTATGGAGGCGTGGGCCCCGCGGGGCGCGCCGGTCAGTTGCGCGCCGCGGGTGGTCACGGGTGGAGAAGGGGGCCGGAGAGCCCGGACGGGTGATCTGCGGCGCACCCGCGACGGATTCGGCCTCCTGATGCGTCCAAGCAGTGACGCCCTCGGCCGGGCCGGGCCGGGAAGGGAGACGAAGGGTAGGACGATGCGCAACGATCACGTGACGCTCCGCTCGACGGCGGTCTTCGACCTGCTGGCGCCGCGGACTCCCGCGGTTCCGGTCAAGGTGGAGCTGCGCTACGACACACGCGACCCGTACGCGGTCGTCGCCGCCTTCCGCACCGGACGCGCCGGCTGGGTCGAGTGGGTGTACGCCCGCGACCTCCTCGCGGACGGCCTCCTGGCCGACGCAGGCGACGGCGACGTCCGCATCCGCCCGTCGGTCGAGGACCCCGAAGCGGTGCTGATCGAGCTGAACTCGCCGTCCGGGCACGCCATGTTCGAGGCGTCCGCCCAGGAGCTGGCCGACTTCCTCGACCGCACGTACGACGTGGTCCTCCCGGGCAACGAGCACCTGTGGGTCGACGTCGACGACGCCCTCACCCACCTCATCCCCCACGATCTGGCCTGATGACGGCCGCGCAACGGCGGAGTGACACCCCGGTGTCGGCCCCGTTTTCGGGGTCCGATATGGTTTTCCCACACCACGGCGACGGGGACTCGGGTTCCCGGAGCTGCGGAATGCGGATGTAGCGCAGCTGGTAGCGCATCACCTTGCCAAGGTGAGGGTCGCGGGTTCGAATCCCGTCATCCGCTCGATAGGCTCTCGGGCCTAGTCACGGTGGAGTGGCCGAGAGGCGAGGCAACGGCCTGCAAAGCCGTGTACACGGGTTCGAATCCCGTCTCCACCTCGCGCGATTAGCTCAGCGGGAGAGCGCTTCCCTGACACGGAAGAGGTCACTGGTTCAATCCCAGTATCGCGCACTCGATAGCGGGAGAGCCCTGCTTGCGGAACACGCAAGCAGGGCTCTCTTCGTCGTGCCCTGTGGGGGCCGAGCCCCCACACCCCCGCCGTGGGCACGCCCCCGGACCCCCAGGGGTGGTCGCCTCCCGAGGGAACCGCCTGGCCTGGGGCCAGGGACCGCAGCCAGCGTTCCTCCAGGGCGTCCAGGATCTGGTTGACCATCGCCGGGGTCACGTGGTCGTAGACGCGGGCGATGCCCTTCATCTTCTGGCCCAGCCGCGCCCGGCGGGCGACCTCCGGAATCCCGTCCTCGGTCAGCCAGGTGCTGTGCGTGTGACGGCCTTCGTGAAAGGTGAACGTGGGCAGGATCGGCGGCCGCCGCTCCCCCGCGCCAGCGTCGTCCAGTTCGACACCGTCCCACGCCGGCCGCCAGAACCGGATCCGGAAGTTGGACCGCCGCCACGGATGCCCCTCCGGCGTGCACAGCACGAAGGGTTCCCGGTGGCTGTCCATCAGCTCCTCGTAGACCACCGCGATCCCGGGCGGCAGCGCCACGAAGCGCGTGCCCGCAGGTGTCTTGGTCCGGCCCTTCTTCGGCCGCGAGTTCCCGCGCCGCGTCGGCGGCCGCTGGCGACCAGCCGCGTGATGATCATCGCTCTTCCGGCCTCCTTTGTAGACCTTCCCCGCCACCTCCTTCAACGGCGTCCGGATCTCGATGCCGCGGCGTTCGGAGTCGTATTCGTGCCGCTGCTGCCCGACAAGTTCGCCCCATCGGGCGCCGGTATAGACATCCATCAGGCACAGCACGAACCCAGACTTACCCAACCCCAGCTCATAGAGCCGCATAGCAGCCCGCAACGCCTGCGCCGGCGTGCCCACGAGCCGCTCGGTGTCGAAACTCCCCCATGGACAACCGAACGCCGTTGCACGGGATCATCCGGGCCCGCACCGCACCGTTCAGAATGGTGGAAAACAACGCGAAGTAGGACGACACCGACGACTCGGCGTAGTCCTCGTGCAGCTCCGAGAGCCACCGCTCGATCTCGACGTACCCGTTGAAGATCGCCACCAGCGGCCACGCGTTCCACTGCGGCAGCAGCTGGTTGTCGAGGAACGACCGGTACTTAGCAATCGTGTTCAGCTCCAACCGCGGCGCGACCGCCTCGAGCGACTCCTCCGCGAAGTCTCCGAACCGCGTCTCACCGTCGCGCGGGTCCAACCACAGGTTCCGCCGGATCAGCGCCTCCTGCTCAAGACCCCAGTCCTCGGCCGCTTTTCTCCGTCGGGAAGCCTGACTTGCTCCCCCACGTCCCGTCCGGACGCTTGTACCGAGCCCGCCACTCACCGGTTCCCGGCCCTTCCTGGCCGTAGGCCATCCTTCACTCCTCGTCTTCTCTATTACTCCGCCCCGCCTCACGCGGCACGGAAATCCTTGGCAAGGTCCTCAACGGACACTCGTAGTCGCGGCGGCTTCACCGGTGCCGCGCTGAGACGTACGATCTCGGCGACATCGGCGCGGGTGAACCGGTAGTGCTTGCCGAACCGGTGATGCGGCAGCACCCCAGCAGCCGCCTGGTCCTTCAACGTCCTCGGCGACAGCTGCAACAACTCCCCCACCTCCTCCGCAGTCAGCAACGCATCCGGATCCGCCGGCGGCTCCGGCACGGTCGCCCGCACCGCCGCGGCAAGCTCGCGGATGGCCATGGCGACCGCACAGCCCTCTCCGTTTCCGTGGTCGCATTCGAGCTCCATTACGCACTCCATTCTTGTTGTCAGAAATCGAGCCGATCAGGGAAGTGTTCAACCCAGCACACATATCCACAACGAAACACGACCTACAGTCAATACGTTCCAGAAAGAAACTTAAAGAGCCTCGGACGTGAGCAAACCCCAACACGCCCCGCGCTTCCGCGAAGCTACTATTCGACGAACCGATATACGAACCAGCGCCAGAACGAAAAGGATGAACGGATGGCCAAGAGGGTCACGATCGAGATACTCGACGACACGAACGGCAGTCCCGCCGAGCAGACCGTCCCGTTCGGACTCGACGGCGTCGCTTACGAGATCGACCTGTCCGCAACGAACGCCACCGCACTACGCGAAGCACTGGGACCGTATGTGGCAGCCGCACGGCGAACCGAAGGCCGCCGGATCAAAGTCGCCGTCGGCCAGCCGACCGACAGCACGAAACAGGAACCGGAGCCAAGTAAGAACTACACGGCTACTCGCGACATCCGCAGGCGGGCTCGAGCAAGCGGGCATGAAGTAGCCGATCAGGGCCGCATCGCGAAGACAGTCATCGAGGCATACCACTCATCTCGCCAGCGGCTCAGCACGGAAACCAATCGGAGCGCCTGACCGGGCCCACGGCGAAGCGGCGCCCCAAACCACGAAAATGATGCTCCATCAGCACCGAAGCACCTCCGAATTCTCACGGCCCCTCCAAAGTAGCGATGACGTGCCGCTTGCAGCACATCGACGCTCCTAACTCCGGCAATAGGCTTCACTGGAGACATGCGGTGGCCAGCTTTCCAGCCCACCAGCTCCCAAGGTGGCAGCCGTCAGGTGCGTCTCGGCTAGAGCGGCCGGAAGTGACCTAGGCTAGTCGGCGTAGATGTCCAGTCCGCCGGGCGCAACCACGTGAAATTCCGTCCGCCCAACCGCGCTCTTCCCGGCAGGGCTTGGTTACAGTCGGAGGACCGAGTTGATCTATAACCCCACCCTGAAATCTGGCACGGACTTGCAGCTCCAGTGAAGACGCCAGTTCGCGAACTACGCAGTGTGGACGCCTCACGGTTGTCGATCGCTTCACCGAAACTCGAACGAACGCCGCGGGCCCCGCTAGTATCGATCGCCGTGAGCGGGCCTTGGGGTGGCAACCAAGTCGATGGCGCGGTTCCAGCGCGGTCATGCGGACCCAGTCGGTCAACGGAGACATACATCTGCACCAGGCCAGATCACCTTGGAAAACGGCTCCCCGGCCCGCCGTTGACGACACCGCCGCACTGCTCGCGCTGACCACCACCCCGGACGGGCGCCGCAAACCGGCCGGTCCCACCGACGGTCGGCCGTCACGCCTTCGGCTACGCCGGCGGCGGCCGGTCCTCCACCTACACCTTCCTGCTGCGCGCCGCCCTCGGCGTCCACCACAACGAGACCAGCAATATCGCCCAAACCGCCGTCGAGGCCGCCGACGACGACCAGCTCAGCAGCCAGCCGCGGGAGGCGATCTCCACTACTAAGGGGCCGCTGCGGCTTGCGCTTCGCACAGCCATCCGGGAAGGCTGACCCGCTCGCAGGTGCGGTCCTGGCCCCCGGCGGCAGCATGCAGACTACCCGCCGCGCGGCCGTCCGCCCGGTTCGTTTCCCGCCGGACCAGCTCCTGTCCGGCCAGCCGCGTGAGCAACGCCGTCATGGTCGGCAAGGCGACCCGCACGTGGGCGGCGAGCGCGCTCGCGCGAGCCGGCCCGTGCCGAGCCAGCCGGACGAGGACGGCCGCGGCGGTCGGGCTCAGCTCGCCGCCGTGGCAGCGCAGCCATTGCGTGAGTTTTCCGACGACTTCGTAGAGGTCCCCGGAGATCTTTCCCGCGTCGGTCTCCACGGGTTAGTGGTACACGCTAACTACATAGCTTACCTATCTAAATTTTGTGCCTTCTCGCCGAAGTGACTGATTCAACATGCAGCCGTTCCGGTGATTCGGTTACACAGCGCGTGGCCGATGGCGCAGCACGTTAGACAGCAACATAATCCAGTGATACAAGTTGACCTATGGACGACACCGCAGAAGCGCTGGACGAGATGGTCGGCCTCGTCGTCCGCCACCTGACCGGCCGGGAGGGCCTGTCGATGACAGCTTTGGCCTGCATGTCCCGGCTGCAGCACGAAGGCCCGCTTCGCTTGACGACGCTCGCCACGGCCGAGGCGGTCAGCCAGCCGTCGATGAGCCAGCTCGTCCAGCGCCTGGAGCGACAGGGGCTCGTGTCCCGGATCGCCGACCCCGAAGACGGCCGCGCCTCGCTCGTCGCCCTCACCGAACCCGGCCGCGCCCTGCTCGCCGAGCGCCGCGCCGCGCGCCACCAGCGCCTCGCCGACCTGCTGGCAGTACTGCCCGACGAGGACGCGGCCGCCCTGCGGCTGGCCATGACGGTGGCCCTGCCCGTGGTCCGCCGACTCGTCGACGCCGCCCGCCACCCCAGCTCCGCGGCCGCCGAGGCCTGACCACCCCGGCTCACGCCGGGTGTTTTCGCACGCCCACGACCCGTGACCGAAAGTAGGCAACCGCCTACCAACCGTTCGAAGGGAGCACCATGACCACCTCGCTCGAGCCGGAGCGGTCCGCGCAGCCGGAGTATCCCGCCCCACGGGCGCAGGGCTGCCCGTTCGATCCCTCGCCCCGCATCCGTGAACTGCAGGAGCAGGCGTCGATCACCCGGACGAGCCTGTGGGACGGCAGTACGCCGTGGCTGGTCACCCGGCACGAGGACTTCCGCGCCCTGCTGGCCGACCCCCGGGTGAGCGCGGACCCCACGCGCGCCGGCTACCCCAGCACCACCCCGGCCATGCTGGCCCGCCGCACGCAGGCTCGGAGTTTCATCTCCATGGACGACCCCGACCACGCCCGGCTCCGGCGGATGGTCACCGCGCCGTTCGCCATCAAGCGCATCGAGGCGATGCGCTCCGCGATCCAGCGGATCGTCGACGGCCTGCTCAACGACCTCCTCGCCGGTCCGAAGCCGGTCGACCTGGTCCAGGCGTTCGCCTTGCCGATGCCGTCCCTGGTCATCTGCGAACTGCTCGGCGTGCCCTACGAAGACCACGGCTTCTTCCAGCAGAACAGCCGGCTCCTGGTCAAGCGCGACACGCCGACGGAGGACGCGCTGGCCGCGCAGCAACGCCTGGTCGACTACATCGACGACCTGCTGGGCCGCAAGCTCACGGACCCCGGTGACGACCTGCTCACCGACCTCGCCACCCAGCGCGTCCGCGCCGGCGAGCTGACCCGGCGCGAGGCCGCGGCGATGGGCATGCTTCTGCTGGTGGCGGGGCACGAGACCACCGCCAACATGATCGCCCTCGGTACCGTGGCCCTGCTGGAGCACCCGGACCAGCTCACCCTCCTGCGGGAAACCGAGGACCCGAAGCTGGTCGCCGGCGCGGTCGAAGAGCTGCTGCGCTACCTCACCATCGTCCACATGGGACGGCGGCGGGTGGCACTGGCCGACATCGAGTACGGGGGCGTGACGATCCGGGCCGGCGAGGGCATCGTGTTCGCCGGCGAAGTCGGCAACCGTGACCCCGAGGTGTTCGCCGACCCCGACCGGCTCGACATCACCCGCGACGCCCGCCGCCACGTCGCGTTCGGCTTCGGCGTGCACCAGTGCCTCGGCCAGCCCCTCGCCCGCGTCGAACTGCAGGTCGCCTACGCGAGCCTCTTCCGCCGCATTCCGACCTTGAGCCTCGCCACCAGCGTCGACGAGCTCCCGTTCAAGCACGACGGCCAGGTCTACGGCGTCTACGAACTGCCGGTCACCTGGTAATCCGGACTGTCCACAAAGGAGGAACTCATGAAGGTCATCATCGACCAGGACGCCTGCGTCGCGTCGGGGCAGTGCGTCCTCGCCGCCGGCGACGTCTTCGACCAGGACGACAACGGCATCGCCGTGCTGCTCCAGGAAAACCCGAGTGAGGCGCACGCCGCCGACGTCCGGGAAGCCGCCGCGATCTGCCCCGCACTGGCCATCCGGATCGAGGAATGAGCGACCTACCCCGGCACGTGGTCGTGGGCGGCGCGTCCGCCGCCGGCCTCACCACCGCCGAGAACCTCCGCAAACGCGGCTACGACGGGAAACTGACCCTCGTCGGCGACGAACCCCACCCGCCCTACGACCGGCCCCCGCTGTCCAAGCAGATCCTGGCCGGCACCTGGGTCCCCGAACGCGTCCGGCTCCGCGACGACGACGCCCTGCGCGGCCTCGACGCGACCCTGTTGCTCGGCCACCGCGCGACCGGCCTCGACCCCGCCACCCGGCGGGTCTCCCTCGACGACGGAGCCACGCTGGAGTACGACGCCCTCGTGATCGCGACCGGCGTAACCCCGCGCGAGCTGCCCGGCACGAACCTCGACGGCGTGCACCGCCTGCGCACCCTGGACGACGCGCTCGCCCTGCGCACCGGGCTGCTCGCGGGTCCCAAGGTGGTCGTCGTCGGCGCCGGGTTCCTCGGCGCCGAGGTCGCCGCCGTCGCCCGGCGGATGGATCTGGAGGTGACCCTCGTCGACCCGCTGTCGGTGCCGATGCGCCGCCAGTTCGGCGACCGTGTCGGCGATCTCGTCGGCCGACTGCACCGCGATCACGGCACCACGCTGCGCTGCGGCGTCGGTGTCGCCCGTTTTCTCGGCAGCGGCGGCCGCGTCATCGGCGTCGAGCTCGCCGACGAATCCGTGCTGGACGCCGACCTCGTGCTCGTCGCCGTCGGCTCCACGCCGGCCACCACCTGGCTGGTGGAGTCGGGCCTGCCCCTGGGCAACGGCGTCGAATGCGACGAGTTCTGCCGCGCCGCCCCCGGCGTCTACGCCGCCGGAGACGTCGCATCCTGGCCGAACACCCACTTCGGCCTGCGGATGCGACTGGAGCACCGGATGAACGCGACCGAGCAGGGCATGGCCGTCGCGGCCGCGATCATGGGCGAGGCGAAGCCGTTCGCGCCGGTGCCGTACTTCTGGACCGACCAGTACGACACCAAGATCCAGGCCTACGGCATCTTCCCCGAAGACGCCCGCGTCCAGCTCCTCGACGGCGGCTTCGACGAACGCAAGTTCATCGCCGCCTACGTCCGGGACGACACCGTGGTCGGCGTGCTCGGCTGGGACGAGCCGCGGCGGGTCCGCGAAGCGCGCCGGCTCGTCGTCGAGCAGGCGCCGCTGGTGTCGGCGGCCGGGAGCCGGGCCGCCATGCCGCAGTCACCGCAGGTGAACGCGACCAAGCAGATCATCGACGAGGTCGTGCAGTGATCGCGTAGCCGATCCTTCGAGCCACCGGACGCTCCCGACTCGCACGGCGGCGAGGAACGTCGCCGCCATGAGGTGAGCGGACTCCTCGTCGATGCCGCGCCCCCGGGCCATCAGGACCGCCGCCAGGTCGCGTTCCAGGGCCATCTGGTCGGCGGCCTGCTGCGCGAGCAGCGAGGGATGCCGCCGGAGCAGCCGCAGCTGCGCCACCCACTCGCGGTCGGGGATCACCCGGTCGCGGTACAGCTCGCCGCAAGCCGCGCGCAGCGCCTGCCACGGCTCCTCCGCCGCGGGCCTCGCCTCGAGCAGGGACACCAGCTCCCTGGTCCGCTCGCGGTCGGCGTGCAGGACCGCGTCTTCCTTGTTCGCGAAGTAGTTGGAGAACGTCCGCCGGGACACGCCCACCTCGTCGGCGATGTCCTCGACGGTCACGCCGTCGAGTCCCCGTTCCATCGCCAGCCGCAGCGCGGCCTCGTGGAGCGACTGGCGAGTGGCCGCCTTCTTGCGCGTCCGCAGCGAGTCGAGGGTGTCCATGCGGTCAGCCTAGCGACGGGAATACACTGCCCATTGTGCAAGTTTGCACAGTGGGCAATAATTTACCCGGACGTGAAGGGGTGCTGTGAAAACCGAGAGAGACACCGCGGACGGGGCCATGCGGCACCGCGAGGTGCTGGAATCGCTGTCCGGCCTGCTGCTGGCCCTGTTCGTGGCCATGATCAGCTCGACGGTCGTGTCGACGTCGCTGCCACTGATCATCGGCTCGCTGAACGGCACCCAGACGCAGTACACGTGGGTCGTCACCGCGACGCTGCTCGCCGCCACGGCCACCACCCCGATCTGGGGCAAGCTCGCCGACCTGTTCAACAAGAAGACCCTGGTCCAGGTGGCCATCGTGATCTTCGTGGCCGGCTCGATGATCAGCGGGCTCAGCCAGAACACCGGCCAGCTGATCGCCGCCCGCGCCTTCCAGGGCATCGGCGTCGGCGGGCTGCAGGCCCTGGTCCAGGTCGTGATCGCCGCGATCATCCCGCCGCGCGAACGCGGCCGGTACAACGGCTACCTCGGCGCCGTCATGGCCGTCGCGACGGTCGGCGGCCCGCTGCTGGGCGGCCTGATCGTGGACGTGCCGTGGCTGGGCTGGCGCTGGTGCTTCTTCGTCGGCGTGCCGATCGCGGTCATCGCGTTCGTCGTGCTTCAGCGCACCCTGAAGCTGAAGACCGTGCGCCGCGAGAACGTCCACGTCGACTACCTCGGCGCCGGCCTCATCGCCGCCGGCGTCAGCGTCCTGCTGATCTGGGTGTCCTTCGTCGGCAACTCCTTCGACTGGCTCTCCTGGCAGACCGCGGTGATGGTCGCGGCCGGGCTCGTGCTGCTCGCGGCCGCCGTGCTGGTGGAGAAGAAGGTCCGCGAACCCGTCGTGCCGCTGCACATCGTCGTCCAGCGGACGCCCGCGCTCGCGATCATCGCGAGCCTCGCGGTCGGCATGGCGATGTTCGGCGGCGCGGTGTTCCTCGGTCAGTACTTCCAGATCGGGCGCGGCTACACGCCCACCGAGGCCGGTCTCCTGACCATGCCGATGATGGCCGGCGTGCTCGTGTCCTCCACCGTGTCCGGGCGGCTGATCAGCCGCACCGGCAAGATCAAGCCGTACATCGTGGCCGGCACGATCATCCTCGTGCTCGGGTTCCTCGGACTCGGCATGGTCGACCACGCCACCCCGCTGTGGATCATCGGCATCGCGATGGCCGTGGTCGGCATCGGGGTCGGCATGACCATGCAGAACCTCGTGCTGTCGGTGCAGAACGACGTCCCGCTGCGGGACCTCGGCGCAGCGAGCGCATCGGTGACGTTCTTCCGGTCGCTCGGCGGCACCATCGGCGTCTCGGTGCTCGGCGCCGTCCTCGCCAACCGGGTCACCGCCGACCTGTCCGCGGCCCTGCACGTGCCCGCCGGCCAGGCCTCCACGGGCAGTGTCAGCGCCCTCAACCTCAAGGCGCTGCCGCCGCAGGTCCAGACGGTGGTGCACACCGTGTACGGCGACGCGACCGCGCACATCTTCCTGATTTCCGCGGCAGTCGCGGTCATCGGGGTGATCGCGGCACTGGCGCTCAAGCCGGTCACCCTGCGCACCACGATCGACCTCGCGCAGCAGAAGGAGACCGCCGAACCGAACCCAGTCACCCGGTAGGAAGGCTGACGATGAGCGGGGCCGAGCCCAGTGCGTTCGCGTCCACCATGGAGCAGTTCGGCCCGCGCCGGGACCCCTCGGCGCGGGCCATCCTGGCCGGCGTCGACGGGTCCGACACGGCCATGCGGGCCGCAGCTTTCGCCTTCGGCCTGGCTCGCCGCCAAGACAGCCGGCTCATCATCGCCTTCGTCGCCTGTCCCGCACCGCTGATCCCGCTGCGGCCGGCAGCCGCAACCATGCTCGAACACGACACGACAACCCACCTCTACGCCGAATTGCGCGAGCAGATGCGTACGGCCGCCACGGAACTGCAAGTCCCCGTCTCGCTGCTGAAGACGTTCGGCGACCCGTACACGGCGCTGCGCGACGCCGCCGACCACAACCAGGTCGACACGGTCGTGGTCGGCGCCTCGCAGAAGGCGGGCCACCGCTTCGCCGGTTCCGTCGCCACCAAGCTGATCCGGGCCGGACACTGGCCCGTCCTCGTGGTTCCTTGACCTCGCGCCCATGCCGGTCGCCCTCGGTCCGAGTCCCGCGCACCAAGCACGGAGGCCATCGGTGCCACCGCTATCACCGCTGAGGAGTGGCCCACCGGCGAGGTCGGCACGGCCTGTTCGCCGACGCCCGCGAGTTCTCTCCTACCACGGCGACCCCGGCCAGACCGCCGCCATCCGGGACGCACGCGGCTCGGTCACCGTCGGTTCGGCCACCTCGCGCAGCGCGTCGGCGGAGCACTCCGCGACGGACGAGTTTCGGCGCCGGCGTCGGCTAGCGCGACGGCCCAGCGCAGCCTCCAGCCGCCACCATCGCCGACCTCGCGTTGCCCACTGAGATCAACCACGAAGACCACGCCCGCCGCCCGATCATCAAGGCCTGTCGACGCATAGCCCGGTCTCCCGCAACACACGAAACGATCAGCGACGCGAACGAGCCCTCCGACCACCATTCGCGTTTGTTCAGCTCGGAGGCCGAGTTGGCCTTCCGGGTTGGGCAGCACCCACACTGAACCGAATAGAACGTTATACAGAGGTCGAGCCTGGGCGCGGGAAGGATCTCCACCAGGCCAATCCGGGGCAAGTCCCAACGCCGTATGCGGCGCCAGCGCCCAACCTTCGATGGCTTCAGCGTCCATGTCGATCCCAGCGTCGCGCAGAGCGAGCAAGGTGCTCACGACGTGATCTTTTTCGAAGGCCGCCGAGATGGTGTTGTTGTGGTTCACCGAGCGGGTCACGCTTTCGAGGGCCTCGGTCACGACACCATCGAGTTCAGGTGTCAGCTCGGCGCTCGGACACGGTTACCGCCCTCCTGGATCAGCTGCCCTATGTCGGACATGTCCGGCCAGGCCATCAGACCGGACCACGGCGGCGAAGGTAACCACCGCCCCGGCCGGTTACGTGCTCGACGTTCCGATAGCGAGCTACGAACTGCTCAAGTCGTTCGCAGGTTGGACTTCAAGTGCGTCCACACGGAGATCGTGTCGTCGTCCGCCATGTGCTCGCAGCACCAGTCGATGGCCGCGTCCAATCCTTCGTCGTCGTAGCTGGCCACCGCTCGGATGGCTGGACGGCTGGTCTCAATCTGAGACCGAAGACGTCCTGTCGCCGCTCTACGCTGCCCGTTGCGGGCTTTCCGCGACCTTGCCCGTGTCGAGGAGGACGCCATGCTTGACCTCCAGTACCTCCGGGGAGTGGTGGTGGTCCGTCTGCGGGCGCTGTCCCGGCACACGATGGACAGCTGCCTGCTGGATCGCCTGGGCGCGGCACTCACCTACATCGGTTCGGATCGCTCGATCGTGCTGACGGGCATCGGCGACGTCTTCGCTCCCGATATCGCCGCCGACAGCGACCTCGTCAAGGCCAAGGTGCTGAGCCGCGTGCACGAGGTGCGGCGCGCGATCGCCGCTCACCCGCATCCCGTCGCCGCCGCGATCAACGGGGACGCCATCGGCGCGGGCTGGGCGCTGGCCGAGGCCGCGGACGTCCGCATCATGTCCGGCGGTGTCATCGCGCCGGAGCACGGCGTGCGGTACGGGGTGACGGCGGCCTGGGCCGCCGGGCTGGTCGAACACACCACCGCCCCGGCGAACCTGCTCGACCACGCGCTCACGCTGGCCGACCGGTTGCGGCCGCGAGCCGCGGCCGGGTAGGCACGGACCTGCCGACACGCCAAGGTGCGCGCCACGGATTGCCCGTGGCGCGCACCTCGCGCGATCCGGTCAGTAGATGTTCGACGGGCGGACCATGCCCTCGGCCAGGTCGCCGACGCCCGGCGCGATGATCGCTCCCGGGTTGACCAGCACCTTCTCCACGACCGCGGTCTCGGTGGTGATCAGCAGCGCGGCGATCGAGGCCGCACTCTCCAACGCCGAGCGAGTCACCTTCAGCGGGTCGATGACTCCGGCGGCGAAGAGATCGCAGTAGCTGCCGGTCAGGGCGTCGAATCCCTGTCCGTTGGCCATGCCCGCGACCCGCTCGCGCACCTCGGCGCCCTCGTAGCCGGCGTTCTCCGCGATCCAGTGCAACGGCTCGCCGAGCGCGCGCCGCACGATTTCCCGCCCCTGGGCCGCGTCGCCCTCGAGGCCGGGCAGCTCGACGGTGATCGCGGCCTGCGCCAGTGCCGCGCCGCCGCCGGCGACCACCCCCTCTTCCAGGGCCGCCCGTGCCGCGGCCAGCGAGTCCTCGACGCGCAGCATCCGCTCCTTGAGCTCCACGCTGGTCGCCGCGCCGACGTGCACGACGGCGATGCTGCCGGACAGCCGGGCGATCCGGAGTTTGAGGCTGTCCTGGTCATGTTCGATCCGCGCCCGTTCGAGCTGTTTCTCGAGCTGTCCGATCCGCGCCCGCACGGTGGCCTCGCCGCCCGCGCCGCCCACGATGGTCGTCGTGTCCTCCGTGATCGTGATGTGCTCGCAGCGGCCCAGGTCCTGCTCGGTGACCTCGGCCAGGGTGACGCCGGAGTCCTCGCTGACGACCCGGCCGCCGAGCGCGGCCGCCAGGTCTTCCAGCTCGGCCACCCGCCGGTGGCCGAAGCCGGGTGCGCGCACGACGGCCGCGGCGAAGGTGCGGTGGACGTTGCCGCTGACGATCATCTGCAGGGCCGGGCCGTCGACGTTCTCGGCGAGGATCACCAGCGGCCGGTCGGCGCGCCGGGCCGCCTCGACGGTGGGCATCAGGTCCTGCACCTGGCTGATCTTCTTGTTGGTGAGCAGGATGACGGCGTTGTCGAAGCTCACTTCCATCCGGTCGCGGTCGGTGACCATGTAGGGCGAGGTGTAGCCGTGGTCGAACTCGATCCCGTCGACCACGTCGACGCTCAGCCCCGGCGAGTCGGACTCCTCGACCTCGACGACGCCTTGACGGCCGACCGCGGACAGGGCCTGCGCGATGACCCGGCCGATGCGTTCGTCGTCGCTGGCGGCCAGTGTCGCGATCCGTTCCAGCTCGGCTTCGCCGGCGACCTCGACCGCGGACTTGCGCAGCCGCTCGACGACGGCTTCGACGGTCTCTTCGATGCCGCGGCGGACCCGCATGGGGTTTGCGCCCTCGCTCAGCGCGGCCAGACCCTCCCGCACCATCGCCTGGGCGAGCACGGTGGCGGTCGTCGTGCCGTCGCCGACCGCGCCGTTGGTCTTCATCGCGACTTCCTTGACCAGCTGGGCGCCCATGTTGGCGAAGGGTTCCTCCAGCTGGATCTCCCGGGCGATCGTCACGCCGTCGTTGGTGATGGTCGGGGGGCCGGTCAGCTTCTCCAGCACCGCGTTGCGGCCCTTCGGCCCCAGGGTCACCTTCACCGCGTCGGCCAGGGCATTGACCCCCAGCTCGAGCTGGCGCCGCGCATCGACGCTGAACCGCAGCTCCTTGGCCATGATCTTTCCTTTCAGGGGATGAGAATTGCCCGGCCGCGGACCTTGCCCGCGCTCAAATCGTCGATGGCCTGCTGGAACTGCTCCAGGCGGTACTGGGCGGTGTGCAGCTTCACCTTGCCCTGGGCCGCGAGCACCATCAGGTCCTGCAGGTCGGTGTAGGAACCGACGAGGTTGCCGACGATGTTGATCTCCGTGGAGATGATGTCGATCGTCGGGACATCGATGTTTTCGCCGTAGCCGACGACGTAGTAGTTGCCCGCCCGGCGCAGCATCCGCACGCCTTCGGTGGTGGAGCCGCCTTCACCGACGAAGTCGATGACGGCTTCGGCGCCGTGTCCGCCGGTCAGCTCGAGGACCGTGTCCACGTGGGACCCGTCGGCGACGACGGTGACGTCCGCCCCGATCTGCTCAGCCAGCTTGAGCGCCGCGGGATTGCGATCGACGACGACGAGAGTCGCCGCGCTCATCGCCTTCAGGCACTGGACGCCGATGTGGCCGAGGCCGCCCGCGCCGATCATGACGCAGACATCGCCCGGCCGGAGCACCGCCGCGGCCTTCGCCACTGCGTGTTGCGCGGTCAGCCCGGCGTCGGCGAGCGCGGCGACGTCGGCCGGCTCGAGGCTGTCGTCCAGCTTGACGCAGGACCGGGCCGAGGTGAGCAGGTACTCGGCGTACCCGCCGGCGGTGTCGATGCCGGGGAACTTCGAGTTCTCGCAGTGCACGTCGTCGCCGAGGCGGCAGGCCCGGCACAGCCCGCAGGTCATCAGCGGGTGGAGGATGACCTTGTCGCCGACTGCGACGTTCGTGACCGCGTCGCCGACCGCGTGCACCCACCCGGCGTTCTCGTGGCCGATCGTGTACGGCAGGGTGACGCCGCTCTTCTCGGCCCACTGGCCCTCCAGGATGTGGAGGTCGGTGCGGCAGACCCCGGCCGCGCCGACCCGGACGACCACGTCCAGCGGCCCGGTGATCTTCGGCTCGTCGACTTCGCGGGCCTCGAGGTTCCGGTGGTAACCGGTGACCTGAACTGCTTTCACGATCGGCTCCTGGTGTTCGTGATGACGGGGTCGGCGTCCGCGTCGCCGTACCGGGTGGCGAGCAGTCCCCGGCAGAAGTGGGCGTTTCCCTCGATGGACACGCGGGTGGCCGCGGCCAGGCGCAGCCACAGCGCGCTGTCTGCTTTCGCGACCGCCGTACCGTCGTGGTCGACGAGCACGCGGGCGTGCGAGCCGGTGGGCAGCCCGATCGCTTCCCGCCGGCGCAGCAGCGCCGACTTGAGCGGACCTTCGGGCAGGTCGAACAGCTCCAGCAGTGGCAACTCCTCGAGCGTCCAGGCGCCACCGGCCAGCACGGTGCGGCAGCACCGTTCGACGGCGGCCAGGTGCGCCTTGCGCTGGAAGGTCGCGCGCAGCTCGTCCAGGTTGTCCTGCGCCTCGACCCCGAACGTGCCCACGTAACCGGCACCGGCGGCGATCCCGCGGTTGATCTTGTCCGAGTCGTGGTGGTCGTCCAGGAACACCCGGATCCGCCCCAGCCCCGGCACGGCGGACAGGGCGTCCTGGGCGTCGGAGACCATCAAGTACGCGAAGTTGGGGGCGCAGAACGACGTCGGCAGGCGCAGGTGCACCTCGACGCCCTCGTCATCGATGGCCACCGAGCGCACGAAACCGAGTTCGGTGACCGGCTGGTCCAGCTCGGGATCGAGCACAGTGGCCAGTGCCGCGAGCACCTCGGCTTCCACCGACACGGCGGTAGTCATCGTGCCACCGCCCCGGCGGCCACCTCTTCTCCGGTGTCACCGGCCTTGGTCGGCAACCGGAGCTCCTGCGGCACGTCGATGTCGTAGAGTGCGGCGGCGTTCAGGCCGAGGATCTTCTTCTTCTGCGCGGTGGTGATGGCCGGGTATTCGGGCATGTCCTCGGGGATCTGGAAGTCCACGAACCGCTCGATGAGCCACTTCGGCGTCCAGAGCGCGTAGTCACTGCCGAAGAGGATCTTGTCCTCCCCGAGCCAGTACAGCAGCTCGCCGATGATCTGGGCGAAGTAGCGCGGCCGCGTGTGCATGAACGGGATCGCCACCGCGAGACCGCCGTACACGTTGGACTCCTGGGTGGCGATCCAGCAGAAGTCCTCCAGGCGGGGCAGGCCGACGTGCTCGACGATGAAGTTGAGGTCGAGGTAGTCGGTGGCGACCTTGTCGACGTCGGCGACGTCGAACGCGTCGCGGTCCAGCGGGCGGATCGTCGGTCCCTTGTGGACGTGGATGTTCTTGATGCCCAGGGCCAGGCACTCTTCGAGGTAGCGGCGCGACCACGGGTCGTCCAGCTTGTACCCGCGCGAGTCGCCGTGCCACTCCGCGGTGTACAGCTTGACGCCCTTGAGGTTCATCCGTTCGGCGTCCCGGCGCAGCTGTTCCAGCCCGGCTTCCCCGTTGCGCGGGTCGTAGGCGTGGTTGTAGGTCAGCTTGTCCGGATGCTGCCGGGTGAGCCCGAAGGCCTCCTCGGTCTGTCCGAACCCGGTCTTGTAGAACTCGCTGAGTAACGTGGCCTGGAAGATCGCGTGGTCGACGTGGCCTTCCTGGAAGATGTCCTTCATGAAGCGCTCGGCGCCGTAGTAGGTGTAGGTGTCGTAGTCCCAGAGGACTTCCTCGGGGCTGAGGTTCTTGTGGTAGTCGTAGAAGCAGTCGATGAACTGCTTGCCGTGGACGTTCTTCTGGTTCGACTCCCGGGCGTCCCAGATGTGGACGTGGCCATCGACGATGAAGTACTTTTCGCCGTCCTTCTCGTACATCGGAGATCCTCAACCTTCGTTCTGGGTGTGTGGTGGTGCGGTGGTGGCGGAGCTCCCCCGGGTGACCCGCCACCACCGGTGCGGTGCGCGGTCCGCGTCAGCCGTGGGCCGAGAGATCGAAGCCGATGTACTCGGCGGCGTCCTCGGGGTTGGCGAACAGCAGGGTGCGGTCGTCCAGGTGCACCATGCGCCCGTAGTGGGTGGAACTGATCTCCTCGAAGATCGAGCCGTCGAACGGCTGGCCGAGGGCGTCGGTCAGCTCGGCGTAGTCGAACTCGAGCAGCTTCGTGCCGTCGACCCGGATCATCGACGGGTACTCGACGAGCTCGACGCCGTCCTTGGCACCCATCACGTCCGCGACGACGCGGCCGATCGGGGTGTTCATCAGGGTGACGCCGCACATGTTCGACGACCCCGCCTGGGAACCGAACTGCAGGGGACTGCTCACTGGTCCAACTCCTTCGGAACGTCGAGCCCGATCTCCTCGAGCAGCTGGGCGAACTTCTCCTTGGTCGCGGCGAGCGAGTCGGCGAAGGTCCGCGTCTTCTCGGCCGGCTGCGACCAGATCGGCTGCAGCGCGTGCGCGGCGTCCAGGCACCGCGGCACCCAGGTCGAGAGCCACTGGCCGAACAGCTCCTTGTTGGTGGCGGCGAACTGCTCGTCGCGGGTGAGCAGGCGGAACAGCGCGCGGGTGTAGGCGAGGTCGCGGCTGTAGTCGTGCTCACCGGTGCCGACGATGGTCGGCGTGACGTAGTCGCCGTTCTTGGCGGAGATCTGCATGACCAGCTCGGACCGGAAGAGCTGGCCGACGAGCTGCTCGAAGACGACGTTGGTCGCGAACAGCAGCTCCGCCCAGTCGCCGACCGCGGTCAGCTCCTCGACGACGCGCCGGGTGGGCTGCCACTCGGGGGCCGACTGCCAGACCTCCTTGTGGACGGCGCCGTCGAAGGTGTCGAGCGACTCGGCCAGGTCGAGGTTGAACAGGGCGAGGTCCTGGGCGAAGCGCATCTTGTGCGCGGCGTTGACGGCGACCGCGGTGTTGATCATGTTGGTGGGGCCGGAGCGCTGGATCGAGGTGAACACGTGCAGCGCCATCCCGTTCTCGGCGTGCATCCAGGCGCCGAGGTTGCGGGCGATGAACTTCTGCCAGGCGGGGTTCCACCCGTCGTAGGCGTTGGCGCGCTTGGCGTTCTCCAGTCCGAGCGCGACCTGCCGGACCACCGCGGAGTTGTTCCGGTAGAGGGTCTGCTCCCACTCCTCGTTCGGGTCGAGGAAGGCGTGCCAGTTCGAGGACTTCGCCTGGGTCCACTCCTGCGGGTAGCCGCCCGGCCCGTTGCCGAAGCCGTAGATCCAGCCCTGGGACAGGTGCCGCTCGGGGTCCGGCTGCACGTCGACGGTCACGTCCTCGTACACCGTCGCCCGCAGCTTGGCCGGCTTGAAGTACGAGTACGCCCGGCTCTTGGAGCTCGGGAACTCCAGTGCGCCCGCTTCGGAATCGGTGAACTCCACCTTCGGGAAGCTGCGCACCTTCGGCGCTGGTGTTGCCATCTGCTGTCTCCTCTACTGGTCGTCGGTGACCGAGGTCGTGAACTTGTCGTAGAACACCTGGTCGTCCGGAACGCCTTGCCGGGCGGCCAGGGCCAGGGCGGCGTCCACCATGGGTGGTGGCCCGCACAGGTACACCTCGGTCCGGTGCAGCTCCGGCTCCGCGGCTTCGACGACGTCGGTGACCATGCCCGGCTCGATGTGGACTCCGAGCCTTTCGGCGCCGTCGGTGGACTCCGAGAGGGCGACGACGAACTCGAAGTCCGCCAGCCGCTCCCCCAGCACCCGGATCTCGTCGAGGTAGAACAGGTCTGCGGAAGTGCGCGCGCCGTAGTAGAAACGGATCCGGCGGGTGTCCTCGGTCTCGCTGAGGTACCGGAGCAGGCCGAGCACGGGCGCCATCCCGGCCCCGCCCGCCATCAGCACCAGCGGCAGGGCGTGGCCGCTCTTGAGCGTGAAGTTGCCGTACGGGCCGGTCAGCTCGATCGTGTCGCCGACCGCGATCCCGTTCTCCAGCAACGCCGAGAACCGGCCGCCCGGGTACTTCTTGATCACGAACTCGATGTGGTCCGGTGTGGATGGTGTCGTCGCCATCGAGAAGGACCGGTGCTCGTCGCTGCCCGGGATGGTGAGGTCGGCGTACTGACCGGGCTTGAACTCGTACGCGGCGGGGTCGACCGGCTTGAGCTTGAGGCCCACGATGTCGTGCGTGTGCGGCACGATCTCGAGAACCTCGGTCCGGACCTGCTGCAGCGGCGCCGAGTTGAGCAGTTCCTCCTCGTCGAAGTTCAGCAGCTCGATGGTGCAGTCGCTGAAGGCGTGCGCCCGGCACAGCAGGACGTAGCCCTCTTCGACCTCGGCGTCGTTGCAGGCGAACGTCGAGTAGCGCTCCATCTGGATCTCGCCCTCGAGCACGTACGACTTGCACGCCGAGCACTGGCCCTCGCGGCAGCCGTGCATCAGGTGGATGCCCTGGCGGAACGCGGCGTCGAGGATCTTCTCGTCTTCGCCGACTTCCATGTCGATGTCGACCGGTTCGAAGGAGATGCGGTGCTTGTCCGCCATCGTTGCCTCGATTCTCGTGGCGGCCGGCGGGCAGGAGCGGTCACGTCCCGCCGGCCGCCGGTCTCAGGCCGTCAGGCGACGGTGACGTTGGGGTTCGCGCGGTACGCCGCGGCCCACTGCTCGCGCTCGGCGTCGGACATCTGGTTGAGGGTCACGTTCGGGCTGGCGAACTGGATCCCGCGCAGGTCGTCGAGCGTCCACAGCTTCTTGGGGTCGTCGAGGTCCAGGTGCGGCTGCGGGATCAGGGTCTTGCCGTCGTCGCGGACGTACCCGAGATCCTTGACGATGTCGGCGAGGTCCCGGTCGTGGTGCAGCGTCTCCCACTCGCGCTGCCCGGTGAGCCGTCCCATGTTCGGCGTCGCCCGGCCCTCGTACTCGGGCCGGAATGCGACCTTGTCGGTCCAGGCGCAGGTCTCCGAGCAGTAGGTCCGCCACTGGTCGTCGACCTTGTCGACCACCAGGTCCTCGCGCACCAGGCAGGGCACCATGCAGGTCCAGCAGCGGTGCGGGTACTCGTAACCGACGTCCTCGAACGCGATCGGCTTGTTGCGGCCCGGCCGGCTCAGCCGGTTGTAGGCCTCCCACCACTTGCCGAACTGGTTGTACCAGCCCGGGTACTTGTCCTCGAACCACTCGAAGTCGGTGTCGGTCATGCCGTCGATCCGCCAGTAGTTCACCGGCCAGCCGGTCGCGAAGAACTGCGCGACGCGGTGAACGTAGAACTTGTTCGTGATGCGGTTCCACGCCTCCTCGACCAGGTCGTGCGGGATGACGAGGCCGTACTTCTCCAGCGGCAGCAGGTAGCTGCGGTAGTAGTCGTCGTAGATCCAGCGGCGCCACATCTCCGCGTAGGACTCGCGGTCCTTGCGGCGGTCCTTGGTGCCGTACTCGATGAACGTGCCGATCGCGGCGTCGACGACGCAGTGGTTGTTCCACCATGCGTAGCGCAGGTCGCGCTCCAGCAGCGGCCGGTTGCGCTCGTCGGCCAGCGCCATCAGCAGGATCGAGTACCCGTTGCTGATGTGGCGCGACTCGTCGGACTGCACCGAGTGGAACACCGTCGGCAGCAGGTAGTCGCCGTTCGCGGCCGCCTCGTCGGGCATCGCGACGAACAAGGTGTTGGTGAAGGCCGTCTCGGCCACGACCGTGAGGTAGATGTTCGCCGCGGTGATCGCGTCACCGGTGATGAAGCCCTCGCCGAACTGGCGGCCGATGGTGCCGGCGTAGTTGTTCGCGAACGCCTTCTCCGTGATGTCGAACCCGGCCGGGTCGATGTAGTTGTTCATGTACAGCTTCTTGAGGTTCATCTGGATCGTCGAGTGGCGAACCTCGTCGATCATCTGAACCGCGAGGCCGTTGTGGATCTCGGGGTTCGGGACCGCGTCGATGGCCATCGGCATCGCCCGCGCGGCGGAGATTTCCGGGAACGGGATGATCGAGAGGAACAGCTTCTGCCATTCGAGCCAGCGCTGCTGCACCTGCCGGAACATGTTCCCGCGGATCGCGCCGTCCATGGCACCGAAGACCCGGTTGTCCTTCTCCTCTTCCATCGGGAAGTAGGAGCGCATGATCTGCTTCAGCGGGTCCTTCTTGGGCGCCTTCTCGAACGTGTAGTCCGTCCCGAACCGGGTCGCCGGAGTGGCGAACGTCGGCTCCCACGACAGTTCGGTGATCTTGTTGTGCGCTTTGGTGAGACTCTGCCTGCTCAAAATCGGCCTCCTCGAAACCGGGGTCTCTCAGCCCGGCCGGTATGTCTGACCGGCAGAGTGTGTTGCGGATCGCAGCCGGGTTCTGTCTCAATGTGAGATGAAGCCGGGCGCAGGTCTGGGCGACGATGTGGGCACGGACAGGGCCACCACACTGTCCGAGGGCACCGACCGTCGAAGGAGACGCTGGTGACGACGCAAGGAGACCGGCCGGGATCGCAGCCGATGCGCTACCTGCGGGAGCGGTTTCTCTCTTCCCCTCCCCTGCCCGAGGTACCCGGAGTGCGGGACGTCATCAGCGCGTCCTGGCGCCGTGCGCTCGCCAATCGCGTCGCCACCGAAGCCCCGGAGCCCATTTTTGTCACCGACCGTGACGAAGAGAGTCTGCTGGCCCACAGCGCGACACCCGTACTGGTGAATCTATCGGAGGAAATGGCCAACCACCCCGTCGCGATCCTGCTGACGGACGCGAACGGTCTCGTGGTCAGCAGGGTGAGCACGGACCACGCCCTGACCTCCGGCCTGGACACCATCTCGCTCGCCCCCGGGTACAGCTACGCCGAGGAGTCCGTCGGGACCAACGGGATCGGCACCGCCCTCGAATGCCAGAAATCCGTGCTGGTGTCCGGCTTCGAACACTTCAACAGCAGCCTCACCGAGTTCGAATGCGCCGGCGCGCCGATCATTCACCCGCTTCGGGGACATCTCGTCGGCGTACTCGACCTGACGTCATGGGCCGACACCTCCGGTCCGCTGCTCCTCACGCTGGCCCGGACCACGGCGAAACGGATCGAGGAGGCGATGCTCGCGACCACCGGTGCGCGGGAACTCAGTCTCTTCCGCGAGTACCTGGCGTCCTGTCAACGCGGCTCCGGGGCGATCCTGGCCGTCAACCAGGACGTCGTCATGGTCAACAGCCACGCCGAGGAGCTGTACGACGTGACCGACCGCGCCGCGCTCATCACCCACACGGCGGACCTGGTCGGCTCGACGAAGCCGGTGACCGTCGTCGCCGACCTCCCCTCCGGAACCACTGCCCGGATGGAGTACCGCCCGGTCTACAGCGGCTCCGCGCTGGCCGGCGGCGTGTTCCGCGTCAAGAACCAGACCCAGCGCCGCCGCCGGGCCGGACGCAACGACCTGCAGCTTCCCGGCGTCGTCGGCGCCAACCCGCAATGGCGTCAGGCCTGCGCCGCCGCCGACAGCAGCCTCACCGGCAGCACCTGGCTGGCACTCAGCGGCGAACGCGGCGTCGGCAAGACCGCCGTGGCGCAGGCCGTCGCAGCCCGGCACGGGCGCCGGCCCGTGCTGGTCGACTCCGCCGCCGTCGCGGACGGCGGCTACGAGGACTGGGCCGACGACCTCGCCGACGAGGTGACCCGAGGCGAGTCACCGGTCGTGATCATCCGGCACGCGGACGCCCTCACCGGCGACGACCTCCAGCGCCTCACCACTCTGCTCACCCTCTGGCAGGGCGCGCCCCCCGACCAGGCGCCGGCCTGGGTGGTCGTGACGCTCGGCGACGAACCGCCCGGCTCCGATGTCCAGGGCTGCCTGATGCCGTTCTTCGCACACACCGTCGAGATCCCGCCGCTGCGCCACCGGCTCGACGACCTGCAGCGCCTGGTCCCCCACCTCCTCGGGCGCCACGCGGCCAACCGGCCCCTCACGATGTCGGACACCTGCCTGCGCCAGCTCATGCGGCTGCCCTGGGCCGGCAACGTCCGCCAGCTCGACGAGGTGCTGGCGGACGCCGCCCGCCGACGCCGGAGCGGGACGATCGAGGTTTCGGACCTGCCCGCGGAGTGCCGGACCTTCACCCGCCGCCAGCTGACCAAGCTCGAAGCCATCGAACGCGATGCCATCGTGCGCAGCTTGGCCGCGAACCGGGGCAACAAGGAACTCGCCGCGGCTGACCTCGGCATGTCCCGGGCGACGATCTACCGCAAAATCCGTGCGTTCGGCATCGTCCCGGACCATTCCTGAACTCGAACTATCCGGTCAGGTCGCCGCTCGGACCTTCTCCGGTCGGTCTCGGTTCGCCACAACGGAAGCGACGTGTCGGCTAGCAGCCGGTGGGGCTCTGGTCGCCGCGGTGTTTGCTGCTGGCTTGGCAGGCCGTCCATTCCCGCTGCCACTCGGCCAGGCGGTGGCGGTTCAGCGCGTAGACCGCGCCGCGGTAGAGGAACACGCACAACGACACTGCCGCCGCCCAGAGGATGGCCGCGCCCAAGGGGGGCTCCGATGGTCGCTGCTGCCATGGTCAGCGGGCGCTCCGTCGATGCCCCTGTTCCGTCCCCCCAGATCCGGACCTCGTGGCCCGCGACCGTGCCCGCCGCCGCTTCCACCTCCCCCATCCGCTGTTGCCCGTCTCGCGTTCGCCACGCCGCCCGGGTCGGGGCTGAGTTGAACGGCGTTCCGCTTCGGCCCGCCGCCGGTTGGGGGCCGTCGGCCAGGAGGACCGCCGTCACCGTGTAGCGCGTGGCCGTCTGCTCGCGGGACTTGGCCGCCGAGGCCGAATACTCGCCGATGCCGAACAGCACCGCGCACCGCGGCGACGAGCGACGGGAGGACGACCAGCGCCAGGAGCCTGGCCTGCAGCCGGTCCGACCGGCGGACCACCGGGCCGCGACCCGGAAGGAAAGTCGCCACGGCCAAGCACCCCGCCGCCTCCGCGGCCTCGCTCACCCGGCGGCGCAGCCGCGTCAGATCCGCGCGGACCTCGGCGAGCGAACGGCACACCCCCGTGACGGTCTCGATCTGGAAGCGCAGGAACTCCGGCACCACGCCGGGCTCGCCGCGGAGGCCGTCCAGGATGCGCGGAGCCGCCGGGACGGCCGCCCCGGTCCGCGTGTCCAGCAGCACGAACTCCTCCTCCACGCCGGCCGTCGGGGCGTCCGCCACGGCCGTCAGGAGCCGGCGCGGGCCAGCGCCGCCCCGGGAGCCGCACCCCACGCCTCGGCTCGTTCCGGTTCGCCGGGTTCCGGGCCGGCGTCGACCGGTTCCGTCCCGACGAAGAAGCTCTCCGCCGGCAGGACGAGCTGGCACCCGCGCCGGCGCAGCCGCTTGGCCACCCCGAGCGACGCGGCCCCGGTGACCAGGCGCGGCTTCTCGATCCGCGTGTCGAAGGCCGCGACGGCCAGTTCGGCCGGCACGGCGTCGAGCGAGTCCAGCCACTCCCGGACGCCGGTCTGCGACCGTGTCGGGTGGGTGGGTCCGCCGACGACGAGCAGATCGACGCCGGTCAGGTCCCGAGGCGCTTTGTCGACGTTGACCACCTCCGCCGGGGCGGAGACGGCAAGCCCCTTCCCGATGGCCTTGGCCACCTCTTCGGTGGCACCGAACATCGACTCGAAGACGACGAGGATCCGCATAGTCCGCTCCTTTCAGTGCTCGAGCCGGACCGGCTTGCGCGTGAGCGCTTCGATGTCGCCGGCCGCGCATTCGAGCAGGTTGTGGGCCAGGTCGCCGTGCCAGCGCTTCTCCCGCATCATGTCTCCTCAGGTTTCTTCGGGCACCATTTCGATGGCGCCGCAGGGGCATTCGGCGACGCAGATCCCGCAGCCCTTGCAGTAGTCGAGGTCGATCGCGTACCGGTTCCCCGGTTCGAGCTTGATCACCGCGTTGTCAGGACACACGCCGAAGCAGTTGTCGCATTCGAAGCAGTTGCCGCAGGACAGGCAGCGGCGTCGATCTGCCGGGCCGCCTTCGCGCCGTGGCCCACCGCGACGGTTGCGGTCCGGCCCGGGCGGCGTAGTCGACGGCGTAGAACGAGTCGCGGCCGCCCTTGGCTTCGTTGGCCGAGCCGCGCGGGTAGGCCCAGACGATGAGCGGCATGCCGAGCCGGTGCGCGTCGGCGCGGACCTGCCGCAGCTGCGCGAAGTCCTGTTCCTGGGCCGGAGTCCCGACGTAGAGGGTGTAGCCGACGGCGTCGGCGCCCAGCCGGACCGCCTCCTCGACGCTGCCGTGCAGCGGGGACAGCGCCTCGGCGTCGGACGGGATCTCGGTCTTGCCGTTGAGCTTGAGCACCAGCGGCAGCTCACCCGCGTAGTCCCAGTAGAACTTCTCGGCCAGCCCGATCTGGATGGCGATGCCGTTGAAGCCGCCCTCGATCGCCAGCTTCAGGATGTACTTGGGGTCGCTCGCGGCCGGGTTCGCGAAGAAGTCCCGAGGCCCGTGCTCCAGGCCTTGGTCGTAGGGGAGGAAGAACGCCGTGCCGTTGCGGAGACCGTGTTCGTGCAGGATGCGGTGCAGCCGGGTCTTCTTGCCGGTGTTCAGCCCGAGCTCGGCCAGCGGGGGACGGTGCGCCATGACGGCCTCCGGGGTCGCTGATGTCGTGTGCAACCAGCAAATCGCGGGAGGGTGGCCGCCACCGCGGGCGAACGCCACCGGCACCGGGGCCCTCGGTCACCCGCGCCGGGGACCATCGGCTCTGGGAGTCCCGCGCGCCCGGCGGTGAGACTTCGCCGCATGAAGGTCGACGAGCTGCTCGCGAAGGCGAAGGACGGGCTGGAGACCAAGATGGTCTACGGCGAGCCGTACGAGGTCGACGGCGTCACGGTGATCGTGGCGTCGGCCGTCGGCACCGGCGGTGGCGGCGGCGACAGCCGCGACGAGAAGGGCCGCTCCGGCGAAGGCGGCGGGTTCGGGCTGTCGGCCAAGCCGGTCGGGGCCTACGTCATCAAGGACGGCAAGCTCCGCTGGGAACCGGCGGTCGACGTGAACCGCCTGCTGGCGACCCTCGGTGCGGTCGCCGTCGCGGCACTCTTCGCCGCGACCCGGCTGGCGAAGCTCAAGTACCGCGCCGGCCAGGGTTGATCCCCACCGGAACGAGCGCGATGAGGGTGGGGATTGGCACCGCCGTAATCGGGGTATCGCCGAAGCGCGGACGTCTTCAGCAGCGAGGACGGAGACCCGGAAAGGGACGATGCCGCCATGTCCGAACGGAGCGACGCCGGCCATGAGCCGTCGCGATGGTCGATGGACCTCCGCGGCACCACCGCGCCGGCTCTGGTGCAGATCCGCCGCTGGGCCTCACGCACCCTGACCCACGTCGACGACGCCCACCTGGGGGACGTGCTGCTGGTGGCCACCGAATTGGTGACCAACGCCTACGACCACGGCGAGGGCCCCTGGCAAGTCCGGATGAGCCACACTCGGGTGCCGTGCCGGGTGCGGATCGAGGTCGACGACGGCAGCCGAGATCGGCCCGTGGTCGCCACGCCGTCCCTCGACAGACCAGGTGGCCGCGGTATGCAAATCGTGGAAAAGCTGTCGGACGCCTGGGGCGTGCTGGAGCACCCGGTCGGCAAGACGGTGTGGGCGGAGGTGCCCTGCTCCGGGGTCGACGCGGCACCGCGTGCTTCGTCGCCCGGCACCGGACCCGTCCGGATTACCGACCGTTAACCCTCCGTTGACGCCCGGAAAACCCGGGCAGGACGCGAAGCTCGCTCGAGGGCATCATGGCGGCCATGCCGCACCGCGTCCTGCTCGCCGACGACGACCGCGCCATCCGAGAGTCGCTGGTCAGAGCCCTCGACCTCGAGGGTTACCACGTCACCGAGGTGACCGACGGCGTCAGCGCGCTCGCCACCGCGCGGCGGGACGCCTTCGACGTGCTGATCCTCGACGTGATGATGCCGGGCGTCGACGGCCTCGGCGTGTGCCGGGTGCTGCGGGCCGAAGGCGACCCCACGCCGATCCTGATGCTTACCGCCCGGGTCGAAACCCCCGACCGGGTGGCCGGGCTCGACGCCGGAGCCGACGACTACCTGCCGAAGCCGTTCGAACTCGACGAACTCCTCGCCCGCCTGCGGGCGCTGCTCCGCCGCACCTTCCCCGAACCGGACGCGCGCCGCACGCTGCGGCTGGGCGAGCTCGCGGTCGACCCCGCCGCCCGCCGGGTGTGGTGGCAGGGTACCGAGATCACCCTCGCGAAAACCGAGTTCGATCTGCTGGAACTCCTGGTCCGCAACGCCGGGATCGTGCTCGACCGCAGCACGATCTACCAGCGGATCTGGGGCTACGAATTCGGCGCGGACTCCAAGAACCTCGCCGTCTACATCGGCTACCTGCGGCGCAAGCTGGAGCAGGCCGGGGCCACCGGGCTGATCCACACCGTGCGCGGCGTGGGCTACTCGGTGCGGCCGGCATGAACCTGCGCAGCAAGCTCGCCATCGCGTTCGCCGGGGTCGGCGCGGCGGCGGCGATCCTCGTCGGGGTCTTCAGCTACCAGGCGGCCTCCCAGCGCATCGACGCCGAACTCGACCGGTCGCTGCTGACGACGTCGGCGGAGGTCGCCGCCGGGGCGACCCAGGTGCTGGCCCCGAGCCCGGTCACCCGCGGCCCCGATGACGACGACCACGACGAAGCCCAGCCCATGGTGGCCCAGGCGATCGCCCCGGACGGCACCACCCGGCCCTTGGGCGGCCGGCGGGTGCGCCTCGACGTCGGCGACGACGACCGGGCGCTCGCCGCCACCGGCTCCCTCGGTGACCACCGCTACCGCGACTTCACCGCGGGCCGGGACGACTACCGGGTGATCACCGTGGCCCTCGGACCCGGCCGCGGCGCCGTCCAGCTCGGCATCGACGTCGACGAATCCCGGCACGTCCTCAAGGGCCTGGCCGCCCGCATCACCGGCGTCAGCGCGCTGGTCCTGGCCGTCGCGGCCCTGGCCGGATGGCTGCTGGCCCGGCAGATCACCCGGCGGCTGGTCCGGCTGACCGACGTCACCGAGCAGGTCAGCGACGGCCGCCTCGACGACGTGGCCGTGCCCACCGGCGGGCGCGACGAGGTCGGCAGGCTCGCGACGTCGTTCGACCGGATGCTCGGCCGCCTGGCCGACGCCCGCGCCGACCAGGAACGCCTGGTCCAGGACGCCGCCCACGAACTGCGGACGCCGTTGACCAGCCTGCGCACCAACGCCAGCGTGCTGCGCCGGTTCGCCGAGCTCAGCCCGGACTCCCGCGCCCGGCTGCTCGACGACGTCGACGGCGAGACCCGGGAGCTGACCCACCTGGTCGACGAGCTCGTCGAGCTGGCGACCCGCCGCTACGAGGCCGAGGAACCGGCGCCGGTGGAGCTGGGCGACATCGCCGACCGCGCCGCCGAGCGCGTCCGGCGACGGTCGGGGCGCGCCATCACCGTCGAAACCGACGCGTCCGCGCTGACCGGCCAGGCGAAGGCCCTCGAGCGGGCGGTGACGAACCTGCTGGAAAACGCCGTGAAGTTCGCGCCCGAAGGTCCGATCGAGGTCGTCGTGCGCGACGGCCGCGTCGAGGTGCTCGACCGCGGCCCCGGTATCGGCGACGACGACGTGGCCCGCGTGTTCGACCGCTTCCACCGTGCCGACGGTGCCCGCGGCCTGCCGGGATCCGGCCTCGGGCTGGCGATCGTGCGGGAGATCGCGCTGACCCACTGCGGCGGCGTGTTCGCCGGGCCGCGCCCGGGCGGCGGGGCCGTGGTCGGGTTCACCGTCGGAGCGGATCTGCTCTTACCGAACTCTCACCCCGGTCACGTCGACGGCTAACCGGGCTTCGGGAGGGTGGAGCCCGTAGCGATCACCCGAGGAGCCCGATGTCCACCACCACGCTCGCCACCCGTCGTCTCGCGCGGCCCACAGTCCGTATGTGGTGGCGCGACGCCGCCGGGCTCACCGCCTGGGCGAGTGTGCTGTTCGTGGTCGCGCTCTGGGTGTCCGGCCGCGGCCTGCAGGACCTCGCGACCGACTTCTTCACCTCCACCGGACGGCTCACCGGGCTGCTGTCCGCGGATCTGCTGCTGCTCCAGCTGCTGCTGATGGCGCGCATCCCGTGGGTGGAGCGCAGCTACGGCCAGGACGAGCTGGCCCGCCGCCACCGGCTCGTCGGCTTCACCTCGATCACGCTGCTGGCCGCACATCTGGTCCTGATCACCCTCGGCTACGCGGCGGCCGACCGCTCCGGTGTCCTGGGCGAGGCGTGGGCACTGGTGACGACCTACCCCGGCATGCTCCTGGCCACCGCGGGCTCCGCCGCGCTGGGCATGGTCGCCGTGACGTCGGTGCGGGCGGCCCGGCGGCGGCTGCGTTACGAGTCATGGCACCTGCTGCACCTCTACGCCTACCTCGGCGCCGGGCTCGCCCTACCGCACCAGCTCTGGACCGGCGCCGACTTCACCGCCTCCCCCGTCGCAACCGCCTTCTGGTGGACCGCCTACGCCGCGGCGGCGGGCACCGTGCTCGTGTTCCGCGTGGGCCGGCCGGTATGGCTCAACGCGCGGCACCGGCTGGTCGTCGAGGAGGTCGTGCCGGAGGCACCCGGCGTGGTTTCGATTTACCTGAGCGGCCGCGACCTCGACCGGCTCCCGACCGCCGCGGGCCAGTTCTGCGTCTGGCGGTTCTCCGGCGGACCCGGCTGGACGCGCGGCAAGCCGTTCTCCCTCTCCGCCGCACCCGACGGGCACCGGCTGCGGATCACCGCGAAGGACCTCGGCCCGGGCAGCCGCCGTCTCGCCACCCTGCAGCCGGGCACCCGCGCGATCTTCGAAGGCCCGTACGGGCGGCTGACCGCAACTGTCCGAAGAGGATGGAAGATCGCCCTGTTCGCCTCCGGGATCGGGATCACGCCGTTGCGCGCGCTGCTGGAGGAACTCCCCTACCGGCCCGGGGAAGCCGTGCTGTTCCACCGCGCCGCCCGCCCGGCGGACCTGTTGTTCCGGCACGAACTCGACGACCTGGCCGCCCGCCGCGGGGTCCGCGTCCACTCCCTGCTCGGACGGCGCTCGCGGGATCGCACGTCCTGGCTGCCCGCCGGGTACGCCCCGGTGCCCGACGAGGAGGTGCTGCGCCACCTGGTGCCGGACATCGCCGACCACGACGTCTACGTCTGCGGCCCGGACGCCTGGACCGACGCCGTCATCGACAGCGTCCGCCGCGCCGGCGTCCCCGCCGACCTTGTCCATTTCGAACGGTTCGCCTGGTGAGAACGGAGACTTCGATGCGCAGGATCGCCATCGCCGCCGCGGCGACCGTGTCGGTGGTCGTGCTGCTGTTCAGCTACCGCACCAGCACGGACGCCACGCCGGTCGCCACCGGCCGCACCCAGCCGTCCCGCACCGCGAGCCCGACCGCCACCGCGGCAGGTGCGGCGGCCACCGGCGATGGGACGTTCACCGGCGACGCCGCCGACACCCGCTACGGCCCGGTCCAGGTCCGGATCACCGTCGCGGGCGGTCGCATCACCGCGGCGGACGCGATCGAATATCCCCAGGAAAGCGGCCGCGACGTCCGGATCAACTCCGAAGCCGTGCCGGAGCTGAACCAGGAGACGCTGCAGGCCCAGAGCGCCCAGATCGACACCGTCAGCGGCGCCACCTACACCTCCGAGGGCTACCAGCAGTCCCTGCAGTCGGCGATCGACCAGGCCCACGGGTGACCACCACGCCCCGCCGGTCCTGGACGCGGCCCGTCATGGGCACCCAGGCCAGCCTGCACCTGCGCGGCCGGCGTATCGACTCCGATCCCGCCGTCGAACCGGCCGTGGCCGCGGTGTTCGGGCACCTGCGGGCGGTCGACGAACTGTTCAGCACCTACCGGCCGGACAGCAAGGTGAGCGCGCTCCGCCGCGGCGAGCTCCCCCGCGACGAGCAGCACCCGTGGCTCATCGAAGTCCTGGCGCTGTGCGAAGAAGCGCGAGAACGAACCGACGGCTACTTCGACGCGTGGCTCCCCGACGGCTTCGACCCGTCCGGCCTGGTCAAGGGCTGGGCCACCGAACAAGCCACCGCGCACCTCGCCGGGTTGTGCGGGTTCGACCACTACCTCAACGTCGGCGGCGACCTCTCCGCCCGGGTCGGCGTGACGGCCGCACCGCCGTGGCGGGTCGCGATCGAAGACCCCACGGACCCCGCGGCGTTCCTGGCCATCCTCGAGCTGCGCACCGGCGGCGTCGCCACGTCCGGAACGGCCGCCCGGGGCCACCACATCGTCGACCCGCACACCGGCACCAACCCCGGCGGGCTGCTCGCCGTCACCGTCACCGGGCCGACGCTGTTGTGGGCCGACGTGTTCGCCACCGCCGCCTTCGCCCGTGGCGGTGAGGACGTCGTGGAGTGGGTCGCCACCCGGGCGCCCGGTTACGAGGTCGCCGCACTCGCCCGTGCCCCGCGAGGACATCTCCGCCCAGTTCCCCACCTCGCTCCACAGAGGACATCATGACCACCGTCAACGGCCTCCCCGCCCACATCCTGCTCGTGCACGCGATCGTCGTGCTGCTGCCGCTGTCCGCCCTGCTCCTGGTCCTCAGCGCGCTGTGGCCGGCCGCGCGCGCCAAGCTCGCCGGCCCGAACGCGATCCTGTCGGTCCTCGTCGTGGTCCTGGTCCCGATCACCACCGAAGCGGGCGAATGGCTCGAACGCCGGGTTGCGCGCACGCCGCTGGTGCGCACCCACACCGAGCTCGGCGACACGGCGATCTGGGTGGCGATCCCGGTGGCCGTGCTGGCCCTGCTGGTGTGGTGGCGCCAGCGCGAGACCCGCCGCTCCGGGCGCACGTTCCTGGCCCCGGCTTCGACCGCCGTCACGGTGGTGATTTCGGTGCTGGCCGTCGCGGCCGCCGGGGCGGCCGTCTTCGACATCTACCGCATCGGCGATTCGGGTGCCCAGGCCACCTGGCAAGGCCAATTCAGCTCGGCGCCGGCCGCGGGAGGCCCGGGCCACTGAACCCATCCGCGGGGCCCGGCTCGCGGCGAGGACGACCGGGTGGTCACGAGGTACCGTGAGCCAGCCGCCGGATCCGCTGCAACGCACGGTGCTGCGCCACCCGGACCGCGCCTGCGCTGGGCATTTCCAGCAGCCGCGCCGTCTCTTCCGCGGAGTACCCGAAGGCCAGCCGCAGCGCGAGGACTTCCCGGTGCGGCACCGGAAGCCGCCGCAGCAGCCGCCCCACCCGCCGCTCCTGCTCGAGCCGGGCGAATTCGTCACTCGCGGCCGGCGCCGACCGGGACGTCCGGGCCTGCTGCGCCTCCGCCGACGGCACGAGCTGCTCCCGGCTGTTGTTCCGGGCTCGGTGGTAGTCGGCGACCTTGTGCGGGCGACGCCGAAGACCCAGGCAAGGAACTTCTCGGGCCCGTACGCGTAGTCCGGCAACGCCGCCGGCACGGCGACCAACCGGAGGCCTCCATGACCATGCCGGCAAAATGATGTCGGAAGGTTCCGTCTGCGCCCACCGCCCGGTCACACAGCCGTCAGGAGTGGACCTGGATGCGCCCGACGTTGTCGTTGAAGCGCTCGAGCCAGTGTCCGCGCCCGCCGACGTAGATGCTGAAGTCGTCGGCGTCGTTCACAGCGCGGTTGTAGACGCGGGCGGTGTAGCAGCTGTTGTTGCACGCGAGGGAAGTCAGGTTCTTCGACCACCAGGAGCCGGGCTCGACCCGGTAGCCTGCGGCGTCGCACGGTCCGTCGTCGCCGATGATGGTGGCCATCGCGCCCCCGCCGCTGGGGGCGTAGTCGATGTAGTCGACGTTCTCGTACCAGTACATGATCGTGACGGAGTCACGCAGCGACCGGGTGGCCCGCAGCCCGGATTCCGCCTGGGCGAGGGACACGTCCGAGCAAACCTTGCCCAGCAATGGCGAAGACGCGTCCCCTGTGGCCTTGCCGACCAGCAGCGCGCAGTAGGTGCCGTCCTGCGACGCTGCGTGGGCAACGCCTGTTCCCAGCGCCGCCGCGAAACACGCGGCCCCGGCCAGCGCGATGGCCGTCCTGCTCAACACCTTCATGATTCCCTCCCGTGGTCATGCCGACGAAACTCCGGTCACGCCCTGTCTAGCCCGCCCGCGTTGTCCGGCGTCGGCCGTACGCGGCCGCACAACAAGAACCGGGCAACATCACCGGCACGGCGGCCGGTAGCCGATGTCCGGCAGGAACTCCGCCCACTGTGTTCCGGTGATCGCCGGTTCGACCGTCGCGCAGACGCGGGCGGCGGCGCGTTCCGGATCGGTGTCCCAGAGCCGGACGGTGTGATCGGCACCGGCGGTGGCCAGCGTGTGCCCGTCGGGGCTGAAGACGGCCAGGTACACACGGTCGAGGTGGCCGGTGAGCGTGGCCGATTCCGCCGGGTGTTCCGGATCGGCGAGTGACCAAAGCATGACGGTGCGGTCCGCGCCCGCGGTGACCAAAGTGGTGCCGTCGGCGTTGAACGCCGTCGTGAACACTGTGTCACTGTGCCCGGTCAAGGTGGCCAGCGTGCCCGGGTGCCGCCGGTCGGCGACGTCCCAGAACCGGGCAGTGCGGTCCCAGCTGCCGGAGGCCAGCCGACGGCCGTCCGGGCTGAACGCCACCGAACTCACGCCGTCGTCGTGGCCCGGCAGGGTGGCCAGCTCGCCGGGATCGCGCGGGTTCGTGAGGTCCCACAACCGGATCGTGTGGTCCCAGCTCGCCGTCGCCAGCGTCCGGCCGTCCGGGCTGAACGCGACGCCGTTGACGCCGTCGCGGTGGCCGCGCAGCATCGGTAGCGGCGCGGGCCGCCCGGGGTCGGTGACGTCCCACAGCCGGGCCGTGCGGTCCAGGCACGCGACGGCGAGGGTCCGGCCGTCCGGGCTGAACGCAGCGCCGTTGGCGTTGTCCGTGCAGCCGACGAGCAACGCGGAGGCAGCCGGACGCCGGGGATCGGTCACGTTCCAGAGCCGGGCTGTGTGGTCGTAGCTCGTGGTGGCGAGTGTCCGCCCGTCGGGGCTGAACGCGAGCCCACACACCGAGTCGGCATGAGCGTTCAACGCCACCAGCTCGGCGGGGTGCTGGGAATCGGTGACGTCCCACAGCCGAGCGGTGTGGTCCCAGCTCCCGGTAGCGAGCGTGCGCCGGTCCGGGCTGAACGCCAGGGCGCACACGGAGTCGCGGTGTCCGGTGAGTACCGGGCCGGGCAGGTCCCAAACCCACACGGTCCGATCGTCGCTGCCGGTCGCGATGCTGTGGCCGTCGGGGGCAAAGGCCAGCGACGCGATCCCGCCGGTGTGGCCGGTCAGCACCCGGGGTTCGCCGGTCCGGCGCAGATCGGTGACGTCCCAGAGCCGGACGCGCCGGTCGAGTCCCGCGGTCGCCAGCATCTTTCCGTCCGGGCTGAACTCCGCGGCGCGCACCACGTCGGTGTGCCCGGTCAGGGTCGCCACCCCCGTGGGATGCGCGGGGTCGGCGACGCCCCAGAGCCGCACGGTGTGGTCCTGCCCCGCGGTGGCCAGCAGCCCTCCCCCGGGGCTGAAGGCGACCCAGACAACCGGGCCGCGGTGACCGGCGAGCAGCCGGGGCGGGGCGGGGCCGCCGGCGAGGCCCCACAGCCCCGCCGTACCGTCCCAGCCCGCGGTGGCAAGCGTCCTGCCGTCCGGGCTGAACGCCACCGCCACGACGCCGCCGTCCTGACCTGCCAGGACGCGCGGCGCCACGCCGGCCCGCCCGGGATCGGCCAGGTTCCACAGCCGGACCGTGTGGTCGGTGCTGCCGGTGGCCAACGTGCGCCCGTCCGGGCTGAAGGCCACCGCGTTGACGTCGTCCGAGTGCCCCGCCAACGTGGCGAGTTTCCGCGGAGCGCGGGGATCCCGGACATCCCACAGCGCGGCGGTGTGGTCCCAGCTGCCGGTGGCCAGGAGGGTCCCGTCGGGGCTGAAGGCCACCGCGTTGACGTTGCGCGGGTGTCCGGTGACCGTGGCGAGCGGTACGGGGTGCTCCTGGTCGGTGAGGTCCCACAGCCGGACAGTGGCGTCCTGGCTCCCACTGGCCAGCAGGCGCCGGCCGCGGTTGACGGCCACCGCGTTCACGTTCCCGGTGTGCCCGACGAGCCGGACCGCATACGGGGTCGCGAACCCGCTGAGCAGGGTGCTCCGGGCTTCGGCCGTGGGCACGAGCCGGTAGGCGGCCAGACCGAGCTGAGCGGCGAGCGGCGGATCGGCGGTCCGCACCGCCGCGGCTTGCCCGGCCACCTTTTCCGACAGAGCGATGTTGCGCTGGCGGGTGGCCGTGCGCCGGGCGTCGAAGGCGAAGCCGGTGGCAACCGCCGCCAGCACCAGCAGGACGCTCAACAGCGCGACGAACTGCCGGAGTCGGCGCGCCCGCCGTCGGGCCGCGAGCCGTTCGGCGGTTTCGGCCGCCAGACCGGCGCCGAGAAACTCACGTTCCCTCGCAGTCAGCACGGACTCGTCGCGCGCCGCCCATTCCCGGGCCACCGCCAGGCGCGTACCGCGGTAGAGGGCACCTGGATCCCGGTCGACCGACTCCCAGATCTCGGTCGCATCGGTGAGCTGGCGGTGGACCCGACGGCCATCCCGATCTTCGGACAGCCAGTCGCGCAGCCTCGGCCAGCAGCGGATCTCGGCGAGAGTCCAGTGACCGTAGGCCAAGGCGATAATCTGGTAGGCGGCGTCGTGGTAGGTGACGGGTGCCTGATGTTTGTGCTCCGCCCAGGAACTCGAGCCGTCCATGGTGGACGAACCCGCCTCAACGATGGGACTTCGAGTACGTCAGCGGGTCAGTTCGGCCCGCAGCACTGGCAGCACCTTTTACCGAGCGCCTCGAAACCGGTGAATTCGTCGAGTCCGAATGGGTTGTCCAGGTACAGCCGGTCGACGCCGGCGTGTGACGGCGACCGGTCAGCGTCGATGCATACCCTCCGGCGACTGTGCGCTGCGTCGCGCGGATGACCTGGGAGTCCATCGGCTTCCGGCGCGGAGAGCCGGGCGGTCGCGCTGCCGAACACCGGCAACGCGACCGCCCGGCTCTGGTGTGGGAGCGGCGAATCAGGCGATGGGGTCGGATTCGACCGTCCAGCCGTACAAGCCGATGCCGTTCTTCGCCAGCACCGTGCCGGACCGGTCCAGGATCATCTGCACCCCGCCGTTCGTCGCGATCTGGTTCACCACCGCGTCCGTCTCCACCGTCCACCCGTAGAGACCGATTCCCTTCTTCGCCGACACCGTTCCGGACCGGTCCAGGATCATCTGCATCCCGTCGGACCCGGCCGCGATGTCGGCGACCACCGCGTCGGACTCGGCCGTCCAGCCGTACAGGCCGATGCCGTTCTTCGCCGACACCGTCCCCGCACGGTCCAGGATCATCTGCGTGCCGTCCGAACCCACCGCGATGTCCGCGACGACCGCGTCGGTTTCCACCGTCCAGCCGTACAGGCCGATGCCGTTCTTCGCCAGCACCGTGCCGGACCGGTCCAGGATCATCTGCACCCCGCCGTTCGTCGCGATCTGCTTCGCCACCGCATCGGTCTCCACCGTCCACCCGTACAGGCCGATCCCCTTCTTCGCCGACACCGTCCCGGCGCGATCGAGAATCATCTGCGTCCCGTCGGAGCCGACGGCGATGTCACTGACGACCGGGTCGGTTTCGACGGTCCAGCCGTACAAACCGATGCCGTTCTTGGCCAGCACCGTCCCGTCCTTCATCAGGATCATCTGGACCCCGCCGTTGGTCGCCACCTTCTGCACACCCGGATCGGTCTCCACCGTCCAGCCGTACAGGCCGATCCCGTTCTTCGCCAGGACCGTTCCGTTGGCCTTCCTGCTCAACACCATCTGCGTGCCGTCGGAGCCCACCGAGATTCCGGGCGGCAGCGCGTTGAACCGGTACAGGTCGTAGGTCCCCATCAGGCCGATGACCTTGGTGGCGTAGTTCGGATCGGTCGCGTACCCGGCTTTCGCGACTTCGCGGACGAACTGGTCGGGGTCGCCGGTGAAATCGAACGCTTTGCTGTAGCGGGAGTTCGACCGCAGGAAGAGGCCGTGGTCACGGAACGAGTCCGCCATCGAGGCGTAGACGCGGAACGACGCGTACACCGTGTGGCAGTCCGGATCGCATTCCGTGGTGGGCAGGGTTTGACAGCCGGTCGCGATCGGGCCCTGGCCGCTGCTGCCGCACTTGATTCCGAAGTAGTTGTTCCCCGGCGCGGCCTCTCCCGAGGCGGACTCCAGGATCGCCTGCGCAACGGTGACCGAGGCCGGCACCCCGAACTCGGCCTGGCTGGGTTGCGCGGCCGGGCCCGCGACGGCGACGAAATCCGGGGTGGTGGCCTGCGTTTGCGGGTTGATCGCCCCCTCGCGCACCGCGTCGGCGATGACGGCGGGGGCGTCGGGCGGGCCGGGCGGGGCGGCGAACGCCGGTCCGGTGGCCGTGAGGGAAAGGGCGGTGGCGGCGGCCAGCAGGAGCGCACCGCGGTACCGGGTTTTCTGAGTCATTTCGGATCTCCGCGCTTTCAGGCGATCGGGTCGGATTCGACGGTCCAGCCGTAGAGGCCGATTCCGTTCTTGGCCAGGACGGTGCCGTTGCGGTCGAGAACCACCTGGACCCCGCCGTTGGTCGCGATCTTCTGCACCACGGCGTCGGTCTCCACGGTCCAGCCGTACAGACCCACACCCTGCTTCGCCGACACCGTCCCGGTACGGTCCAGGATCATCTGGGTCCCGTCCGAACCCACCGCGATGTCACTGACGACCGCATCGGTTTCCACCGTCCAGCCGTACAGGCCGATGCCGTTCTTCGCCGAGACCGTGCCGCTGTTGTCCAGGATCATCTGCGTGCCGTCCGCAGCCACCGCGATGTCCGCGACGACCGCGTCGGATTCCACCGTCCAGCCGTAAAGACCGATGCCGTTCTTCGCCAGCACCGTGCCCGACTTGTCCAGGATCACCTGGACACCGCCGTCGGTCGCGATCTGCTTCACCACGGCGTCGGTCTCCGCCGTCCACCCGTAGAGGCCGATCCCCTTCTTCGCCGACACCGTCCCGGACCGGTCCAGGATCATCTGCGTCCCGTCCGAACCCACCGCGATGTCACTGACGACCGCATCGGTCTCGACGGTCCAGCCGTACAAGCCGACACTGTTCTTGGCCAGCACCGTCCCGTCCTTCAACAGGATCATCTGGACCCCGCCGTTGGTCGCCACCTTCTGCACACCCGGATCGGTCTCCACCGTCCAGCCGTACAGCCCGACACCCTTCTTCGCCAGCACGGTGCCGTTGCCGGTCAGCACCATCTGCAGCCCGTCCGAACCCACCGCGATCGACGAAGAGACGGCGGGGGTGGTGAGCCCGACCGGGGTGATGAAGCCGCTGATGCGCTGGCCGGCGATGATGGCGCCGACCTGGCCGTAACCGGACGAGTAGGCGACCGTCGACGTGGTCGGGTTGTCGCCGAAGTTGCCGTTGATCACCTGGATGCGGCGGTCGGCGTCCACGGTGGTCACCATGCCGACGTGGTCGGCGTAGTCGTTGCCGTCGAAGTTGAAGACCACCGCGTCGCCGGGCTGCGGCACGTAACCGGCGTCGGCGTGCAGGGTGCCGTTGCGCCGCCCGTACTGGTAGAACGAGCTGGCCGCCGGGGAGAGGCCGTCGACGTTGAGACCTTCGTTGCGCCACACCCACTTGAGGAAATCGGCGCACCAGGCTTCGCCGCTGCAGCTGCTTTCGTAGCCGCGGGTGCCGAGGCTGTTGGTTTCGCAGTAGTGCTTGCCGAGATTGGCTTTGGCCAGGCCGACCACGTCCTGGGCGGTCGCCGCCGACGCCGGCGTGGCCACGATCGTGACCGCCGCCGTCGCCGCCAGCACGGCGGTGAGCATCCGTTTCAACACGGTGCGGGACATTTCGGGGACTTCCCTTCGGTACAGGCGATTCGTCGGGATCGACCCTGACGTCCCCGGCTCTGGATTTTCTCAATGCGGATTTTGAGGTTTTCTAAAGAACGCGCTGCGACGCTTCAGGCGTGGAGGTCAGCAGCAGCGGTTCGGTCGCCTCACGGCACCCGTGCCGCTCGAAGACCGCCAAGGCGGCGGCCCGCAGTTCTCCGGCGCGTCGGCGGTCACCGAGCAATGCCGCGGCGACCGCCAGATCACGGCTGGTCCGGGCCTGCCAAACGGGCAGGTCCAGTGCCTGCCACCACGCCAGCGACCGGGTGAGGTACCGAGTGGCTGCTTCCGGGTCGCCGAGGGCGAGCTCCAGCTCCCCCAGCGTGCGCAGCATCAGCCCCTGGCCGAATCCGTCGTCCATTTCGTTGCAGGTCGTCAACGCGGTGTCGAGCGCCTGCCGGACCTCGCGCCCCCGGCCCTGCCGGATGCGCACTTTGGCCAGCGCCTGCTCGGCGTACGCGGTCATCAACCGGGTCTCGGTGTTCCGCAGGACGGCGACCGCCCGGGCGCAGCAATCCGCGGCCTCGTCCAGCCGGCCGGCCGCGCGGTGCACGATGCCCAGCGACCTCTGCGCCAGCGCTGCCGCGCGCGGGTTGCCGGCCGACCGCCAGGCCGAAATCGCCGCGCCGGTCAGCTGCGCCGCCTCGGCCAGCCGGCCCTGTTCGCACCGGAGCATCCCCAGGTTGTGGTCGGCTCTCGCCCGCTCTTCGGCGGTACCGGCCGACCGGAGCACGGGCATCGCCGGGGCCACTGTCTCTTCGGCTTCGGCGTACCGGCCCCGCTCCCGGAGGACCACGCTGAGTTCCAGCCGGGTTCTGGCTTCGGCGCCGGAGTCGTCCAGCTCGTGATGGATTTCGAGCGCCTGGTTGAGGTGCGCCACCGCCTCGTCGAAGCGGTCCTGCTCGTAGTACAGCCGGCCGACGCCCACGAGGAGCAGCGCCGCACTGGCGCGGTCGCCGACCCGCCGCGCCGCGTCGAGCGCCGCGGTGTGACTGCGCCGCCACTGGCTGAACCGGTTGTGGACGGCGTACGACGAAGTCGACAGCTCGACGGCCAAGGTGGCGGCGATGTCCACCATGTCCAGCTCACTGGCCAGTTCGACGAGGTTCACCAGCAGTTCCTGCTCGCTTTCGAACCACGGGCCGGGCTCGGCCAGCAGCTCGTTCACCGTGACCGCGTCCAGGTGGTCGATTCCCTCGCTCTTCGGGGTGGTGTGCAGCGCGCTGCCCGGCATCCGGGCCGTGGCGAGGCGGACCAGTTCCAGCATCGCCCGGCAGATCCGTTCGACCGCCGCGCGGATGCCCGGCCGGTCGGGGTCCAGCTCGCAGAGCTCCCGGGCGAACGCTCTGGTGAGGTCGTGGAACCGGTAGCGGGCCGAGCCGACGCCGGTCGCGTCCAGCAGCTGCGCGTCGAACAGCCGCTCGACGACGTCGTTCGCGATGGGCAGCGCCACGTCCAGCAGCGGGGCCGCCAGCCAGCTCCCGAACTCCGGCACCCCCAGCAGCGCGAGCCGGCGCAGCACGGTCCGCTCGGGTTCGGTGAGTACGTCGTAGCTCAGCGCGAGACTGCGCCGCACTTCGAGGTCGCCGATGACCAGCTCGTCGAGCAGGTGGTCCTGCCGGCTCAGCCGCTGCACCAGCAGCCCCGCCGGCCAGTGTGGCCGCGCGGCCAGCCGGGCGCCGGCGATCCGCACGGCCAGTGGCAGGTGGCCGCACAACCGCACGATCTTCCGCGCCGCGTCCGGGTCGTCCCGGAGCCGGTCGTCGGCCACGACGGCCGCCAGGAGGGCCAAGGCTTCCGGCTCGGGCAGCTCCCGCAGGTCCAGCAGGCTCGCCCCGGGCAGGGTGGTCATCCGGGCCCGGCTGGTCACCACGACCGCGCAGCCCGCACCGGCCGGGACCAGCGGCCGGACCTGCTGCTCGTCGAAGGCGTTGTCGAGAACGACCAGCACCCGCCGTTCGGCCAGCAGCGACCGGTAGAGATCGGCGCGTTCACCGGCCGCGGCGGGCATCGCCGCGTCGGCGACGCCCAGCCCGCGCAGGAACCGGACGATCACCTCGTCCGGGTCGACGGGTTCCAGGTGCGCGTCGCCGAGGCTGGCGTAGAGCTGTCCGTCCGGGTAGTCCTGGCGGACCCGGTGCGCCGCGTGCACGGCCAGCGTGGTCTTGCCGGAACCGGGCTTGCCCGAGATGGCGCAGATCCGGGCCGCGGCCGGGCCGGCCGGCCGCAGGGCGTCGACCACCCGGCGGACTTCGTCCCGCCGTCCGGTGAAGCCGGCGATCGCGGGTGGGAGCTGGCGCGGGACGGCGACCGCCACCGGTGTGGCCGCCGGTCCGCGATCGCCGGTCGGCCGGCTCAGCACGCTGCGCAGGGCAGCTTGGAGTTCCGGACCCGGTGCCACGCCCAGCTCGTCGTCCAGCATGCGCCGGGCGTGGTGGAACGTCTGAAGGGCGTCGGCCTGCCGGCCCGCTTCGTGCAGAGCCAGCATGAGCAGCGCGCGCAATGGTTCGCGCACGGGGTGCTCGTCGACCAGTGCGGTCAGCTCTCCGATGAGCGTCCGGCCCAGGCCCAGCCGGAAGTCCGCGGTCAGCCGGGACTCCAGCGCGTCGAGCCAGGCATCGGTGAGCCGGTCGCGGGCTCGTTCCGCCCAGTCGCCCCCGACGCCGCCCAATGGCTCGCCGGTCCGCAGCGCCAGCGCGCCGGCCAGGACGGCTGACGCCCGCGCCGGATCGCCGTCGGCCAGCGCTTGGCGGCCGGCCAGCACGGCTTGGTCGAACCGCGTGAGGTCGATCGACTGCGGGTCGGCCCGCAGGAGGTACCCGGGCGCCTGGCGGATCAGGAGTTCCCCGCTCGCCGGCGCCGCTGCGGCGAGCGTTCGCCGCAGCACGGACACGTACGTGTGCAGCATGGCCCGGGCCCGGCCCGGCGGGTCCTCTCCCCACAACGCCGCGATCAGCGCTTCCCCGGTCACCACCCGGCCGGCGTTGAGCACCAGCACCGCGAGCAGCGTCCTGGGTTTCGGGCCACCCAGCGGGATCGACGTCCCGTCCACGACCACTGTCAGCGGTCCCAGCAGCCGGAAATCCACGTGTCCTCCCCCAAGAACGCCACGCGGCGTCGCGGAGCGGCCCCCCGCCGCCCTCGCAACCCCAGTTTACGGTTCGTAACTTCCATAAACTGAAGTTGATCGAGGCCATCCTGACCGACCGTTATCCTGCTTGTCAACGGCCGCTGCCGGACACACGACACGAGGGGGGCGTCATGGCTGCCGGGCAGAACGCACCGACGTCCCTCGCGGACCGTCTCGACCGGCTCTTCCGCACCGTGCGGCCCGCGGGCCGAGCCGAGTACAGCCACGAGGAAGTGGCGTCGGCCATCCGCGCCCAGGGCGTGTCCATCTCGCACACCTACGTCTGGCAGCTCCGCAGGGGGCTGCGGGACAACCCGACCATCAAGCACCTGGAAGCGCTGGCGAAGTTCTTCGGGGTGCGGCCGTCGTACTTCCTCGACGAGGACACCTCCGAGATCGACGCCCAGCTCGAACTGCTGGCCACCTTGCGGAACCGCTCGGTCCGAGCGCTGGCCCTGCGCGCCAACGGCCTGTCCGCGGCGGGGCTCCAGGCGGTCGCGGGCATGATCGAGCACGCGCGGGCGGTCGAGGGGCTGCCTCCCGCCGACGACGAGCGGCAGCCGCCGGGTGACTAGGGAACCGTCCGCGCGGAGCAACCGGAGGTTGTGGCGGGAGTGCCGGGCGCGACTCCGGGAGTTCCCCGTGCCCCGGCCGTTCTCCCTGCCCTCCCTGCTGGAACAGGTGTCCCGGCTCCGCGGGCGGCCGCTGTACGTGCACGAGCTGCCGTTCGCGCCGGGACCGGACCTGCCCTGCGGGATGTGGATCGCGACCGAGCAGGCCGATCACGTCTACCACGCCACCGGTGTCAGCGCCCTGCACCGGCAGAACATCGTCCTCCACGAGCTCGGGCACCTGGTGTGCGACCACCACCCGGGCGAGCCGGACGGCATCGTCGCGCTGCTGCCCGGCCTGGACCCGGACATGGTCCGCAGCGTCCTGCTGCGGACCCGCTACTCGAGCCGGCAGGAGCGGGAGGCCGAGATGATCGCGGCCCTGATCCTGGAGAAAGCCGGCTGGCCATCGCCGCGGGCGGCTTCCCCGGCCGGCCCGCTCGACGAGGTGTTCGGTTTCCCGGAAGGCGGCTGAGGTGTCCCCGGAACTGCCCGTGTTCACCGTGCCGGTGGTGGCCGCGGCCGCTTCGGTGGTGCTCTGGCTCGTCGTCGTATCGGGACTGCCACGGCTGCCGAGGTCGGCGCCGCAACGGGCCGTCACGGCCTTCTTCCTCCTCCTGCTGCTGTGCGTGCCGACGTCGCTGCCCGGCGTCCGCCACGCGGTCGACACCGTTGCGCACGTGCCGGACCTGGCCATCCTGCTCGGGCACCTGGGCACCCTCCTGGCCTTCATCGCCATCTTGGAGCCGGCGGCCGGCGTCGATGCCGGGCGGCGAGCGATGCTGCGGCGCGGGCAGCTCGCGTTCACGGTGATCATGACCGCGCTGGTGACGCTCTTCCTGCTCATCCCCCGTCGGCTCGACCAGCCGGACTTCGGGTTGTGGCAGGTCCGTCACCCGGCGGTGGTCACCTACCAGCTGCTGTTCCAGGTGTGCCTGGGCCTCGGCCTGGCCCTCGCCGTCGCGTTCCTCCTCCCGCGCCGGCGTTCCGCACGGCGGGGCGCGCTGCGATCGGCGTTGTCGCTGCTGCTGCTGGGCGCGGCGACCGGGCTGCTCTACGTGGCCGCCCGGATGTGGTACATCGTCGGACACGGGTTCGGCTTCCTCGACCAGATCGCGCGGCCCGTCTACGGAACGATCACCTTCCTGCTGCTGTGGACGGCGGCGGCGCTGGCCGGATCGGCCGCACTCGTCCGCGTCGCCTGGGCCGGTGCGCGGCAGATCCGCCACCGGATCACCTACCACCGCCTGGGAACCCTGTGGCGGACGCTCACCGACGCCGTCCCCGGCACGGTGCTGGAGCCACCACCGCGCCTGCCCGCCGCGGTGCTCCCGACCCGGACGTTCCGGCGGCGGCTGTACCGTCGGATCATCGAAATCCGCGACGCGCAACTGGAGCTGGCCGGGTACGTCGGTCCCGCGGATCACGAGGCGGCCGAAGCGGCCTTGCGGGACCGCGGGGCCGACGACCCGGCCGGCCGCGACGCCTGCGTGCTGCACCTCGGGTTGCAGCGGAAGGACCACGTCCCACCTCGCGGACCCGGCCCCCGGCCCGCGGCCCGGACCACCGACGGCACCCTCGACGACGAACTGGCCGACTTGCTGCGCCTCCGGACGGCAATGGGTGACCAGCAGGTCGTCCGGACCGTCGCCGACGTCCTCGGCGGACGCGTCGGCCGGGACACGCGATGACGGCCTCACCGTCCCGGCACGAACCCGCGGCCGCCCGGTGACCGTGCCGGACCGGTCGCCGAGCGGCCACCGAAGACCTCGACGCGGCCGGACTCAATCACGAGCGTGGCCGTGGGTTTGCCGCGCACTGGTTGCAGCAGCCTGTGCGCCGGCAGCTTCGTCTGGCAACGGGCCGCCTCAAGTGCCAGCTGGAGCGGGTGCCGGATCAGTGCGCCGACGACCACGGCGAACGCCGCCGCCAGTGCCGTCACGGAAATCGCCGCGGCCACCTGCCGGGTGACCGTCGGCCGCCCGTCCGCCCGCTTCGCCATCGCCGCACCTCCGCGGCCGACCCTGCGGTCCGGGCGGCCCCGAGTCGTCACCCGCCGCGGGTGACCCTGCACCGGGTCGTGGCCCGGCCTGACCACACCGATGCCGCACGGGCTCGCACCATCCGGCTGAACCCGCGAACGGCAACCGCTTTCGGGGACGGCGACGGCCAGCCGGCCTACGCCCGCGTCCGGGCGAGGATCGTCCGACTCGAGTCGGATGTCTCCGCTGATCAAGCCGCCTACAGTGGGGGCGTGGAGCTGGAACTGCGCCACCTGCGCGCGCTCGTGGCCGTGGCCGATGCGCGGAGTCTCAGCCGGGCGGCTCGGCTTCTCCACGTCACGCAGCCCGCTCTCTCGGGCCTTCTGCGCCGGGTCGAACAGGCCGTCGGTGGGGCGCTGTTCGTCCGGTCCCCCAGCGGGTGCGTGCCCACCCGGCTCGGTGCCGATGTCGTGGCCGACGCGCGGGGTGTGCTGGCCGGGGTGTCCGCGCTGACCGAGCGGATCGGGGAACGGCGGGCGCCGGCCGGGCCGGTGCGCGTCGGCGGGTACTGCGGTTTCCTGCACCTCGCCGTGTCGCACTGGCTGCGGGAACGGCCGTGGAGCCAGGGTGTCAGCGTGCACGAGGACCCGGACGAGTCCGCCACCCTCGCCCAGCTCGCCGCCGGCGGACTGGACCTCGCGCTGGTCTACCTGCCGCCGCTGCCCGGCTCCGTGATCCCCGACGGCGTCGAAACGCTGGTGGTGCATCCCCGGGAGCCGGTTTTCGTCATCCTCTCACCCGACCACCCGCTGGCCGGGACCCGTGCGGTGCCGCTCGCCGGCCTCGGCGAGCACCCCTGGGCCGACGACCCGCCGGGCACGACCCGGTGGTCGGCGTACCTGCAGCGGGTGTGCCGCAGCCACGGCGTGGCCCTCGACCAGCCGCACCGGCCGCAGTGCCTGGCGACGCTGCTGGACCTCGTCGGCGCGGGCATGGCCGTCGCACCCGCGCTGGCCACGCGCAGGGACCGGCCCGGGACCATCGCCGTGCGGGCCATCGAGGGTGCGCCCCTGTGGCAGGAGCTGCGGCTGTGCTACCGGCCGGGCACGCCGGTGGCGGCGCACGCCGAGGAGATCCACGCGGCCGTCGTCGCGAGCTACGCCGGCCGGCAGGGTTGCAGCGCCGCGTTCGACACCTGGTGGCACGCGGGCGGCCGCGAACTGCTGCCGGCCGGCTGAGCTCAGACGGTGACGCGCCAGGTGCTGTTCGGCGAGGGTACGTCGAACCGCAGGGTCGAGCAGTCGTAGTCGGCCGGACGCGGGTTCGCCGTCGGGCGCAGCGGCGAGTTCGACGGCGACGCGGCGACCCAGCGCCCGGCGATCCGCAGCTGCAGCGAGCTCGACTCGAAGACCGCGCCGCGCGCGTCCGAGCAGTAGTAGGCGTTGCCGGTGGCGGGATTGCGGGTCGAATAGAGCTCGAAGATGTCCCAGCCTTCGTTCAGCGAGCTCTGGTCGCTGCCGCTCTGGCTGAACAGCGTGTCCCACGCGCCGGTCTTCACGTTGCGCAGCGACGCCGTCCAGCTGTTGCCCGACGAGCTGGTCCGCACCTCCTGGACGGTGTAGGCCGGGTGCCCGTCCACCGTGCTGGTGTAGGTGGCCAGGAAAGCGCTGTCGATCGGGACGACCTTCGCCGGCGACACCGAACGGCACCAGTCCCAGGCCCAGACCTGCGCGGCTTCGCCGAGCCCGTACGCGGTCACGACTTCGATGCACGAATGCCCGGTGGGCTTCATCGTCGGGGCGTAGACGACGTCGGAGGAGTTGGAGATCCGCAGGCCCGGCGTGATGCTCTGGGTCACGACCACGCCGTCGGCGCCCGAGGACAGCTGGGGTTCCGGGCCCCAGAACGTGTGCCGCTGCGCCAGGGATTGCGGTTGACGCAGCTGGCGGAACTTCTCGGCCATCGGGCCGGCCGCCGCTTCGGCGGCGGCGCCGGTCAGGCCGGGCACGGTGCCGCCCGGCGCCGCGGACACCGGGGCGGCCACCGCGATCGTGGTCACGAAGGCACAGCAGAGAACGGCAAGCAGCTTCCGCATCGGCGCGTCTCCCTCGTCACGGGGCGGCCGGGTGCCCGCCCACGGGGATCCGGATGCTAGGACGCGCTTTCCGTTGTGCGGCACCGACTTTCGGCGGGTCGGCGGCATCGCGGCCGGTCGGCGGGGGCATGACTTCCGCCGCCGCGAAGTGTTATGGCGCCGTTCGGGGCAGCGGCGTGGCCACCCCACGGAGCCGTCCCGAGCTCGGTCATGACCAGCTCCACCGCATGCCCCGGATGCCGGGCGCTGTGCCGGTGGCGAAGTGGTGTGCAGGCATCGACGGCGACACCGGTACCGCGGTGACGTCGCGCTCCGGGCCGCCGGGTGCGTCCAGCCGGTAGGCGTGACACGTCGCCGGCTGCGCGCCGGGGGCGAAGTGGACCTCCAGCAGGTGTTCGGCGACCGGATGCCGGAAGCGGCGGTCGTAGCCGGCGTCCGGCACGCCGTCGGTGTATTCGAATTCGTACTCGAGGATCGCGGTTTCCCCGACGGCCATCGAGCGGCTCGGCACCAGCTCACTGATCACGAACCCCAGCTCCGGGAGGACCTCAGTGCGCACGGGGCGGCAGTACCGCGTCGACACCAGCCGCGGCGGACGTCCCGGGACACAGCCTCGCAGCGCCACCACCTTGGCTTGGACCGGTTCTTCCAGCACGCGCACGACCTCGCGCACCCGCAGCCGGGTGAGGCAGCGGTCGGCGTCGACCTCCAGGACTTCGTGCAGGCTGAGCACCAGCAACGACGTCTCGTCGGCCGCGTCGAACGAATGCAGCACCGGCAGCACGCCGTTGCGCGGACCCCACAGCCGCTCCCAGCGCACCGGATCCGGGGTGTCCGGGTGCCCGGGCCGGGCCAGCAGCTCGATCAGCGACCGCGGCGGCACGCCGAGGACGTCCTCCAGCACGGACACCGCGCGCAGCGAGTCCGGCCGTTCCGGGCGGGTCCGGCCGGTGCGCCAGTAACTGAGCGTCGTGGTGCTGACGGGAACTCCGGCGGCCGCCAGGCGGTCCTTGAGGCGGGCGAGACCCAGCCCGCTGCGGTCGATGGCCAGCGAGAGCGCGCGGCTGAACGGACCGGTGGCGAGCGTCTGCCCCAGCTCCCGCCCAGGCGGTTCCGGTGGTGGCACCGCGAACAGCGGCATCGGCGATCCTCGGCGTCGGTGCGGAGAAACGGGGTGCCGTCCGGCGGATCGCGCCGTCGTGGCTCAGGCGTCCGGTGGTGCCGGACCGTCACCGGTCTAACAGTCGCGAACCGCGGCTGTCACCCGACGAACGTCGGCCGGGCACCGCGCAACCCGCCGAAAGATCCGTTCCGTTCCGTTGATCGGCCCGGATCTTCGGACGGTTACCGGCAAGGCACCGGTCGCTTACGTTCAGTGAGTCCCCACCGGTTCCCCCTCCTCAAGGAGTCCTCATGCGCCACCCCTCCGGCCGGTTCGCTCGCGCCGCCGCGCTGCTCGTCGGTTCGTGCGCCGCGTTCGCCACGCTCGCCGCCGCCCCGGCGTCGGCGAGCACCCCGGTCACCCCGCTTCCGCCCGACGCCCAGCCGTCGATCATCGGCGGCAGCACGGCCCAGAACCCGGGGTACATCACCCGGTTCAACGGGCACGCCAACGGCTACACCTTCTTCTGCACCAGCACGCTGATCGGCGCTCGCTGGGTGCTGACGGCCAAGCACTGCATGTACGACAACAACGGGCGGCGCCTGACCGACATCGACCTGTACGTCGGTTCGAACAGCGCTTCCGGCGGTGTGCACGTGAAAGCGTCGACGACGTACGTGTACTCCGGAGGCGACCTCGCCCTGATCAAGCTGAACGCCAACGGCGGCAGCACGTTCGCCCGGCTCGCCGACAGCTCCTCGGACGCGCAGGAAGGCGACTCGGCGCGCGTCTACGGCTGGGGCGCGACCCAGTCCACCGACGAAGGCAGCCACCAGTCGGCCGTCCTGAAGCAGGCCTCGGTCCGGATTTCCGACACCAACGACAGCGACTACTTCGGCGGTCCGGCGATCACGGCCGACACCCTCGACGGCGCGGTGGCCGGCGGCGACTCCGGCGGCCCGATGATCGACGGCGGCGTCCAGGTCGGGGTGTGCTCGACCAGCGACCGGTCCAGCACGACCACCTACGGCAGTGTCGCGGCGGGCCGCAGCTGGATCCGCCAGGTCAGCGGCATCTGACCGCCCCGGGGGTCGCCGACCGGGTTCCCCCGACCGGTCGGCGACCCCTGTCGCACGCCGATTCCCCAGGGGACACCGAGGTTTCACGTCCGTCGTGGTGGCAGTGGCCGGCTCCCCCGGTGTGCCGGAATCGGCGATCGCCGCTCACCGCATGATCGCGGTGAGCACGTCGACGCCCATCGGCAGCAGGCGCTGGAGGTTCAGGCGGTGCTGGATCATCCGGCCGTCCCGGTGGGAGACCAGCAGGCCGGCCTCGCGCAAGCGGCCGAGGTGACGGGACACCTGCGGCACCGTCATGCCGGTCCGAGCCGCGAGGTCGGAGGTCGTGATCGGCTCGTTGACCAGGTGGCGGCACAGCGACAGCCGGGCCGGGTCGGCGAGGATCGCCAGGCGCAGGCGGACCTGCGCCAGGGTGTCGCGAGCGCCGTCGCCCTCCACCGGGAAGTGCACGACCACCGGGTACTCCGGGTCGACCTTGACGATCAGGTGCGGCCGGGCGTGCACGGAGGGCACGAGCAGGCAGCGGCGACCGCGCAGGTCGGCGCGCAGCGACTGCAGCTTGTCGAACACCACCGACGCCGGGTCGTGCCGCACGGCCGCGTTCGGGCTCAGTGACGCCAGCACCTCGGCGACCGACAGCGCGCCCGCCCGGGCCCGCACCGCCGTGCACTCGGCTTCCAGCCGATGCGAGACCCGCGCCCACTCGTCGGTGAAGAACTCCTCGGCGCAGACTCGCAGCACGTCCAGCAAGTCCGCGCGGAAGGCCTCCGGATCGGCGACGAGGTGCCGGGCCAGCTCCCCGCGGCCGAACGACCGCCGCTCGCACGAGACGACGTAGGCGTCCCTCGCCGCCGCGTCGCCCACCAGGTCGCCGAGCTCGACCAGGCCGCCGTGGATCGCCTCGGCGGCAGCCGCGGCGAACCGGCCGACCGGCAACGCTTCGATCCGCTGCAGCTCCGCCTCGAAGGTCTGCCCGAGCGGCAGCTCGAAGGGCAGCAACAGCCGGCAGCGGCGTCGGGCCCACAGCGGCGCGTAGGTGGTCAACCGGCCCTGCAGGGCCTCCGAGGTCTCCGCGCGGATCCGGGTGAGCCACGGCCGGACCTCGAAGTGGTGGTCCGGCTCGGCGATCGAGTGCAGGCACGCGAGCAGCTCCGCCAGCGGCGACACCCCCGTGACGAGGTCGGCCGCCCGCGCACCCTGAACGGTCAGCACCACGGACATGAGTGCAGCTTAGGACGGATGCTTACCGCGGTCGCGGTAAGCATCCGCGCCCCCGCCGGGAATCGGACCTAGCCTTCCGGGATCGCGACACGAGAGGCCAGGTCATGCACGACTTCCTCCGCACCTTCTTCGATCTCGGCGAGATCCTGGACGTGCTGCCCGCGCTGCTCACCGAGGGGCTGCGCAACACCTTGCTGATCGCCGCGCTGGCGATCGTCTTCGGCGTCTTCGGCGGCGTGCTGCTGGCCATGCTGCTGCTGTCCCGGCGGCGGCTGGTCCGGCTGCCCGCCCGGATCTACGTCGACGTCTTCCGCGGCCTGCCGGCCATCGTCACCGTCAGCCTGGTCGGAGTCGGCCTGCCCGCGGCCGGCCTCCGGCCCTTCGGCCGCGAACCGCTCGGCTACGCCGTGCTCGCCATCGCGCTGATCTCCGCGGCCTACTCGGCCGAGATCTTCCGCTCCGGCATCCAGGCCGTTCCGGCGGGGCAGCTGCACGCCGCACGCAGCCTGGGCATGCCCTACCTCACGGCCATGCGGGTCGTCGTCGTCCCGCAGGGCGTGCGGAACGTCCTGCCCGCGCTGGCCGGTCAGTTCATCATCGACGTCAAGGAGAGCGCACTGGTGTACCTGCTCGGACTCGGCTTCGGCCAGCGGGAGCTGTATTTCATCGCCCAGGAGCGGCAGGCGGCCACGTACAACTCGTCGGCGCTTGTCGCCGCCGGGCTCTGCTACCTGCTGCTGACCATTCCCCTCACCTACGCGGTGAACCGGCTCGACCGGCGCATGCGAGAAGGACGCCGGCTGACGACGGCGGCACCGGCGGCCGTCCCGGCGAAGGCGGTGGTCTGATGGCCGCCGAGACCGTCTCCGAACTCGACGACGCAACGGCCGTCACCGGGCCGTCCGCGGTGTCCGTGCGCGGCCTGCACAAGCGGTACGGCCCGATCGAGGTCCTCCGCGGCGTGGACCTGGAGGTGGCCGCCGGGGAGACCGTCTGCCTGATCGGGCGGTCCGGATCCGGCAAGTCGACCCTGCTCAAGTGCCTCAACCTCCTCGAGGAGCCGACGTCGGGCGAGATCCGCGTCGCGGGTACGGCGATCACCGGTGCGGGTGTCGACGTCGATGCCGTCCGCACCCGCGTCGGCATGGTGTTCCAGCACTTCAACCTCTTCCCGCACCTCAGCGTGCTCAAGAACGTCACCGCCGCGCTGCGGCACGTCCGCCGTCTCGGCAAGGACGTGGCCGAAGCCGCCGCCATGACCCAGCTGGACCGGCTCGGCCTGGCGCACCTGGCCGGTCAGCGGCCCGGCCGGCTCTCCGGCGGGCAGCAGCAGCGCGTCGCGATCGCCCGCGCGCTCGCCATGGAACCCGAGGTGATGCTCTTCGACGAGGCGACCTCCGCCCTCGATCCCGAGCTGGTGAAGGACGTCCTCGACGTGATGCGCTCGCTGGCCACCTCGGGCATGACCATGCTCGTGGTGACCCACGAGATCGGCTTCGCCCGCGAGGTGGCCGATCGCGTGGTGTTCATGGACGACGGCCGCATCGCCGAAGCCGGTCCCGCACGCGCGACCCTCGACAACCCGGAAACCGCGCGGCTGCGCGACTTCCTCGCTCGTGTCCTCTGAGGACGTCCGGAAAGGACCACCCATGCGTTCACCCCTGATCGCCGTCGCCGCGGCCGGGCTGCTTCTCGCCGGCTGCGGCGGCGATCCCGCCGCCGACAACCCCTACGGCCTGATCGAACCGGGCACCATCCGCGCCGCCACCCAGACCAGTCAGCCCCCGTTCGCCTTCGGCGACCCGTCCGGCAAACCGGCCGGGTTCGTCATCGACCTCACCGACGAGGCCGCCAAGCGGCTCGGGCTGAAGGTCGATTACAAGTCGACGTCGGTCACGTCATCGCTGGCCGGGCTCACCAGCCACCAGTACGACCTCGCCGCGGCCGGTCTGGGCGTCACCGAGGAGCGGCAGAAGAGTGTCTCCTTCACCAAACCGCTCTTCTGGAGCACCACGGCGGTGCTCACCGCCGCGCAGAGCAGTGCGTCGAAGCTGACCGACTTCGCCGGCAAGAAGGTCGGCGCCGTGACCGGCTCGACGCAGGAACCGTTCGTCACGGCCAAGATGCCCTCCGCGGTCCCGATCGGGTTCCCCAACGCCAACGCCGCCGTCAGCCACCTGCTCAACGGCAGCCTCGACGCCTTCGTCGTCGGCGGTCCCGACGCCGAACACTTCCTCAAGCAGTACCCCGCCCTGCGCCAGGCCGCCTCGGCACCGGTGGCGCACCCGACGTCGATGGCCGTGCCGAAAGACCACGGCGCACTGCTCACCGCGCTCGACGAGCAACTCGGCGCGATGGTCGCCGACGGCACCTACGCGCGGCTGTACCGGAAGTACTTCACCACCGCTCCGCTCCCCCAGCTCGTGGCTGCCTGGCCCGGCCTCGGCGCGCAGTTCGCGGGCGGGCTCTGATGGGCGGCTGGGAGCGGCTGGAGCTGCCGGGCGGCCGGGAGTGCTGGCGGCGCGTTCTCGACGTGCCCGCCCGCGACGGCACGGTCCTGGTCGCCGACCTCTACGCGGCCCGGCCGGATCCGCCCGCCGGCCCGGTGCTCCTCGAGCGCACGCCGTACGGACGCCGGCTCGCCCGTCCCTCGGACGGCGCCGGGCCGCCGTCGCCCGAGGCGGTCGCCCAGCGGTTCGTCGACGGCGGCTACCTGGTCGTGCGCCAGGACTGCCGCGGCCGGGGCGATTCCGGCGGCACGTTCACCAAGTACCTCAACGAGCCCGAAGACGGCTACGACACCGTCGAATGGATCGCGGGCCAAGACTGGTGCGACGGCCGGGTCGCGACGATGGGCGTCTCCTATTCGGCGCACGCGCAGGCCGCCCTCGCGTCGCTGGGCGCGCCCCATCTGGCGGCCATGTTCCTCGACTCGGGTGGCTTCGCCAGCGCGTACGAAGCCGGCACGCGGATGGGCGGCGCGTTCGAACTGAAGCAGGTGACGTGGGCGTTCCACCGCGCCCGCAGCAGCGCGAAGGTGCTCGCCGACCCGGTGCTGCGGGCCACACTGGACTCCGAGGACCTGCGGGCGTGGTTCACCCGGATGCCGTGGCGGCGCGGGTCGACGCCGCTGCGGTTCGTCCCCGACTACGAGGACTACCTGCTGCAGCAGTGGGAACACGGCGTCTTCGACGACTACTGGCGCCAGCCGGGCATCTTCGCCCGCGGCTTCTACGACCGCTTCCCGGACGTCCCGAGCCTGCACATCTCGAGCTGGTACGACCCCTACATCCGTACCGCGACCGAGAACTTCCGCGAGCTGGGCCGCAAGAAGCACAGCCCCGCCTACCTCGTCCTCGGGCCGTGGACCCACGGCGCGCGCAGCGTCCGGCACGCCGGTGACGTCGACTTCGGCCCCGAGGCGCCGCTCGACGGAAACCTCGACGACGACTACGTGACGATGCGGCTGCGCTGGTTCGACGCCCACCTGGCCTCCTCCGGCGAACCCCCTCCTCCCGTGCGGTACTTCCTGATGGGCGGCGGTTCCGGTCGCCGCACGCCCGAGGGACGGCTCGACCACGGCGGCCGGTGGCTCACCGCCACGACGTGGCCGCCGGAGACCGCCGAAGAGCAGGTGTTCCGCCTGGACGTCAGCGGCGGTCTCACCCGCGACCCGAACCCGGTGAACGGCGGCTGCCTGGAGTACGACTACGACCCGGCGAACCCGGTGCCGACCCTCGGCGGCCAGGTCACCTCCGGCGAGCCGGTGATGACCGGGGGTGCGTTTCACCAGTGTCCCGACGCCCGCTTCTTCGGCGCGGCGCCACCGTTCCTGCCGCTGGAGAGCCGACCGGACGTGCTCGTGTTCCAGACCCCGCCACTGAAGCGGGACGTCGCGGTCGCCGGGCCGGTCACCGTACGGCTGGCGGTCTCCTCCACCGCGGCCGATACGGACTTCACGATCAAGCTGATCGATGTCCACCCGCCCAGCACGGACTATCCCCAGGGCTTCGCGATGAATTTGACCGACGGCATCCTCCGCTGCCGCTACCGGGAATCCTTCGCCGAACCGCAGCCGCTCGTTTCGGGCGAGGTCTACGAAATCACCGTCGAAGCGCCCGACACGGCCAACCTGTTCCGGGCCGGGCACCGGATCCGGCTCGACGTCAGCTCGAGCAACTTCCCCCGCTTCGACGTCAATACCAACACCGGCGCCCGGGAAGTGGGTGACCGGCGGAAGGTGGTGGCCACCAACCGCGTCCACGTCGACGGCCGTTCCTGGCTGACCCTGCCGGTGCTGCCGGACGCGGGGGGATTACCTACTAACGGACGTAGACGGCCGCCGGTCCGTGGTGTTGATTGTTGAGTGAGTCTGCGCAAAGTTGCGCGCTCTGGGAGGTACTCGTGCGTCGTCTTGTTGGAATGGCCGTCGCGATCGCCGCCTGCACCTCGGTGGTCACGGTCGCCGAAGCTGTCCCCGCTGCAGCCGCGGAGCCGGGCTACTTCGCCGCCCAGCGCGTCGGCGAACGGCCGCCGATGGGCTGGAACAGCTGGAACAGGTTCGGCTGCGACATCAACGAGGACCTCATCCGCGGTGCCGCCGACGCGCTGGTGTCGTCCGGCATGAAGGACGCGGGCTACCAATACGTCAACATCGACGACTGCTGGGCGGAACAGAACCGCACGGCCGAGGGCAAGCTCGAACCCAGCCACGAACGCTTCCCCCACGGCATCAAAACCCTCGCCGACTACGTCCACGGGCTCGGCCTGAAGCTCGGCCTCTACACCAGCGCCGGGACACTGACCTGCCAGAAGACCATGCCCGGCGCGCTCGACCACGAGGAGGCGGACGCGCAGTCCTTCGCCGATTGGGGCGTCGACTACCTCAAGTACGACAACTGCAACAACCAGGGCCGGCCGGCGATCGAGCGCTACACGAAGATGGGCGACGCGATCAAGAAGACCGGCCGCCCGATGATCTACGCCCTCTGCGAATGGGGCGAGAACAAGCCGTGGACCTGGGGGCGGGACGCCGGGGCGCAGCTGTGGCGCACCACCGGCGACATCAGCGACAACTGGGGCAGCATGACCTTCATCCTCGACCAGCAGGTCGGCCTGGAAAAGTTCGCGGGCCCCGGCGGCTGGAACGACCCGGACATGCTCGAAGTCGGCAACGGCGGCATGACCGACGCCGAGTACCGGTCGCACTTCGCGCTGTGGGCGCTGCTGAACGCGCCGCTGCTGGCCGGGAACGACCTGCCCGCGATGTCGCCGGCCACCAAGGCGATCCTCGAGAACAAGGACGTCATCGCGCTGGACCAGGACTGGGCCGGCGCACAGGGCCACAAGCTCCGCGACGACGGCGACACCGAGGTCTGGGCGAAGCCGATGTCCGACGGATCGGCCGCGGTCGTGCTGTTCAACCGCGGGCCGGCGAGCACGACCATCAGCACCACGGCGGCGGAACTCGGTCTTGAGGGCCACACCTTCCGCGTCCGCGACCTGTGGACCGGCACGGAAACCGAAACCGCGGGCGCCCTCCGCGACGCCGTCGCGTCCCACGACTCGTCGGTCTTCCGGGTCTGGCCTTCGACGCACCCGTCGGCCGCGCCGATGACGACGCTGGCCCTGCCGGCGCCGGACTACGTGCCCGCCGACCGCCCGCTGACCACCACCCTCCAGGTCACCAACGACGGCAGCACGCCGATCACCCAGCTCCGCGCCACCGTCGCGACGCCCACCGGCTGGCAGCTCGACGGCCCCGGCACGTTCACGGTCCCGGCCGTACCCCCGGGCAAGTCGTGGCAGCAGCAGATCACCTTCAACCCGGTGGCGCCGAGTGGCGAGCGCGTCAGGCTGGCCGCCAAAGCCGACTACTCCACCGCGTGGGGCAAGCGCGCCTTGGGCGCGGAAGGCACGTCACCGCTCGTCTCCCGCCCGCCGTCGGGCACGACGGCGTTGTCCAAGGCTCCGTGGCTGTCGTCCGACAACGGCTGGGGCCCGGCCGAACGCGGCACCAGCAACGGCGAGGCCCAGCCGGGTGACGGCCACCGGATCACCATCGCCGGGGTCGGTTACGACGACGGCATCGGTGCCCACGCCCCCTCGAGCGTGCGGGTCTACGTCGGCGCGTCCTGCACGTCCGTCGGCGCCCTGGTCGGGATGGACGACGAGAACTCCGGTGGCAGCGTGGGGTTCCGCATCCTCGGTGACGGCAAGGAACTCGCCGCGACGGGCGTCATGCACCCCGGAGACAAGGCACAGGCGCTGTCCGCGCAGCTGACCGGAGTCCAGGTGCTGGAACTGTCGGTGAACGACGCCGGCGACGGCAACACCAACGACCACGCCGACTGGGCGAACGCCACCATCACCTGCTGAGACCGGCAGCCGGCCACCCCGGCCGTGGTGCGGTGGTGGCCCTCGCCTGGAGCTGCAGGTCAGCACCGGCGCCGCCCGTGGCGAGCCGGGCCAAAGTCGTCCGGCAGACCTTGCCGGTCGGGCCGAGGGGCAGGCTCGGGAGGACGATGAGGCGTTCCGGGAGCTTCACCGGTTCGAAATCGTGGTGGGTGCGGAGGTAGTCCGCGAGCTCGGCCAGGTCGGGTTCCGGGTGGTCGGCGTGGGGCACGATGCACGCGCACAGCCGCTCGCCGAGGTCCGGGTCCGGGATGCCCACGCAGCTGACCTCGGCGAGGGCGGGGTGGCCGGAAAGGCACAACTCGACTTCGGCCGGGCTGATCGTGCGTCCGCCGCGGAGAACGACCTGCCGGGCGCGGCCGGTCACGTGCAGCGCGCCCTGCTCGTCGAGGAAGCCGCGGTCGCCGGTGCGGACCCCGCCGCCGGGGGTGCGGTAACGCGCGTTCAGCTCGTGATCGGCCACATAGGACAGCGGCGTCATCGGCCCGAGGGCGTGGATTTCGCCCGTCTCGCCGCGCGGGAGGGGCCGGCCGGCTTCGTCGGCGATGGTGATCCTCGCGACGGCCGGGTCGGGTCGGCCGTCGACGGCGTTGTGGCAGTTCACGCCGTCGGTCGAGCCGTAGACGAGGATGACCGGGGTGCGGAACCGGGCGCGGATCCGGCGTTCGGTCGACGGCGGCATGGGTGCGCCGCTGGACACCAGCGCACGGAGCCCACGCGGGCGGTGCGGCGGGTGGCGTCCGGCGAGGCGGCTCAGCATCGTGGGCACGCCGAACACGTGCGTCGGCCGGTGTTCGTCGATCGCCCGCAGCGCGGCGCCGGGATCGAACTGCCGCTGCACGATCAGGGTCGCGCCGAGGGCCGCCACGGTGACCGGGATCCCGCACGAGCCGAACGACGACGACAGGGGCACCAGCACCAGGTTGCGCATCGGGGTGTCGTCTCCGTGGAGCGCACGCACGTAGTTCGCGCGCCCGCCCAGGAACGCCTCGTGCGAATAGGCGACCATCTTCGGTTCGGCCTCCGAGCCGGAAGACACGAGGATGCGCGCCGGGTCGCCGGAAACCACCTCGGGCGTGGGACGAGCGGCCGCCGCCGCGGTGGCGAACTCCTCGGGGGCAAGGATCGCTCGCAGGCAGGGCAGCGCCCCCAAGTCGCCGCCGGTGCCCTGGTCGACGAGCAGGCCGGTCGCCTTGGCCCGGCGCAGGAGGCTGCGCGCGTCCCGGCTGCCCCGCCCGGCGGGGAACGGCATGGACACCGCGCCGATGGCGGCCACCGCCAGTTCGGCCGCGACCGCGTGCCTGCTGTTGACCATCCGGATGCCGATCACGTCGCGCCGGCCGAGCCCGGCGGCGAGCAGACCGGCCGCGGTGGCCGACACGGCGTGGTCGAGTTCGGCGTAGGTGACCGCACCGGCGTCGTCGATCACCGCCTGCCGGTCCGGGTGCGCATTCACGTGCCCGGTGAACGACCGGTGGATGTCCGTGCCGGGACACAGACCCTGCCGCACCCACGCCCGCCGCAGCCGCTCGGGTACGAGGTCCGGGATCGCGACGCCCGCTGTCGACGTCCATACTGCGCTCACCGGAATTCCCACGGTGGCCGGTTCAGCGCGGCGGTGAAGCGGGGATCCGCGACCAGGTCGCCGAGGTCGGTCGTCACGGCCACCGCGGGAACCCCGGTCGCGCGGAGCCGGGTCAGCAACTCCTCAGTCGTCCACTGCGGAGTGTCGTCGTGCAGAGCCGAGACGGCGACGTAGCCGTCCGCGGTCCGCACCGGACGGCGGTACCGGCCTCGGGTCCGGGGAACCGTGCTCGCCGCGGACAGCAGCGACGTGTCGGCGCGGCAACCGGCGCCGGTGCGTTCCCGGCGGACGAGGCCGGCGAGCGCGCCGACCGCGCAGACCAGTCCGCCCAGCACGTCGGTGATCGTCATCAGGGACGGTGCGGGCGGCTCGCCGGGCGGGCGCAGCACCGCGGCGAGCCCGCTGTGCGCCTGGACGACGTAGTCCGTGCCGAGCGGTGGCCGCTCGCCGAGGTGCGGGCCCCAGCCCGACGCCGCCGCGTACACCAGCCCGGGCCGCACCGCCGCCAGGTCCGGCGCGTCCAGGCCCCACGCGGCGGCCTTGCCCGGCGCCCAGTTGTGCAGGAACACGTCCGCGGCGGCAACCAGTTCCTTCGCCGCGACCCGCCCGGCCGGGTGCGTGAGGTCGAGTTCGACGGCGTCCTTGCCCGCGTTCAACGCCGCGAAGCGTGCGGACACGCCGGCGGTCAGCGGGGGTACTCCGCGCGCCGGATCGCCGCCCGGCGGCTCGATCCGCAGCACGTCCGCGCCGAGCAGCCTCAGCACGTGTCCGGCCAGCGGCCCCTGGACGCGGCGCGCCGACTCGACCACTCGCACGCCCCGCAGCGGCGCGTCGAGGCCGGGGTCGGTTCCCGAGGCCCTCGATGGCCCGGAGCCACCCGGCAAGGGGGTGAAGGTCCACACCGGTACCGGTTGTGCGTCACCGATCGGCACGACGCTCACCTCGCTCGCGGTCCCGGCGCGCTGGATCTCGGTGAACGAACGTGCGGACAGCACGTCGTGCAAGACAGTGGGCAGCGGGCAGGTCGCGGTCGCGAACCGGTGCAGGAACGGCGGCCACCCCTGGCGCAGCGCCGGTTCCGCGGCCCCCATCGTCCGCCAGAACCGGTGCCAATCCTCGGCGCGCAGGGTTTCGATCTCGAACCGGACACCGTCGCCGGACACGAACGGTGGGGGCACGCCGACCGCGGGAGAGATGTCGCCGTGCCCGCACGCCAGGTACTGGCCCACCGACAGCAGCGCAGCCTGGGCGACGGAGGTGCCCACGGCGGACACCGGTACCCCGCGGGCGCGCGCGAATTCCGCGGCGAGCACTCCGGCCGCGGTGAGCACCCCGGCCACCGCCGTCGCGTAGTCGACGGCCAGCGGCTCGGGAGCGCCGCGCGCCCGGCCGTGGACGTGCATGATCCCGCAGGCCGCCTGCACGAGCAGCTCGCCGGTGAGGGGCAGGTCGACCGGACCGGCCCAGCCGACGACCGGCTCGACCGCGCTGTCACCGGCGCCGAGCGCAGTGAGGTGGTCGCCGGCGAGCCGGGCCGCCGGGTGGGCGGCGGAAAGGGTCGCGGTCATGCCGGCCGCCGGCCGCGCACGGTGTAGAACAGGCAGGAGCACGCGCGGAAGTCTTCGTGCGCCATGACGTCCCGCACGCGGGCGAGGTCGTCGTCGGAGAATCCGACCGCGACGAACTTGTCCCGCAGGTGCCGGGTGTGGTGCACGAGCAGCTGCAGGCCGGCGGAGTCGCGGTCCCACAGCGACACGTGCGGCCGCGCCTCGACCCGGTCCAGGCCGGCCGCGGTCATCGCCGTGCCCACCGAACGTCCCCACGTGCCCAGTGCACCCGCCCTCCGCATCAGCTCGGCCTTGGCGTCGAGGAACCGTTCGTACAACCCGGTTTCCGGTCCGGCCAGCGCGGGCCCGTAGGCGATGTCGAACTCGTCGAGCTGCAGCCAGCCGCCGGGTTTCAACGCCCGCGCCAGCTTGCCGAGCACGGCGATGCGCTCGGGAAGGTGCAGCAGGACGAGCCGGGCGTGGATCAGGTCGAACCGCTGCTCCGGCAGGGCGTCCCGGACGACGTCGTGCTGTTCGACCGTGAGACCGGGGGCCGGGCGGATGTGCCGGGGGTTGATGTCGGTGGCCAGGACGCGGCCCGTGGGGGCGACGCGTCCGGCGAGCCAGTGCGCGATGCTGCCGCCGCCCGCGCCGACCTCGAGGCACTGCCATCCCGGGCCGACGCCGGTCGCGGCCAGCGATGCGGTGGTGGCGGGATCGTAGGCCGCGGCCAGGCAGCGGTGCTGCTCGTCGCTGTGGGTGTTGTCGTTGTCGAACACGTAGTGCCGGTCGGCGAGGGTCATGGTGCTCCTTCAGGTCCAGCGGCCGGAACCCGCGGTGGCGGTGTTCCCGGTGAGCGCGGCGAGCAGCGCGGTGCGGCGGACCTTTCCGGTCCCGGTGCGGGGCACGTCGTCCCCCGTCAGCACCACGGGCTCGGCCAGGCGTGGCAGGTCCGCGACCGCCGCCGACCAGGCCGCGGGGTCCAGCGTGCCGTCGGCCGTGACGACCACCGGCAGCGGCGGTGCGCCGGCCCGGCCGAGCACGACGCATTCGGCCACGGCGTCCAGGCGGTCCTCGACCACGTCTTCCACGGCGAGGCAGCTCAGCCCCGCCACCGTGTCCACCTCGCGGTCCAGCAGGCGCACCGATCCGGTCCGGGTGAGCGCCCCGACGTCGCCGGTGTTCCACCACCCGTCCGTGCACTTGCCCTGGAACCGCTCGGCCTCGCCGACGTACCCCAGGCAACGCGCCGGCGTGCGGACCTGCACGACGCCCGGACGGCCGCGGGGAACCGGGGCGAGCGTGGCCGGGTCGACGACCCGCAGCCGCGTCCGCAACGGGATGGCGCGGCCGGCGTTCCGCCAGGCGGCCGACTTCCGGCCCAGGAAGCGGAACGTGATCGGCCCGGTCTCGCTCTGCCCCCACCCCTGCATCCACAGTGGACGCCGGCGAGCCGACGCGGCGAGGTAGCCGCGAACGGTCGGCGGGTGCACGGCGTCGTAGGTGCTCGCGAACAACCGGACGTCGCGGAAGGCGTTGTCCAGGCGCGTGGTCAGGGGCTGGAGGCGCACGTAGGCGGCCGGCAAGGCCTCGATCACCGTCGGCGGGTGGGCGCGCAGCACGGGGTCGGCGCGGTCCGGGTGCGTGTCGGTCAGCACGACGATCTTCTTCGGTGCGAGGCACAGCACGCTCGCCGTCCAGCAGAACGTCCGGCCGTGGGCGTACGAGCTGGCGTTCGCCACCGTGTCGCTGCGGCGCACGCCGGCCATCGGCAGGCGGGTGGCCTCCACCCGGGCGAGAGCGCCGATGATCGTGCGGGTGGAGTGCACCACCAGTTTGGGAAGCCCGGTCGTGCCCGAGGTGTGCATGATGACCAGCGGCTCGTCTTCGCGGGGCCGGCGCGGTGGCGGCGGGGCGGCCTGACGAAGTTCGCCGACGTGGACCGCGCGCGGGTGAGCGCGGTCGACGGTCACCGTCGTCCGGCAAAGATCGGTCAGGTCGGCTCCGGCCGAATCGGCCGCGGCCAGGACCTCGGCCGTCGTGACCAGGACAGCCGGTGAGAGCCGGCCGAGCAGGACGGCGAGGGACTCGGGCGCCAGGTGACCGGACAGCTTCGCCGGCACGGCGCCGATCCGCACGGCCGCGCAGGCGAGCAGGTCGTAGTCCCAGTGGTTGTCCTTGACGATCGCGACGCGGTCGCCGCGCCGGGCCCCCGCCGCGGCCAGCCAGCCTGCCGCGGTCCACACCAGCTGGGCCAGTGCAGGAACGTCGTGCGTCGTGCCCGCGTCCGGGGCGATGTCGAACGGGCGGTCGAGGTGCACGACGGTCGGCACGCCCCGGTCGGCGCACTCGTCGAACAGCAGACCCATGTCGTAGGGCTTCACACCGGCTCCTTCACGCGAACGGCTGTCCGGAAGTGGGCGAGCACGCGCGAGGCGGTGCGGGCCGCGGAACGCACCGCGCCCTCGCTGCTGGGCCGCAGGAACTCCCAGTCGCCCGCGTAGTCCACCGGGTACGGGCCGGTCCGGGCGGCGAACCCCGCCCGCAGGCGCAACGCCTCCGGGGTGGCCTCGGGCAGCCCGTGACGGAACCGGTGGGTGAACGTCGCCGTCACCGCGTCGGCCAAGCCGGGGACGTACCGCGTCGCGGGCTCCACGAGGGCGGCGGCGACGGCGTCGTCCGGGGCGTCCAGCAGCCCCGGGATGGCCGAGGGGCTGGTCATCAGGGTGAGCAGTCCGCAGCCCGCCGGCGCGCGCCCACGGTGTTTGACGTGGTCGAAGATGATCCCGGCCAGCACGGGTTCTTCGGCGGCGGGAGTCAGCAGCGTATAGAGCGCCTTGTGGGCGCGAAGGGCCAGTGGGCGGTCGAGCAGGCAGCCGACCTTCAGCGTGGGGGTGAACGTGCACGCGTCCACGAACCGGCGTACGGGTTCGCGCTCGTCGGTGTGCAGCCGCGCGGCGACGGGTGCGGGAACGCAGAGCAGGGCGACCCCGGCGGTGACCGGGCCGCGGTCGGTGGTGAGCACGGCGATCCCGGTGTCGGCGGTGACCTGCGTGACGGTGGTCCCGGTGCGCACGTCGAGGTGTCCGGCGAGGGTGCGGGCGAGGGTGTCCATGCCGTCGCGGTAGGTGCGCCACGTCGAGGGCGGGCCGACGTCGAGCAGGAGGCTGACGAACGGTGCTGCCGCCGAGCGTTCCGGCTGCCAGCCGAAGAAGCTGCCGACCACGGGCTGGAACAGGTAGTCGTGGAGGTCGGGGTGGTACCGGCGGGCGAGGGCGGCGACGGTGGTGTCCCCCAGCGGGCTCGCCTCGGGCACGTCGGGGTCGAACCGCCGCCGGTGCCGCGCCGTCCAGGCCAGGAACCGGGCCAGGTCGACGCGGGCACGCGGCCGCAGTCCGGCGTGGCTGACGAGCCCGCGGGGGTCGGAGACCCCGCTGTGCGCGGCGCCGTCGCGCCACATCGCGAGGGGGCCGCCGATCCGCGGCACCTCCGTCTCCGCCATGGCGGTGCGCCGCACCAGCTCCCACGTCGCGCGGTACCCGCTCGACGGGATCTGTTCCGCGCCCTCGTCCATCGTGTAGCCCGCGTGGCGGTGGCTGGCCATGCGGCCGCCGACCCGGTTCCGTGTCTCGAAAACCCGCACCGTGAGGCCCGCGCGGACCAGTTCGTGCGCCGCGGTCAGCCCGGCGATCCCGGCGCCGACCACGGCGACGTCGACGTCCGTGGCCCGTCTCCCGGTCATTTCGTGACCGCCAGGACGAGGTTCGCGGCCACGAGCAGCGCGGCGCCCACCCGGTGCGCGGTGAACCCGATCGCCCGGGCCCGCAGGATGTCGCCGCGGGCACCGAACCCGATGCCGAACTGGCGGACGCGCAGCACGGTGACGGGCAGCATGAGGAGGACGAACCACCACGGGGCCACGCCCGTCGCCGACGCCACCGCGCCGAGGAGGAACTCCCCCAGCGACAGTGCCGCGACGAACCGCCGGTTGCCGCGGGGAGTCGTCAGCGCGGCCACCGTGGGCCGGCCGACCGCGCGGTCCCCCGCGATGTCGTTGGTGTTCGAGTACACGCCGAACAGCAGCGGCCCGAGCCCGAACAGCAGCGCCTGCACGAGGACGAACCCGTCGAAGCGGCCGGTGACCAGGCCGTAGGGCGCGAGCACCATGACCCAGCCCAGTGCGGCGATGTACGCCTCCTGGAAGCCGTGGTAGCTGATCTTCAGCCCGTAGGAGTACTGGATGCCGACCACGAAGTTGGCCACGATCAGCCAGATCGTCCACTGTGGAGCGTGCGGAGCGGTCATCACCGCGACGGCGAAGACGGCGGCGCCCGCGATGGCCGTGAGCCAGCCGAAGCACTCCACCTCGGGTTCGGTCAGCGCCCCGGTCACCAGGGGTTTGCGCCGGGCGCGGCGCAGGGTCGGGTTGGCGCGGTAGTTGGCCGTGTCGCTGCCGTCGCGGTAGCCGGTGAGGTCGTCGAACGCCACCAGGGAGGCGGTCATCAGGACGGCGCCGAGCCCGAACAGGCCGAGTGTCGTCAACACCGCGGGATCGAAGTCGCCGATCGGCAGCAGGACCGCGGAGAGGACGACCAGCAGGCTCAGGTAGTAGTCGAACACGTCGAGTTTCGCGAGCCTCGCGTAGGTGACGACCTTGGCCTCGCGCACGGTGGACGGCCTCGCCCGGACAGTTGCGTCGGTCATCAGGCGTCCTGACCACCGAACGCGATGAGCGCGGCGAACGAGCGGTCGCCGCCGTAGTCCACCATCCGCTCGTCGACGACCTCGGCTCCCGGCAGCAGCCGGACGTACTCCTCGAGGGTGCGCAGGCGCGACCACTTGCTCACCGGGACACTCGCGTGTTCGTACTCGATGAGCGTGAGGTGCCGGGCGGACTTCGCGATCACCCGGCAGGTGTCGCGGAGCCGGCTTTCGTCGAGCACGTGCATCAGGACCCACACGCACACCGCGGCGTCGTACCGTTCGCGTGGTGGCCGCAGGCGATCGGCCCGGACGCAGGCGAACTCGACGGCGGGCAGGTGGCGGCAGGTGGCGCGGGCCTGGTCCAGCATCGCCGGCGTCATGTCGATCGCGTGGACCCGCTCGGCGTGTGCGGCGATGGCCGGCGTCAGCCGTCCGATGCCGCAACCGATTTCCAGGGCGTGCCGCGGACGCCGGCCGAGGCGCTCCGCGACGAGCGCGAGCTGGTCGGTCACGACAGCGCGGGTCTGTCGGGTCACGCCGACGTTGAGGCTGTCCGGCTGCGAGGATCGCATGACCCGGCGCAGACCGGTCCGCCGCGCGCGCTCCCGCCATTCCGCGGCGATCTCGTCCTCGGTGACTTCCCGGGTGCCGCCTGGCGCACTCGTCATCGTGTTCACGGTCTCGGGTCCTTCCGGTCGGCGAACTGGCACACCGCGGCGGCGATGTGCTCGACCTGCGCATCGGTCAGGTGGGGGTACACCGGAAGCGCGAGGATGGTTTCGCTGGCGGCCGTTGCGTTCGGCCACACCTTGCCCGCCGGGGCCCAACGCGCGAAGGCGGGCTGGGCGGGCAACGGGGCCGGGTAGTACACGTGCGTGCCGATGCCGAGCGCGGCGAGGTGCGCCGCCAGCTCGTCACGGCGGTCGGCCCGCAGGCAGTAGACGTAGTAGCAGCGTCCGTCGCGGCCGGGTGGTGGCGGCGTGATGCCGCGGCCGGCCAGGGGCGCGAACTGCCGGGTGTAGTACTCGGCGATGTCGGCGCGGCGCGCGAGCCGGGCGGCGAGGCCGGGCAGCCGTCGCAGCTGGAACGCGGCCTGCACCTCGTCGAACCGGCTGTTGTACCCGATGCGGTGGTGGACGAAGCGCTGCCTGCCGTCCTGCCCGTGGTTGCGCAGCATCCGCACGGTCCGCGCCAGGTCCGGGTTCCGGGTGACCACCACCCCGCCCTCCCCCGGCATCCCGAACGACTTCACCTGGACGAAGGAGAACACCCCGGCGTCGCCCCACGTTCCCGCGGGCCGGCCGTGCAGGGTGGCGCCTTGGGCGACCGCGGAGTCTTCGACGAGGCGCAGTCCGTGGCGGGCGGCGATGTCCTCGAACGCGGGCATGTCGGCCATCACCGAGAACTGGTGCGCGGGCATGATCGCCTTGGTGCGCGGGGTGATCGCCGCTTCGGCGAGCTCGGGATCGAGCGTCATGGTGTCGGGCCGCACGTCCGCGAACACGGGGATGGCGCCCGCGGTGACCACGGTCGCCGCGATCGGCGCACAGCCGAAGGCCGGAACCACGACTTCGTCGCCGGGGCCGATGTCCAGCGCGGCGAGCACGAGCGACAGGGCTGACGTGCCGCTGCCGCAGGCGACCACGTCGGCACCGGCGACCGTGTCACGCAGCGCCTGCTCGAAGCGCGCTGTGTGGTCGCCGAGGATGAACCGCTGGGCGGGGCCGGTGCCGAGGTCGCGGACGATTTCGATCAGCGTGTCGCGGTCGGCCTCGAACAGGTCCGGCGGGAAGAACGGCAACGTCATGACGCAGTTCCCGTGTAGTGGCGCCGGATTTCCGCGCACACGCGGTCGACCTCGGCGAGCGTGAGATCGGGGTGGAGCGGCAGCGCGACCGTGCGGCGGCAGGCCTCCTCCGCGTGGGGGAAGTCGCCCGGCCGGTGGCCGAGATCGGCGAAACACGGCTGCAGGTGCAGCGGAACCGGGTAATAGACCTCGGTGCCGATTCCCGCGGCGGCCAAGGTGCTCGCCAGGCCGTCCCGGTCGTCGACCTCGGCCACGTAGACGTAGCAGACGTCGCGGTCGCCGCCGCCGTCGGTCACCGGACCGGGTACCCGGAGCACGCCGGGGATGCCGGACAGGCGCTCGGTGTAGGCGGCGGCGAGCTCTGCCCGCCGGGTGATGTCCTCTTCCAAAGCGGACAGCTTCGCGATCAGCACGGCGGCCTGGACGTCGTCCATCTTGCTGTTCACCCCGGCCAGTTCGCTGCCGGTCTTGATCGCGGGAAAATCGCCGAGCGTGGCGCCCGGGCGCCCGTGGTGCCGCAGGGCGGCGACCTTCGCCGCGATCCCGGCGTCGTCGGTGAGCACTGCACCCGCGTCGCCGAGGGCGCCGAGTGTCTTGCTGGGGAAGAACGACAGCACGCCGCCTGCACCGTGCAGCCCCGCGTGCTTGCCCTGCCGGCGCATGCCGATCGCCTCCGCGCTGTCCTCCAGCAGGGTGAGCCCGTGCCGGGCCGCGAGCGCGGTGAACGCGGCCACGTCGGCCATCCGGTCGAAGAGGTGCACCGGCATGATCGCGCGCGTGCGTGTTGTGATCGCGCGGGCGGCCGCTTCCGGGCACATCTGGTACGTCGCCGGGTCGATGTCGGTGAACTGGGGCCGTCCGCCCGCGTGGACGACCGAGGTCGCGGTGGCCACGAACGTGAACGCCGGGACGAGCACCCCCGCGCCGTCGCCCAGCTCGCACGCCCGCAGAAGCAGGATCAGCGCGTCGGTGCCGCTGTTGACGCCGACGACGTGGGCCGCGCCGGTGTACTCGGCCAGCCGGCGCTCCAGCCGGGCCACTTGGGCACCGTGGGAGAACTTCCCGCTGTCGGCGACCTCGTGCAGCCGTGCCTCGATTTCCGGCCACCGCCGCCGGAAACCGGCTGCCTGGCTGAAGAACGGGACCGGCGCGGACCCGGAGTCGCGGAGATTTCCCTTGTGGGGAAGGGAGGTTACGGACATGGCTCCTCGTCGGTCGCGGATGGACGCCCTTCGAACGTAGCCCGCGTCCGGCGACGGCGGCGAGGACTTCGGCCCGGAATCATCCGGACGAGGCGCGAGCATGATCCAATGGACCAACCCGGCGACACAGCGCGAAGACGCCCGAGCGGCGCCGCGGACGTGAACTGTCGCAACGGATCGGACATGGCGCTACCGTCGATCGTGTTCTCGTTGCCACACAGGGCGAATCCCACGTCACGACGAAAGGACGGCGATGCCGCACAGCGTTGTCGCAGGGCTCGGGCGGTCGGGCGCGGGCCTGCACGTGCCGGTGTTGCGGCGCTTGCGCGCGCAATTCCCGGAAATATTCGGATGTCATTCGATCGTGGGTTTCGATCCCGCGGCCGGAATGGCTCTGCGTGACGGAAGCGTCGACATCATCGCGGACTCGCTCGACCGGCTCACGGCGTTCGTCCCGCCCGGCGACACCGTCGTACACGTGTGCACGCCGCCCGCCACCCGGGTCGCCGTGCTCACTTCCCTTGCCGCACAGGGATTCCGTCGGCTGGTGGTCGAGAAACCGGTCGCCGGTGACCTCGACGCGCTCGCGGCGATCGAGCGGCTCCGCACCGAGCACGGCCTCGACGTGGTGGTCGTGACGCACTGGCTCGCCGCCGCCCTCACCTGGCGGCTCGCGCGGCTGGCGCGGTCGGGTGAGTACGGTCCCCTCGCGTCGATCTCCGTACGGCAGGACAAGCCGAGGTTCGCCCGGGCGAGCGATCGGGCGCACGCCGATGCGTTCGAAGTGGAGGTGCCGCACGCGCTGGCGGTCGCGCTCACCATCGCCGGGCCGGCCGAGCTGACCGGCGCCGGGTGGACCGATCCGCACGCCGGACCGCTGGGCGGAGCCTGGCTGTCGGTGCGGCACCGCGGCGGCCCCCGCACGACCATCCACTCCGACCTGACGTCCCCGGTGCGCCGCCGCGAGATCATCCTGCGCCTGCGGGACACGACGGTGGTGGGTCACTACCCCGTCTCCGCCGACGACCACCACGCCCAGCTGCGGGTCGGCGCCGGCCCGCGCGAGGTGTTCGAAGACGAAGCACTCGGCGCCTTCCTGCTGGCGGCCTACCGGTACTTCACCGGCGCGGCGGCCGCACCGCCCGGGGAGTTCGCCGTGCACGCGGCCGTGGTGCGGCTGCTGGCCGAGGCCCGCGACGCCGCCCGTTCGCCCGAGAACGAGCCCGCCCGTGCGCGCTGAAATCTGGCCGGCCGGCGGACTGGCCGGTATCGGTGACGAAGCGGCCCCGGACCTCGACGGCCAGCTAGCCGCCGTGCGGGCCCTCGGCTGGAACGCGGTGGAACTGCGCACGGTCGACGGGCACGCCGTCGCCGACCTCGACCACGCGGGGCGCGACCGGCTGGTCCGGGCGGTCCACGCGGCCGAGCTCACCGTGGTGTGCCTCGACTCCCGGATCGGCGGCTGGGCCGGTTCCGTGCTCGACCCGCTCGACCGGGACACCGCCGAACTGTCGGCGCTGGCCGGGCTGTGCGCCGACCTGGGCACTCCCTTCGTGCGCGTCATGTCGTACCCGAACGCAGGGCTGCCGGAGGACGCCTGGCGGCGGGCGGTCGTCGAACGGCTCCGGGTCCTCACCGGCCTCGCGGCCGGGTACGGGATCACCCTTCTGCACGAGAACTGCGCCGGCTGGGCGGCGACCAGCGCCGAGCGCAGCCTCGCACTGCTCGACGCGGTCGGCAGCCCCGCGCTGAAGCTGCTGTTCGACGTCGGCAACGGGGTCGCCCACGGCTACGACGCGCCGTCCCTGCTGGCCGAGCTGCTCCCGTTCGTGGCGCACGTCCACGTCAAGGACGCCGCCGACGGTGAAGCCGGCCCGGTCTACACCCTGCCGGGCGACGGCCGGGCCGGGGTGGCCGAATGCCTGCGGCTGTTGCGCTCGGCCGGGTACGCCGGTGCTCTGTCCCTCGAGCCGCACCTGGTCACGCGCCCGCACGAGGGCCGGTGGGCCGATTCGACGGGCGCGTCGCCGTTCGTCGCTGCCGGACGCCGGCTGGCGGAGCTGGTCGAGGCGACGCCGTGCTGAGCCCCGCCGACCACGACCTGCTGCTCGCGCTGCTGCGCATCCCCACGGTCAACCCGCTCGAGGGAGGGGGCGAGGGCACCGACCTGCCGGCGGCGCAGCGGGTCTTCGCCGCGGCCGCCACGGCGGCCGGGTTCACCACCGTCCACCACGCCGCGCCGGATCCGGCCGTCCTCGACCGGGACGACGTGCCCCTGACCGTGCGAGAACGCGCGGGAGAGCCGGGTTTCCTCGCGGTGCAGCCGAGCCTCGTGCTGCGCCACGGACCGGCCGGCGCGCCGGCCGTGATGTTCAACGTGCACCTCGACACCGTCGCCGGGGTCGAGCCCGCCGGTTTCGACGGCGTCCGGTTCACCGGCCGCGGGGCCATCGACGCCAAGGGCCCCGCGGTGGCGATGCTCGCCGGGGTGCGGGCCGCGCTGCCCGTGCTCGGTGACCGCGTCGCGGTGCTGGTGCAGGCCGTCGCGGGGGAAGAGGGCGGCGCCATGGGTGTCTACGGCACCCGGCCGCTCGTCGAAGCGGGACACGTGGGGCGGCTCAACGTGTTCTGCGAACCCACCGGCCTGCGCTACCTGACCAGGTCGACCGCGGCGATGACGGCCTGCGTGTCCGTCGACGGCACCGGCAGCGTCGACGACGAGCCCGGCGCCGGGCACAACGCGACCGTGCTGCTCGGTTTCCTGGCCCAGCACTTCGCCACCGCACTGGACGGCGCGGAACCGGGTGGGCGGGTGTGCGTCGCCGGGCTGCACACCGGCACGGCGCACAACCGCGTGTACGGCACCGGACGCCTGCTGCTCAACCTGTCCTACCCGACGGCCGCCGCGGGCCGCCGCCTCGAGGAACTCCTCGCCCGCGCCCTGCGGTCCGGGCTCGCCCGGTTCCGCTACCGCTTCCACGCGACCAGGGAGCTGCGCCGGACCGCGGAGGACGCCGCGAAGATCGTGTCCCTGCGGTGGCACAAACGGGGCCTGCCCGCCCTGGACTGCCGCGACCGGTGGGCCACCGGGCTGCTCGACGCGGCGGGGGTGGCGGCTTGGCCACCGGCCGAACCGGCCTTCACCTGCGACGCCATCTGGATGCAGGACGTGCCCGGCACGGCCACCGTCGTCCTCGGGCCCGGCGACCTCGCGGGCAACCACGCCCACGCCGCGGGTGAGTTCGCCGCGCTGGCCCAGCTCGACGCCTTCGCCGCCACCGTCACCCGCGTGCTCACCGAGTTCGCGGTACGCCACGAGGAGGACCATGTCCCTGACCCTGCCTGACACCGGCATCCGCGTGCCGTACGCGGAGCTGCTGTCGTTCACCACCCGCGTGTTCCACGACCGCGGTGTGCCCCCGGCACGAGCGGAGGCCGCCGCCACCGCCCTGCTGTACGGCGACCTGCACGGGCTCGGGTCCCACGGGCTCGCCAACCTGCGCCGGCTGTACCTCCCCCTGTTCGACACCGGCCGGTGTGATCCCGGGGCCGAACCGGAAGTGGTTCGCGACACCGGCCCGGCCGCGGTGGTCGACGCCGGCACCGCGCTGGGCCTGTGGGCGGCGACCGAAGCCGTGGAGCTCGCGGCGGGCAAGGCGCGTGACCACGGCGTCGGGCTCGTGTCGGTGCGCGGCGGCACGCACTTCGGCTGCGCCGGGCACCACGCGGCCGTCGCCGCCGCGCGCGGCATGATCGGGGTGGTCGCGAGCAACTGCGGTGGCCAGCGGATCGCGCGGCCTCCCGGAGGGGCGCTGGCGATGCTGGGCACCAATCCGCTGAGCGTCGCGGCTCCGGCCCGTCCCGGCCGGCCGTTCGTCCTGGACATGAGCACGACCGTCGTGCCGACCGGCCGCGTCCGGGCGGCCGCGCGGGCCGGCGAGGCGATCCCGGCCGGCTGGCTCGCCGACGACCAGGGCCGTCCGGTCACCGACCCGGCGGCGTTCGACCGCGGCGAAGCCCACCTGCGCTGGCTGGGCGGTGCCCCGGAGACCGGCGCCCACAAGGGTTTCGGGCTCGCTCTCGCGGTGGAGCTGCTCGCCGCGGCGCTGTCCGGCGCCGCGCTGGGACCGGCCCCCGCGGCGCTGGACGGCGACGGTGGACCCCACGGCACCGACGACGACATCGGCTATCTGGTGCTCGTGGTCGCCCCGGAGACGCTGCGGCCCGGTGGCGGGTTCGCCGGCACCGTCCGCACGATGTTCGGCACGCTGCTGGACTGCCCGCCCGCGGCGGACGCGGATCCGGTGCGCTACCCCGGCTGGCTGGAGGCCGAGCGGGCCGCCCGGCACCGGGTGGAGGGCGTGCCCCTCGCTCGGGACGTCCACGAAGACCTCGTCGCGCTGGGACTGCCGCGGTGATCCGGGTCGGTCTGGTCGGTCTGGGCGTGATCGGGGCGTTCTACCGGGCGGCGATCGCCGCCCGGCCGGACCTGCACCTCGCCGCGGTGTGCGACCGGCGGCCGGAACTGCTCCACGAGCCCCTCGCCTGCTACATCGACCACCGCCGGATGTTCGCCGAAGCCGGTCTGGACGCGGTCGTCGTGACCGTGCCGAACGACGCCCACGCCGCCGTGTGCCGGGACGCGCTCGCCGCCGGTCTCGCGGTGTGCGTCGAGAAGCCGCTGGCGACCACGCTGTCCGACGCCGTCGACCTCGACCGGCTGGCGCGCGCGGCCGGACGGCCGCTGTTCACCGCGTTCCACCGGCGGTACAACGACAACCTGCTCGCGCTGCGAGCCGAACCGGATTCCCCGGTGCGGCACGTGACCGTGCGCTACCTCGAACGGATCGAGGACCACGTCGGGGTGGACGCGTGGTACCTCGACCCGGTGCGGTGCGGCGGTGGTTGCGTGGCCGACAACGGGCCGAACGCGTTCGACCTCGTCCGGCTGTTCCTCGGCGACGTCACGGTCACCGACGTCGACATCACGCGGGCCGGCGGGGTGGACCGGCAGGCCGAGATCGCCCTGCGCGCGGACTCCGGCGCGACCGCGCGGGTGGAGCTGGACTGGTCGTTCCCCGGCGAGGTGAAGGACATGCGGGTGGAGTCGGCCGACGGCAGCGTCCGGTGCGCGGATCTGCTCGCCGGTCACCCGGGTTTCAAGCAGTCGCTGCACCACGAATACCGGGGTGTGGTCGCCGAGTTCGCCGCACTCGCGCGGAGCGGCCCGCGCGTTCCCGGGGACGGCCTCGCCGCACTGCAGCTCGTCGAGGCCTGCTACCGAGAGGAGAACCGGGCGTGACGAACGAGAACGGCGCCAAACGCACGGTGCGGGGTGCGCTGGTGAAGGTACTGCTGCACCGGCGTGCCGAGCGCGGGATGACCCTCGAACCCCACGCGAGCCGGTGCGTGCGCGAAGGAGAAGTCCACGAACTCGTGACGACCGACCACGCCGAAACGGCGCCGGGTGCGCGGATCGACCGGGTGGGCTTTCTCGGGTTCGCCGAGCTGCACAACGCGGGGGTGATCGATCGCGGCGACGAAGTGTGGATCGGCGAGCGGCTCGTCGGGACCGTGCACGGCTTCGACGCCTGTCACTTCCCGAACCACTACAACATCCTCATCGCCGTCCCGGTGCCGGTCTCCGGCGGCGACCTGGCACTGTCCCCCGAGCAGCCGGTGACCTTCGCCCCGGCGAGCTGACAGCCCGGAGCGGGACGGCCCCGCCCGGGCCGCCCCGCTCCGGACCGCGTCGCTCAGCCCAGCAAGGGGACGTCGAGCTTGCCGTAGTGGAAGTTCCGCACCGCGGCCAGCAGTTCGTCGACGGTCAGCTCACCGCTGTTGTCGGTGTCGATCTGGCGGAAGGCCTCCTGCGCGGCGGACTGGTCCACCCCGACCCCCTGGAGGTAGGCGATGAACTCCTCCCGGTTGATCATGCCGTCGTCGTTGCGGTCGCAGAGACCGACGATGGCCTGCATGACCGGCCGCAGAACCCGGTTGAAGCTCGCTTCCCCCTCGGAGAACATGAGCTTCTCGTTGATCCGCAGGAACTGCTCCTCGGTGACCGAACCGTTCGGCGGAACGCCCGCCTCCCGGGCGTGGAAGTCGAACAGGTTCCGGAAGGCGTCCCGGAGCGCGACGGCTTCCCGGGACTGGGGCTGGGCACCGAACTTGCCGGCGACGCGCTCCGCCTCACGTTCGAAGTCGGAGCGCTCCAGAGTGCCGCTGCCGTCGACGTCCCACTTGGCGAACCGCTGGCGGAGCCGATCGGTGCTGACTGCGGTGGTCATACTGGCTGTCCCTTCGTTGGATGGACGAACAACTGCCCGGCCCGGTGTGGGCCGGGAAGATCACAGGTACCGGACGCTGCTGCCGGAAACCCGTCCCCGGGTGTCCAGCAGCAGCCGCGACGCGCTCGCCAGCTGGACCGGGTCGTAGGCCCGGTGGTCCTGCAGCAGGATCGTCAGATCCGCGGCCGCCGCGGCGGCCGGCAGATCGGTTTCCCGGCGCAGCGGCAGGCCGTCGGCGTCGAACCCGGGCGCGTGTGGATCGTGGTAGGCGACGTCCGCTCCGCGCGCGAGCAACTGCGCCGCGACCGGCCGGGCGGGCGACTCGCGCACGTCCGGCACGTCGGCCTTGTAGGTCACCCCCAGGAGCAGCACCGAGGCGCCGCGCAGGTCGCCGAGCAGGGCTCCGGCCCGGTCCACGACGTCCGCGGCCCGGTGTTCGTTGATCCGCGCGGCCGCCTCCACCATGGTGAACGTGAAGCCGTCCTGTCCCGCACGGGTGGTCAGGTAAACCGGGTCGACGGGGATGCAGTGCCCGCCCGCGCCCGGGCCGGGGGTGAACGACGCGAAGCCGAACGGCTTGGTGCCCGCGCAGTGCACCACGTCCCACACGTCGATGCCGGTCGAGGCGCAGTACCGGGCGAATTCGTTGACCAGCGCGATGTTCACGAACCGGTAGGTGTTCTCGAGCAACTTGGCGAGTTCGGCCTCTCGCGTCCCTCTGGCCACGACCACCGCGTCGACGAAGCGGCTGTAGAACGTGGCGCAGTACTTGGCGCACAGGGGCGTGTGACCGCCGATCACCTTCGGGGTGTCCGCGAGCCCGAAGCGCGTGTTGCCCGGATCGATCCGCTCCGGCGCGAACGCGAGGTAGAAGTCCTCGCCGGCCCGCAGTCCACTGCGCCGCTCGAGGATCGGCAGCACGACTTCCTCCGTCGTGCCGGGAAAACTGGTCGACTCGAGCACGACGAGCGTGCCCGGCCGCAACCGGTCGCCGAGGGCGGCGCACGCCGCGCGCAGCGGTCCGAGGTCCGGCACGCGATCGGCGGTCAGGCCGGTCGGCACGCAGATCACGACGGTGTCCGCGGCGCCGAGCTGCGCCGGGTCGGCACTGGCGGTGAACCCGGAGTCCAGCATGGCGGCCACGTCGGCGTCGGAAATTCCCGCCACGGGTGACCGGCCCGCCGCCAGCGTCGCGACGACGGTGCCGTCGATGTCGAATCCCCTGGTGCGCAACCCCGATCGGCAGGCCGCCTCGGCCAGCGGCAGGCCGGCGTAGCCCAGCCCGATCACCGCCAAATCCGTGCGGTGCCTCACTCGCCGACCGAGAACGAGCCCGTGCCCGGGGCGACGTGCGTGCCGTACCCCGGCTGCACCGAGACGCCCGGTGTCACGCAGAAGGGATCGGCGTAGGTGTCGACGACTCGGTCGGTCTCGTTGACGAGCACGTGCGCGGCGACCGGCAGCTTCTGGCACCCCGCCGGATCATCCCAGTTGTCGAGCGCTTGGGTTTCCGAGGAAAAGACGACGACGCGGCCGGTGTCCGCCGCCGGATCGGCCGATGCGCTCGACCCGACGGCGAACACGAGCCCGAACAGCACCATTACCACCCCGGACGCCAGCACTTTCTTCATCATTACCTCCGCAGATTTTTCGTTCTCCGATCGAATTTAGCAATGCCGGTGCGACACGTCAGGAGGGTCGACGGCAATAGCCCGGAAAGGATGGGAAAGACGAAGATGACATCCGTTGGGCGACCACGCAGCGTCGTTTCAGAGGCTGCCCCACCCGCATGCCGCGCGCCTGACACGATCCGCCGTACGCGCACTGTAGTCACGACACCACCACAGCCGCACGCCTGTTCGCGCCGCTCATCAGCCCGACGGGCGAACGAGCCGCGTGTCGCGCAAATACCGCAGAGGTGGCCGAGCGTGACGGTCCACACCGGCGATTAGGCCGTCCGAGCCCCACTGCGGATTACAATTTCCAGCAGCGGACACAGGATACGGTCAAGAACTGCGGGAATGGCTCGACAAGCCGGGCTGACCGGCTAGATTGGGTGGGTGACCTCAGTCCATCCTCGGGAGCTGGCCGACCTGGACCTGTACGCGGTCTGGGTCTCCGCGGCGGAGTTGACCGACCGGTTCGACCCGTTCCGGTTCGAGCACCGGATGGCGGCCTACCGGCACCTCATCGACGCCACGAACACGGACGGGCTGTTCGGAGCCGACAACCGGCACAATCCCCTGTGGGCCTGGGCGTTCCAGCTCCAGTGGCAGTGCCGCACCGGACGCCTGGGCGCCACCACACGCGCTGACGGAATGATCGATCCGGACGCGCCATGGGCCTACGGCAACTACACCCTCAGCGTGATCCCGTGGCTGGGCGCGGAACGGGCCGGTGTGGTCGCTCCGCTCGACATCGCCGACGCCCCCGGCACGGCCCGGTTCCGGTACGTGCGCGGCGGCGTGGTCCCGGACGAGCTGGCGCCCAGCGTCGAGCAATGGCGGCGCTACTTCGCGATGGTCACCGGCACCCGGGCCAAGGCCGACGTCGAGCCGCTCCGGATCGCGCTGTGGAAGGCGCACAAGACCTGTCTCGACGTCGTGGTCACGGCGATCGCGGGCATCGACCCGGCCCCGTATGCGCCGCTCGAATTGACGTTCCTGCGCGGCTGGTGCCGGATGGTCGACTACCTCGGGGCGGCGGCCTGGCGGACCGACTTCGACTTCATGACCGAGCACGGCCTCGACGTGCTGCCGGAAACGCTGCTCGAGCACCGTCCCGGCCTGCGCACGCTTCCCGACAAGGTCCGGCGCAACGTCGCCAACGTCCTCCGCCTGGCCACCACCTCACCCCGCCGCTACGCGCTGAACCTGTGGCTGTGGCGGCGGATCATGCGCACCAGAGCCGCCCGGGACGACGTGCTGACCCTGCTCGACGCGATCTTCGACCCCCGGCGCGACAACGCCGCCGCCCGCAGGCGGATGCTCGGCCACCTGCTGCGCCCGTAACCCAGGCTCGTCGTCCACGGCAGTCCATTGCCCGAGAAGGGCGGCCAGGAGTAGCGTTCACCATGCGGACGCAATGTCTCACTATTTGAGAGGCGGGGTTGCCATGGCAGGCAAGGACGTCTACACCCACGGCCACGCCGAGGTCGTCGTGGCCAGCCACGCCGCGCGCACCGCAGCCAGTTCGGCGGCCTACCTCCTGCCGCTGCTCCGCCCGGGCCTGGACCTGCTCGACGTCGGATGCGGTCCGGGCAGCATCACGGTCGACCTCGCCGAAGCCGTCGCGCCCGGGCGGGTGCGCGGGGTCGAGATCACCGAAGATCCGCTCCCCGCCGCCCGGGCGAACGCCGCTCGACGCGGGGTGTCCGTCGAGTTCGCCGTCGACGACGCGTACTCGCTCTCCGATCCCGACGACAGCTACGACGTCGTCCACGCCCACCAAGTGCTCCAGCACCTTTCGGACCCCGTCGCCGCTCTCCGCGAGATGCGGCGGGTGACGCGCCCCGGCGGAGTCGTCGCGGCGCGCGACGCCGACTACGGCGCGTTCCGGTGGTGGCCCGAGGACCCACGGCTCGACGACTGGCAGAACCTGTACCGGGCCGTGGCCCGCGGCAACGGCGCCGAGCCCGACGCCGGTCGGCGGCTGCTCGCCTGGGCCCACGAAGCGGGGTTCACCGAAGTCACGCCGTCCGCTTCGGTGTGGTGCTACGCGACCCCGGAGGAACGCACGACGTGGGGCGACATGTGGGCCGAGCGGATCCACTCCTCCGTCGGCAGGATGGCCCTCGACCGCGGGCTGGCCACGCAGGCCGACCTCGACGCCATCGCCGGGGCATGGCAGGACTGGGCGGCGCACCCCGACGGCTGGCTGCTGATCCCGCACGGAGAAGTGCTCGCCCGCGCCTGATTGCGGGAGTCCGGGCGGCGTGCATGATCCGCGGCAAGCCTGCACCACGCCGGCGACGGCAACCGACGCCGCCGGATCCCGAGCGCGGCATCACCGAAGGTGTTCACGTCCGCGTGGTGAGTGTTCAGACGACGATCGTGACCTCGGCCTGAAAACGGCTCGCGGTCAACCCTTCGGTGTCCACCGCGACATACCAATGCCCATCCGCCGGGATTTCGATGTCGAACGGCCGTATTGTCGCCACTCCGCCGAGCATGCGGTAGGCGATTCTCTTCGTGTAGGCGTCGACATTGGCCTTCGTCATCAGCCGGACGTTGGCCATGACGTCCAGTTCGACCCGGACGGTGGTGGATCTGCTCAACCAACCGAGGTCGAACACCGCCACTTCCGATGCCATGGCTACCTCCGGGAAGACGAAAGTCGTCCTCCGCTCGGCTTTTTCAACCGGAGGCTGGGCTAAAACATCACCTCAGTAGGGTCGAATTCGTTGAATCCACTGTTACAGCACCGAATGGGTGGGGAATTCACGGTCGGTTGGAGGTCTTGCCGAGGCTTGTCATCGTCGCAGTGGGGCGGCCTCGTCGTTGACGCTCTCCAGGCGGCGGCCGGTGGTGCGGGGGCCGAGGACCGCGATGTCCGCCGCGACCACCACCAGCGCGCCCGCCACGACCAGGAACAGCGCGGTCGGGCCGTGCGAGTTCAGCAGGGGCACCAGCACGAACGGCATCGCGCCGCTGGCCAGCCGCGACAGCGAGTACGTGCCGCTCGAGGCCGTCGAACGCAGTGCCGTCGGGAAGATCTCGGCCTGGTAGATGTGGAAGGCGTTCGAGAACAGGTTGCTGGTCGCCGTGTAGAGGAAACCGAAGACGAGGATCAGCGTCATCGAGCCCGCGTACCCGAACGCGATGCCGAACACCGCCATCGCCAGCACCGAGCCGACCACCAGGTACTTGCGCTCGACGCGTTCCACGATCGGCAGCGACAACGCCGAGCCGACCGGGTAGCCGAGGTAGGTCAGCGCGGCGAACAGCAGCGACTGCGAGACGGCATAGCCCTTGGCCGCCAGCACCAGCGGCACCAGCGTGCCGAAGCCGTAGTAGCCGAGCGTCTGCAGGATGTGGAAGACGACCATCATCCACGTGCGGCGGCGCATCCCCCGGCCGAACAGTTCCCGCACCGGCGCCCCGGCGCGCTTGCGGGTGGTGCCGCGCGGCGGGGCGAGGTTTTCGTTGACGCCGCCGCGTGCCTCCGCTTCGAGACCGGCCACCAGGTGCTCGGCCTCCTCCGTGCGGCCGACGGACTCCAGCCACCGCGGCGACTCCGGCAGGCCGCGCCGGAGCAGGAAGACCGCGCCGGCGCCCAGCGCACCGATCACGAACAGCCAGCGCCAGCCCTCGATGCCGAAGATCTCGTGGTCGGTGAGCCCGCGGGCGAGGAAGCCGACGACCGGGAAGCCGCAGAAGGCGAGCGTGTACGCCCAGGCGATGAACCGCCCACGCTTGCGGGCCGGGAGCAGGTCGGTGAGGTAGGTGTCGGCCAGCGGCGGCTCCGCGCCGAGGCCGATGCCCGCGAAGAACCGCGTCACAAGCAGCATCAGTGCGCTGCCGCTGAATGCGCCGAGCAGCGAGAACAGCGAGTACAGCCCGAGGTTGAGCAGGAAGGCGCCGCGGCGGCCGAACCGGTCGGCGAGCCGGCCGAGCAGCAGGGCGCCGAAAAACATGCCGACGAACGTGGACGCCAGCAGCGGCGGCAGATCCGCCTTGGTCAGCTTGAACTCCTCGACGAGCACGGAGCTGAGCACGCCGGTCAGGAAGACCTCGTAGAAGTCGAAGAACAGCCCCAGCCCGACGGCGACGGTGGCCCGGCGGTGCGTGCGGGTGATGGGCAGGCGGTCGAGCCGGCCCGCGATCGTGCCGGTGCCCGGCACGGCGGCCTCGGGGATGTTCGCCATCCGTCGTCTCCTTTGACTTATCCACGATGTGGTTGGCCGACTCATGATGTGACGGACGCGGCGAGGAGTCAAGGACGGACGGGGCAGCGCCGGACCCCGTCAACGGGCAACAAGGCGGTTTCCGGCACGAACCGGGCGTCGCGGGAGATCAGAGCGCGGCGACGCGCTCCACGCCGGGCCGGTACCCGAGCCGCTCGGAAGCGCGCCGGCCCGCTTCGACGACGATCGGCGCCAGCCGCGGCACGTCGGCCGCGGTGAACCGCTGCGTCGGCGCGCCGATCCCGATGGCCGCGCTGACCTCGCCGTTGAGCCCGAGCACCGGCGCGCTCAACGACGCCGCGCCGAGGTCGCGCTCTTCGAAGCTCACCGCGTACCCGGCCTCGCGGATCTGCCCGAGCTGCTCGGACAGCAGGTCGAGGTCGACCACCGTGCGCGGGGTGAAGCGGGCCAGGCCGTGCCCGATGGCGTCCTTGAGGGCGAGCTTGTCCCACGCCAGGAACACCTTGCCGGCCGAGCCGGCGTGCAGCGGCATCACCATGCCGACGACGAACAGCCGCACCACCGGATGCCGGGACTCCGCCAGCGAAATCACCGTGCGGTAGGCGCCGTCGCGGACGTACAGGCACGCCGTCTCGCCCGTTTCGTCGCGCAGCTGCTGCAGCACCGGCCGGGTCAGCCGGACCAGGTCGAGGCCGAACGTGCCGGGCGCCGCCCAGCGGACCAGGCCGAGGCCGACGCGGTAGGTGTCGTCGTAGCGGTCGAGGAAGCCCTCGCGCACCAGGTTGTGCACCAGCCGCTGGCACGTGCTGGCCGGCAGCCCGGTCGACCGGGTGATCTGCTGCAGCGTCAGCTCGGGGTTGTCGATCGTGAACGACTCGAGGATCTGCTTGAACTTGCGCAGCACCAGCACCGGCGTCGTGCCGCTGCGTTCTTCCTCTGCCATCGCCCCGCCCCGTGCCCGTGGTGTGCCGCACAGTCTATCCACGCTCGCCGCTGTTGACTCCGCGACACTCAACCGTATTCTGAGTTTGCAACTCACATAGTGGTTTGGAGCCGGGTATGGAAGAGCAAACCGGACCCTTGGCGGGCATCCGGGTGGTCGAACTGGGGAACTTCATCGCCGCGCCGACCGCCGGCCGGCTGCTGGCCGACTTCGGCGCCGACGTCGTCAAGGTCGAGCGCCCCGGCACCGGAGACGAGCTCCGGCGCTGGCGGCTGCACGACGGCGACACCTCGCTGCTGTTCCGCACGCTCGGCCGCAACAAGCGCTCGGTGACCGTGGACCTGCGCCGCCGCGAAGGCCAGGAAATCGTCCGCACGCTGGCGGCCCGCAGCGACGTGCTGCTCGAGAACTTCCGGCCCGGCACCCTGGAGCGCTGGGGCCTCGGCCCGGACGAGCTGCGCGCGCTCAACCCGCGGCTGGTCGTCGTCCGGGTCTCCGGCTACGGCCAGACCGGCCCCTACCGCGACCGGCCCGGCTTCGGCGGCGTCGCCGAGGCGATCGGCGGCCTCCGCGCGCTCACGGGCTACCCGGACCGGCCGCCCACGCGGGTCGGCGTCAGCCTCGCCGACTCCGTCGCCGGGCTCTACGCGGTGATCGGCGCGCTGATGGGCCTGCTCCGGCGCGACCGCGAGCCGGGCGCGGTCCCGGGTGAGGTGGTCGACGTGGCGCTGTACGAAGCCGTCTACTCACTGATGGAGTCGCTGCTCCCGGACTTCGACGCGTTCGGCGTCGTGCGGGAACCGGCGGGCTCCGCGCTGCCCGGGGTGGCACCGTCCAACACGTACCGCTGCGCCGACGGCAAGTACATCGTGGTCAGCGGCAACGGCGACGCCATCTTCCGGCGGCTCATGCAGGCCGTCGGCCGCGCCGACCTGGCCGACGATCCCCGCTTCGCCGACAACGCCGGCCGCGTCGCACACGCCGGGCTGCTCGACGACGTCATCGGCGCGTGGACGGCGACGCTCCCCCAGGACGCCGCCGAGGCGGCGCTGCGGGACGCGTCCGTCCCTTGTGGACCGATCCTGACCGCGGCCGGCATCGCCGAGGATCCGCACTTCACGGCCCGCGGCATGCACGAACGGCACCGCGTGCCCGGTCACGACGGCGAAGTCACCTTTCCCGGCATCGTGCCGGCGCTGACCGAGCGGCCCGGCCGGACCCGCCACCTGGGCCCAGACCTGGGCGAACACACCGATGCCGTGCTCGCCGAGCTCGGCATCACCGGCGAGGCACTCGCCCGCCTGCGCGAGAAAGGCGTGATCTGACCATGACCGAAGTCCTCCTCACCGAGGTCGTGCTGCGTGACGGCCTGCAGGACGAACCCGTCACCGTGCCCTCGCACGAGAAAATCCGGCTCGCCCGCGGCCTGATCGACGCCGGCCTGCGCTCCCTCGAGGTCGGCTCGTTCGTCTCCGCGCGCCGGGTGCCGCAGATGGCCGACACCGGCGAAGTGCTCCGGGCGCTGCCGGACGTCCCGGCGACGCTGCACACCCTCGTGTTCACCGAACGCGGGGCCCGGCAGGCGATCGACGCGGGCGCGCGCTCGGTCCGGTTGGTGGTGTCGGCGAGCGACGGGCACTCCGTCGCCAACGCCGGCGTCCCGACGGCCGCGGCACTCGACCGGCTGGCGAGGTGCGCCTCCCTGCTGACGGCGGCCGGGGTCGCCGTCGAGGCTTCGGTGGCGACGGCGTTCGTGTGCCCGTTCGACGGCGACACGGCCCCGGACCGCACCGCCGGCACCGCCGCGCGGCTCGGCCGGCTGGGCGCGCGCGTGATCCACCTCGCGGACACCATCGGCGCGGCCAGCCCGGGCCAGCTGCGCACGGTCGTGTCGGCGGTCCGCGACGCGGTGCCGGACGTCCAGCTCGGCCTGCACCTGCACAACACCTACGGCCGCGCGGCGGCCAACGCCTGGGAGGGCCTCGCGCTCGGCATCCGCCGGTTCGACGCGGCACTGGGCGGCCTGGGCGGCTGCCCCTTCGCGCCGGGCGCGTCCGGCAACGTCGCCACGGACGACCTGGTCGACTTCTTCCACCGCGAAGGCATCGCGACCGGCGTCGACGTCGGGAAACTGGCCGAACTGCGCGACCGGATCGGCCTCGCGGTCGGCCACCGGCTCGGCTCCGCGCTGGCCGCGATTCCCGCGGTCCCGGCGGCGCTGCGGTGATCCCGGCCGGCGTCCGATCAGCTATCGCTTCAGCGCGTCGGCGACCCAGTCCGCGATGTAGGTGCTGGTGTGGGACAGGTGGTCGAGGCCGATGTGCTCGGTGGCGCCTTCCTCCGCGGTGAACAGGCGCAGGTGGCGAAGGCGGGGAACGTCTCGAGGTCGTCGTGACCCCAGACCCACAGCACGTGCTCCCAGTAGTGCGGCACCGGACGTTCGCCCTCGCGCTCCAGACGGCGGCGTTGCACCGCACCCCAGTCGTGGTTGGCGCCCCACGCCACCACGAGGGCGAGGCGCTTCTCGAACGCGGCCGCGCGCGGGGCGTAGTAACCGCCCAGGGACCAGCCGACGAGCCCGATCCGGGTGGGGTCGACGTCGTCGCGGGTTTCCAGGTAGTCCACGCACGCCGCCGCCCAGCCTTCCGTCTCGACGCGCGCGGTCAGCCCCTGCAGGCGCAGCGCCTCGCCCGAGCCGGGGCAGTCGACCATGAGGCAGGAGATGCCGCGGGCGGCGAGCTCGGCCCAGTGCCCGGACGAGTACATGTGCTCCTTCGTCGAGTCCAGGCCGTTCCACATGATCATCACCGGCGCCCCGGCTCCCGCCGAGCTGAAGTACGCGGGCAGCGTCGTCCCTTCGAAGGGAACCGCCACGCGGGTCACTGTGGGATCGAAGGCTTTCTGCTGCAGCTCCAGGACGCGGCGGTAGGTGTCGAGCCGGCCGGGTGCGGACGCGCTCTGCAGGCGTTCGGCCTGGCACAGGTAGTTGGTCGCGCGGGCGTAGAGCTGCCCGGCGGTGCGGGTGTGGCCGGCCTTTTCGGCTTCTTCGGCCTGGTCGACGAGCTGGTCGGTCAGCGCCGTCCACGCCCGCAGGAACTCGGGGGTGCCCGCGTCCTCACCCTGCGCGGCGGCTTCGCGGATGGGCCGGCAGGCGCGGTCGACCTCGTCGATGAGGCCGCCGCTGTTGAGGGTGGCGACGACGCCGAGGTTCCAGACGTAGTTGCCGGGGAAGTACTCGAACACGGGCTTCCTTTCAGGTTCGTGCTGCTTCGCTGATCGACTTCACACCGCCGTGCGCGGTCATCCCGCCGTGCAGGAACGCCACGAGGGCGGCGACCTCGGCCGCGGTGCCGGTCCGCCCGAGCGGGGTTTCGGCGACGTTCGCCGCACGGAAGGCCGGGGGTGCGGACGCGGTCATCGGAGTGTCGAGGTAACCGGGGTGCACGGCGTTGACGCGGATGCCGCGGCCGCCCAGTTCGAGGCAGGCCGCCCTGGTGAAGCCGCGCAGCGCCCAGCGCGGGTCATCTGGCAGCCGCCGCAGACGCGCACCCGCGAGAAGCTGCCGCCGCTGCCGTGGCGCACCTTCCTGGCGCCGGTCGGCGTCACCCTGGCCGGCGGTCTCGTGTTCTACGTCCTGATCGTCGAACTGTCCTATGTGCTCGACGGCATCGGCGTCACCGGCACCGCCACCGTCGGGCTGGTCAGCGCGATCGGCTCGCTGGCCACCGCCGTCGCGGCGTACCTGTTCCCCCGCCTCGCCACCGACATCGTCATCGACCTCGCCGACGTGACCTACCTCAGCAGCTGCGGCATCGCCCTGCTGCTGGACGCGGCCGCGCTGACACGACGCCGGGGCACCTCGCTGACCGTGCTCGCCCGCGCCGGCTCGGCGCCACTGCGCATCCTCGAACTCGCCGGCCTGGCCGCGACAGGAAACAGCGCGCCGGCCGTGCAGGTCAGCGCGTCCGAATAGCCGGCTCGGCGGCTCGGTCTTCGATGGTGGGGCAGAACGCCACACGGGCGAGGTCGAACTCCAGGCGCTGCGGCGCCGGAGGCCGCCACTCCCACAGCTCGTCGTTACGCTGAGCGCAACGACGGGATGATCCGCGGGAAAGCGAGCGATGGTGTGAGGCAGAACCGGTTCGATGAGCACGAGGCGGTGCAGCGGATCGACGAGGTCACCGGCGCTCTGGAGCGGCTGACGAGCGCGCTCGAGCAGGAAGAAGACCTCGCCGTGCTGTTGCAGCGGGTGTCCCGGCAGGTGGTCTCGGCCGTGCCGGACACCGAGATGGCCAGCGTCACCCTCCTGCGTGACGGCACGCCTTACACGGCGACCGCCACCGGCGAGAGTGCGTTCCGGATCGACCAAGCCCAGTACGCCGCCGGACAAGGGCCGTGCCTCGAAGCCGCCCGCACGGGTGAACTGCAGCGCGTCGACGTGGCCGAAGCCGCGCACCGCTGGCCCGCATTCGCCGCGGCGGCGGGCGAGGACGCCGTCGCCAGCTACCTCTCGGCGCCGCTGTTCATCGACCGCGAGTACCAGGGCTCGCTCAACCTCTACAGCAGCAGCGGCGGAGGATTCGGCGCCCTCGACGCTGCGCTGCTGGAGCTGTACACCACCGCCGCCGAAGCCGGCCTGCGTAGCGCCCGCCGCTACCGGACGGCCCAGGAAACCGTCGAACAGCTGCGCACCGCGCTGACCTCGCGGGCGGTCATCGACCAGGCCAAAGGCATCCTGATGGCCCTGCACCGCGTCCCCGCCGACGACGCCTTCGAGCTGCTGGTCAAGCAATCGCAGAACCAGAACCTCAAGCTGCGCGAGCTCGCCGAACAGTTCATCACCCAGGTACTCGCCGCCTCCGGCTGACCGGGGTTCCACCGCTATCCTGGGCTCGCTGGAACACGAGACGAAGCAGAGGGGCTTTTGCCCGGACGGGACCGGCGATGAGCACGATGACCGACCCCTACGAGAACGGGGTCCCGCGGTTCGGGACACCGGCCGACATCGCCGACGCGATCACCGTCCGTGCGCCGGCCGAACTCGACGACGCCGAGGCCGCCGCGCAGCTCCTCGCGCCGGCTGCCGCGTCTCCGCGCGGCACAGCCATCGTGGCGGACCTCTCGGCTGTCACGCACCTGACCACCGAAGCCGTCGTCCCCCTGGTCGCCGTCGCTCAGCAGTGCCTCGACGAAGGTCGTCAACTGCGCGTCGTGGCCTCCGCGGTCGCTCGCCAGAAACTGACCCGGCTCGGGCTGGACACCGTGCTCTCCTTGGATCCGCCCACTCCGGCGTGACCGGACAGGTCACTGCACCCGGCCGGTGTCGGTGCCTTCCCCGTCGTCGTCGGAGGGCAGGTGCAGGTCGCCGACGTGGATGTTCACCTCGACCACCTCCAGGCCGGTCATCTGCTCGACCGCGGTGACGACGTTGCGGCGCACGGCCGGGCGAGGTCGGCGATGGACACGCCGTACTCGACGACCACCTGCAGGTCGACGGCGTCCCCCACCTCCACCGACACGCCCTGACCCGCCGAAGCGGTCGCGCCCGGGATGCGCTCGCGGATGGCCGAGAACGCCCGCGCGGCGCCCCCGCCGAGGGTGTGCACGGTCTTCGTGGCGGGCTGGGCCGAACCGGCCTGCGCGGGAGCCTTGGTGGCAGCGGCCGTCGTCATGGTGTCTCCTTCGCACGTTGTTTCCTCCACACAGGACAGAAAGCCGGTCCGGAAGATCGTCACGACCCGATTGTGTGAAGCACGCCACTACGCGCTGTTCCACGACACCAGCAAGAACGGTGTGACCGCCGGCCGGCGCTGGGGGTTACCGCGGGCGTCCGGCCTGATTCCGCTCGGCAGAGAGCGCCAGCCAGCTCACAGCTTCGGCGACGCTGCGGTGCACGGGCAGAACCTGCGCCAAGTCGAGCGCGGCGATCGGCCGGAGCAGAGCGTGTGAGCGGCCGGCCACGGCGAACGGCACCCGCTTCACGGCCGCGTCCGCGGTGGTGTCGATCAGGATCGTCAGGGCACGGGCGGCGCAGAACTCGACCGCCGACATGTCGCAGATCAGCGCCGGTGGTTGCCGACGCAGTTCTTCGGCGAGCAGCGCGGCGAGCCGGGCGGTGACCATCAGGTCGATCTCGCCGGCCGCGACGACCACGCTCGCCTCGCCCACGCGGGTCATCGCGAACGATGTCGGTGGCCGGCTTCGCGGGTCCCGCGGCCGGGGCACGGACGGCGACATGAGCATGGCCTCCTCAAGCCAACGGTGAGCCCGCACTGCCGCTGCACCAGCGCAGCCTCACGACATTCGGACCGCCGGGCCGGCGAAGCGGCACGACGGCTACCGGACTGAACCGCCTGCACACCGACCGTACAACCGACGAGCAGACGTTGCAGCGTCCTCGCGCCGACCTCCTTGCCCGCTGTGGCCGTTCAAGTCTCATTGTCGGCGACAAACGTACTCAACGTCCCTTCCACAACCGTAATCATTCGTGAAGGTGTAGCCGATCGTGTGGTTTCGTCGACGACTGGATACTCAGTGCGCAGGGTTGTCCGAGCGTCCGAACGAAATCCGTCCGGTAAGGGCTGCCGAGGCGTACCGCGCCCCATCGATAGCCCGCGACTGCCTGCAATCCGGAGCGCGGGACCGGTTGCCACCGGCCACAGGAGGCTCGCCGGGTTCACCGCGTACCGGCGCTGTTCACCGATTTGTCCGCTGCAGAGCCATTGATCAAAGAGCATCTAACGGTTGCCGTCTTTGTGCCGCCAGACAGCAGGCGTCCGACTATCGATAAAATTTGCAATGATTTTCCCATTTCTGCCCATGCGGACAGGCGGCCCGGCCCGCATGGGCCTGTCAGCGCACCTCTTCGGCTGTTTCACTGGGGAATGTGCACGAGAAAGCCGGTCGCGACAAAGCCGGGGCGGACCGTGCAGCGGGTGCGGACCGGACGGCGCTCAGCCCGCATCCGCTGCTGGCCGTGCAGCGCGCAGCGGGAAACAGGGCGGCCGTGCTGGCCGTACAGCGGTGTGCAGGCGGACCGGTCGTGCAACGGTTCTTGTGGAGTGCGCGCGCCGAGTCGACGGCTCGGACCTTCGCCGAGAGACTGGTCACTGAACCGCACAGCGGTGTGCTGGCCGATTACCGCGACCTGCCGAGCAGCGACCGGGACGAAGTGGCGCGCGAGACGCTGCGGTTGCTGCGCGACAACGATGCCGCGGTACTGCGGTTCGTCCGGGCGCGGGGCGGCACGAACGCGTTGACGCACGCGGCGGACAGCGAGTGGGGCCGGGCCGTGCTGAGCGAGATGGCTCACGAGCTGCGCGGCGTGTGTCCAGCGCTGCCGAGGCCGCCGATGCCGGGGCCCTGGACACGGCCGTCGCCGAGGGTGAGCGGCGAGCCGCCGCTGCCCGCCAACCCCTTCACGCCCGGCACCGCGCCGGTCGAGATCACCGCCACCGCACGGAAGATCGCCGAATGGACCGCGGACGACCAGAACGTCGTCACGCCGCTGCAAGCGTCCCCGGCCCGCAGCGAGGCCCCGGTCGAAACCATCACGCTCATCCCGATGGGCGCCGCGCGGCTGCGCATCACGTCGTTCCCGACCGTCTCCCCCGATGGGCACCCGTGGTCGCCGGGCGGCGGCGGGGCGGCCTTCCGGATCGTCAACCGCAACTCGGGCAAGGTCCTCGGCGTGGACCGGATGTCCACCGCCGACAGCGCCCGCGTGGTCCAGTTCGGCGACAACGGCACCGACGACCACCTCTGGCACCTCGTGGCGAACGGCGACGGCTGGTACCGCATCCGCAACCACCACTCGGGCAAAGTCCTCGGGGTGGACCGGATGTCCACCGCCGACAGCGCCCAAGTGGTCCAGTTCAGCGACAACGGCACCGCGGACCACCTGTGGCAGTTGATCGACAACGGCGACGGCTGGTGGCGCCTGAAGAACCGCAACTCCGGCAAGGTCCTCGGCGTCGAAGGAATGTCCACAGAGGACAGCGCGCAGGTCGTGCAGTCCGGTGATACCGGCACCGCTGACCACCTGTGGCTGCTCGTCCCGGACGGCCGGGTGCGGATCGAGAACCGCAACTCCGGCAAAGTCCTCGGCGTCGACCGGATGTCTGCCGACGACAGCGCGCGGGTGGTCCAGTTCGCCGACAACGGCACCGACGACCACCTTTGGAGCTTCGAACGGACGGCGGCCGGCTGGTTCCTGATCCGCAACGCGCATTCGGGCAAGGTGCTGGGCGTGGACCTGATGTCCACGGCGGACAGCGCGATCGTCGTCCAGTTCACCGACAACGGCACCCCGGACCACGAGTGGCGCCTGCGCGACGACGGCAACGGCTGGTTCCGGATCGTGAACCGCAACTCCGGCAAGGTCCTCGGCGTCGATCGGATGTCCACCGCCGACAGCGCCCAAGTGGTCCAGTTCGCCGACAACGGCACCGCGGACCACCTGTGGCGGCTGCGTTAGACGACCCCGTCCTGCGTCAGCGAGCGGTGTCGACCGGACATCACTCATCACTCAATGTCACATCGCCGTCGCCGCCCGCGGCTGGTATCCGACCGTGCAGTTTTCGTGTCCACCCGTGCACCCGGGTGAGTCGCCCTTCTCAACGCGGCGGGCATTGGCCAGGATGGACGCCTGGGTGGCGAGGGAGGACTTCTCATGGCGACTGTGCGCGACAAGGCCGACGCGCGCCGGCAGCTGCGCGCGGAACAGCGGCAGCACGAGACGGACGAGCTGGTCGTCGAAGGGCCGGTGCCCTCCGGCGGCATCGAACTCCACTACGACGGAGTCGAGGGGATCAAGAAGGCCATCGACGAGCGCTACGACGAGCTGAGCCGGCACCTCGAAACGGCCCGCGCCCTCGACACCGGCCTGGCCGACGGCAAGGGACCGGTCGCCCACTGGATGCGGCGCTCGTTCGCGGTGCGCGGCGGCGCCGAGGCCGGCGGGGTCCAGGCCGCCCTGCAGTCGTACCTGGCCGAGCTCGCGACGCTGCGGCAGACGCTCGACACCGTCGTGACCCTGCACCAGGGCAACGACGAAGAGGCCGCCGCGGCCCTGCCGACGGGGGACGCCGATGCCTGAGTTCCACTCCACGCACCACGCCCCGACCGCCCGGCAGCGGGCGAAGGCCCGGCGGGTCAGGCGGGAAAAGACCGTCAACAACCGCGAAGCCACGTTCGGCCGGATCAACTGGGACAGCTACGAGCACCGGGAACTGTGGGACATGGTGCAGTCGGCCGTCCCGGCGAAACTCGGCCAGCACGCGGCCTGGTGGCAGGAGGTGGCCGCCGGCGTCGGCTCCGCGACCGAAGAGGTGTCGGCGCTGGTCCGGAAGCTGCGGGAGTCGTGGCAAGGGCCGTCGGCGGACCAGGCCGCGGAATCGGTGGACCGGCTGACCGGCTGGGCGCGGACGGTGGGCGAGAACGCCCAGCGCGTGGGCGCCGGCCTCGACACCTACACGTCGGTGGTCGCCGAAGCCCGGCAGCGGATGCCCGAGCCGGTGCACTACTGGGCCGAGCGGTGGTTCCGGCAGGGGTACGCGGTGAAGCGGCTCGACGGCCCCGAGGGTACGTACATGCTGGACCAGCTGCTCGACGACAAGCTGCCGACGAAGAAGGAAGCCGACGACGCCAAGGCCGCGGCCGTCCGGGTGATGGAACAGTACGAGAGCGCGAGCCACGACGTCCGCCACCGCCTGCCCCCGGAGTTCGACACGGCGCCGCCGGTGACCTCCGGCTCCGCCGCCGAGCCGCGCCCGCCGGTGGTGCCGAAGCCACCCGCGCCTCCGGTCCCCCGCGATCCGGCCCCGCCGGCGAACGAGGAATCGCACGAGGAATCGCACGAGCAGCCGAACGCCGGACGGGACGACTCGACGTCGACCGCGTCCGCGCTGCCGTCCACGTTCACCGGCGTCGGGGTCCCGGGCGCGCTCGACGGGGTCATCGGCGCCGCCGGGCCGGGGTCACCGGCTGCGGCCGGCTACGGTCCCGGCTTCACCGGCGTCCCCGTGGCCGGAACACCGGGCTCGGGGACGCTCGGCGAAGGCGGCCGAGCCGGAGCGGGCCGATTCGGCGCCGGGAAGCCGGGCTTCGGACCGGGCGGGACGAGCGGCCGCGGCACGGCGGGTGGGTACGGCATGTACCCACCGGGCCAGGGCCCGCGGCGCGAGGAGGACACCGAGCACCGCGACAAGTACGCGAAGGGGTACGACCTGCTCGACGACCTGCCACCGGCGTATCCCCCGGTGTTCGGCGAATGACCGGCTTCCACGCCGACCCGGCGGCGCTTGACGCGTTGGCGGCTCGCCTGGAGGACACCGCGGACGAGTACCGCTCGGCCGCGGACTCCCTGGAGGCACCGGACGACCTCGGGCCGGGGCCGGTCTCGGCGGCGCTCACCGCGCTGGCCGGCGAGCTGTCCGGCAGGATACGGGCGGTGGAGACGGACTTCGCGAGTGCGGCGGCCGGTGTCCGGACGGCCGCGAAGGCCTACCGGACCACGGATGCCGCCGCGGCCGACGAGCTGGGCCGGGCCGGTGGCTGACCGGGATCGCGGGCCGTACCGCCTCGGCCCCCTCGAGCCGGAGCGTGCCCTCGCCACGCCCGAGCCCGACCGCCGCGCCCCCGGCGAGCCGAATCCCGCCCGCACCCGCAGACGACCGGGCCACGCCCATGGCTGAGTTCCGCGGCCTCGGCTTCGACCCCGTCCCCGGCCGCCCCGACGCGGTGGCCGAAGCCGCCCGCCGCTGCACCGCCACCGCGGCCCGGCTCGAGGAAATCCCTTCCCCCGGCCCGATTCCCGAGTGGGCCGGCCGGTCCGCCCAAGCCCTCACGACCCGCGCCGAACGAGCCGCCGCCGGTCTGCCGGCCACCCGCGAAGCCCTCCGCGCCGCCGCCGGAGTCCTCGAAGGCTGGGCCGGCACTCTCCTCGCGCACCACCGCCGGGCCGAGGACCTCGACCGCCGCGCCATCGCGGCCCGCCGCGCCGTCACCGCCGCGCACGACGACGTCGAGCAGGCCGAAACCGAGGCCCAGTTCTCCCCCGCCACCCGGCCGAACCTCACCGCCGCCCGCGCCCGGCTCGCGGCCCGCCAGGACGACCTCGACCGCGTCCTCGCCGAAGCCCGCGACCTGGAACGCGCCCACCACACCGAAGCGGCCCGCGTCGCCGAGCGGCTCAGCGCCCTCGGCGACGGTGCACCCTCGCCGGCCCCACCCGGCTTCCCCGGCGTGGCCGCGCACCTGGAGACCTTCTCGGCCGTCGGGCATGAGCTCGGCGTGACCGTCGCCAAGACTCCCGTCGAGCCCGTCACGCCGCCGCCGGGCGCGGTCAGCGCGTTCGCCGCGGCACTGGGTGGCCGGTGAAACTGCCCGCCGTTCCGGGGATCACCCCGGTGAACCTGGACTCCGTCGAGCGCACCACCGCCGAGCTGCAGACGCTGATGGCCCGGCTGCGCGGCCCCGACGCCGCCCGTGACCTCGGCCTGGAGGCCGCCGCCGTCCAGTGCGCGGAGATCGCCCACGAGCAGCGGGCGGGGCTGCTGGCCCTCGTCGAACACCGCGACGCCGATCCCGCCCTGCTCATCGCCGGGGTCGTCCCGGTCGCAAACCCCGGCGAGGCCGCGGACCTCGGGTACCACATCGCGGACACCACCCCCGGGATCCGCGACGTCAGCACCGCGCACACCAGCCGCGGATACCCGGTCGTCATCGTCGAGCGGATCGGCCTGTCCGGTGCGCAGCTGCAGGCCGTCGTGCTCGACCCGGACCGGCCGCGCGCGGCCGTGTTCACGCTGCACTCCCCCGGTGGCCGCGGCTGGCTGGAGGTCGCCGGCCTGGCCGGGACGCTCGTCGCCGGCGTCGACCTCACCCCCGCAGCGCCCGCTCCCGGAACTCGCGCGGGGTCCGGCCGGTCGCCCGGCGGAACGTCCGCGAGAAGTGCGGGGCGCTGGTGAACCCGCAGTCCCGCGCGATTTCCGCGATCCCTCGCCCCGCCTTCGCCGGATCGGCCAGCAACGCCTTCGCGCGTTCGACCCGCAGGCCCTTGAGCCGTTCCGACACGCCTTGGCCGTCGTCGAACAGCTGGTACAGCCGCCGACGCGAGATGTACAGCGCTTCGGCGATCTTGTCCGCGCTGAGCGACTGCTCGCCGAGGTGGGCGCGCATGTATTCGAGGGCTTCCCGCCGCCGGGCCGCGAGCGCGTCGACCCGGTCGAGCTCGCCGCGCAGCGCACTCCGCAGCACCAGTTCGGCCAGGCCCAGCAGGTGGTGCGCGAGCCCGTGCGGGTCGAGCCGCGGACCGGCCGCCACGACGTGCGCGACCGCGCCCGCAAAGAGGCTGCGCAGCGGTGCGTCGACCTCGACCGGCCGGAACATCAGCGGCCGCAGCTCGGCGAAGGAGATCGACAGCTTCGCCGACGCCACGGTCAGCATCACGACGCCGGACGGCTGCAGGTGCAGGGTCGTGTCGGCGAACGTCAGCTTCGCGCCGGACTCGGCGACCGCGCGGGGGACGGGACAGCGCAGCAGCAGCTGGACGTTCTCGGGGTCGCCGCGGCCGCCGAGGATCGCGGCGCGCGCGGCCGCCGCCCCGGACGCGCGGACCACGAGGTACCCGCTCGCGGGCACGTCCATCGACTGCGGCTCGGCCATCGGCACCATCGTGCCCCACGGCGGCCGCCCGGCACGGGAAGGGGGACCATGGCGCGGCGCACCGCGACGGCGGCGGGAGTGATCCTGTCGCATCTGGAATTCGATCTCCTCTGGGAGGACCTGGGACCGGGTGGGCCGCCGCCGTACCCGTTCGACGTGCCGTCGCACGGTGCGACGCACGCCGAACGCGACGACCTCGGCGTGCGGGTGTTCGCCGGTCTCGCCGAGGCGGGCTTCACGGACGGGGACGACGTCGACCCGGACCTGGCCGACCTGGTCGTGCTGCTGGGTTCGCCGACGGTGAGCGTCGACGCGCTGGTGCTGGGTGAAGCGCCGTGGCGGCTGCTCGCGGCGGCGCGGAACGGCGCCGGTGTGCTCGCCGTGCTGGACGACCGCGACCTGGTGCTGGAGCCGGTCCGCCCGGACGGCCTGGTCCCCGCGGTGGCCCGCATGGTGGGCGAGGCCGAGCCGGGTCCGGGTGACCAGCTGCGGCTGCCGCGTGCGGCGTATTCGGCGGCGATGGACGCGTACGCGCGCAGCGGGTACGACGCGTTCGAGCGGGCGCTGGGCACGGCCGGGATCACCGGCCGCGCGGTCCGTCCGCTGGCGACGCTGGTCACGGCCGAGCGGTACGCGGCCGGCCAGCTGGCGGCGACCGGCCCGGCGGGCCGGAGCCCGGTGCTCGCGTGGTTCGACACGGCGGCCGGCCGGTACGCGGTGACCTCGGAAGACGTGGGCGGTGAGCCGTGGGTGACGGTGACCCCCGCCGACGGCGCCTGGCTGGCCGACCGGCTGGCGCGCATGGTCGACGACGTCCGCTGAGCAGTCTCCCGCGGCTCGTCGTGAGTGGTAAGACGGGTCAGAACCCGCCTTGCCACTCACGAGCCCGGTGTCAGGTCGCCCAGGTGGCCGGGACGAGGGAGTCCTCGTCGCGTTCCGGTGGCCGGCCGGGGCCGGCCGGCCCCGGCTCGTCCGGCAGCAGGTCCCCGAGCACTTCGCGGCCCTGGCGCAGGGCATCCGCCCCCGCCTGCGCGGCCAGCCGCCGGATCAGCCCGGCCAGCTCTCCCGGCGAGCGATGCAAGGCCCACCGGTCGAACCGCAGGTCCACCAGGGCGCCGTGCAGGTCGACCTCCACCGCGACGCCGTCGGCCGCCGCGGCCGCGCGGATCGCCGCCAGCCGGGTTCCGTAGCCCGGCTGCGGGTCGACGTCGCCGCTCACTGGGCCCGCCAGCTGTCCGGTGTGGTCTCTTCCGCGGCTTCCCCGGGCTCCGGCAGGCCGAGTGCCTCGACGCCGTCCTGGGTGTGCCACAAGGAAGCCGTGGCGCGCGCCGAAGCGGCCGCCGTCAGCAGCAGGATCCGGCGGGCCAGCTCGTCCGGTTCCAGCCGCAGCGCCGCGGCTTCCAGGGTCAGATCCTGCAGCGCCCCGCCGGGAGCGACCTCGACGGCGACCGTCCGGTCGGCGGCTTTTCCGGTGATCACGGGTGAACCCCTCCGTAGAACGTCGACGCCGAGAGCGTGTGCGTGTTCCGGCGGACGGCATCCCCGGAGTTGCCCTCGATCATCGTGACCCGGTTCCCGTCGACCTTCTCGACGATGCCGATGTGCGTGCTCGTCGCGGTGTTCTGCGGGCCGGTGCCGAAGATCAGCACGTCGCCCGGCTTCGCTTCGTGCAGCGCGTGCTTGCCGTAGGCGTGCCCGTTGCGTTCGCCCCAGTGGTAGACGTCGCCGCTGAAGGGCAGGACCGGGATCCGCACGCCCGCCTTGCGCCACATCGCCGTCGCGAACGAGGAGCACCACGCAGCGGTCGGCCCGTACGGGTTCCGGTTGCTGCCCGGAGGGTTCTCGCGGGTGCCCAGTTCTTTCCGCGCCGCGTGGACGATCTCCTGGCCCCGCCCCGAAACCACCTTCGCGGGCGCCGTCTTGTCCATCACCTCGTCGTGGGCCAGGTCCTTCCGCAGCTCCTGCAGCTTCTTCGCCGCCGCCTTGAGTTCCGCGTCGACGTGCCGCAGGGTCGACGCGGACTGCCGGGTGTACCGCGGCACCAGGTCGGCGGCGTGCCCGACGGCCCGCATCAGCGCCGCCTGCGTCCCGGCCGCGGCACCCGCGTCGAGAACCTGCTTGGCCTGGGCGGTGTACTCGTCGACCAGCCGCTGCACGGCGGTGTGCCCGCTGTCCACTGTGGACGCCACGTGCGCGACGACCTTCTCCGCCGCCGCGCCGGCCTCGCCGGTGATCCGGAGCTCCTTCGTGAGCTTCGCGCTGTTGTGGCGGAAGCCGTCGGCGCCGCGGCCGTGCCAGTGGTCCAGGACGGTGCGGCTTTCCTTGTGGTAGGCGTCGTGCTGGGCGTCCAGCGTCCCGGCCACCTGGTGCAGGGCGTATTCGGCGCGGACGGCGTCTTCGGCCTTCCCCGCGAGCTTGTTGCGGTGCGCGACGAGGTCCTTCGCGAAGGAGCGCGCGAGCGCGGCGGTGTCCATCTCAGCCCTTCCCGTTCAGCGCGGCGACGGTGGCCGTCTCGTGGTCGCGATAGGACTTCGCGGCTTTCCCGGCTGCCGACGCGAGCCCGTCGGCGTGCGCGCCGACGGCCTTGACCTGCCGCTGCAGGGCCAGCCCGAACCCGGCCAGCGCGTCGGCGAAGCCCGATTCCTCGCCGATCTTCCCGAAGCTGTCGCGGGCGATCTCGCGGACGTCGCGCAGCTGCCCGGTCGCGGTGTGCAGCGCGTCGGCGACGTGCCGGGTCCGGCGCACATAGGAGTGCAGCACCGCGTCGTCCACCCGCAGCGGCTCGCCACCCCCTCGCGCAGGGGGCTCGCCGTGGCGCTTGGTGACGTCTTGGGCGGCCTTGCGCGCGGCCGTCAGGTGGTGCTTGTACGCGCCGTTCGTGTACGTCGACCAGGGCGTGAAGTCGTGGCCGTCGCCCGAGATGCGGTTCGCGACCCGCGCGTTGGTGTCCGGGTCGAAGAGCTGGTCGTCGGACTTCAGGTGGTACTGGCGGCGGCGTTCCGGGCCGAGCGCGCCCAGCATGTTGATCTGCCAGAGACCGTAGGAATCGTCCGGTGGCGTGGCGTTGTGCGCGGTCGTCCGCCCGCCGGACTCGGCCAGCGCGACCGCGACGGCGGTGGTCAGGCCCTGGCCACGGAACCCGGCGTCGTAGGCGTGCCGGGCGATCTGCTCGGCGCTCAGCTTCGTCATGGGGCGACTTTGTCCGTCCGGGTGATGGTTGCGGTAGGTGTGCTGCACGCAGGGACAAGCCGGGTGCACACGCGGCTCGGCAGCCTCAGGGCGATGGAGCGAGGGCGGCCACCCGCTCGTGCCGCTGAGTGATCGGCTCGGCGCGAGGCGGTCCGTGCCGAGGTGTGGCCCTGATCTAGGGTGGGCGCATGATTCTGCGGCGTGGCCTGCTCGCGGTGGTGGCACTGGGCGCGGCGATCGTCACCGGCTGCTCCTCGGGCGGTGACGCGTCGCTGCCCGACGCCGGCGCCCTGCTCAAGGACAGCGCGGCGGCGACGGGCGGCGTCACCAGCACGCACTTCGCGCTGAAGGTCAACGGCACCGTGCCGGGCCTGAGCGTGCACAGCGTCGACGGCGACCTGACCAAGGCCAACGGCGGCGGCGCGAAGGGCACCGGCACGCTGGAGCTGATGGGCCAGGTCGTCGACGCCCAGTTCGTCCTGGTGGACGGCTCGCTCTACCTCAAGGGGCCCACCGGCGGGTTCCAGCGGATCCCCGCGGCGCTGAGCTCCTCGATCTACGACCCGTCCGCGATCCTCGACCCGCAGCGCGGCATCCCGAAGGTGCTGGCCTCGGTCCAGGGCCCGAAGACGGACGGGACGGAAGACGTCGGCGGCACGCCCACCTACCGCGTCACCGGGACGGTGCCGAAGGACGCGATGGCCGCCCTGGTGCCGGGGGTGTCCTCCGACGCGAACGCCACCTTCTGGCTGCGTCAGGACGGCGGTCACCTGCCGGTCAAGGCTTCGCTCGGGTTCGCCGGCAACGCGAGTGTGGACGTCACGCTGTCCGATGTGGACAAGCCGGTCACCGTGACCGCGCCGGCGTGACCGGGCCGGTCACCTCGCGCGGCGGCCGCGCGCTCGCCGTCGGCGCCGGTGGTCTCGCCGTGCTGCTCGGCGCGCTGGACACCTACGTCGTGGTCGGTCTGCTGCGGCAGATCATCGACGACCTGAGCGTTCCGGTGAACCGGCTGGAGATCGTCACGCCGGTCATCACCGGCTACCTGCTCGGCTACGTGGCCGCCATGCCGCTGCTCGGCCAGTACTCCGACCGGTTCGGGCGCAAGCTGCTCCTGCAGGCCTGCCTCGGCGGGTTCCTCGCCGGGTCGGTGGTCACCGCGCTGGCCGGCACGGTGCCGCTCCTCGTCGCGGGCCGGGTGCTCCAGGGGACCGCCGGGGGCGCGCTGCTTCCGGTGACCCTCGCGCTGGCCGCGGACCTGTGGCCGGGGAACCGCCGCTCCGCCGTGCTGGGGGCCGTCGGCGCCGCGCAGGAGCTCGGCAGCGTGCTCGGCCCGCTCTACGGCATCGGGCTGGCCGCCGCGACCGGCTGGCGCGGCGTGTTCTGGGTGAACGTCCCGCTGACCGTGCTGGCCGCGATCGCGGTGCAGGTTTCCGTCCGGGGCGGGAAACCGGCCGAGCGGCCGCGCGTGGACCTCGTCGGTGTCCTGCTGCTGGCCCTCACGCTCGCGCTGCTGGTCATCGGCTTGGACAACCCGAACCCGCGCGAGCAGGTGCTGCCGCCATGGGGGATTCCGTTCCTGATCGGCGCCGGGGTCGGCCTGGTCGCGTTCCTCTGGTGGGAGGCGCGCGCCGAAGTCCGGCTCGTCGACACGGCGAACGTGGCACTGCGGCCGTTCCTCACCGCGCTCGGGACGAGCGTCGCCGCGGGGGCGGCGTTGATGATCACCCTGGTCGACGTCGACCTGTTCGCGCAGACGCTGCTCGGCCGCGACGACGGCGGCAGTGTCGAGCTCCTCCTGAGGTTCCTGGTCGCGCTGCCGGTCGGCGCGCTGCTCGGCGGCCTGCTCGCCACGCGGATCGGCGAGCGCTGGATCGCCGGCGCCGGGATGCTGATCGCGGCCGGCGGCTACCTGCTGATGTCCCGCTGGCCCGCCGATGTTCTCGCGGCCAGGTCCGTCCTGGGCCTGCCGCGTCTCGACGTCGACCTGGCGCTCGCCGGGCTGGGGCTCGGCCTGGTCATCGCCCCGCTGTCGGCCGTCGCGCTGCGTGCCGTGCCGCGCGCCCAGCACGGCGTCGCGTCGGCCGCGGTCGTGGTCGCGCGGATGACCGGCATGCTGGTGGGCGTCGCGGCCGTGTCCGCCTTCGGCCTGCACTACTTCCACACGCTGACCGCGTCGCTGAACCCGCCGCTCCGGATCCTGTTCCCGTCCCAGCCGGCCTACGACCGCGCCCTCGCCGGCTACCTCGGCGCAGTCCGCGAGGCGCTGCTGACGGAGTACCGCGCGATCTTCCTGATCACGTCCGTGGTTTGCCTGGCGGGCGCGGCGGTCGCCCTGTCCATCGGCGGGCGTGCGCCGCGGCGGAGTTGACCCTGACGCACGGTCAACCCCGCAGCATGGCTGCCATGACTACGAAAGCCGGCCGGTTCGAAGTCCGCCACGACGGCGTCACGATCTCGGCCTCCCGCGGCGGCCGGGGACGGCCGCTGGTCCTGTGCCCCGGGCTCCTCACCACGCAAGCCGACCTGCACGAGCTGACCGAGCTGCTGCGCCGCGACTTCGACGTGGTGACCTTCGACCTCCGGGGCCACGGGCTCTCCTCCCCCGCCGACCGGTACACCTTCGAGGCGTTCCTCGGCGATCTCGACGCCGTCCTGGCGGAGGTGGCACCCCGCGCACCCCTGCTCGTCGGCCATTCCCTGGGGGCGGACCTGGCCGTGCACCACGCCGCCGGGCATCCGGACGCCGTGGCCGGGCTCGTCCTCGTCGACGGCGCCAACCCGATCCCCGAACCGTTCCTCACCGAAGCCGACCTGCCGGAGTTCCGTGCGATGGCGGAAAGTCTGCGGCACGAGTTCGCGCGGGCCGAGGGCACCGCGCACCAGGTGCTGCTGACCCCGCAGGACTTCCTCGACCTCAACCTCGAGATCGAGGCGGTGCGCTCGAGCATTCTCGACCGGTACCGGGAGATCGACCGCCCCGTTCACCTGATCATGTCGACCTCGATGGCGGGGAACGGCGGTGACGCGCGGACGCAGTGGCGCAACCGGAACTGGCGGGCCGGTGTCGAGCGGCTCGTCCGCGAACGGCCGCACGTCGCCACGTCGTGGCTCGAGGCCGACCACCGGCTCGTCGTCACCCACGCTCCGGAAGTCGCCCGGCTGATCCACGACGTCCAGAGGCCGTGGACACTGGACCGATGCTGACCATCGGCGAGCTGGCGTCGTACGCGGGGGTCACGGTGCGCGCGGTGCGGCACTACCACGCCAAGGGGCTGCTGCCGGAACCCGGACGCGACCGCTCCGGGTACCGCCGGTACGACGCCGGCGCCGTGGTCGAGCTGATCCGGATCCGGACCCTCGCCGAGGCCGGGGTCCCGCTGTCGCGGGTGCGGGACCTGCTGCAGGCCGACGACGAGGAGTTCGCCGCGGCGGTCGCCGACATCGATCGGCGGCTGCGTGCGGAGATCCGGCAGCGGCAGCGGCATCGCGAGCGGATCCGCCGCCTCGCCTCCGGGGACGGTCTGGCGCTGCCCCCGGAGGTGACCGGCATCCTCGACCGGCTGCGGGGGCTCGGCGTCGACGAGCGGATCGTCCAGGTCGAGCGGGACGGCTGGATCCTGCTCGCGGCGCACTCACCCGAGCGGGTCCCGGAGTGGGCGGCGCGCAAGCGGGCGCAGATCGCCGACCCGCCGCTCATCGACTTCTACCTCACCCTGGGGCAGGCTCTCGACCGAGCGGACGGCGATCCGGAGCTGACCGGGCTGGCCGACAAGCTGGCCGGCTACATCTCGCACCTGGCCGAGGACAGCGCCGGCGACACCGATGTCGAGCCACCGTTCGCCGATCTGATGGACACCCTGGCCTTCGACACCGCCCCACCGGCCCGCCGGCTGGTCGAGCTGCTGAGAACGCGCGGCTGGACCGGCTGGACGAAGCTCGAACGAGTGGACCCGGCGCCGGCGGAAGGCGGCGCAGGCGGGGCCGACATCGGGCATCAGGCGGCCGCGGGAGCAGGGCGCCGGTTGGCAGGGCAACCGCGGTCCGGGTAGCGAAGGGCGCCGAGGCCCGGCCAGGGCGCGATGGGCGAGCATCCAATACCCGGCATACGGTGGAAACGCTACCGCGATCGCGCGCACATGCCGGGTCGTCGGGCTTATTGACCGCGGCCACCGCGGTGCCGACCTTCAGCGCCCCGCTGACTGATCCGCTCGATCGACTGCCCGTCAAGCTGTTCCCCGCCGGACGGCCGCGTGCGGGCCCGCCCACGGGATCCCCGTGCCGGAGTCGCTTCCCGTGCGTCCCACTGGTCCGGTGGACGGCGCCAGACTTGGTTCGCGGCCTCGTGAACGGCGTCGAGGGGCGAATCCCCGTCGGGATCGAGACCGGTTTCGAACCACTGGACGAGAAAGTCGCCAACGCTACGAGCCTGGAGCACGACCACCGGCGGGTCGTGCGCGATGAACAGGACCTCGGCGGGCCGGCCGTCGCGAACATCGACGACCCAGTGGTTGCCGAACCCGTCGGTGGCGACCGGCACCCCATCGGGCGCGATGCCGGACAGGTCCACCCCGAACGTACCCTCGGCGAAACACAGTTCCTCACCCGAGAGTTCACCCGGGCGACATCCGTGCCGAGCACCGGATGGACCGTGTCCGACCGTTCCACGACGCACTCCGCGGTCTTCGCCGAATAGTGGGCGACGATCCCGTCCACGCCGGCACCGGCGCTCGGACATCGGACGGCTGCGTCGGCGTGGCGACTCGTCTTGCCAACGTCGTCGACGGACGCCGCAAAGGGACGGGGTTCCGGCCGTGCGATCCATCGGAACACCTGGTCGGACAGCCGGCCGCGGGAAGGCTGGCAGGCGCCGGGCGAGGCCGGTCAGGTGAGCGATGTCCTCGGCGGTGCGCTTCAGCGTCCCGGCGGTCGGAGGAATCCAGGACCGGGTGCACCTGCCACTCGCCGAGCCTGCCGCCGTTCTGCCGCAGCAGCAAGGCCCGCAGTACCGGGCGGCAGAGCTTGGCCGAGGGCGTGTTCCAGCACCGCCACGTGTTCCTGCCCCACCGGGCCAGCCGAACCGTTCTCCGGCGTGCGCGTGGCACCGATCGAAGAGAACATCGACGATTCTTACCACGCCGGCTTTCGCTGGTGTCGGAGAACGTCTCCATGGCTGCCCACGCCGGCGACGCAGTGAATCTTCGTACACCTTGCCGGTGATTTTCATGCGGAATTCGAAAACAGAAGACACAGAGCCGAGCAGCCCCGCGACGCTCTTTTGAGCTACCGTTGTCGGCTGTGAGCCGAGAGGAGCCGCACAACGTCGTCACGGGTACCACCACCGGCCACGTCCTGCAAACCGCGGAAATCCACGGCGACGTCCACCTGCACACGGCGTCGCCCCGATGCACGCCACGGCAACTGCCCGGCACAGCGCGGCATTTCACCGGTCGGGAGCGGCAACTGGCCGCCCTGAGCACCCATCTCGAGCAGGCCGAGGCGAGTCCGGGCCCAGTGGCGATTTCGACGGTCGAGGGCATGGCGGGGATCGGCAAGTCGGCCCTGGCGATCCACTGGGCCCGGCAGAACGCCGACCGGTTCCCCGACGGTCAGCTCTACGTCAACCTACGCGGCTTCGCACCCGCCGCGGCGATGCAGCCCGGCGAGGCGCTGTGGGGCTTTCTGCACGCCTTGGGCGCGCCGCACGACACACCCTTTCTCGACCTGGAGGCTCAGGCCGCTCTGTACCGCAGCATGCTGGCCGGACGCCGCATGCTGATCGTTCTCGACAACGCCCGAGACAGCGACCAAGTCCGGCACCTTCTTCCCGGCAGCGGGGCCTGCTACGTCATCGTCACCAGCAGACAGCGGTTGACCGGCCTCGTGGTGCAAGCCGGCGCACGCTCGATCAGGATGGACAACTTGCAGACCCACGAGTGCGCGGCATTATTGGGCGCCCTCGCCGGAACCGATCGTGTGGCCACGGAACCCGGCGCAGCGGCAGAGCTGGTCGAATTGTGTGCACGAATGCCCCTCGCGCTGACCATCCTGGGCGCCCGGCTCGCCGACCGGCCGGACCTGCCGCTGCACGTGCTCGCCCGGCGACTACGCGAAGCCCGCCTCGACACCATGGACTCCGGCGAGACCGACGTGAACATCAGCACCGTCTTTTCGTGGTCCTATCAAGCGCTGAGCCCTGCCGCCGCGACACTGTTCCGGCTGCTGAGCCTGCATCCCGGCCCCGACTTCAGCGAGGCCGTCGCAACCTCGATCGCGGCGGGCAAGGCGGATCGGCTGCTCGACGAGCTGGCCCACGTCCACCTCCTCGAAGAGCGTCCCGGTGACCGGTACGGCTTCCACGACCTGACCCGGCTGTACGCGCGGGACCGCGCCGACGACCACCCGCCGGCGAGCCGGAACGCGGCCATCCTCCGCATGCTGGACCACTACCTGCACACCTGCGTCGCCGCCGATGGTCACCTGGGATCGCCCTGGGAACCCTTCACACTCGAGCCGCCGCAGGCCGGGACACGCCCCGAAACCTTCGCCGATGCCGGGCAAGCCGCGGCATGGTTCGCCGCCGAGCACGCCGTTCTCGTCACCCTGGTGGAGGATCCGGTGTCGTCCAGCAGCCACACCTGGCGGCTGGCTCGCTCGCTCGTCACCCATCTCGACCGACACGGGCATTGGCGCGATTTCGTCAGCACTCAGCGCGCCGGACTCGCCGCGGCGCACCAGGTCGCCGACGCCAACAGCCAGGCCTACGCCCACCGTCTGCTCGCTCGCGCGCTCTGCCGTCGGAACGAACTCGACGAAGCCCGGGACCACCTCGGCCGCGCGCTCGAGCTCTTCGGAGACGACATCACCGGTCAGGCACACACGAACTACGCGCTCGGCTACCTCGACGTTTGCGCCGGCGACACCTCGCGCGCGCTTGACCGCACCACACGTGCACTGACGCTCGCCCGCGCGAGCGGCGCCGAAGTCTGGGAAGCCAAAGCACTGAACAACATCGGCTGGTGCCTGATCGAAGCCGGACGCCACGCCGAGGCCCTGGACTACAGCAAGCAGGCCCTCACCCTGTTCCGCAACCTCGACGCAGACCCGGATGGCCTGGCCCATACGCTGGGCTGTCTGGGCAGCGCCTACCTGGGTGCCGGTGACCCGGAACAGGCATTGGCCTCCTACCTCGAAGCCCTGCACATCCGGGAACAGCATCGCAACTTCTACACACAGGCGACCACACTGCGCCACGTCGCCGCTGTACACCGTGCCACCGGCAACGACGAAGCAGAGCAAGCAGCGCTGGGTCAGGCCTTACTGATCCTCGAGCGGCTCGGCCACGCGGAGGGGCCTGCCCTTCGGGCGCAGCTCGCGCGGCTGATCTGAAGTGGACTGGCCCCGCTCCACCGCAGGGCCGGGAAACGCGCGAAGAAACAGAGCACCTGCGCGACGGCTTTGACCTGTTGAGACACAACCAACCGCTGTTATATTCTGGGAGCGTTCCCAGATGATGACGACCTGGCGCAACGACGGAATTTCCTGACCCTCGACGCGGCCGACGTCGGCCCGTCGCCGCTCGGCGCCGGACAGACGGACGTCACCACCTTCCACGCCGACGTGAATCGATCGACCCTGTTCTCGGAGGAGCGCCGATGCAGACCATCCGCCGATCCCGGCTGGCCGCCGTCGTCGGTGTCCTGACCGTCGCGGCCTCCGCGGTCACCGTGGGCGCGGTTCCCGCCGCCCGGGCCGCGGCGGGCTGCCGGCTCGACTACACCGTTGCCAGCCAGTGGCAGGGCGGGTTCACCGCGAACGTCGACGTCACCAACCTCGGCGATCCGGTCGCGAGCTGGCAGCTGACCTGGACCTTCACCGCCGGACAGCGTGTCACCCAGCTCTGGAACGGCACCGTCACCCAAACCGGCGACCAAGTCACCGTCGGCAACGCCGTCTGGAACGGCTCCCTCGGCACCGGCGCGACCACCCGGCTCGGCTTCACCGGCTCGCTCACCGGCACCAACCCGGTACCCACCGGCTTCGCCGTCAACGGCATCCCGTGCAACGGTCCCGTGCCCCCGACGACGACCACGTCCCCGCCGCCGGTGGACGCGCCGGCCGGAGCCCGCACGGTGGGCCGGGTGCAGCTCACAGCCGGCGCCGCGAAGTACACCTGGCCCGGGATCTACTTCGAGGGCCGCTTCCGCGGCTCCGGGGTGGACGTCTCGCTCAACGACGCCCAAAACGACTACGACATCCAGGTCGACGGCACCACGGTCGCCACGCTGGTCACCCCGGGCCGCACCACGCGCCAGATCCGGGGGCTGACCAACGCCGAACACAGCGTGCGGCTGGTCAAACGGACCGAAAGCCCGTGGGTCGCCGGCGAGTTCGACGGTTTCGCCGCCGCACCCGGCGGCGAGATCCTCGCGAAGCCCGCGGCCCGCGCCCGGCAGATCGAGTTCATCGGCGACTCCCTGACCGCCGGCTACGGCGACCTCTCCACCACCCGCGATTGTTCGGCCAACGGCGGGATCGACCGCAACACCAACACCGACATCACCTACGGCGCCCTCACCGCCCGCGGCCTGAACGCCGATTACCAGGTCAACGCCTACTCAGGCCGAGGCATGGTCCGCAACTACAACGGCGGCGACCCCGGCACCGACTTCCGCACCTACTACGACCGCACCCTGCAGAACGTCTCCGGCGACGTCTGGCACAACCCCGCCACGTGGCGGCCGCAACTGGTCGTGGTCGCTCTGGGCACCAACGACTTCAGCACGGCGCTGCACTCCGGTGAGCCCTGGCCCACCGCCGACAGCCTCGTCGCCGCCTACCAAAGCGCCTACCAAGGGTTCCTCGACAAGCTCCGCACGCAGTACGGCACCGCCACGACCATCGTCGTCGGCGCGACGAACCTGTTCGCCGGCCCGGCGCAGCAGGTCGTCACCGACCGCAACGCCCGCGGCGACAACCGGGTCCGCTTCTGGAACTTCGACGACCCGCGCCTGGACCACCTCGGTTGCGACTGGCACTTCTCCCGCAACGACCACCGCATCATCGCCGGCCTGCTCACCGACTACATCGCCGCCCTCCCGCTCACCTGGTGAAACGGCTCCTGGCTCGGTCGACGGCGGCTTCACGGCGTGAGCCACCGGCCAACGCCGGCGATCGGACGTGGGAGGGGTCACGGGAGTTCCCGCAGCGCGGCGACCGGCACGAGGTGACGGCCGTCCGCGCGGCGGCGAGCTGCTCCGGCGGGATGGCGGTGCCTTCGAAGTGGTTCGGGAGCCGCCCGAGGCGGTGGATGATGCGCACCCGCGCAGCCCTGATGCGGGCGGCCCAGGCCCTCATCGCCGAGGGGCGGACCGCGGTGCCGATCCTGGAGATCACCCAGGCCGCGGACGTCGGGATGGGGTCGTTCTACAACCCCTTCGAGACGAAGGAGCAGCTCTACCAGGCCGCGGTCGAGGACGCCCTCGACGTCCACGGCGCCCTGCTGGACGAGCTGACCACCGGCCTGGACGACCCGGCGCAGGTCTTCCGGCTGACCGGGCGCCTGCACCGGCGGCATCCCGAACTCAGCAAGGTGCTGCTGCACCACGGTTTCGCACTCGCCGCCTCGGACGGCGGGCTGGCTCCCCGCGCCCGCCGCGACATCGAGGCCGCCGTGCGAGCCGGCCGCTCCACCGTCCAGGACACCGAACTCGCCTTGATCACGGTCGCCGGGACCGCGCTCGGGCTCGGCCACCTGCTGCACCGGCAGCCCGAGCGCGACGACGCCGCCACGACCGACCAGGTGACCGAGGACCTGCTGCGCATGCTCGGCCTCACCGCGGCCGAAGCCCACGACGTCTGCGGCCGGCCGCTACCCGACCTGGAGACCACCACGACCGGTCCGCACCCTGCCGCCTGAGCGGCGTGAGCGTGGCCAGGTCCGCACGTCAGCGCGCGTGCAGCCGGCGCAGCCCGTCGACGATCAGTTCCAGGCCGAAGGCGAACTCGTCTTCCAGGGGTACCGGCAGGGAGTCCGCGACCGCGCGCGTGGCCGGGAAGTCCGCGGACGGCAGCTCGTGGACCGGGCCGACACCCGCTCGCGTTCGGTGTCGTTCCCGGCTCCGGAGAGCTGGATGGCGCGCGTTCGGCCCGGTCGGGTCTGCTCGATCAGCAGGGGCGCAATCTTCCGGTGCAGGCCCAGCGTGTCGAACATCGCCCGGGCGACGGCCTGGCCGGGCTCGCGAACGCGGGCATGCCCCGGCACACCGAGCAGCACGTCACGACCATGGCCGAGCGACCGTGCCACCGACGACGTCGAACGCCTTACCGGGAAACGGCCGGTGACCGTCGAGGAGTTCGTCGCCGCCCGCAAGGAGCTTTACCTCGGCTGACCGCCGCAGGGGGCGCTTCTCGAACGTGCCGGCTGCGGAACACCACCAGCGGGTGTGAGGATGCTCCGATGCCGTCTCGCGCACGTGCCGTCGATCCCGGCCGGCTTGCCCGGTGGTGCGGGGAGCATCTGGGGAGCCCGCCGGCGGAGGAACTGTTCAGCTCCGGGCACCTGTCCGCCGTCATCGGGCTGCGGCTGGCCGACGACCGTGAGGTCGTGGTCAAGGTTCGTCCGGGCTCGCCGCGGATGGCAGCGTGCGTCGACGTCCAGCGCCGCCTGTTCCAGGCCGGGTATCCGTGCCCGGATCCGCTCACCGGCGTCGCGCCGTTCGGTGGCGACGTCGCCACCGCCGAGACCTACGTCCCCGGCGGGACGGTGCTCCCGAGCGCGGAGCACGCAGCCGAGGCCTTCGCCGAGGCGTTCGCGCGGTTGATCCGGCTCGCCCCTCGGCCGGCCGAGGTGGCCACGCTCGACCCGGCACCGTCCTGGGCGGCCTGGAACCACACCGGGAACGGACTGTGGCCACGTCCGGAAGAGGACCCCGAGATCGACCTCGACGAGGTGACCGGCGCGGAGTGGATCGACGACGCCGGGCGCCGGGCCCGTGACCGGCTGCGGGCCGGCGGGTCCGAAGCCGTGATCGGCCACTGCGACTGGCTTGCCGGCAACCTGCGCTGGAGCGAGGACGAGCTCTTGGTGGTGCACGACTGGGACAGCGTGCTCGCGGAAAGCGAGGCCGTCCTGGTCGGCTTCGCCGCCGCGCTGTATTCGACCGTCAGCGCCGGCGAGCTCGCCACCGTCGAGGACACCGAGCGGTTCCTCCTCGCGTACCGCCGGGCGCGCGGCCGCGAATTCACCACCGGCGAACTCCGGCGGTCATGGGCGGCCGGCGTCTGGACCAGGGCCTACGACGCGAAGTACCAGCACGCGGTCGGGCAGCCCATCACCTCGCTGTCGGAGGACGAGGCCCGCGAGCGCCTCCGCCGGGCCGGCGCCGGCTCGCCGAGGCCGTAGTGGACCTTCACACCGCAGCGACCGTGACCGGGTGCCGGACGACCGCGCCGAACAGGTACCCCTGCGTGTTGTACGGCGCGATGTCCGGCTGGCTCGCGCCGGTGACGTCGGTCGCGCGCGCCCGGAGGGTGTGGGGGCCCGCCGTGCGGGGGCGCCACGGGTACTCCCACTGCAGCCAGGCACGGTCGGCGGCCGGGCCGATCGGCCGCGCCGGGTGCCAGGTGACGCCGTCCGTGCTGACCTCGACTCGGCGGATGCGGCCGTGGCCCGACCAGGACCGGCCGCGCAGCACGTGCCGCTGCCCGGCCACCAGCGTCGCACCCCACGGGAGCTCGAACGCGCTCTTCACCACCTGCTCGGTGACGAGCGTGCCCTCGGCCGGGTAGTCCGGGCCGAGCAGGCGGTAGAACTGGGTGCTCCACGGCGAAACCAGCGGCGCCGCCGACACTTCGATCCGGCCCAGCCACTTGATCGACGCGATCCCCGCCCACGACGGCACCACCAGCCGCACCGGGAAACCGTGGTCCGGCGGCAGCGGCTGCCCGTTCATCTCGTACGCCAGCAGGACGTCCTGCAGCGCCTTGCCCACCGGCAGCGGCCGCCGGACCTTCCCGAGGTTGACCCCGGCCGCCACGTAGTCCGCGTCGAGGCCCTCCGGCAGCACGTCGACGGCGTGCCGGGTCAGCCCGGCCCGGGCGAGCACCGTCGCCAGCCGGACGCCCCGCCACCGCGCGACCCCGACCGCGCCGAGCTTCCACGCGGTTCCGCTGACGGCCTGCCCCTGCTGGCTGGTGAAGAAGCTGCGGCCGTTCCCCGTGCATTCGATGAACGCGGTGATCGTCTCGGACGGCAGTGCGCGCAGGTCGCGGTACGTCAGCTCGATCGGCGCGGCGGCCGTCGGCGCGCCGCGCAACCCGGAGCCGAACAGCCGCAGCCGCCAGGTCCCGGCGTCCAGCACCGGCGTCGAGGTGTGATCGCGGACGAAGAACCGGTCGACCGGGGTGAGGTAGCCCTGCCCGCTCATGGCCTCCCAGCGCGTCTCGGCGTTGCTGCCGTACACGTCGAACCACTCCGGCGGCAGCGGCTTCACGATCGGGCCCGCCGCCGACGCGGTCGCCGTTGCCGTCCCGGCCGTGGCCAGCGCGAGCCCACCGGCCGCCGTCAGGCGCAGCAGCCCGCGCCGGCTGAGCCCGGGCAGCCGCGCCTGTCCGGCCCGCCACTGCGCCAGCCGCTCCCGGTCGTAGGCGGTCTCCCCGTGCCACGCTGTCATGGCGGGCATTGTCGGGTCGCGGTCCGCGGCCCGGCAATCACGTCCACGCAGCGGAACCGGAGTCCCGAATGGACGCCCCCGATCGGCCGGTCCCCGTTTATTCCCGGGGCACCGGCACGTCCCAGCCATTGGCCACCTCGACCCCGGTCGCGGAAATCGGCGCACACTGCGGCCAGAGGCCGAGAAGAAGGGACGCCGGGATGACTGGACCACGGATCGCCGTCGCACTGGACGGGGCCGGGTGGCACCCCGCCGCGTGGCGCGAACCCGGCGCGCGGCCCGGCGAGCTGCTCACCGCCGGCTACTGGGCCGACCTGGTCCGGGAGGCGGAGGCGGCGAAGCTGGACTTCGTCACCATCGAAGACTCCCTGGCCCTGCAGACGGTGAACTACCTCGACCGGCCGGGCGAGCGGACCGACATCGTGCAGGGCCGCCTCGACGCCGTGCTGATCGCCGCCCGCGTCGCGCCGCTGACCTCGCACATCGGGCTCGTGCCGACCGCGGTGGTCACCCACACCGAGCCGTTCCACCTGTCCAAGGCCATCGCCACCCTCGACTACGTCAGCACCGGACGCGCCGGGGTCCGCGTGCAGGTCGCCGGGCGCGCCGACGACAACCGGCACTTCGGACGCCGCGAATTCGGCGAGTTCCGGCTCGAGGACGCCGCCGAGCCGGACCGGCCGAGCCCGCTGGCCGAGCTGTTCGACGAGGCCGCGGACTACGTCGAGGTGCTGCGCCGGCTGTGGGACAGCTGGGAGGACGACGCCGAGATCCGCGACGTCGCCACCGGCCGGTTCGTCGACCGGGACAAGCTGCACTACATCGACTTCACCGGACGCTGGTTCTCGGTCAAGGGCCCGTCGATCACCCCACGGCCCCCGCAGGGGCAGCCGCCGGTCACCGCGCTGGCCCACGCCGCCGTCCCCTACCGGCTCGCCGCCCGCTCCGCCGACGTCGTCTACGTCACGCCCTTCGACCGCGAGCAGGCCACGTCGATCGTCGCCGCGGTGCGCGACGAGCAGGAGAAGGCCGGGCGCGGCGCGGAAACCCTGCACGTCTTCGGCGACGTCGTCGTGTTCCTCGGCGAGACCGAGCAGGCCGCCGCGGACCGCAAGGCCCGGCTCGACGACCGGTTCGGCGCCGAGTACACCTCCGACGCGCACGTCTTCACCGGCACCCCGGCCGGCCTGGCCGACCTGCTGCTCGACTGGCAGGCCGCCGGGCTTTCCGGCTTCCGGCTGCGGCCGGGCGCGGTCCCGCACGACCTGACCGCCATCACCCGCGGCCTGGTGCCCGAACTGCAGGCGCGCGGCGCCTTCCGCACCGGGTACGAGGCGAGCACCCTGCGCGGGCTGCTCGGTCTCCCCCGGCCCGCCAGCCGCTACACCGCCGTCCGAGGAGCCTGAGATGACCCGGAAGCAGATCCACCTCGCGGCGCACTTCCCCGGCGTCAACAACACGACCGTGTGGAGTGACCCCGAAGCCGGCAGCCACATCGAGTTCAGCTCCTTCGTCAAGCTCGCGCAGACCGCCGAGCGCGCGAAGTTCGACTTCTTCTTCCTGGCCGAAGGCCTGCGGCTGCGCGAGCAGAACGGGCAGATCTACGACCTCGACGTCGTCGGCCGTCCGGACACCTTCACCGTGCTGTCCGCATTGGCCGCGGTCACCGAGCGGCTCGGGCTGGCCGGCACGATCAACTCGACCTTCAACGAGCCGTTCGAGGTGGCCCGCCAGTTCGCCTCGCTCGACCACCTGTCGGCCGGGCGCGCCGCGTGGAACGTCGTCACCTCGTGGGACGCCTTCACCGGCGAGAACTTCCGCCGCGGCGGGTTCCTGCCCCAGGACCAGCGCTACGAACGGGCCGAGACGTTCCTGCGCACCGCCTGGGAGCTGTTCGACTCCTGGCGCGGCGACGAGATCGCCGCCGACGCCGGCAGCGGCGTGTTCCTGCGCGACACCCGGGCGGGCGCGTTTTCCCACCACGACCGGCACTTCGACATCGAGGGCCGGTTCCCGGTGCCGCGCAGCCCGCAGGGCCGCCCGGTGATCATCCAGGCCGGGGATTCCGACGAAGGCCGCGAGTTCGCCGCGGCCACCGCGGACGCGATCTTCAGCCGGTACGGCACCCTCGAAGCCGGGCAGGCGTTCTACGCCGACGTCAAGGGCCGGCTGGCGAAGTACGGCCGGACGCCGGAGCAGCTGGTGATCCTGCCCGCGGCCACGTTCGTCCTCGGCGACACCGACGCCGACGCCCACGAACGCGCCCACCTCGTGCGGCGGCAGCAGGTCAGCGCGCAGACCGCGATCAAGTTCCTCGAGCAGGTCTGGAACACCGACCTGTCCGGGCACGACCCCGACGGGCCCCTGCCGTCGACCGACCCGGTGGTCGACGGGTCCACGATCGCCCCCGGCCGCGCCAGCGTCCGGATGTACCGCGACCCCCTCGCGACCGCCCGGGAATGGCGGCAGCTGGCCGAAGCGAAGAACCTGTCGACCCGCGACCTCATCATCGAGGTCACCGGCAGGCAGACGTTCATCGGCTCGCCGGCGACCGTGGCGGCGGCGATCGACGGCCTCGTCCAGGCCGACGCGAGCGACGGCTTCATCCTCGTCCCGCACGTCACGCCCGGCGGCCTGGACGAGTTCGCCGACAAGGTGGTGCCCCTGCTGCAGGAGCGCGGCTCGTTCCGGACCGACTACACCGGTCCTACTCTGCGCCACCACCTCGGGCTCGCGTGACGGTCCTCTTCGGACAGTCACGGGTCATTCGCGCGCCGTGGCGTTGGCCCGGTCGATCGCCGGCATGTTCTCCTCCGCCCAGGTGCGCAGGGCGGCGAGCGGCACCTCGAGGGAGTGGCCGAGGCCGGTGAGGCGGTAGTGCACCCTGGGGGGCACCGTCGGCTCCACCCGGCGCTCCACCAGGCCGTCGCGGGTGAGGCTCTGCAGGGTCACCGACAGCATCTTCTGCGAGACGCCGGGCATCCGGCGCTGCAGTTCGGCGAACCGCACCTCGTCCGGGCCGGCCTCGGCCAGCACCTTCACCACCATGGACGTCCATTTCGTGCCGATCCGGTCCAGCAGCTTGCGGGTCGGGCAGGCGGGGTCGAAGAGGTCGCCGCGCGCGCCCTTCGGCGAGGGGGTCACCTGAAGCTCACCACCTGTCGGGAAAGTGCCGTCTTGGCGCGGCCACAGCGGTTACCTACGCTCATCTGGTCAACAATGGTAACCCCTTCCTTCCGGAGATGATGTGCGCGAGCAGCGGGTCAGGGCGAACGGCATCGACATCACCGTGGCCGTCACCGGGCAGGGGCCGGCTTTCCTGCTGCTGCACGGCTTCCCGCACACCTGGCGGCTGTGGACCGCCGTCATCCCGCAGCTGGCCCGGTACCACCGGGTCATCGCCCCGGACCTGCGTGGTCTCGGCGCGACCACCCGCACCGCCGGCGGCTACGACGCCGGAACCCTCGCGGCCGACGCCGAAGCGCTCCTCGACGCACTGGGCGAACCGGAGGCGACGGTCGCCGGCATCGACGCGGGTGCCCCGCCCGCGTTCCTGCTCGCCGTGCGGCGCCCCGAGCGGGTCCGCCGGCTCGTCCTCATGGAGTCGCTGCTCGGGCGCCTGCCCGGGGCCGAGGACTTCCTCGCCGGCGGGCCGCCGTGGTGGTTCGGGTTCCACGCCGTCCCGGGCCTCGCCGAGACGGTCCTCGCCGGGCACGAGGCGGACTACATCGGCTGGTTCCTCGACGCCGGAACCCGGAGCCGCGGCGTGCCACCCGCGATCCGCGACCACTTCGTCGCGGCGTACACCGGACGCGACGCCCTCCGGAGCGCCTTCGGCCACTACCGGGCCATGCCCGAGAGCGCGGCGCAGATCGCGGACGCCACCGCGGCCGCCCGGCTCACCGTGCCCACCGTGGCGATCGGCGCGCACCCGGTGGGCGACGCCCTCGCCCGCCAGCTGGGCCCGGTGACCGACGACCTCACCACCCACCTCGTCGAGGACTGCGGCCACATCATCCCGCTGGACCGCCCCGACGCGCTCGTGCCGTTGCTGGTTGCCGGCTGACCGTCTCGATCACCGTTGTGCCGTCAAGGTGTTCCAGCCGCCGGGCAGCCTTCCCCTCCGAGGCGGTCACGAACCACAATCGCGCTCATGACGACCCCGCCCGCACCGCGCGCGACCGCCGAGGTGTTCCGCATGGACATCCGGATCGACCTCACCGGCCGAGCCGGCGACGCGGCCGTCGTCGCCGCCCGGCTGGCCACCGCGCTGGACGGCCTGGCGGGCGTCGACGTCACGGCCGTCCGCCCCCGGCACCCGGCCGTGACGGCGAAGCCGGCGCCGCGCCTCAGGCTGGTCCCGGACCCGCTCCTGCGCATCGAAACCGGGTCCCGGCGGGCGATCCTGCTGGGCCGCCCGCTCGCGCTTACCCGGCTGGAGTTCGATCTGCTGCGTTTCCTGGGTGAACACCCGGATCGGGTGTTCACCCGCACCGCACTGAAGTCCGCGCTCTGGCCGCCGCAGCACGGCGGCGACCGGACGGTCGACGTCCACGTCCGCAAGCTCCGCGCCAAGCTCGCGCCGCATCTGGATCCCATTACCACGGTCCGCGGCGTCGGGTACCGCTTCGAGGGATCAGCGCCGGTGACTCTGGTCTGAGCCGCTGCCGGACCGGCGCTCGCGCTCCCGGGATCCGGCTGGCCGCTCGGGCACCCCTGCCGGGTCCCCGGTGACGGGCCTCGTGCCGGACGTCAGGGCAGCGCGGGCAGCAGCGCGTCCAGGGTGATCGGCAGCTTCCGGACCCGGACCCCGGTCGCGTGGTACACCGCGTTGGCAATCGCCGCCGCGGTGCCGACGATGCCGATCTCGCCGATTCCCTTGGTGCCCATGGGATTGACGTGCGGGTCGTGCTCGTCGAGCCAGTCCGCGCGCAGGTCGGCCACGTCCGCGTTGGTCGCGATGTGGTACTCGGCCAGGTCGTGGTTGACCACGTGCCCGGTGCGCGGGTCCAGGACGCTGTCCTCGAACAGCGCCATGGACAGCCCCATGGTCATCCCGCCGAGGAACTGGGACCGGGCGGTCACCGGGTTGACGATCCGGCCGGCCGCGAACGTGCCGTGCAGCCGCGGGACGCGGATCTCGCCCGTGTCGGCGTCCACTCGCACCTCGGCGAACTGCGCACCGAACGCGTACATCGAGTACTGCTCCTCGGCCGGGTTCTCCGGCGTGTCCGCGCTCGCCTCGGCGCCTTCGGCCGGGTCGGTGCCGAACTTGTCGCGGAACGCCTGCGCGGCCGCGATCACCGCCGTCCCCCAGGACGCGGTGCCCGAGGAGCCGCCGGCCACGGTCGCCTTCGGGTAGCCGGTGTCGCCGATGCGGGCCTCGACGTCCGACGCGGGCACGGAAAGGGCGTCGGCCGCGATCTGCGGCAGGATCGTCCAGGCTCCCGTGCCCAGGTCGGCGGCGCCGATTTCCACGACGTACCGGCCGCCTTCGAACCGGATCAGCGCCGTGGAGCCGGGCGAGCGCTTCGCCGGGTACACCGACGCCGCGACGCCGGTCCCGGTCAGCCACCGGCCGTCGCGGCGGACGCCGGGCCGCGGATCCCGATCCGCCCAGCCGAAGCGCTCGGCGCCGGTGCGCAGGCAGGCGACGAGGTTCCGGCTGGAAAACGGCTTCCCGTCCTCGGGGTCGCGCTCGGGTTCGTTGCGCACCCGCAGCTCGATCGGGTCCAGGCCGAGGGCCACGGCGAGTTCGTCCATCGCGACCTCGGGCCCGAACATCCCCGGGCACTCCCCCGGCGCCCGCATCCACGACGGCACCGGCACGTCCAGCGCGGCGAGGCGGTGGCTGGTGGCCCGGTCCGGCACCGCGTACATCATCCGGGCGGGCACCGCGGTCTGCTCGGCGAACTCCTTGATCCGCGACGTCTGCTCCACGACGTCGACGCGCAGCGCGCGCAGGTGCCCGTCGCGGTCGGCGCCGAGCCGGACGCGCTGGATCGTGGGTGTGCGGTACCCGGCGAGGGCGAACATCTGCTGCCGCGTCAGCGCCAGCTTCACCGCCCGGCCCGGCACCGCGCGAGCGCCCAGGGCGGCGAGCACGACGTTCGCGTGCGGCGTGCCCTTCGAGCCGAAACCGCCGCCGACGTACGGGCAGCGGACCCGGACCTGCTCCTCGGGCAGCCCGAACACCTCGGCGATGGCGGAACGGACCGGGTGGACGCCCTGGGTGGAGTCCCAGAGGGTGAGGATCCCGTTGTCCCACAACGCGGTCGTCGCGTGCGGTTCCAGGGGGTTGTTGTGCTGCATGGCCGTCGTGTACGTCTCGTCGGTGGTCACTTCGGCCCGCTCGAGTGCGGCGTCGGCGTCGCCCTGCGCGGTGTCGGTCGGGAAGTCCGGGTTCACCGAGTCCGGCGCGTACAGGTCGGACCGGCCGGCGCTGAGTTCGACGTCGTGGGGCTCGACGTCGTACTCGACTTCCACCAGCTCGGCGGCGTGGCGGGCGGTCTCCGGGGTGTCGGCGAGCACGAGCGCGACCACGTGGCCGCGGAAGGGCACCCCGGGGTCCTGCAGCACGGCGAGCTCGGCGTCGTCGGTGCTCGCCAGCCGCTCGGCGGTGAACGGCGTGATGACGCGCGCGACACCCTCGACGGACTCGGCCACCACGGTGGCGATCCGGGCGCAGCGGCCGCGGGCGATCGTGGCCTGCACCGGGTGGCCGTACAGCGGGTGGTCGGCCGGCGCTTCGAAGGCGTACGGCGCGGTGCCGGTGACCTTGGCCGGGCCGTCCCGGCGGGTGGTGGCGGTGCCGATGGCGTGGGGTTCGAGCAGCTCGGTCATCGGTTCGGCTCCTCGGTGGTCAGCTCGCGCAGCACCGCGGCGAGGGTGCGGCGGGCGAGCGGGATCTTGAAGGCGTTCCCGCCGTCGACGCCCTCGAGCGCGCGGGCGCCGGCCAGTTCGGCGTCCGCCGCGGCGCGGAACACCTCTTCCCCCGGCCGGGCGCCGCGCAGCACGGCTTCCGCTTCGGTGGCCCGCCAGGGTTTGTGGGCCACGCCGCCGAACGCGACGCGGACGTCGTCGATCCGGCCGTCCACCAGGGACACCCCGGCGGCCACCGAGACCAGGGCGAACGCGTACGACGCCCGGTCCCGGACCTTCCGGTAGGCCGACCGCCGCGCCCACGCCGCGGCGGGCAGGGTGAAGCCGGTGATCAGCTCGCCGTGCTCGAGGACCGTGTCGCGGTCCGGGTGGTCGCCGGGCAGCCGGTGCAGGTCGGTGAAGGCGATTTCCCGCTCGCCGCCGGTCCCGGCGACGTGCACCCGGGCGTCCAGGACCGCCAGCGCGACCGCCAGGTCGGACGGGTGGGTGGCCACGCACGCCTCGGACGCGCCGAGGATCGCGTGCTGGCGCGTCGCCCCGCCGAGCGCGGAGCACCCCGAGCCGGGTTCGCGCTTGTTGCAGGGCGTCGTGACGTCCTGGAAGTACAGGCAGCGGGTGCGCTGCAGCGGGTTCCCGCCGGTGGTGGCCATGTTGCGCAGCTGCGCCGACGCCCCGGACAGCAGGGCTTGGGCCAGCACCGGATAGCGCTCACGGACTACCGGGTGCGCGGCGAAGTCGCTGTTGCGCACGCCGGCGCCGACGTACAGGCCGCCGTCGTCCTCGCGGATCTCGTCCGGCAGCACGCCGGTGACGTCCACGATCCGGTCCGGTCGCGCCACGCTCAGCTTGAGGTGGTCGACGAGGTTGGTGCCGCCGCCCAGGAACACCGCCTCCGGCGCTCCGGACACCGCGCGCACGGCCTCGGCCACCGTGGCGGGCTTGGTGAAGGCGAAGGTCTTCATCGGGACTCCCGGACGGCGGCGACGATCCCGGCGTAGGCCCCGCAGCGGCAGAGGTTGCCGCTCATCCGCTCGGCGATCTCGGCATCGGACCACTCCGGCGCGGCGCTGACCGGCGAGGTGACGTGGCTCGGCGCGCCGTCGGCGAACTCGGCCAGCAGCCCGGCCGCGGAGCAGACCTGGCCGGGCGTGCAGTACCCGCACTGGAAGGCGTCGTTGTCCAGGAAGGCCTGCTGGATCGGGTGCAGTGCGCCGCCGGCGGCCAGCCCGGACGCCGTCGTCACCTCGGCGCCGTCACAGGTGACGGCCAGGATCAGGCAGGCGAGCACCCGGCGGCCGCCGACGAGGACGGTGCAGGCGCCGCACTGGCCGTGGTCGCAGCCCTTCTTCGCGACCGGCTCCCCCAGCTGATCGCGGATCAGGTCCAGCAGGGTCCGCCGCGGGTCCACCGCCAGCCGGTGGTCGGTGCCGTCGACCCGGATCTCGATCGGGATTGCGGGGCTGTCGGTCGTCATGGGCCGCCTCTTCCGTGGGAATCGTTCGGGCTACCCGTTCGGCCCCGGGCGAAACGAGCGCGGGCGAGGTGGGCCCGGACGGTTGACCGGACGCCGGGCGGGTACGCGAGGAAATCCCGTCCGGACGAAGCCGTGCCGGCCATCGACCCACCACCTCGGAGGACGACTCGTGACCCTGCTCCTGCTCGAAAGCCATCCTGACCGGTTGCGCGACCACCTCGTCGGGACGGCGTGATCGCCGTGGCCGGAACCGACCAGCCGCTGGGCGAACTCGAGGTCGTGCACGAATTCACCGGCCCGATGCCGACCGGGGTCAGCGTGTCGCGCCGGGGCCGGGTGTTCGTCAACTTCCCGAAGTGGGGTGACGACGTGCGCTTCACCGTCGCCGAACTCCGCGACGGCGACCTCGTCCCCTACCCCGGCCAGGCGTTCAACGAACCCGAGAGCGACACCGACCCGGACGCCCTGGTGTCGGTGCAGAGCATCGTCGTCGACCCGGCCGACCGGCTGTGGATCCTCGACACCGGCAGCCCGCTGTTCCGGCCGACCGCCCACGGCGGCCCCAAGCTCGTCTGCGTCGACCTGGAACGCGACGAAGTCACCCGCACGATCCTCTTCCCCGAGGACGTCGCCCTGCCCACCACCTACCTCAACGACGTGCGCTTCGACCTCGGCCGCGGCGTCGCGTTCATCACCGACTCCTCCGACCAGGGCCCCAACGGCATCATCGTCGTCGACCTGGAGACCGGCGAATCCTGGCGGCGGCTGCACGACCACCCCAGCACCCAGGCCGAGGAACCGCCGGACCTGCGCATGGTCGTCGAGGGCCGCGACTTCGTCGAACGCTCCGAGGACGGCTCGACCAGCCCGATCAAGATGGGCGCGGACGGCATCGCCATCGGCGCCGACGGCGCCCGGCTGTACTACTGCTGCCTCGCGTCACGACGCTGGTGGAGCGTCGCCACCGACGCGCTGATCAACCGTGAACTCGACGACGACGCGGTCGCCGCGACGCTCATCGACGAAGGCGACAAAGGTGGCGCCGGCGACGGCATGGAGACCGACGACCAGGGCCGCCTCTACGTCACCGACGGCGAGCACAACGCCATCCACCGCCGCCACCCCGACGGCCGCTGGGAAACCGTCGTCCACGACCCCCGGCTGCTGTGGCCGGACACGATGTCCGTGGCCGACGGCCACCTCTACGTCACGGCCAACCAGCTGCACCGCCAGGACAAGTACCGCGGCGGCAAGGACGAACGGCAGTACCCGTACTTCCTGTTCCGCACCCCGATCGACGCCGGTCCGGTCCACCTCCGTTGACGGCGGCGGTGGTCTCACTCGTTCGGCGGTAAGCCAGGCCGTACGCATTTTGTCCACTCCGCGCTACCGCGCCCGGGGCCCCGGCGTGGTTCACTGGGTGCTGGAGCTGACCCCCAGCAGCTCCTGGCGCGGCTCCCTCGACACGGGGAGTCCGCCGGGCCGCCCGTGCCGGCGCCGACTTCAGGCCCGGCTGCCGCGCGGGCGGCCCCTCGCACCGGCTCAGAGCTCCTGCCCACCACACAGCGTTTCGGCGTAGGAGAACACGTACCCGGCACCGGTTTCCTTCGGGACGAGGCCGGGGAAGTCCGCGTCCACGGTGTCGAACAGGCTCAGCTCCGCCGGGCCGGTCCGGATCTCGCCGAACTCGACGTCGGTGACGCGGGAGGTCACCAGCTGCCGAACCGGCTCCTCCGACTCGACCCAGCCGGGGAAGAACCGGGTGTGCACCAGCGGCACGGCGTGCAGCGCAGGTGGCTCCCCGGCACGGCGGTCCGGGCGGACGGTGGCTTCGGCGACCCGCTTGCCGTGCACCGAAAGCGTGCCGTCGTAGCGGCCGGGACCGCCCGGCCGCGGACCCGCGCGGCCGACGGTCCGCGGCCGGGTCTGGTGGATCTCGCCGAACTGCTTGGGCATGCCCTGGACCCAGCCGCGCACCATCGGCACCGCGCTGTCCACCCACGCGTACGGGCACCGGGCCAGCGGCCTCCCGCGGTACTCGCACGCCAGCAGGATCAGGAACTCGGTGAACTGGCAGCGGGCGGGCTCGGCCAGCTCCGCGCCGGAGTCCGAGCACCACTGCCAGTCCGCGAAGACGGCCGCCGCCGCACCCGGGTCGTCGCCCAGGTCCAGCTCCGGCGGCAGGAACCGCCGGGCGACGTCCGGGTCGACCCGGTAGTCGACCATGATCACGTCACCGGCGAAGTGCCACGGCGGCGGGGTGATCATGGCCGCCGCACCGGACGGCGAGAGGGGCAGGCTGTAGCCGGCCGGGCCGGCGAGAGTGCTCATGGGTGCGTTCGCTCCAAAGAGGACAGAGCGCACCAGTGACGGCCGAGCGCTTCGGCGGCCGCCGTCAAGGTGCGCGGTGGATTCAGGCTGTACGCCAGCCGGAGGGTCGTTTGCGGACCGTCGCCGAACCGGGACCCGGGCACCACGGTGACCTTCGCGGCCGCGGCGGCGGCGAGCAGGCGCGCCTCGCCGTGCGGGGACCGCAGCCACAGGAAGTAGCCGCCGGCGGGGACGGTGAAGGCGATGTCCGCCGTCGACCGGGCCAGTGCCCCGGCGAGCGCGTCGCGCCGGGTGCGCAGCCGCGACCGCAGCCAGCCGAGGTGACGGTCGTACTCCCCCGAGCGCAGCAGCCACGCCACCGCGAGGGAGGTGACGTGGTTCGCCGAGCCGCCGCTGACGAACAGCCCGGTGCCGGCGAGGCGGTCCACGAGCGCGGGGGCACCGAGCAGGCAGCCCAGCCGCAGTCCCGCGCCCAGTGTCTTCGAGAACGTCCGGAGCCGGACCACGCTCCGGTAGCCGGCCAGTCCGGCCAGGGAAACGGGCTCGGCACCGCCCTCGAGGCCCAGCTCGGCGTAGGCGTCGTCTTCGACGAGCAGCACGCCGTGCCGGGCGGCGACCGCCAGCAGCTCCCGGCGGCGCCCGGCCGGCGAGACGAGCCCGGTCGGGTTGTGGAAAGTCGGGGCCAGGTAGACGAAAGCGACCTTCTTCCCCGCGGCCCGGACGGCGGTGATCGCCTCGGCCAGCGCCGCCGGGTCCACGCCGCCGGAGTCCATCGGCACCGCGCGGACGTCCAGCCCGCGGTCGGTCAGGATCCGGCGGCCGAAGTCGTAGCCGTACTGCTCGGCGAGCACGACGTCACCGGAGCCGGCGAACCTCGTCGCGAGCAGGTACAGCGCATGCGAAGTCCCCGCCGTGACGAGCACGTTCTCCGGCCCGCACGGCCGCCCGTCCGCCGCGGCGGCCCGCTCGGCCACGAGCTCGCGGAACGGCAGCGCGCCGCGGTCGTCGCCGTAGGCGAGCGCGGCCGAGCCGTACTCGGCCAGTGCCGCCGGGTACGCCGCGGCGAGCAGGTCGACCGGGAGCAGGTCCGGGTCGAGGTAGCCCGGTCCGAGATCGATCGTCCCGGCCGGGCCGACCTGCTGCACGATGCCGGGACTCCAGGACCGGCGGTGCGACAGCGGCCCGGCGGAGTCCTCGGCGCTCACCGGGTGAGCACGGTCCGCAACGCGGCGGTCGCGGTGGCCACGGACGCGGCGGAGCGGGACAGCGCGATCCGCAGCGAGTGCGCGCCCTCCTCGGGCCGCGCCCAGTGGAACTGGTGGCAGGGCAGGGCGAACACGTTGTGCTCACGCAGCGCGGACCACACCTCGAGCCCGGTGCGGGGACCGACGTCGAGCCGTTCGACGCTCGCCCGGCTGTCGGGGTCGGGGAACCGGACGTCCGGCACGCCGGCGAGCCCCTCGCGCAGGGTGGCCCGGTTGCCGGCGATGAACCGGTGCAGCTCGGCGAGGCCGCCGCCGGCCGCCTCCTCGGCGAAGCGCCGGACCATGGACAGCACGAGCGGCGAGACGCCGAGCAGGATGTCGGAGTACACCTTCGCCAGCGGCAGCCCGACGTTCGCCGCCGAGACCAGCCAGCCGATCTTCAGCTCGAGCGTGGGCCACAGCTTGCCGGTGTCCTCGATCACGACCCAGCGGCAGCCGCTCGCCTCCAGCACCGCGTAGTGGTCGTAGTGCGCGCGGGTGTCGAACCCGCGGAACGAGGTGTCGAGGGTGAGCACCACACCGTGGTCCGCGCACTGCGCCGCGAGGCGGCGCAGCCGCTCCTCGGACAGCACGCGGCCGGTCGGGTTGTTGGGGGTGGTGACGAACAGGCAGCCGACCGACCGCAGCAGCGCCGGGTCCAGGTCGCCGCCGTGCAGCTGCTCCTCCTCGACCGGGACCAGCCGCAGGCCGACCCCGCGCAGGATGTCCGGGATGTTGTCGAAGGTGGGGTGCACCAGGCCGATCGCGTCGGTGGTGGTGGCCAGCGACCGCGCGAAGATCTCCATCGCCACCGAGGACGAGTAGCAGCTGAGCACCCGGCCGTCGGCCGCCGGGTAGCTGTGCTGCCCGAGCAGTTCGAAGTAGGCGCGGTGCGAGTCGTGCTCGATCTCTTCGACCGGGCGTTTCACCGCGTCGGCCCACAGGTCCGGCAAGGCGTCGATGATGCTCGTCTGGCTCGGGGTGAGCGCCTGCCGGGCGTGCCCGTCGGAGAGGTTGAGCGGACTGTTCAGCGCCAGGTATTCGAACTGGGTGAGGTTGCCGGGACTCGTCTGCGTGTCCTGCATTGGTATCACAAGCACCTTACGTAGGAATGGAGGGGATCGCCCATGCTTGGAGCATCCGAACGCGGCGAAAGGAAAAAGCGGCCGGGCGCTCACCGGGAACGGACTGTTCACCGGGACGTCCCGAGGCTAGCAGGAAAACAATGATTTCCGGCCCAGCCGCGGAAACTGCTCCTGCACCCCGCTGATGACCAGCACCTTTTCCCCAGAAATCAAGGGCGTTGCCGGTTTACGGCCACACCGGGATCCTGATCGGGAAAATCGATGCCCGGGTGAGACGAGGTGAATGACCGTGTCCACAACGGTTACCGGTCCCGAAACGGCGACCCGGGAGCACGCGGCCGTGGTGCCGTTCCGGTGGAAACCGGTGCTCGCGGTGAGCCTCGCGCTCACCGCGGTGCTGCTGGCGCTGGCGGGGCGATACGGCTACTACATGGACGAGCTGTATTTCCGCGTCGCGGGCGACCACCTCGGCTGGGGATACGTCGACCAGCCGCCGCTGGTGGCGTTGCTCGCGAAAGCGCAGACGGCTTTGTTCGGCGACACGCTGTTCGCCATCCGGGTCGTGCCCGCCCTGCTGGCCGGGCTTTCGGTGTGGGTCGCCGCGCACCTGGCCCGCGAACTCGGCGGCGGGGGCGGGGCCCAGGTGCTGGCCGCGAGCGCCGCCGCCGGCACGCTGGCGACCATGGCCGCCGGGCACGTCCTGCACCCGACCGCGGTCGACCACGTCGTGTGGGTGACGCTCTGCTGGCTGCTGGTCCGGCTGCTGCGCACCCGCGACTCCCGCCTGTGGCTCGCCATCGGCGCGGTGGTCGGGATCGGCCTGCTCGCGAAGTACCTCGTCGTCCTGCTGGTCGCCGGGCTGGTCGCGGGGCTGCTGGTGGCCGGGCCGCGGCAGGTCCTGCGCGACCGGTTCCTCGCCCTCGGCGCCGGGCTGGGCCTGCTGATCGCGCTGCCGGTGCTCGTCTGGCAGGCCCCGCACGGCTGGCCGCAGTTCTCGATGGCCTCGGAGATGTCCGAACCGCTCAGCGTCGGCGGCGCGGTGAACTTCCTCATCGGCCAGCCGCTGATGACCGGCCTGTTCCTCACCCCGGTCTGGATCGCCGGGCTGACCGGGCTGCTGCGCCGTCCACAGTGGCGTGACTACCGCGCGCTCGCGGTCGCCTACCTGGTGATCGCGGTGGTGCTGCTGCTCGTCGGCGGGTTCGGGCGCTACACCGAGGGCCTGCTGACGTCGCTGACCGCCGCGGGCTGCGTCCCGGCGGCCGCCTGGGTCAGGACGGTGCCGCGCCGGATCGTGCTGGCCGCGGCGGTGGTCGTGAACGCGGTGCTGGCGGCGGTGATGTGCCTGCCGGTGCTGCCGGCGTCGGCCTACGCGGAAGACTCCCCGCTGGCCGGGTTCGGCGACGCCCAGCTCGGCCAGACCGGCTGGGAAGAGCTGACCGAGCAGGTCGCCACGGTGTACCGCGGCCTGCCCCCGGCCGAGCGCGCCCGCGCGATCGTCTACGGCCAGAACTACGCCGAAGCGGGCGCGGTCGACCGGTTCGGGCCGGCCCGGGGACTCCCGCCGGCCTACAGCGGCCTCAACTCCTACCACGACTTCGGCCGCCCGGCCGACGACCGGACGGTCGTCCTCGCCGTCGGGGTCGATCCCGCGGCTTTCGGGCGTCACTTCGCCCGCTGCGTGCCCGCGGCCACACTGCACTTCGCGTTGCCGCACCTCGAAGAGGGGAAACCGGTTCTGCTCTGCCACGACCCGGTGCAGCCGTGGGACCGGCTGTGGCCGCAGCTGCGCTGGGTCGGCACGTTCTGACGCCGTGATACCGCGGGAGGACCCTTCCCGCGGTATCACGGCTCGGCCCGCGGCCAGGATCCGTTGCGCAGGTGGGTGAGCACGGCCAGCACGCGGTGGTGACCTTCGCCGCCCGCCAAGCCCAGTTTGGTGAAGATGGCGCCGATGTACTTCGCCACCGCGGCCGGGCTGACGCCGAGCTGCGCGGCGATCGCGCCGTTCGCCCGGCCTTCGGCCATCAGGGCCAGCACCTGGCGTTCCCGGGCGGTGAGCCGGTCGAGCGGCCGGTCGCGGCGCAGCAGCCGCCGGACCACCTCCGGGTCGATCACCGTTCCGCCCGCGGCGATGCGCTCGACGGCGTCGACGAACTCCCGGACCTCGCCGACGCGGTCCTTCAGCAGATACCCCAGGCCACCCGTGCGGCCGCGGTCGGCGGACTCCAGCAGCTCGAACGCGTAGGTCGTCGCGACGTACTGCGTCAGCACCAGCACCGCCAGTCCCGGGCGCCGGGACCGCAGCTCCACCGCGGCGCGCAGGCCTTCGTCCGCGAACCCCGGGGGCATCCGGACGTCGGTGACGAGGATGTCCGGCAGCTGGGCGTCGACCGCCGCGGTCAGCGCGGCGGCGTCGCCGACGGCCGCGACCACCTCGTGGCCGAACCCCTCCAGCAGGGCCCGGAGCCCCTCCCGCAGCAAGACCGTGTCTTCGGCGAGGACTACACGCAGTCCCACGGCAGCTCCACCCGCAGTTCCGTCGGCCCGCCCGGCGGGCTGGCCAGCGCGAGCACCCCGCCGACGACCGAGACCCGGTCGGCCAGGCCCTGCAGCCCGGTGCCGCGACGCGGGTCGGCGCCGCCCTCCCCCGGGTCGGCGACGCACAGCACGAGCCGGCCTCCGGTCACCGCGCCGGTGACCGACGCCTGATCGGCTCCGCTGTGCTTGGCGACGTTGGCCAGCGCTTCGCTCACCACGAAGTACGCCACCGCCTCGACCGCCGGCGACGTGCGGTGCGGCAGCTCGATCCGGACGGCGACCGCGAGCGGGCTCCGTTCGGCGAGCTCGGTCACCGCCGCCGTGACACCCCGGTCGGTGAGCACCTGCGGGTGGATGCCGTGGATCAGCTCGCGGATTTCGGCGAGCACGGCGTCGGCTTCGGCGCGCGCCCGCGCCACCAGCCGCGGGCCGGGGCCCTCGGCACCGTCGAGGCCGAGTTCCGCCATGCCCAAGGTCAGGGCCAGGGCGACGAGCCGCTGCTGGGCGCCGTCGTGCAGGTCGCGTTCGATGCGCCGCCGTTCGGCTTCGAACGCGGCAACCAGCCGGGTCCGCGACCGCGTCAGTTCCTCGACGCGGTCGGTGAGGCCGGGGTCCGGGCGGGTCAGCATGATCCGCGCGAAGGCCGCCTGCCCCCGGGCGAACAGGCTGAGCAGGCACGCGGCCACCGGCAGCAGCAGCACCCCGGCCAGCACGGCCACTGGTGCGCTGACCGGGCCGTCGTCGTTGACCAGCGAATCGACGCCGAAGACGAACTCCAGCAACGGCGCCAGCAGGACCACCAGCACGCTCGCCACGACGATGAGCACGACCAGGTTCGCGACCGCGATGACGACGGTGAACGCCACGGCGTACCCGAACTTCCGCCACCGCAGGCCGCCATCCAGCGGGACGCGCGCGCCCGTTCCCCGGTCGAGCAGGTGCAGCCGCCGCCGCTCGACCGCGGCCAGCGGCACCGCCAGCAGCACGCCGGCCGCCACCACGGCGACCGCCCCGGCGCCGTAGGCCACCGGGGTGTCCTGCGCGAGCACCCACTTGGCCGGCGCGAGGATCGGCAACGCGGCCGCCGCGCCGGCCGCGACGTAGCACAGCGATCGCCACGGCCCGCCCCACCCGGGGAGCCGCCGCGGGCGGCCGGTTTCACCCACCGGCCGCCACCAGCTCGCCGGGCGCCGGAAACCGGCGGATGACCGGGCTCAGCGTGGTGCCCAGCGCCACCACCGCCAGCGCGCCGGCGCACACCAGCAGCCCGGTCGCGCCGCCCGCACCGGCCAGCAGGCCGCCGGCCAGCGGGCCCAGCGCGCCCGCGCCGCCGGAACAGAAACCAGCGATGCTGCTCACGCGCCCACGCAGCGTGTCGGGGGTGCTCAGCAGCTGATAGGTCAGCACCGTCGTGTTGGTCAGCGGGACGCCGAACATCGCCCCGCCCAGCAGGACGCCGAGCAGGAGACCGGCCGGCGCCACCGCCATCGCCGCGACCAGCACCGCGGCCAGCCACGAGAACCCCACGAGGATCACCGGGGCGGACAGCAGCGCGGCCAGCCGTCCCGCGCACAGCCCGCCGAGCAGTCCGCCCACGCCCAGGCACGTCATCGTGAGGCCGATCTCGCCCGGCCCCACCCCGTTCGCGCCGGACTCCGCGAGCACGACCACGACCACGGCGCTGAACACCAGGTTGCAGCAGATCATCCAAACCAGGGTCGCCCGGATCGGCCGGTGGCCGAGCACCCAGCGGAAGCCCGCCACGACGCCGCCCCGCCCGCCGCGGCCGTCCACCGCGGCCGGGTCCGCGCTCCGCCGGGGCACGCGCAGGAACACCAGCGCGGCGAAGGAAACGCCGAGCACGACCGCGTCCGCGACGAACGGGCCGGCGTGCCCGAGCGTGAACAGGAGCCCGGCCGCGGCCGGGCCGAGCAGGGTCGCGACGAACGGCCGCGTGGTGTTGCGGGCCACCGCCTGCTCCAGCTGCGCGGCCGGCACCACCTGCGGCAGCGTCGCGTGCTCGGCCGGGTCGAACACCGACCCGAGGAACCCCTCCGCGAGCGCGGCCGCCAGCACCAGCGGGAAGGAGTAGGCGTCCAGCAGGACGGCGACACCCAGCCCGGCCATGACGACGGCCCGCAGGCCCTGGCAGACCACCAGGACCTTCTTGCGGTTCCCCCGGTCCGCGAGCACGCCGGCGGGCACGATGGCCGCCATGTGCGCGATCATCAGCACCGACGACGCCAGCCCGATCTGCCACGGCGTCCCCGCGAAGGCGAGGATCAGCAACGGGAACGCGACCTGGGTCACCTCGCCGGCCAGCTCCGAGAAGAGCTGGCTGCTCCAGAGGATGTTGTAGTCGCGGTTGCGGGACAGCGGGATCACGACGCCGGACCGCCTGCCCGGCGCGCCAGCCGCCCGGTCACCTGGACGCGGTCGACCCGCCCGGCCGGATCCCGCAGGAACCGGCCTTCGTGCGTGGTGCCCGACCGGTCGCGCACCCGGAACCGCAGGCCGGGGTGGCAGGTGAGCGGCCCGGTGCCGACGAGGACGAGGTGGTCCCCGGTCATCGTGAACTCGAACTCCGAGCGCCCGTTGCGGTAGACCCCGGCGCACCCGGGCCAGGCCGCGACCGGCTCCGGCCACGGCGCGGGCCGCCCGAGCGGGATCTCCAGCTCCGCCAGCACGTCGGCCCACAGCGCCGGGCCGGTTCCGGCGTTGGCGGTCAGCGCCACCGCCGCGCCGGTGGCGGGGTCGAAGCGCAGGTGGCACGAGATCCCGTCGCCGGTGCCGTCGTGCCCGAACCAGTCCGCTCCGTCTTCGGCGCGGTAACGCGCCCAGCCGAGCCCCCACCCGTCGGCCATGCCGAACGGGCCGGCTTCCACCGGACCCAGCTGGTCGGCGCACATCGTCGCGACGACGTCGGCCGCGCAGAACCGGACCAGCCCGGCCGCGCTCGAGGTCAGGCCGCCGTCGGGGGCTTCGAGGGCGGGCAGGAACTGCTCGTCGATCGGCACGATCCGCTCCCCCACCGCGTGGCCGCTGACGGTCGCGGCGGTGACCGGGATGCCCAGCGGCCGCAGCAGGATCGCCTCCAGCGCCTCCGCCCAGTCCATTCCGGTCGCTTCCTCCGCCAGCCACCCGGCCAGGACGTAGCCGACGTTGGAGTAGGAGAACACCGTGCCGGGCGGGAACTGCGGGCGCACCCGGAGGCAGTACCGGGCCGCCCACCGGGCGCGCGTACCCGTCTCCGGATCGTCCACTTCGGACTCCAGACCGGCCGTGTGGCTGAGCAGCCGGCGCAGCGTGACGGCTCCGCCGAGGCCGGTCAGGGGTTCGTCCAGGTCGAGATCGCCTTCCTCGGCCAGGATCAGCGTCAGCGCCGCGGTGAACGGCTTCGTGAGCGAGCCGAGCGGGAACGCCGAGCCGGCGGTCATCGCCCGCCCCGATCCGTGCCGCTCCTCCCCCGCCTCGACCGCGACGGTCACGCCGTTCCGGCGCACCGCCAGCTGGGCGCCGGGCACCCGGTGTTTCTCGAGCAGTCTCGCCAGGTCTTCGGCGTCCATCAGTCCTCCGCCACGTGTTCGGCCATCGCCCGCAGTGCTTCGCGGAAGTCCGAGGCGACCCGCGCCACGGTTTCGCGGTGGTGGACGTTTTCCGAGTAGTACCAGGTGAATTCGAGCCGCCCGCCCACGGCGGCACCGACGACCTCCAGCAGGTGCGGGACCCGCTCCCGCGGGCTCTGTTCCTGCCCGAGCGGCTCGCCCCCGGGCCGCGTGCCGACCTGCCCGTGGTAGTTGAACACCACTTCCGGCCCGGGTCGCGCGGGCAGCGCACCGAGGCCGCGCAGGACGCCGTGGCCGAGCCCGTTGCCGGGCACGGCCCGCAGCCGGCGCCGAACGGACTTGACCAGCGCCGCCCAGTCCGGCGCCTCGGCCGGCAGCACCACCGGGTACAGCGTGGTGAACCAGCCGACCGTGCGGGACAGGTCGACGTCGTCGAAGATCTCCTCGCGGCCGTGGCCCTCCAGCTCGATCGCCACCTCGGCGCCGCCGGTCCACCGGCCCAGCGCCCACGCGAGCGCGGCCAGCAGCACGTCGGCGGCCCGGGTGCGGAACACCCCGGGCGCCCGCTGCAGCAGCGCCTCGGTGTCCTGTCCGGACAGCGAGACGGCCAGCGTCCGCGTGGCGGACACCAGGTTCGGCCCGGGCAGGTCCACCGGCAGCGCCGGGACTTCCGGCAGCGAAGCCCAATGCGGGATCTCCTCGTCGAACCCGCCCTCGGCGGCGTGCCGGGCGAGCCGCTCGGCCCACGCCTTGAACGACGTCGTCTTCGCGCCCAGCGCCACCGGTTCGCCCGCCGAGACCTGACGGTGGGCCAGCGCGAGGTCGTCGAGCAGGATCCGCCACGACACCCCGTCGACGACCAGGTGGTGCGCGGTGAGGAACAGCAGCGGCGGGCGGGCCGGGCCGAACTCCACCAGCAGCGCGCGCAGCAGCGGCCCGTGCGCCAGGTCGAACGTCGAATCGGCCTCGACAGCGAGGTCCCGCAGCCGCCGGTCCTGGTCGTCCACGTCGGACAGATCGTGGTGGGCCAGCACGTCGGCCGGGCCGGCGGCGTTCTCCTGGTGCCAGCCGTCGCCGTCGCGGGTGAACCGCATCCGCAGCGCGTCGTGGTGCTCGACCAGGGCCGCCAGGGCCGCCCGCCACGAAGCCACGTCGACCTCGCCGTCGAGTTCCACGGTCATCGACTGGGTCAGGTGGTGCGGTGCCACCGGGTTGCCGTCGAAGAAGTGCCGCTGGATGGCGGTCAGCGGCACCGGCCCGGCCACCGGCGTCTCGGTGGTCGCGGCCGGCGCGTCGGCGCGGACCACCTTCGCCAGCTGCGCGACGGTCTGGTTGAGGAACAGGTCCTTCGACGTCATCCGCAACCCGGCCTGCCGGGTCTTCGCCACCGCCTGGATGCTCAGGATGGAGTCCCCGCCCAGCTCGAAGAAGTTGTCCTCGACCCCGACCCGGGACACCCCGAGCACGGCGCCCCAGACCTCGGCCAGCGCCGCTTCGACGTCGGTGCGGGGTGCCACGTACCCGGCGTCCGGCCCGGTTTCGGCCGCCGGAGCCGGCAGCGCGCCGCGGTCGACCTTCCCGCTCGAGGTGACCGGCAGATCCGGCAGCACGACGAAGGCGGACGGCACCATGTAGTTCGGCAGGGCGTCCCTGGCGAAGTCACGCAGCTCGGCCGCCGAGGGCGGTGTCCCGGCCGGCGTCACGTAGGCGACCAGCCGCGGCGCACCGGACGGTCCTTCCCGGACCACCGCGGCGGCCTGGGCGACCCCGGGGTGCCCGGCCAGCACGACTTCGATCTCCCCGAGCTCGATCCGGAAGCCGCGTACCTTCACCTGGTCGTCGACGCGGCCCAGGTATTCGACGGCGCCGTCCGGGGTCCACCGCGCCAGGTCGCCGGTGCGGTACATCCGCGTCCCCGGCGGCCCGGCCGGATCCGCCACGAACCGCTCGGCCGTCAGCGCGGCCCGGTTCAGGTAGCCCCGGGCGAGCGGGGCCCCGGCGAGGTACAGCTCGCCGGGGACGCCGACGGGCACCGGCCGCAGCAGGCTGTCGAGCACCTGCACCCGGGTGTTCCGCATCGGCCTGCCGATCAGTGGCCGTTCACTGTCCCCCACCCGGCAGTACAGCGTGTCCACGGTGCACTCGGTGGGGCCGTAGAAGTTGTAGCCGGTCGTCTCCGGTGCGGCGCGCAGGTCGCGCCACAGCGGTTCGTTCGCGGCCTCGCCGCCCAGCATCACCACGCGCGGGTTGTGCGTGGCCGAGCCGACCAACCCGGCCGGCACCAGCTGCTCGGCGTAGGACGGCGTGAGGTCGAGCAGGTCGATGCGCTGCACGGCCACGTACGCCACGAGTGCTTCGGGATCCCGGCGGGTGAGGTCGTCGAGCACGTGCAGCTCGTGGCCGTCGACCATCGCGAGCACGCCCTCCAGCGAGGTGTCGAACGAGAACGCCGCCGTGAGCGCCACGCGCCACCGCCCGGCCCCGCTCTCCGGCCGGAAGAAGTCCCGGCTGTGGTCGAAGAACAGGTTCGTCAGGCCGCGGTGGGCCAGCACCACCCCCTTCGGCCTGCCGGTGGACCCCGAGGTGTAGATGACGTAGGCCGGGTGTTCGGGGTGCACCGGCACCCGCGGGTTCCCCTCGGGGCCGTGGCCCGGCAGGTCCTCGCCGAGCACCAGCGCCGGGGCCGCGTCGGCGAACACGAACTCCCGCCGCTCCGGCGGCAGCTCCGGGTCCAGCGGCAGGTAGGCCGCGCCCGCCTTGAGCACGCCGAGCAGCGCGACCACCGTGCCGGCGGTCCGGGCGGAGGGCAGCGCGACCACGTCCTCCGGGCCGATCCCCCGCGCGATCAGGGCGTGGGCGACGCGATTGGCCCGCGCGTTCAGGTCCGCGAAGCTCAGCGATTCCGGCCCGCACACCACGGCCGTCGCGTCCGGGGTGGCCTCGGCCTGCGCTTCGAACAGCGCGGCCAGGGTGGTGTCCGGCACGTCGTGCTCCGGGCCCTGCCAGGTGGCGATCCGGCCGAGTTCGGCTTCGTCCAGGAAGGACAATTCGGCCATCGGCACCCGCGGCCGGGCCGCGATCCCGGCCAGCAGCCGGAGCAGGTGGCCGGCCAGCCGGTCGATCGTGGCGCCGTCGAACAACGCGGTGGAGAAGCCGATCGCGAGCGACAGCTGCCCGGAGCGTTCGAAGAAGTCGAAGCTCAGGTCGTGGCTGACGTCCCCGCTGACGACCGGGATCTCCGTCGTGACCAGCCCGTCCACGGCCACCCCGCCCGACCGGCTGCTCTCGAGCCCCACCATGACCTCGACGAGCGCGTTCCGGCTCGGGTCGCGCTCCGGCCGCAGCGCCTCGACGAGGCGTTCGAACGGCACGTCGTCGTGGGTGAACGCCTCCAGCGCGGTCGCGCGGACCTGCGCGAGAAACTCCTCGAACGGCACCCGTTCGTCCACTGTGGACCGCAGGACGACGGTGTTGACGAAGAACCCGATCAGGCCCTCCAGGTCGGCCCGGTTCCGCCCGGACGTCGCGGTGCCAACCGTGATGTCGCGCTGGCCGGTGTAGCGGGACAGCAGCAGCTGCACGGCGGCGGCCAGCACCATGAAGAGCGTCGCGTCCCCGGTGCGGGCCAGCGTCTTGAGGTCCTCCGCGACCTTCGCGTCCACCTCGAGCAGGCGCAGGTCGCCCGCCGCCTCCCGGACCGCGGGCCGCGGCCGGTCGGTCGGCAGCTCGAGCGGGACGAGCCCGTCGAGCCGTCGTCGCCAGTAGCCCAGGTGCTCGTCGACGTCGAGGTGTTCCCGCTGCCACACCGCGAAGTCCGCGTACTGCACGGGCAGCGGCGGCAGGTCCGCCCGTTCCCCGCGCCGGGCGGCCGCGTAGCAGGTGCCGAGCTCGGTCGCGAGCACGCCCATCGACCAGCCGTCGGTGGCGATGTGGTGCAGCACGAGAACCAGCACGTGCTCGTCTTCGCCCGTGCGGAACAGCACCGGGCGGAACACGCCTTCGTGCAGGTCGAACGGCCGGGCGGCCGCCTGCTCGAGCAGTCCGGGCAGGTCGGCGGCCGTGGTCTCGACCAGCTCGAGGGCCGCGGCGGTGTCCCGGACCAGCTGGACGCCGTGGCCGTCCACGGTGGCGAAGGTCGTCCTCAGCGGTTCGTGCCGTTCGACGAGCCGGTCCAGCGCGGCACGCAGGGCACTGACGTCGAGCGCGCCGGTGAGCCCGAGCGCGAAGACCGTGTTGTATTCGGCGCTGCCGGGGTCGAACTCGCTGAGGAACCACAGCCGCTGCTGGGCGAACGACAGCGGCAGCGGCCCGTCCCGCCGCACCGGCACCAGGTCGGCGCCGGTGCGCGGCAGCGCGGCGACGACCTCCGCGAGCGAGGCCACCGAAGGCGTGTCGAACAGCTGCCGCGGCGACGGCGCGGCGTCCAGTGCGGCGCGGATGCGCGAGATCACCTGGATGCTGAGGATCGAGTCGCCGCCCAGGTCGAAGAAGTTGTCGTGCACCCCCACCCGCTCGGCACCCAGCACCTCCGCCCAGATCCCGGCGAGCGCCGTTTCGAGCGCGTTCCGGGGTGCGACATAGGGTTCTCCGGTGCCGGCCGCGGCGTCCGGGGCCGGCAGCGCGCGCCGGTTCACCGTGCCGGACGGGCTCAGCGGCAGCGCGCCGAGCACCACGAACGCCGCGGGGACGGCGTGCGCGGGCAGGTGTTCCGCGGCGAACGCGCGCAGCTCGCGCGTGTCCGGTGCGGTCCCGGTGGGCACCACGTACCCGACCAGCCGGGCCGGGCCGTCGTCGTCGCGGTGGACCGCGGCCGCGGCCGACGTGACGCCGGGGTGGCGGGCCAGCACCGTCTCGACTTCGCCGAGCTCGACGCGGAAACCCCGGATCTTGACCTGGTCGTCGGCGCGGCCGAGGCATTCGAGGGTGCCGTCCGCGCGCCGGCGCGCCAGGTCGCCGGTGCGGTACAGGCGCCCGCCCGGGACGAACGGGTCCCGCAGGAAGCGTTCGGCGGTCAGCTCGGGGCGGCGCCAGTAACCGCGGGCCACCCCGTCGCCGCCGATGTAGCACTCCCCCACGATCCCGACCGGGACCGGCCGCATCCGCTCGTCGAGGACGTGGACACGGGTGTTGCGGAACGGTGTCCCGACCGGAACGAAAGCGGTGTCACCCATCGGCTCCGCGCCGACCTGGAACACCGTCGAGTCCACTGTGGTCTCGGTGGCGCCGTAGGCGTTGACCAGGACGGTGTCCGGGCCGACCGCGTCGAGCACGGTGCGGGCGTCGGCCGCGGGCCAGCCCTCGGACCCGACCATCAGCACCTTCAGCGTGCCGAGGCGTTCACCACGCCAGGACAGTTCGGCGGCCAGCGCCTTCGCCAGCGACGGCACCGTCACCATCAGCTCGGCCCCGGATTCGCGCAGCAGGTCCAGCAGCGCGGGCGGATCCGCGACGACGCCGGTCGGGCAGACCACCATCGAACCCCCGAACAGCGCCGAGAGCAGGAAGTCGCCGAAGAACAGGTCGACCGAGAGGCTCGACACCGACAGGCAGCGCGGCTTCATCGCGGTGAGGCCGTAGCGGGCGTCCCAGGCGCGCACCATGTGGTGGACGTGGCGGTGCTCGACCATCACGCCCTTCGGCCGGCCGGTCGAGCCCGAGGTGTAGACGACGTAGGCCAGGTCCTCCGGGGTCACCGCGGAGCGCGGCGGGGTGTCCGGTCCGTCCAGCGGTGCGTCGAGGCTCACCACGGCCGCACCGCGGCCCGCGACGCGGTCGAGCAGCCGGTCCTCGGTGACCACGATGGGCACGGCCGCGTCCTCGAGCATCGTGGCCAGCATCCGCGGCGGGTACTCCGGGTCCAGCGGCACGAAGGCGGCACCGGCTTTCAGCACGGCCAGCAGCGCGGCCACGGCACCCACCCCGCGTTCGGCGCAGACGCCGACCAGCACGCCGGGCCCGGCACCGAGCCCGGCCAGGCGGTGGGCGAGCCGGTTGGCCCGCCGGTCGAGCTCACCGAAGCTCAGTTCCTCGTCTCCACGGCGGACCGCCACGGCGTCCGGGGTCCGCCGCGCCCGTGCGGCGAACAGCTCGTGCACGCACTCCGCCGGCGGGTATTCGGCCGCGGTGTCGTTCCAGCCCGACACGAGCTGGTCGCGCTCGGCCCCGGTGAGCAGCTCCAGGTCCCCGAGCGGGGCACGCGGGGTGCGGGCGATCCCGGCGAGCAGCGTCTCCAGGTGCCCGGCCATCCGGTCCACTGTGGACTCGTCGAAGAGCTCGGGGTCGTAGCCGAGCGACAGCTGCAGCTCGTCCGCGGCGTACGCGGACAGCGTGAGCGCGTAGTTCGTGTGCTCGTCCCCGGAGTAGTCGCTGACCTCGAGGCCGTAGCGGGCGGCGGCGTCCTCGTCGTACGGGTAGTTCTCGAACACGACGATGCTGTCGAACAGCGACGTCCCGCGCGGGACGTCGCTGAAGGCCTGGACTTGCGCCAGCGAGAGGTACTCGTACTGGCGGGACTCGACCTGGGCGTCCTGCAGCCGCGCGAGCCACGAAAGCACCGGTTCGGCGCCGTCGACGTCGACCCGGACCGGCACGATGTTGATGAACAGCCCGATGATCGACTCGGCGCCGGGCAGGTCGGCCGGGCGGCCGGACACGGTCGCGCCGAAGCAGACGTCGCGTTCGCCGCTGTACCGCGAGAGCAGCAGCGCCCACGCGCCCTGCAGGAGCGTGTTGACGGTGAGCCGCGCTTCCCTGGCGCACGCGAAGAGCCGCCCCGAGTCCTCCCGCGACAGTGTCAGCCGCACGTCCCGCGACGAGCGCGAGCGGTGCGCCCGCACCGGCGCGTGGTCGAACGGCAGGGGCGTCGGCGCGGTGAAACCGGACATCAGCTCGCGCCAGTGGTCCTGCGCCGCGGTTTTGTCCTGCTCCGCCAGCCAGGCGACGTAGTCGCGGTACGGGCGGCGCACCACCGGCACGTGGGTGCGGTCGCCGGTGAGCAGCGCGTACTGCGTGAAGACGTCGGTCAGGACCGACGCGAAGCTCCAGCCGTCGGCGAGGAGGTGGTGCGCGGTCCAGAACAGCTGCACCCGGGTGTCGGTGAGCCGGACGATCGTCAGGCGCAGCAACGGCGCGACCGCGAGGTCGAGGCGCTCGCCGGACCGCTGCGCCCAGAGCCCGGCCACCGCCTCGGCCTGGTCGGCGCGGCCGCGCCAGTCGTGGTGGGTCACCGGCAGCCGCACGCCCGAGCCGACGACCTGCAGCGGCTCGGCCACGCCCTCCCACACCACGCGCGTGCGCAGCGCCGGCGTGCGGTCGAGGACGCGCTGCCACGCCCGCGCCAGCAGGTCCGGATCGGTGACGCCGTCGAGCACCGCGCCGAAGTGCCCGGCGTAGACGTCCCGGCCGGATCCGGCCAGGGAGTGGAAGAGCATGCCCTGCTGCATCGGGGTCAGCGGGTAGACGTCCTCGACGAGCCGTCCGTTCCCGGCCAGCCGGTCCACGCCCGCCTGGTCGAGGGCCGCGAGCGGGAAGTCCGACGGGGTGGCCCCGCCGGCGTCCGGCCGGGCACAGTGCTCGACGATCTCCGCGAGCGCGGCGATCAGCCCGTCCGCCAGCGCGGCGACCGTCGGCTCGTCGTGGACCGCCGCCGAGTACGCCCAGCGGAACTCCAGCTCGCCACCGGTCACCACGCCGGTGATCTCCATCCGGTGGTCCCGGACCTGGCCGGCGGCGCGCTCGGTGCCCCCGGGATCCGGGGCGTGGCCGTGGTAGAGGTCGCCGTCGATCGAGCCGTCCATCCGGCCGAGGTAGTTGAACGCCACCTCCGGCCGTCGTCCCGCGCGGGGCACCTGCCCGTGGCCGATGCCGTGCCGCGGCACGGCCCGCAGCTGTTCCTTCACCGCCTTGAGCACCTCGCCCCAGCCCCCGGCCGGAACGGTCAGGGCGCACGGGTACATGGTGGTGAACCAGCCGACCGTGCGGGAGAGATCGACGTCGTCGAACAGCTCCTCGCGGCCGTGCCCCTCCAGCTCGACGAGGACGGTGTCCCCGCCCGCCCAGCCGGACAGCACCCGCGCCAGCGCGCTGAGCAGGACGTCGTCGACCCGGGTGCGGTAGACCTCGGGAACCTCGCGCAACAGCGCGCCGGCGCTCATCCGGCGGGTCACGGTGCGCACCGATCCGGCCGTGTTCTCCCCGGCGCGGTCGATCGGCAGCGGGGCGGCCCGCTCCGCGAGCCGGGCCACCCGCGCCCAGTGCTCCCGTTCGTCGTCGAACCCGCCGGCGGCGGCGTGCCCGATCAGACGGACCGCCCAGTCTCGGAACGAGGTCGTCTTCGGCCCGAGGTCGACCCGGTGCCCGCCGCGGGCCTGCCGGTAGGCGGTGTCCAGATCGGCCAGCAGGATCCGCCACGACACGCCGTCGACGACGAGGTGGTGCGCGGCCAGGAACAGCCGGGGCCGCGCGCCGACGGGGACGAACAGCAGCGCGCGCAGGAGCGGGCCGGTGTCGAGCCGGAAATCCCGCTGTGCCCGGGCGATCGCTTCGGCGTCGAAGGCGTCGAAGCGCTGCAGGACCGCCTTCGCTACGGGTGGCGCGTTGTACTGGCGCCAGTGGCCGTCGACGCGTTCCGCGCGCAGCCGCAGCGCGTCGTGGTGGACCACGAGGGCCTGGAGCGCGGTCTCGAGGGCGTCCTCGTCGACGTCGCCGTCCAGCTCCAGGTACATCGACTGGTGGAACACCTCGAGGCTGTCGGTCAGGTGCTCGAAGAACCAGCGCTGGATCGGGGTGAGCGGGACCTCGCCGGTCACCGGCCGCTGGTCGGCCGCCGCCACCGGTGCGGCCGCGGCCCCGGCGGCGAGCTCGGCCACGGTCTGGCGCAGGAACAGCTGCTTCGGCGTCAGGTTCAGGCCGCCGCTGCGCGCCCGCGACACCACCTGCAGGCCGAGGATCGAGTCGCCGCCGAGGTCGAAGAAGTTGTCGTGCACGCCGACCCGGTCGACACCGAGCAGCTCCGACCACACCTCGGCGAGGACCTTCTCCTCCGGCGTCCGGGGCTCGACGTAGCCGTCGCTCTCGCGCACGCCGTCCGGCTCGGGCAGGGCCTTCCGGTCGATCTTGCCGTTCACCGTCACCGGCAGCGCCGCCAGTGCCGCGAAGGCGGTGGGCACCATGTGCTCGGGCAGCCGCTCGCGCAGGAAACCGCGCAGCGCGGCCGACTCCGCGTCGCCGACGAAGTAGCCGACGAGCCGGCGTGTGCCCTGGGCGTCGGTCTTGACCGCCGCGGCGGCCTGCGCCACCCCCGGGTGGCGGGCGAGCACGGCCTCGACCTCGCCGAGCTCGATGCGGAACCCGCGCAGCTTGACCTGGTCGTCGGCGCGGCCGGCGAACTCCAGCCGTCCGTCGGCCAGCCAGCGGGCCCGGTCGCCGGTGCGGTACATGCGCGATCCCGGCGGGCCGAAGGGATCGGCCACGAACCGGTGCGCGGTCAGCGCGTGCTGGTTGAGGTAGCCGCGGGCGAGCCGGGTGCCGGCGAGGTACAGCTCGCCGGGCACGCCGACCGGGGCGGGCCGCAGCCGGTCGTCGAGGACGTAGGTGCGGACGCTCGGGATGGGCCGTCCGATCGGGACGACGCCGGTGGCGGCGTCCGAGGGGAGCAGCGGGTCGCTGAGGGTGGCGCAGACGGTCGACTCGGTCGGGCCGTAGCCGTTGATCATCCGCCGCCCCGGCGACCAGGCCTCCGCGAGCCCGGGCGGGCAGGCTTCCCCGCAGACCACCAGGGTGGTCCCGGCCGGGATGGCGTGCCGCGGCAACGCCGCCACCGCGGTGGGCGGCAGGTTGAGGTGGGTGAGGCGGTGGCGGGCGATGAGCTCGACGAGCGGTTCGCCGGGCAGCCGTTCCTCGGCGGTGGCGAGCACGAGCGTGCCACCGGAGAACAACGCCAGCGCGAACTCCCAGAAGGCGCCGTCGAAGCTCAGGGAGGCGAACTGCAGCACCCGGGCGCCCGGCCCGGCGTCCAGCACCCGCCGCTGGGTGAGCACCATGTCGTGGAAGCCCGCGTGCGTGACGACCACGGCTTTGGGCCGGCCGGTCGAGCCCGAGGTGTAGATGACGTAGGCGGCGTTCCCGGGCCGGACCTCGACGACGGGCGGCGTCGCGGGGAACGCGCCGAGATCGACGGTGCCGAGGTCGACGGCCGGGGTGCCGGGGACTTCGCGGCCGCCGGTGGTCAGCGCGAGCACCGGCCGGGCGTCCTCGGCCATCGTCCGGAGGCGGTCGGCGGGGTAGTCCGGGTCCAGCGGCAGGTAGGCGGCACCGGCCTTCAGCACGGCGAGCACCGCGACGACCAGCTCGACCGACCGCGGCAGCGCGAGGGCGACGAACTGCTCGGGCCCGGCGCCGTGCCGGGCCAGCAGCGCGGCCAGCCGGTTCGACCGTGCGTCCAGTTCGGCGTAGGTGAGCGTGGTGTCGCCGAAGAGCACGGCGGTCGCGTCGGGGGTCGCGGCGACCTGCTCGGCGAACAGGTCCGGAGCGGTCCGGGGTGCGGGGCCGGCGCCGTCGCCCGGCCACCCGGTCGTGAGCAGGTCGTGGTCACCGGCGGCGAGCAGCGGGAGCTCGGCGACGCGGTCGCCCGGGCGCTCGGCGATCGCCGCCAGCAGCGTCCCCAGCTGCGCGGCCACGCGCCCGGCCGTGGCCGCGGTGAACAGGCTGGTGTTGTACCGCAGGTGCGCGACCAGCCGTCCACCGGTTTCGACGAAGTCGAACGCCAGGTCCATGCCGGACACGACGACCGGCGGCACGACCTCTTCCGCCGTGACGCCGGGCAGGCGGAGCTCGGCCGGCGGGGTGTTCTGCAGGTTCACGACCACGTCCACCAGCGGCGGCCGGCTCGGGTCGCGGTCCGGGCGGAGCAAGTCCACCAGCCGCTGGAACGGCACTTCTTCGTTGGCGGTGGCACCGAGCACGGTGTCGCGCACGCGGTCGAGGAACGCGGTGAAGGTCCGGGTTTCCTCCACTGTGGACCGCAGCACCAGGGTGTTGACGAAGCACCCGGCCAGGTTCTCCCACTCCTCCCGGGTGCGTCCGGAGGTGGCCGTGCCGACCGCGATGTCCGGCTGTCCCGCGTACCGGGCCAGCAGGATCTTCACCGCCGCGACCAGGGTCATGAACAGCGTGGCGCCGCGGGCGCCACCGACGGCCTTCAGCCGGGACACCAGGCGGGCGGGCACCTCGAACGTGCGGACCGCGCCGGCGGGGTCGCGCACGGCCGGGCGCGGCAGGTCCGCCGGGAGCTCCAGCGGGGCGAGCCCGGCCAGCCGGTCGCGCCAGTACAGCAGCTGGTCGTCGAGCTCGCGATCCCGCTGCCAGCGGGCGAAGTCGACGTAACGCAACGGCAGCGGATCGAGCCGCCCGCCGGTGTAGAGGGTGTTCAGCTCCTCGACCAGCAGGCCCATCGACCAGCCGTCGGTGACGATGTGGTGCATGGCCAGCACCAGGACGTGCTCGCGGGGACCGGCCCGCAGCAGCCGGGCCCGGAAGACCGGGCCGCGGCTCAGGTCGAACGGCCGCCGGACCTCGGCCAGCAACTCGGCGTCCACGTCGGTCACGTCGGTCACCGGGACGTCCACTTCGGACACCGGGTGCACGGTCTGGGTGCCCCGGCCGTCCACCGAGCCGAACGTCGTCCGCAGCGAAGCGTGCCGCGCGACCAGCTCGCCGACCGCCTGCCGCAGCCGCGCCACGTCGAGGTCGCCGGTGAGCCGCAGGATCCGCGGGACCACGTACTCGATGCTGCCGGGGTCCACCTCGTAGGCGAACCACAGCCGCTGCTGCGCCGGCGACAGCGGCAGCGGGCCGTCGCCGGGGACGGCCTCGATCCGGTCCGCTCCCCCGGCTTCCGGCGCTTCGCCGGCGAGCCGCCGCAGCAGCAGCTCCCGCTGGTCCGCCGGCAGCGCGGCGATCCGGTCGTCGATGCTCATCGGGCGTCCCCCAGAGTGGCCAGAATGCGGTCCTGCACGGTTTCGGCGAGCTCGCCGATGGTCGGGGCGTCGAACAGGTCGCGCGGCGAGACCTCCACGCCGAACGCCCGCCGCACCCGCGACACCAGCCGCAGCGCGGTGATCGAATCGCCGCCGAGGGCGAAGAAGCTTTCGTGCACCCCGACTTCCTCCAGCGTCAGCAGCTCGCTCCAGATCCGGCCGAGCGCCTGTTCGGTCGGGTTCCGCGGCACCACCCGCTCGGCGCCGCCGGGCCGCAGGTCCGGTTCGGGCAGCGCCCGGCGATCGACCTTGCCGTTGCGGGTCAGCGGCAGGCGGTCGAGCCGGACGAACACCGCCGGGACCAGGTAGTCCGGCAGCTCCCCGGTCAGGTCCGGGACCTCCCCGATGACGTAGGCCGCGAGGTACTTCCGGCCGCCGTCGGACCGGGCGACGACCACCGCGTCGGTCACCCCCGGCCGGGCCCGCAGGGCGGCCTCCACTTCCCCGGGTTCGACCCGGAACCCGCGGATCTTGAGCTGGTCGTCGGTGCGGCCGAGGAACTCCAGCTCCCCGTCGCCGGACCAGCGCACGACGTCGCCGGTCCGGTACAGGCGGCCGCCCGCGCCGAACGGGTCGGCGACGAACCGCTCGGCGGTCAACGCCGCCCGGCCGAGGTAGCCCCTGGCCAGCGCTTCGCCGCCGACGTACAGCTCACCCGGCACGCCCGGCGGCACCGGCCGCAGGCGCGGGTCGAGCGCGTAGGCCCGGATGTTGTCCATCGGCCTGCCGATCGGCACCGGGCCCGGCCGGCGGGTCGGGCGGCAGGTGACCAGCGTGGTGTTCTCGGTGGGCCCGTAGGCGTTGACCACCGTCGTGCCGGGGCAGTGCGCCAGCACCGCCGCGACGGCCGCCGCGGACACGACGTCTCCCCCGGTCCACACCTCGCGCAGGCCCTTGAAGCAGTCCGGTGCCTCGTCCGCGAACAGGGCGAACAGGGCCGCCGTCACGAACACCGTCGTCAGGTCGTGCCCGGCCACCACCCGCCGGACCAGCTCGGCGTCCACATCGGACGGTGCGACCACCAGCGTGCCGCCGGTCAGCAACGGCACCCACAGTTCCAGGGTCGCCGCGTCGAAAGCCTGCGGGGAGTGGAACAGCATCCGCTGGGGACCGCCGGAGCGCCATTGCCGGTCCGCCGCCAGGCTGACGATGCCGCGGTGGCTGACGGCCACGCTCTTCGGCTCGCCGGTCGAGCCGGAGGTGAACATCACGTACGCCAGCCGGTCGGGTCCCGCGACCTCCGGGACGTCCGCGGCCACCGACGGGTGGGCGACGACGACCGGCAGGCCGACGGTTCCGGCCTGGGCGGCCAGTTCGGGATCGGTCAGCACCGCGACGGCTTCGACCGCGGCCACGGCGTGCTTCAGCCGGTCGGCAGGCTGGCCCGGGTGCAGCGGGACGTAGACCCCACCGGCCTTGAGCACGGCGAGCGTCCCGATCACCGCGTCCGCCGACCGGCCCAGCAGCAGGGCCACCCGGGACTCCGCGCCGACACCGTGGCCGGCCAGGACGCGGGCGAGGCCGTTCGCGCGGGCGTTCAGCTCGGCGTAGGTCAGGGTTTCCGCCTCCGAGACGACCGCGACCGCGTCCGGAGTCCGGGCGACCTGTTCGGCGAAGAGCTGCGGAACGGTCAGCCCGGCGGGGAACTCCGCCGCGGTGTCGTTCCACTCGGCCACCACCCGCCGCCGCTCGTCCTCGTCCGCCAGCGGGATCTCCGCGACCAGGCGCCGCGGGTCCGCGGCGATCCCGGCGAGCAGCGTCGTGAGGTTCCGCAGGAGACGGCGGACCGTGCCGTCGTCGAACAGCGCGGGGTCGTGGCGGAGCACGAACCTCAGCCGCTCGCCCGGGTAGGCGACCAGGTTGAGCGGATAGCCGTTGAGCTCGCGGGCCCCGACTTCGAGCAGGCGCAGCCCGTGCGCGGCCGCGGCGCCGGCGTCGATCGGGTAGTTCTCGAAGACCACCACGCTGTCGAACAACCTCGCCTCGGGCGGCAGCTCGCTCCACTCGTGCACCTGCCCCGCCGACACCGCCTCGAACTCGCGGGCCCGCGCCTGCGCGTCCTGCAGCCCGGCGAGCCACGAAACGACCGGCTCGGCCGCGGGCACGCCGGTCCGCACCGGCAGGGTGTTGATGAGCAGGCCCGCGATCGACGCCGAGTCGGCCAGCTCGGGCGGGCGGCCCGAAACCGTCGCCCCGAAGCAGACGTCGTCCTCGCCGGTGTACCGGGACAGCAGCAGCGCCCACGCGCCCTGGACCACGGTGTTCATCGTGAGCTGGTGGTCCCTCGCGAACCCGGTGAGCCGCGCGGACAGGTCCGCGGGCAGGACCAGTTCGGCTTCGTCGGACGCCCCTGGCCGGTAGCCGTGCGCCGGAGCGCGGTCGAACGGCAGCCGGGTGGGCGCGGTCAGGCCCGCCAGCGCGTCGCGCCAGTACAGTTCCGCGGCGGTCCGGTCCTGGCCGAGCGTCCACGCCACGTAGTCGCCGAACGGGCGGCGCGGTGCCGGGCGCGGGGCGTCGGCGCCCCGGAGCGCGGAGTAGTGCGCGAAGACGTCCGCGAGCAGCTGGTGCGTGCTCCAGCCGTCGACCATCAGGTGGTGCATCGTCCAGACCGCCCGGACCGTGCGCTCGCCGACGCGCAGGACCGTCAGCCTGCCGACCGGGCACGCCGCGAGGTCGAGCCCCGCCTGCCAGTCCGCTTCGAGCAGCTCGGCGAGCCGCCGGTCCCGCTCGGCGGCGGGGAGCGCGCGCCAGTCGTGGCGGGTGATCGGCAGCCGTGCGTGGCGGTGCACGAGCTGCACCGGGTCGTCGAGCCCCTCCCACACGACCGACGTCCGCAGGACCGGCGTGGCGTCCACGACCCGCTGCCAGGCGGCACACAGCGCGTCCGCGTCGGCGACGTCGTCCAGCAGCACGGAGAACTGCCCGAGGTACATCCCGGCGTCCGGGGTCAGCAGCGAGTCGTAGAGCATCCCGCGCTGCGTCCCGGTGAGCGGGTAGACGTCTTCGATCCCGCTCCCGTCGCCGACCAGCCGGTCGACGGCCTGCTGGTCCAGCCGGGCGAGCGGGAAGTCCGACGGGGTGCGGCCCCCGGCCCCGGCACAGTGCCGGACCAGCTCCGCCAGGTTCGCCGCGAACTCGGCGGCGAGCCGCTCGACGGTGCTGTCGTGGTGCCGTCCGGCCGAGGAGAACCAGGAGAACTCGAGCCTGCCGCCGGTGACCGAGCCGACCACCTCGAGCGCGTGCACCCGGGTGGCGGCCGGGTCTTCGTGCAGCTCGATCCCGGACACGCGCTCGAAGATCCCGCCGTCCCCGCCGCCGCTGCCGAACTGGCCGAGGTAGTTGAAGCCGATCTCCGGCCGCGCGTCCCCGATCGCCGCCTCCGGGCGCAGGTAGCGCAGGGCACCGTGGGACAGGCCGCGATGCGGGATCGCGCGCAGCTGCTCCTTGACCGCCTTCAGCAGCCCGCCCCAGTCGCCCTGCGCACCGGTGTCGAGCAGCACCGGGAAGTACGTGGTGAACCAGCCGACCGTGCGGGACAGGTCGACGTCGTCGAACAGCTCCTCGCGGCCGTGCCCTTCCAGGCCCAGCAGCACCTCGTCCCGCCCGGTCCACCCGGCCAGCACCGGGGCCAGCGCGGTCAGGAGCACGTCGTTGATTTCCGTGGCGTAGCTGTCGGGGACGTCCCGCAGCAGCGCGGCGGTCGTCGCGGCGTCGAGCCGGACCCGGTGCCGGCGCGTGGAGCCGACGTCGTTGGCGCCGGTGCCGTCGGCGGGCAGTGCGGCGGCCCCGGTCTCCGCGGCCCGCCAGAAGGCCTGGTCCTCGTCGAAGCCACCGGCCTCGGTGAACTCGGTCAGGCGCCGGGACCAGTCGCGGAACGAGGTCGTCTTCGGCCCGAGGTCGACCGCACGGCCGTCGCGGGCGGCGGCGTACCCCCGCTGGAGGTCCTCCAGCAGGATGCGCCAGGAAATGCCGTCCACCACCAGGTGATGCGCGGTGAGCAGGAGGCGGTCGGTGCGGTGCGCCCCGGTCCGCAGCAGCACCGCGCGCAGCAGCGGCGGGGTCCGCGGATCCACCGCCCGGTGGGCCCGCGCGGTTTCCGCCTCGATCGCGGCGGCCAGGGCGTCGTCCTCCACTGTGGACAGATCGGCGAGGTGCAGCACCGGTCCCGGTACGGCGGAGGCGTTCTCCTGCGACCACTTCCCACCGGTTTCGCGGAAGCGCATCCGCAGCGCGTCGTGGTGGTCGAACAGCGCCGCAAGTGCCGTCCGCAGTGCTTCTTCGTCCGGTGTACCGGCCAGTTCGGCGGTGACGTACTGGTGGAACACCCGGGGGTGGGTGAACCGGTCGAACAGGAAGTGCTGGATCGGGGTCAGCGGCACCGCGCCTTCGACGCGCTGCGCGGCCGGCTCCGCGACCGGGGCGGCCACCACGTGCGGGGCCAGCGACGCGACCGTCTGACGGCGGAACAGGTCCTTCGAGGTGAACCGCAGCCCCGCCCGGTGGGCCTTGGCCACCACCTGGATGGCCAGGATGGAATCCCCGCCCAGCGCGAAGAAGTTGTCGTCGGCCCCGACGCGGTCCACGGAGAACGCCGCGGCGAAGATCCCGGCGAGCGCCTCCTCGACCGGCCCGGCCGGAGCGCGGTAGCCGGTCTTCGCCGCGGGCCGCCCGGGCGCCGGGAGGGCGCGGCGGTCCACTTTCCCGTTGGCCGTCACCGGGAACGCGTCGAGCACGCTGATCACCGCGGGCACCAGGTAGGACGGCAGCGACTCGGCGAGGAAGGCGCGCAGGCCCGCGTCGTCGAGGGTGGTGCCCGGCGCCGCGACGACGTACCCGAGCAGCCGCTTGTGGCCCGGTGCTTCGTCCGCGGCGAGCACCACGGCCTCGGCCACGTCCGGGTGGGCCGCCAAGGCGGCTTCCACCTCCCCCGGCTCCACCCGGTGGCCGCGGATCTTGACCTGGTCGTCGACCCGGCCGAGGAACTCCAGCTCGCCGTCCGGCCGGCGGCGGACCAGGTCGCCGGTCCGGTACAGCCGCGCGGCACCGTCGGCGGCGAACGGGTCGGGGACGAACCGCTCGGCGGTCAGCTCGGGACGCCCGGCGTACCCCCGGGCGACCCCGGCCCCGCCGACGTACAGCTCGCCGGGGATCCCGACCGGGACCGGGGTGCGGTGTTCGTCGAGCACGTGGGCGGTGGTGTTGGCGATCGGCCCGCCGATGGACGGCGGTGCGTCGCCTTCGGGCGCCACCTCGCCGAAGGTCGCGACGACCGTGGTCTCCGAGGGGCCGTACTGGTTGATCAGCCGCAGTCCCCACTCCGGGCGCGGACGGCGGCGCAGCACGTCGCCGCCGACGCTCACCGCCCGCAGCGCGGTCGGCACCACGTCGAGCTGGTCGAACAGCGACTCCGCCCGCGCCGCGGGCACCATCGCCAGTGTCACGCGCAGCTCGGCCAGCCAGCGCACCAGGTCGTGCGGGTGGTCCAGGGTCTCGGCGGCCGGGATCGCCAGCGAGGCACCGGCGGTGAGGTGGCCCCACACCTCCTCGCCGACCGGGTCGAACCCGACCGCGATCAGCTGGGAGCCCCGGTCGGCCGGGGTGACCCGGTACTGCTCGCGGTACCAGGCGCAGAGGTTGGCCAGCGAGCGGTGCTCGACCTCGACGCCCTTCGGCTGCCCGGACGAGCCCGACGTGTGGACGAGGTAGGCCAGGTCGCCGGGGCGGACCCGCACGCCGGGATCGGTCGCGGGCCGCCGCCGGATCTCCGGCCAGGTCTCCTCCAGCGCCACCACCGCCGCGGCCGGCCGTCCGGCCGCCTCGGTGCGCCGGGCCAGGACGAGCGGCGCGCCGGCGTCGGCGACGAGGTGCGCCCGCCGCGCGGGCGGGCTCGCCGGGTCGACGATCAGGTAGGCACCGCCGGCCTTGAGCACCGCGAGCATCGCGGTCACCAGGTCGGCACCGCGGTCGAAGCACAGCGCGACCACGGTGCCGGGCCGGGTCCCCCGCTCGACGAGGTAGTGCGCGAGCCGGTTGGCCCGCGCGTCCAGTTCGCCGAAGGTCAGCTCGCCGTCGGCCCCGGCGAGCGCGACGGACTCCGGCGTGCGCCGCGCCCAGTCCGCGACGAGCTCGTGCACGCCGCGGTCGAGCGGGTAGGGGCGCGCGGTGTCGTTGCAGGTCACCAGCAGCCAGTCGCGCTCGGCGCCGGTGAGCAGCGGGAGTGCGGCGACCGGCCGGGCGGGATCGGCGAGGATGCCGCCGAGCAGCACCTGGAGGTGACCGGCCATCCGGTCGACGGTCGCCGCGTCGAACAGGTCGGTGTTGTACTGGATCAGCCCGTCGATCCCGGTCGCGGTTTCGGTGAACTCGACGGTGATGTCGAAGATGGCGCCGACGTCGGGCAGGTCGAGCCGGGCCGTGCTCACCCCGGCGAGCTCCAGCGGTTTCGCCAGCCCGCTCTGCAGCACCACCAGGGCCTGCACCAGCGGCGTCCGGCTCGGGTCGCGCTCGTCGCACAGCTCGTGGACCAGCCGTTCGAAGGGGACGCGCTGGTGGGTGAACGCGCCGAGGACCGTTTCCCGGACCTGGGCGAGGAAGTCCGTGAACGGCAGCTCACCATCCACAGTGGACCGCAGGACCAGGGTGTTGATGAAGCAGCCGATGAGCCGTTCCAGCTCGGGCCGCTCACGGCCGGACACCGCGGTCCCGACCGCGACGTCGCGCTGGCCGGAGTAGCGGGCGAAGAGCACCTGGCAGGCGGCGACCAGCGTCATGAACACGGTGACGCCGTGGCGCGAGCAGAACTCGCCGAGCTGCGTGACGACCTCGGCCGGGAGGCTGAACCGGCGCACGCTGCCCGCCGTCGTGCGCACCGCGGGCCGGGGCCGGTCGGTGGGGAGCTGCAACGGGGCCAGCCCGGCCAGGCGGTCCCGCCAGTAGGCGAGGTCCGGCTCGAGGGCCGCGTCGGTCAGCCTGCCGACCTGCCAAGCGGCGAAGTCGGCGTACTGCAGCGGCAGCGGCTCGAGCCCGCCGTCCGCGCCGGTGCGTGCGAGCTCGTAGAGCGCCCCGAGCTCTTCGGTGAGCAGGCCCATCGACCAGCCGTCCACGGCGATGTGGTGCAGGCCGACGACCAGCGCGTACTCGTCCTCCGCGACCCGCACGAGCAGGAACCGCAGCACCGGGCCGCGCTCGAGGTCGAACGGGGTGGCGACCTCGGCCCGCAGCACCCGGTCCAGCTCGCCGTCGCCGCCGGCCCGGAGGTCCACGACGGACAGCGGAACCGGCGTCGCCCCGGCGGGGTGGACGACCTGCACCGGCTGGTCGTCCACGACGCCGATCGTGCTGCGCAGCGATTCGTGCCGGGCGATCAGCCGTCCGCACGCGGTGCGCAGCGCCTCGGCGTCCACCTGCCCGGTCAGCCGGAACCCGAAGTGGACGTTGTACTCGACCGAGGACCGGTCGAACTCGTGGAAGAACCAGAACCGCTGCTGCGGGAAGGACAACGGCAGCTCGCCGTCGCGGGGCACCACCGGGATCGCGGCCGCGGCGCCGTCGCCGGCCGGGCCGGCCGCGGCGGCCAGCCCGGCCACGGTCCGGGCGTCGAACAGCACCCGGATCGGCAGGTCGGCACCGAGGGCGGCGCGCAGCCGCGGCACCACGCGGAAGGCGAGCAGCGAGTTCCCGCCCAGCTCGAAGAAGTCGCCGTGCACGTCGGCGACCTCGACGCCGAGGACCTCCGAGAAAATGCCCGCGATGGTCTCTTCCGTCGCGGTGCGCGGCGCGGTGCCGGCGGTGGTGACCGGGGGCCGTCCGGGCGCGGGCAGCGCGGCGCGGTCGAGCTTGCCGCTGGGCGCGAGAGGCAGTTCGGCCAGCGTGACGAACGCGGCGGGGACCATGTGCTCCGGCAGGCGGGCGGCCAGGAAGCCGCGCAGCTGCGCGGGATCCGGCTCCGCCCCGGCGGGGACCACGTACGCCACCAGCTGCCGCTCTTCGGCGATGTCCCCGTGGGCGGCGACGGCGGCGTGCCCGACGGACGGGTGCCCGGCGAGGACGGCCTCGACCTCCCCCGGTTCGACGCGGTGGCCGCGGATCTTCACCTGGTCGTCGGCGCGGCCGAGGTAGTGCAGGCGCCCGGCGCCGTCCCAGCGGACGACGTCACCGGTGCGGTACATGCGTTCGCCGCGCCCCTGGAAGGGATCGGCGACGAACCGTTCCGCCGTCAGCGCGGCCCGGTCGTGGTACCCGCGGGCGAGTCCCGCGCCCGCCACGTAGAGCTCGCCCGGCTCGCCCACCGCCACCGGGCGCAACCGCTCGTCCAGCACGTACGAGCGGGCGTCCGCCATCGACCCGCCGATGGAGACCGGGCCGGGGGCCAGTGCCTCGCCCGGCGCCACGCGGAAGGCCGTGCACCCGACCGTCGCCTCGGTCGGGCCGTATTCGTTCACCACGGTCGCGCCCGGATGGCGCGCGCGCCATCGCTGCAGCAGCTCACCCGGCAGCGCCTCGCCGCCGAGCACGAGGTCCGCCGTCGGGGAGAACTCCTCCGGCAGCGCGAGCAGCATCGGCAGGTGGCTCGGCGTGGCCTTGACGAACGTCGGGCGGCGCAGGGGCCGCGGGCCGTCGTCGTCCAGATCGCCGACGAGAACGCAGCCGCCCACCGAGAGCGGGCCCCAGACCGTCGTGACCGTCAGGTCGAACGCCACGGAACCGTGCAGCAGCGCGGTTCCGGCCAGTCCCGGGTAGTCCCGCTCGCAGCACGCGAGGTAGCTCGCCAGCTGACGGTGCTCGATCTGGACGCCCTTGGGCCGTCCCGTCGAGCCCGACGTGTAGATCACGTAGGCCAGCTGTTCCGGGTGCACCACGGCCGCGATCGGCGTGGCGGGCTCCTCCCGCGCGGTTTCCAGCAGCACCAGCGAATCCGGCGGGACCGGCAGGTTCCCCGCCAGGGCCGACTGGGTCAGGACGGTCGTGACCCCGGCGTCGGCCAGCATGAACCCCAGGCGGCCGGCGGGCAGCGACGGGTCCAGCGGCAGGTAGGCCCCGCCCGCCTTCAGCACCGCCAGCATCCCGGTGACCAGGTCGATCCCGCGTTCGGCGCAGATGCCGACCAGCACGTCCGGCCCGGTCCCGCGCCCGGCGAGGTGGCCGGCGAGCCGGTTCGCGCGGGCGTCGAGCTCCGCGTACCCGATCGTGCCGTCCGCGGACACCACCGCCGGCGCGTCCGGGGTGCGGCGCACCTGCTCGCCGAACGATTCCAGCAGAAACCTGAGATTCACGCCGTCCCCCAGCTCAGTAGATGACGCGGTGGTCCGCGCTCAGCCTGAATTCCCGCGACTTGCGCAGGTCCCGCGCCACGTTCAGCCGGCGCAGCCACCGGTCGGTGCCGTCGAAGCGGGCCCGGAACGGCTTGCGCCCGTGCACGACCCGGTAGTTGTCGATGAAGCAGATCTCGCCCGGGCTCAGCACGACCCCGCTCATCGCCGCGTCGACGGCGGCGGAGAACCGGTCCAGCGCCTGCTGTTCCTCCGGTCCGAGCACGCCCTGCATGTAGTACGGGTCCACGACGAGGTACGGGGAGTCGGGCGAGCCGAACAGAATCGCCACCGGCTCCGGGTCGCTCAGCGCCCGCTCGACGCGCTCGGCGCTGCGCCGCCGCAGGTCCTCGATCTTCCCGTCCCCGGCGGCCGGGTCGCCGCGGTTCTCGGCGCGGTGGGAGTTGTCCGGCAGGATGGCGAACCGCGGCTCGGACAGCACCTTGCGCAGGTCGTCGTCGATCCGCACGTCGGCGATGTCCGCGACGGTCGTCTCGACGCCGTCGGGGTTGCGCAGGCACATCAGGCCCAGGTAGTCGGTGCGCAGCGGGTGGAACGCGTCCTCGGTGTGCCAGGTGAGCAGTTCGCCGCTCCCCCAGCCGATCTGCTCCTGCTCGTGCTCGCGGATCGGGAAGATGTCGTGCATGATCCGGCCGTCCTGCTGGGTGGCCCAGCCGATCGGCTCGCCGAGCAGCTGGGCGATCAGGAAGAACGCGATGTCGTAGCGCAAAGTCGGGACGACGGCGGGCTTGTCCTTCCAGTGCGACGGCGTCGGGCCCAGCTCGGCGTCCGCCACCGGCAGGCCCGAGACCACGAAGACCCCGGCCGGTTCGGTGAGCCGGAACTCGTGGAGCCGCCGTCGGACGCGCCGGGGCAGCTCGTCGGCGTGGAGGCGGGCCTCCGACTGGAATTCCGCGGACTCCACGGTGTCGTACCGCCGCGCGAGGTCGTCGACGACCGACCAGATGGCTTCCACGTCTTCGGGGTGCAGGTTCAGCCGGTGCACGGCGACTTCCTTTCGTATCCGGACAAGAAGGAGCCTGGCCGAACAGACCGGCCAGGCTCCAGGTGTTTGACGCTCCAGCGAAAGGGACTGGTCAGGCGGCCGACGGTTCGGCCATCGCGACCGCGATCCGGCGCGGGCCGGTGAACGGTTCGCGCGCGTGCGTGGTGAGCATGTTGTCCACCACCAGCAGGTCGTCGCGCTCGTAGTCGAACCGCACCGACGCGGCGCGGTAGCAGGCACGCAGGTGCGCCACGACGTCGTCCGGGATCCGGCCGCCGTCGCCGTAGTAGGTGTTGTTGGGCAGGTTCTCCTCGCCGCACATTTCGAGCAGCCCTTCGCGGACTTCCGCGGGCAGCGTGCTGACGTGGAAGAACGTCGCGTGGTTGAACCAGACGAGCTGACCGGTGCCCGGGTGGCGGTGCACCGGTTCGCGCACCGCCCTGGTGCGCAGCCGGTCGCGGTCGAGCCATTCGGCCTCGATGCCGTTGCGCGCGCAGTAGGCATCGACTTCGGCGCGGTCGCCGGTGGTGAACGCCTCGCGCCACGGCAGGCCCAGCTCGTCGCCGTAGTTGCGGACGGTCATCCACTTGCGACGTTCGAACTCGGCGCGCACGGAGGCGTCGATGGACTCGTACACCGCCCTTGTGGACGACAGCGGTGTCGCGCCCTGGGTCGACGGCGGCTCGATGCAGTAGAAGTACAACGTCAGCGGCCAGACCGCCTGGTAGGAGTTCTCGTTGTGGGCGAAGATCTCCTCCTGCGGCGGGTAGTCCGTCGAGGTGTAGACGTTCCCGCTGATCCGGCTGCGCGGGGTCGAGCGCTCGGAGTAGGTCAGCGGCGCGCCCGAGAGCTCGCGGACCGCTTCGTCCAGCCCTTCGACGCCCCCGACGGTGAATCCGCGGAACAGCACGGCCCCGTGCTCGGTGAGGGCCTTGCGGATGTCGGCGCGGTCGAGCCGGATCCGGTCGTGGATGGACGCGCCGTCGCCGTCGAGGACCAGAGGCAGCGCGTTCGTCATCGGTTCATCGCCTCCACCAGGCTCTTCGGCCGCAGGTCGGTCCAGTGGGCGGTGATGTGGTCCAGCGCGCTCTGCCGGTCGGTCTCGGCCAGCGCCACCGACCAGCCCGCCGGGACCGGCGCGAACGCCGGCCACAGCGAGTGCTGGCCTTCGTCGTTGACCAGCACGAGATAACGGCCGTCGGGGTCTTCGAACGGATTGGTGCTCATCGGGGTTTCCTTTCCGGGAAACGGGCAGTTCAGACGACTTCGGGGCACCGCAGACGGGCGGGCTCGCGGCTCTTCAGCAGGGCGACGCCGAGGCCGGTGAGGGAATGCAGCACCGAATTGCGGCTGCGGGCGGTCATCACCAGCCCGGCCTTGCGCAGCACGCTGGCGTGCTTGCTGGCGCCGGCCAGGGATATCCCCAGCCGCTGCGAAAGCTCGCTGGTCGTGCAGCTTTCGGTCAGCGCCTGCAGTGCCGCCGCGCGGGTGTGCCCGACCAGCGCCTCCAGCGCCTGTTCGTCGGGTTCGTCGACGGTCCACAGATCGGCGGGCGCGGGCACCCCGAACACCACCGCCGGCACGCCGGTGGCCCGTTCGGACTCCAGCACCACGGCGGTGCGGCCGGACAGGAACACCGAAGGGCTCAGCGACAGCCCCCGCCCCCGGAGGTGGATGTCGCGGTCGGTGTCGTCCGGGATCTCCAGCACCGGCGCGGTCCAGTTCACCTTGGGGTGCAGCGCACCGAGCAGGCCTTCGACGCCGGTGGTGATCGCGACGCGGCCCAGGGAGTCGCGGACCGCCTCGAGGTGGGTGCGCACCCGTTCCCAGTGCGGCATGACCGCCAGCCGGCAGAACTCGAACACCGTGGCCGTGACCTGCTCGCGGGCCGGATCGCCGCGCCAGGCCGGCTCGAGGTCGCCCTCGGACCGCTCCAGTAGCCACACCAGCTCGTCGAGCGGCAGGCCGTCCCGTGCGGGCGACTTGCCGAGCAGCGCACGGACGTTGGTGCGCCACGCGTGGAAACCCACGCTGCCGGTGCGGCCGTACAGGTCCATCCCGAACACGCTCTCCGCAACCGGTCCGAAACTGGCCACCATGCGCATCCGCGCGAGGTCGGCGGCCGTGAAATGAACTCTCAACACATTCAGGCCTCTTGTCTTCCACGGCGGGTGCGCGACCGCAGCAAAACCACTCCGGCGGGACGACACTCCCGCCAGAGTGGAACACAAGCCGAACACCGCCGAACGTGTACTGCCGACGCGGGGACATCAACTCGTGCGTCGACGCCAGGCCCCCATGACCCGAGACGGCGCCCACCCTAGCAGCGATTAACCGAGCAAGTAAACACCTTGTTTGTGGTTAACCGCCGCATTGCTCCATACCAGCGGAAGCCGATCCGGCAAATAGCTGAGAACAAATGAAAGAATTGACTGCCCCAGTCGGGAAAAAAGCCGCGCCGCCCCCAGGATTCCAGCGGCGCAAGTCGATCACTCCGCCGAAGTTGCCAGCGTCCGCGCACCGTCGTCAACGACGACGCGAACGTTTCGGGTCGATCCGAAACGTTCACGCCATAAGCGCAGGTGGCCGTGACCCCAATCACATCGGTACCGATATCCCCGGCATTCGGTCACGCACTTCGGGCAGTATCGATTGCGGGGTGATGGCACAGTGTTGCGAGTGCACTTCAGCGAGTCGGATATCGACCGGCTGACGGTGGCGGATGCCGCCGACCCCATGTGGGAACTCCTGACGAGCGTCTACCGGCTGCAGCGGCCCGAGGGCGAGCAGGTCTTCGGGCGGTGGCGCGAAACCTCCCGGCCGGCGGTCCCCGGCTCGGTCACCCGGCTGCTCGACGCGATTCCGCCCTACGGGTACTGCCCCGACTTCCTGACGCCGTCGGAATTCGGCGGCGATCTCGCCGACGGCCTCGCCGCACTGGCCCGGACGCCGGAGTCGGCGCTGCGCGGCGACATCGCCGCATTCGCCGCCGAGCGGAACCGGCTCCCGAAGTGGCTGCGCAAGATCGCCCACGGCGACGGCCACGAACTGCAGACCCTCGCCGACACCGCGTACGAGTACTTCCGCCAGTGCATCGGCCCGCACTGGCCCACGATCACCCGGGCGGTGGACCGCGAGCGGGACCGCTGCCGCGAAGCCCTGCAGCGCGGCGGGCCGCACCTGCTGCTGTCGACCCTGCACCCGGACGTGCGCTGGCGGCCCCCGGTGCTCGAGGTCCGCTTCCCGGTCGAGCAGGACCTGCACCTGCGGGGCCGCGGCCTGCGGCTGCTGCCGTCGTTCTTCTGCCACGGCATGCCCACGACGTACAAGGACGCCACGCGCTCCCCGGCGCTGGTCTATTCGATCGACCACCAGCCGAGCCCCGCGGCGATCGCCGAGCCCGGCGCGGCGCTGAGCGCCCTGCTCGGGCACACCCGCGCCCGGATCCTGGTCGCGGTGGCGGCCACGGAGTGCAACACGAGCCAGCTCGCCGAGCGCACGAACACGGCCATCGCCACGGCGAGCAGCCACGCCTCCATCCTCCGCGCCGGCGGCCTGATCGAGAGCACCCGCAGCGGGAAGTCGACGGTGCACACGATCACGCCGCTGGGCCTGGCGGTCATCAAGGCCGGCTGAGCGGGACCGGAGCAGCGATGACCACCGATCGCCCGATTGACGGCCGCGCCGCGGCCGGTACCGTATGGGAGCGCTCCCACATCACGGCGGCAGGAGTCTCTTCATGGGTGCTCGACGACGACGTCACCTCAGGCCCGGAACGGCGAGCGGCTGCGTCCTGGCCGGCGTCCTGACCGCGCAGATCATCGCCGTCCCCGCGGCCTCCGCGGCCGCCGGGCCCGCGCTGTCGGTCGACGTGTCCGCCGCCCGGCACCCGATCAGCCCCGGCATCTACGGCCTCAACGGCGGCGATCCGGCGTTCAACGCCGAAATCGGCCAGACGGTCGCGCGCTGGGGAGGCAACGCCACCAGCCGCTACAACTTCAAGAACCACACCTACAACACCGGCAGCGACTGGTACTTCGAAAACATCGTCGCCGACGAGGACCACTCTGTCGAAGGCATGGTCAAGTCCAATTTGGACCGTGGCATCAAGCCCGTGGTCACCGTGCCCCTGAGCGGCTGGGTGGCCAAGGACTCGCCGTCATCGCATCCCTTCGCCTGCGGGTTCCCGGCGACCCGGTTCCCGCAGCAGGACAGCTTCGACCAGTGGGACCCCCACTGCGGCAACGGAAAGCTCGGCGACCAGAACCTCACCGGCGTTCCCGCCGACACCTCGATCCCCGCGGACGCGGCGTTCGACGGCGAGATGGTGTCGCACCTGGTGGACCGGTTCGGCACGGCGGCGCAAGGCGGGGTGCCGATCTACGAACTCGACAACGAACCGGTGCTCTGGTCCAGCACGCACCGGGACGTGCACCCCGAACCGGTGTCGGACGACGAACTCGGCAGCAAGGGCACCGCGGCCGCCGCGGCGATCAAGGCCGCCGACCCGAGCGCGGCGGTCCTCGGCCCGTCCGGCTGGGGCTACTGCGAATGGGTTGCCTCCGGGGTGGACGGTTGCGGGCCGGGCGCCGATTCGGCCGCGCACGGCGGGCTCAACCTGTCCCAGTGGTACCTCAAGACCATGAAGGACTACAGCGACGCCCACGGCGGCAAGCGCTTCCTCGACTATTTCGACCAGCACTTCTACCCGCAGATCAGCGGGGACAAGACCCCCGAGGCCAACGCGCTGCGGCTGCGGTCGGTCCGGTCGCTGTGGGACCCGACCTACGTCGAGGAGTCCTGGATCGGCCCGAGTGGCGTCAACGCGCCGCCGCTGCAGTTCATCCGCACGATGAAGTCGTGGATCGACCGGTACAACCCCGGGACCAAAACCGCCATCACCGAGTACAACTGGGGCGCGCTGGACGACATCAACGGCGCACTGGCCGAAGCCGACATCCTGGGTGTCTTCGGCCGCGAAGGCCTCGACCTGGCCACGATGTGGGGCGAACCCAAGCCGACCGACCCGGGTGCCTACGCGTTCCGGATGTACCGCAACTACGACGGCGCCGGCAGCCGCTTCGGCGACGTCAGCGTGTCGGCGACCGCCGCCGACCAGGGCCGGCTGGCGGTGTACGCGGCGCAGCGGTCCTCCGACCAGGCGCTGACCGTCATGGTCGTCAACAAGACCGGCGACGACCTGGCATCACCGCTGTCGCTGGCCGGGTTCGACAACGCCGGCGCGGCCCAGCGGTTCACCTACAGCCCGGCCAACCTGAACGCCATCGTGCGCGGCGACGACCTCCCGGCGGCCGACGGCCGGATCGACGCGACCTACCCGGCGAACTCCATCACGCTCCTGGTCCTCCCGGCGGCCGGCTGCACGGCGACCCTGCAGGTCAACGGCGGCTGGAGCACCGGCCACGTCGCGACGGTGACCGTCACCAACGACCGCCGCACCCCGATCACCGGCTGGCGGGTCGGCTGGACCTGGAGCGGAAACCAGCAGATCACCAACTCGTGGAACACCACCCTGCAGCAGAACGCCGCCGGCGTGGTCGCCGCCGACGCCGGCTGGAACGGCCGGATCGGCCCGGGCGGCAGCACCACCTTCGGGTTCCAGGCGAGCGGGACGGCCCCGCCACCGAAGCTGACCTGCACGCCTGCCTGAGGCCGCCGGGCCGGTCAGTCGCCGAGCACCAGCTGATCGGCCATGGGGGTCCAGCACGCACGTCGTGGATCCATGATCGTTTCGCGGCCCCTTCCGGTCACCTCGCCGGAGGACTCACCGCGGCCCGCGGCGCCGTGAAACCGCTTTCCCGACTCCGCAACGGCGCTACGATGTGGTGCCCGGACAAAGGAGTTCGCATGGTGAAAGCGTTCAGCCGGCGCACCGCGCTGGCCGCCGGCGCGAGCGTCACCGCCGGCCTTGCGTGGCCTGCCGCCGCCCGCGCCGCTCAACCCGGCGGCGTGGGCTTCACCCTGGACGCCGAAACGCTCGACGGCGGCGAACAGATCACCTCGGTCACCCTCCGGACCGCCCGGATCGGGCCGATCGACCCCGCGAGCCTGACCACCGGCACGTTCACCGTGCACGCGAGGGCCACCAGCCCGATCGACACCGGCGGCCAGGACATCGGCTACGACCTCGACCGGCCCATCACCGCCGCACGGCTCGGCCACCACGGCGACATCGTGCTCGAGCTCGGCCACGCCGAAGGTCAAACCGGCGGCAACACCCTCGGCTACGTCAACGGCAAGAGCCGCAACGTCCGGCTCGACCTGGTCTACACCATCACCCAGAACACCCCCGTGCGCCTCCGCAACGGCCGTCCGGTCACCCTCACCCGGTTCACCCAAGGCCCGCTGGCCAACCCGGAGGCCGACGCTTTCACCCACCACACCTCACGTTCGGGGATGAAGTACCGGCTGTACTCCCCGGCGGCGCACCACGACCGGCGCCCGTTGATCCTCTGGCTCCACGGCGGCGGCGAGGGCGCATCCCTGCCCGATGGCTACTACGACAACGAAACGACGCTGCGCGCCAACCGGGGCGCACTGGGCTTCGCCACGCGGGAAGCCCAGTCGATCTTCGGCGGCGCCCACGTCGTCGTCCCGCAGTGCACGTCCGCCTGGATGGACGACGGTCCCCGCTTCGCGCCGCTCATCGACGAAATCCTCCGCGAAGTGATCCGCACGCGCCCCGTCGATGCCCGGCGCGTCCACGTCGCCGGCTGCAGCAATGGCGGCTACATGAGCCTGAAGATGACCACGGTCTACCCCAGGACGTTCGCCTCGTCCGTCCCGATCTGCGGCGTCGTCGCGGCCCGGAAGGCCGGTGACCCACCGCTGATCCCGGACGCCGAGCTGGCCGCGATCAGCACACCGACGTGGCTGGTCGCCTCGCGCGACGACGACACGGTGGACCCGCAGGCCAACACCGTCCACGCGCACGAGCTCATCCCCCGCTCGGAACTGACGCTCTACGACCACGTCGTCCGGAACGGTCACCAGTTCCCCGGTCACTGGTCGTGGATCTACGTCGCCCGCAACGATCCGAGCACCGGCGGCACCCACGTCTGGCAGTGGATGGCGCGGAAGCACCGGTGACCGGCCGGGTCCTCGGCTAGGGACCCGGCTCCCCGCCGAGGGCCCGGTACACCGGCCGGAGCAGTTCGGCGACGTCTTCGCCGCCCACGGTGATCGCGAACGGCGGAACCTGGTCCAGGAGCGCGTCGGCCGGCGTTCGCGGCCCGTGCAGCGGCGCCGCGCCGCCCACCCCCGGGGCCGGCCCGCAGTCGAAGAAGGTGTCCATGACTTCGGTCAGCGGCGGAGCCGTGTCGGCGGGATCGAGCGGTTCGGCGGAGACGAGCCGGTTCTTCAGCTCCTCGAGCAGCGCCTCACGGGTCCGGCCGCGCAGTGCGAGGATGGTGAACGGATCTTCCGCGACCCGCCCGACGAGCGCGGAGAACACGGCGTTCAGGTGACCGCACGGGACCTCGGCGTCCGGGCAGGTGCAGTCCAGTGACACCTCCCGCGCCGAAGACGGGAACAACGGCAGGCGGACCCGCTTGAAGGTCTGTTCGACCTCCCGGGGCAGTTCGCCGCCGAGCAGCAGGACGGTCGACGACGCTTGGGCGGCCAGGGCCTGGGTGATCGCCGCCCAGTCCGCTTTCCCGAACGCCGTCAACCCGATTCTCACCGTGTGCCGGCGACCGTCGTCGACCTCGGCGTCGACACGCCCGGCGCCGACCTCCAAGGACACCACGCGGCCCTGGCCGGGTGCGGGCAGCAGGACACCGATCGCCGTCAGCGCCCGGAGGAACCGGGCCGGCCACCACGGGAGCGGCTCACTCATCGAGCGCCTCCTCCCCCAGGGTGAGCACTCCGCGCAGGGCGTCCGTGGACAGCTCGGTCAGCAGGCCTTCGCCCTCGCCGACGACCATGCCCGCGAGCGCGCGTTTCCTGCTGATCAGGGTCTCGATGCGGTCCTCGATGGTGCCCGGGCAGACGAACTTCCGGACCTGGACGGTGCGGCCCTGCCCGATCCGGAACGCGCGGTCGGTGGCCTGGTTCTCCACGGCCGGGTTCCACCAGCGGTCCAGGTGCAGCACCTGGGTGGCGGCGGTCAGCGTGAGCCCGGACCCGCCGGCCTTGAGCGACAGCAGCAGGATCCTCGGTCCGTCGCCGGACTGGAAGCGTTCCACGATTGCGTCGCGCGCCCCTTGGGCCAGGCCCCCGTGCAAGAACCCGACTTCGGCACCGAGCCGGTCCGACAGGTGGGGCACGAGCAGGTGGCCGAACTCGGTGTACTGCGTGAAACACAGCGCCCGGTCGCCCGAAGCCAGGATTTCCGCCAGGACCTCTTCGAGGCGGTTGACCTTGCCGGACCGCTGCCCGATCGGGGAGCCGTCGTGCAGCAGGTGCGCGGGGTGGTTGCAGACCTGCTTGAGCTTCGTGATGGCGGCGAGCACGTTGCCGCGGCGCTTGATGCCGTGGGTGGTCTCGATCTTCGTCATCATCTCGTCGACGATCGCGCTGTACAACGTGCCCTGTTCGCGGGTGAGCCGGTACTCCTGCCGGATTTCGATCTTGTCCGGCAGCTCGGGGACGATCGCGGGGTCGGTCTTCACCCGGCGCAGCAGGTACGGCTGCGTCAGCCGGCGCAACGCGGCGGCCGTGGCGGTGTCGCCCCGGCGCTCGATCGGGACCGCGAACCGGCGCCGGAACTCGAACCTGCTGCCGAGCAGTCCGGGGTTGAGCAGGTCCAGCACCGACCACAGATCGGCCAGCCGGTTCTCCACCGGGGTGCCGGTCAGCGCGAGCCGGTGCTCGGCCGTGAGCCGCCGCACGGCCTTGGCCGTCGCGGTGTCGGCGTTCTTGATGGCGTGCGCTTCGTCGAGCACCAGGCGTCGCCAGGTGAACGCCTCGAATTCGGTGGCGTCCCGGGTGGCGGTGGCGTAGGTCGTGACGACGAGGTCGGCGGCGGCGACCTGCCCGGCGAGCGTGTCCCCGTGCCCGCGCGCACTGCCGTGGTGGGCGAGGACCCGCAGGTCCGGGGCGAAGTGCGCCGCCTCCCGCTGCCACATGCCGACCAGCGACACCGGGCACAGCACCAACGTCGGACGGCGCTCGCCCTCCGCCCGCTCGGCGGTCTCGAGCGCCAGCGTCTGGACGGTTTTGCCCAGCCCCATGTCGTCGGCCAGGCACGCACCGAGCCCCAGCGCCGCCATGAACGCCAGCCAGGCGACCCCCCGCTCCTGGTAGGGACGCAGCGTGGCGCGGAACGACGGCGGCGGCGCGACCGGCCGCACGGTCCGGTCGACCCGCTCGGCCAGGACGTCGCCGACCCAGCCGTCGGCGCGGACGTCGGTGACCGGCAGCGGCGTCTCCGTCCCGAGGCGGACGAGCTCCAGCAGCTCGGCCGCGGTGGGGCGCCGGGTTCGCCGGTGCGGGTCGCGGCGCAGGAATTCGAGACCGGCCCGGAGCCGGTCGGCGTCGACGCTGATCCACCGGCCCCGCAGCCGGACCAGCGGGGTTTTCGCCGCGACGAGCTTGGCCAGTGTTTCTTGGCCGATTTCCTCGTCGCCCACCGCGATCGACCAGTGGAACGCGGCCAGCTCGTCGCGGCCCACCCGGCTGCGGGTGACGACCTGCTCGGTCGGTGAGCTGCGGACGGAAAGCCGCAGGCCGAGCCGGCGCCTGCCGTCCCAGGTGGCCGGGAGCTGCACTTCGAACCCGGCTTCGACCAGCCGGGGCGCGCCCACGGTGAGGAACCGTTCGGCTTCCTCGACGGTCAGGTCGTGCTCGGACGGCCGGGTCCGGCGCAACGCCGGCGCCAGCATCGGCTCCACCAGCGCGGCGCGGCCGAGTTCGGCGACGAGCAGGCCCCTCGGATCCCGGACCAGCCCGTTCGCCCCGCCCGACCAGATCTGCCCGGCCGGCAGCAGCAGGCTCGGATCGGCCGTGGCACGCAGGAGGAACTGCAGCTGCCACTTGGTGCCGTCGCCGGTCTGGTCGTCGGGATCGTCCGCCTCCGGCGGGCGCAAGGTGCCGACTTCGGCCAGCCGGAAGCAGGCCCGGCCGTCGACGACGTCGGTGTCCGCGACCTCGTCCCACTTCGCGACGGCGTCGGCCAGCACCCGGAGCTCCTCCAGCGGCAGCTCGACGCGGGGATCGCCGCCCGGCAGGGCGGACAGCCACACCCCGGCCGGGCCGCGGCCCCCGCGCAGCCCGACCGGCGGATCCGCCCGCGCCAGCCGGTCCCGGACCGCCGTGTCGACCAGGGCGTGCAAGGCGTCGGTGACGAGCGCGCGCGGCGAGGCCCCGGTGAGCGGCGCGATCTGCTCGGCCCGCCCGACCGGGGGCAAGGCCGCGACCAGCGCCTCGAACGCGGCGAAGTCCACGCCCTGCAGCACCGGGCGCCACCGGGCCTCCGCCGCGTCGCCCCGCCGGACCAGCGTCGGCAGCACCCGGCCGCGGCGCACCAGATCCGTGGCCAGGCGGGCCACCGCCTTCAGGTGGGTGACCGAACCGCCGTAGGAGGCCGCGTCGTCGAGATCGTCCAGCTCGGCCGCGTCCACGACCAACGCCGGCACCGACCACGGCCGCAGCGACGGCGCCGGGCCACGCGGTTTGCGGCCGTCCCCCAGCTCGGCGGCGGCGAGCGGCCGGCTCGCCCGCGACGGCAGCAGCAACGTCACCGACGTGGGCTTGCCGGGGTGCAGAGCGGTCAGGTCCGCGCTGGAGACCGCGAACGGGTGCGCCAGCGCGATCCGCGCCGGACGGCTCGACGTGCCCGCCGGGACGCGGTCGCGCTCCGCCCAGAGAAGCAGGCCTCGGTCCGGAGACCACAGAGCGTGCACCAAGGGCAAGGTCTGAGGCTCCTTCGTCCGGTCCGGGTTCACCGCCGATCGTCGCACAGCCGGCGGAGAGGGCGCCGCCGCGTTCGCCGCTACGAGGTGATCACCGCGCTCGCGCGGCCCCGGGCCCGGCCGCTCAGTTCGGCGTCGAGGGTTTCCTGGGCGAACCGCATCTGCTCCTGGTACCGGGGCTCGCCCAGCCGGCGCATGCCTTCGTCCGGGGCCACCGTTTCGACGGAGGCGGTGATCCACCAGATGTTGCCGAACGGGTCGCGGACCCGGCCGCCGCGCTGGCCGAAGGCGTTGTCCGTCAACGCGGTCACCTCGCGGGCTCCCGCCTGCAGCGCGGCAGCGAACGCGACGTCGGCGTCGGGCACGAAGACGCGCAACAGCGACGGCAGGCCGGGCCAGTCCTCGTGCTGGTCGAACGCGAGCACGACCGTGTCGCCGATCCGGATCTCGGCGTGCCCGATGCTGCCGTCCTCCAGGGGCACCCGGCCCAGTTCGACGCCGTCGAAGGCCGCGGTGACGAAGTCCAGCAGCGCTCCGGTGTCCTTGGTGACGATCCAGGGCGCGACCGTGGTGTAGCCGTCAGGGGTGGCAGTCATCGGAAGTCCTTTCGCGTGGGTGATCCCACGCTAAGGACCAAATAGGTCAGATCGTGTCCTCAAGTCCTCCGTCGCAACGCCTGGGAATCCCGGAGGTACCGGGCCGGCTCACCGTGGGTCAGCGTCCGCCGGCCGTCGGAGTGGGCGGCGTGGTGCCGGTGCGTTCGTCGCCGTAGCTCAGCCAGGTCCCGATCGGGGCGCGTTGCCCGACGCCCGGACGGCGGTAGTCGCACACGCCGCCGGGGAACGCCTCCCGCAGGCGTTGCCGCTCCGCCGCGGTGAAAGCGACCGGGTAGTCGCGGAAGTCCAGGGGCTTCAGGCGGCACTTCAGCACGTCGAGGGCCAGGCTCTCACCCGCGACCATCCGGGGGTTGGCCGCCACCGGGTACTGCGCGCCGCACTGCCCGCTCGCCGGGTACGTCAACTTCTCGGTGATCCGCAATGCGGGCGACAGGTAGCAGCCGTCGCCGAGGTCGGCCGGGCGGTTGGCCAGCACCTTCTGCCGGCGGCTCCGGTGGGAACCGTCCGCGTCGATCGCGGTGAGCCAGCGGTCCATGGCGTCGAGTTCGTAGGCACTGGCGGCCGCCGCTTCGGCCGGGGTGGCGTGGTTTTCGATGATCACCTGGTTGCCGGCGGTGCCGTTGGCGCGCAAAAGGCGTTGCCGCAGCACGTAGGACCATTCGGTGGTGTGGATGTCGTTGCCGAACCCGGCGAAGTCGAGGTCGGTCCGCTGGTCGATGATCGGCGTCTCCCGCAGGCCTTGCGACGCGGAGTTCACGATGTCCTCGGCGTACACCGCGTCGAGGGCCTTCGGGTCGGCCACGATCCGTTGCGGCACGGGCGTTCCGGTGTGGTCCAGGCCGCCGATCGCGGAGTTGAGGTCCACGAACTGGGCCGCGGTGATCGTCCCGGCCTTCAGCGCGGCCAGGCCGTACTGCACACCCGTGGTGTCCAGCGGGCTGCGCACGAACCCGGTCCGCGGGTCCCGGCCGAGCTGGTTGACCAGCTGTTCATTGGAGTTGCACTTCACCCCGCCCGGGTTGGTGACCGGGTCCCACCGCGCCGCGACCGGGATGGCCGCGTTGCAGCTGCCGGTGGCGGTGGCGCGGCTGGCGAAGGTCTTGTCCCAAGAGACGCACGTGTCGTAGCTGGCAAAACCCGCGACGGCCTGCTTCTGCGCCGCGGTGAACGACGCGCCCGGGCCGGCGAAGTACCGCTCCAGCAGGCGGCAGTCCGAGACCGGGCCACCCGTGCTCAGCGGGTCGGGGAACGACACGCCGGGGATGATGCCGTCGACGATGCCGGGGTAGTTCTCCGCGATGTCGTACTGCTGGATCGCCCCGCCCGAGCCACCCCAGCCGATGGTGTGCGCGATCGGGCCGTAGGTCTCGGCGAAGTGCTCCTTGACCATCATCGCCGCTTCGGCCGAAATGATCGGGCTGCAGTTGTTGTCGAGCACGTTGAGGGTCGAAGACGCAACGGCGTAGCCGCGGGCCAGGAACAGGTCGTTCAGCACCCCGCCGGTCGAGCTGCCCTGGTGGTAGCCCGCGTTGCAGCCGCCGCCGAAGGTGTAGACCAGCCTCCCGTTCCAGCCGCCCTCCGGCGCGAGGGGCGACGGCTCGCCGTCGTAGAGCGCCGCGATCTCGTAGACGGCGCGGTCGATCGTGCCGCGCTCGACGCGGACCACGTACGGCACCGCGTGGCCGCCGACCGTGGCCGTCGCCAGGTCCGCGGGCCGGGCTGCCGGGTCCGCGAGCGGCGCGAACGTCCCGGCGGTCGTCCGGTACTGGTAGCTCACCTGCGTCGGCGCACTGCACAACGGCTGCGTCGCCGCGGGCAGGCCGAACGCCTGGGTCTCGCAGTAGAACGGGAGCTGCTGCGCGCCGGAGAAGACGGGGCCGGTGATCGGGTGGTTGGTGACGCGCAGGGTCGCCCGCCGGTCCGGGCCGGGCCCGCTCGCCCGGGCTCTCAGGTCGTTGGCACCGTCGCGCAGGCCGGTCACCAGGCCGAGGAGGCTGCCGTCCGGCTGTGCGCGGAAGCTCGAGGTGACGTCGTGGCCGTTGGCGCTGACGGTGACCCGCCGTTCCGCCGGAACGACCCTGACCAGAATCTGTCCCCCGCTGACGAGCGCCGCCCGCGGGTTCGACACGGTCTCGATCGTCAACTGCCGCCCCGGCGGGTTTCCGGGCGCCGCCACCGCGGTCGCGGATCCCAGCAGGAGGACGGGCGCGGCGAGGGCCGCCACCACGGCGGATGAGCGCACAGCACGGTCTGCCACCGGAGACTCCGCTCGCTCGTGGCATCGCGTCGTCGCGACACCGGGCAGCTGTCGGTATAGCACCTGCGGCCCGGCCGGAACAACGGCCGAAGTTCGCTGGGAATATCCGTTTCCCGCCCGCCGGCAGGCGACCGGGGCTACCATCGCGGTCGGGGGTGGTCGCATGGATCCGGGTCCGCACGACGAAGGTACCGCCGCCGGCTTCCGGGCCGATCTGATCAGCATGGAGCAGATGCGGCAGAAGCTGGTCGAGGTGCGGGACCACTTCCAGGCCAAGGTCGACCGGCTGGGCGGCTTGGAGAGCAGCCTCCAGTTCACGTTCTTCGGTGGCCACGCGGGCGAGACCGGCGCCTTCCAGGCGAGCTACCAGGCTTTCGGCCGGGAGTGGGTCAAGGACTTCCACCGGATGCTCGCCCTCGACCAGCTGTTCGTCGGCCTGATCGACGAACACGGCGAGGCGGTCAAGCAGGCGATCAAGCTGTACGCCGATTCCGACGACTCCGCGCGGTCGCAGCTTCACGACATCCTGGGCAAGATGGGGTAACCCTAGGGGGAATCATGACACTCGAGTGGCCACCGCCACCGGATGCGAAGGCGGGCAGGCTGCTGGCCGAGGTGGACGTCACCGAGCTGCCGCACGCCGCGCCGTTTTCCGCGTGCCTGGAGGCACTGGCGGCCAGTACCGAGGTCTACGCGTGGGTTCCGTGCATCGCGAACGTCAACGGGCGGGTGCAGGAGCTCCACAACCACGGCGTTCCCCATCGCGACTACAAGCCGTCTTCGATTCCGGTGGCGACTCCGGACGCCTACCAGAACGCCGCGGCCAAGCCGGAGTTCCTGCACACGGTGCTCCAGCACCTCGGCACGACCCCGGAACACTGCCTGGCCTTCGCCGAGGTGCTCTGCGGGCAGGACCTGAACATGGGCGGGACGGTGACCGAAGACCAGGAAGGGTACGTCACGCCGATCGACTGGGCGTACTACAACCTCGCGTTCTTCAAACAGGGAGACGACGGCTCGGCTTCGGGCGACGTCAAGGAGTCCCTGGCCGACCTGGGACAGATCACCAGCGCCCAGACGGCGGTGACCCACGCGGACTGGAGCGGTCCCGCCAAGGACGCCGCCGTGCGGAAGTTCGCCGAGCTGGTGAATTTCGTCATCTACGTCCGCGGGCCGATGTACGCGGAGTTCGGTGCGACGCTGATCGCGTACGCCGCATTGGTGAAGGCGGCCAGGAACCAGCTCGACGGGATCATGGCGCAGACGGTCGCGGCCATGCGCCGTCTCGAAGCCTCCAACAGCGGCGATGTGGTCAAGGCCCTGGCGGTCCTGCTCACCTTGGCCGGCTTCCTCCCGGCGCTCCCGTACAGCATTTCGTTCGGGATCGCGGCAGCCTCCGCCGTCGTTTCGGCGATCGATTCGAAGGCCAAGGAAAAGGCACCCCCGGCGGAAATCGCGATTCCCGCCGATCGGGCCCAGTCGTGCGTGGACATCCTCCGCTGGTACCTCGACGAGGCCCGTGCCACGTGCGAGGCCCTGGCCGACGGGGTCACGAAGCTGACGAAGCGCCGGGTCGAACTGCTCGACGAGGTGCTGCGCACCGTGCCGGAGGCCAACCCCGTGCCGGACGTGCTCAAGGCGCTTCCGGCCTGAGGACAGCCGGTCGGCCGGGTGCTCCGCCCTGCCGATGCCGATGCCGATGTCCATGCCACCGCACCTCCAGCCGGGGAGCGCGAACTCCCCGGCTTTCCGGAGGTGGGTTCAGGCGGTCCTCACACCAGGGATGCGGTCAGCCCGCCGTCGAGGACGTAGTGGCTGCCGGTGATCCAGCTCGCCCGGTCCGACGCCAGGAACGCCGTCACCTCCGCGATGTCCTGCGGGGTGCCCAGCCGGCCCTGCTTGGCCGCGACGAGGTCGCCGAACGGGACCTGGGTGGCCGCCTCGAAGTCCGGGACCAGGCGCTCGACCATGGCCGTGTCCGCGAAGCCCGGGCAGACCGCGTTGACCCGGACACCCGTCGGGCGCATCTCGACCGCCGCCACGCGGGTCAGCTGGATGACCGCCGCCTTCGTCGCGCAGTAGGAGCCGAGCAGGGGGCTGCCGCCGATGCCCGCGATCGAGGCGATGTTGACGATGTTCCCCTTGGCCTCCACCAGGTGCGGGATCGCCGCCTTCATCGCCACGAACGTGCCGCGGACGTTGACCGCGAAGATCTTGTCGAAGCTCTCCGTCGGCTGCTGCAACAGCGGTGACGACACCTCGATCCCCGCGTTGTTCACTAGGACGTCGAGCCCGCCGAGGAGGTCGACGGCCTGCTGGATCGCCGACTGCACCTGGATTTCGTCGGTGACGTCGCAGTTGGCGACGCCGGCCGCGCCGATCTCGTCGGCCGCCTGCTTGGCCGACAGGGAATCGAGGTCGCTCACGACCACCCGGGCGCCGCGTTCGGTGAACAGGGCCGCGATGGCCTTGCCGATGCCGGCGCCGGAGCCGGTGACGAAGACGCGCTTTCCTTCGAGTTCGGACATGCTGGTCCCTTTCACATCGCGTCGATCTTGGGGAGGATTTCTTCCTTGAGGCGCTTCAGGTCGTCGAGGGTCTTCGCCACCGGGACGTCCTGGAAGGGCGGCCACAGGAACGGCATGGTCAGCCCGGCTTCCCGGTAGCGCTTGAGCTGGTCGGTGATCTGCGCCTGCGAGCCGACGAGCAGGTTGGTGCCCTTGCCCATGGGGCTCTGGTCCATGTCCTGGTCGGTGATGACGAACCAGATCATGCTGGCGATCTCGAGGTCGTCGACCGACCGCGGGGTGTCGAGGGCGTCGAGCTCGCGCTGGATCTCGGTGCGCCAGCGCCGGATGTCCTCGGGTGAGTCCTGGATGCCGATCCAGCCGGAGAGCCCGTACTTCGCGATGCGCGCGGCCGACCGCTTCGCGTCCTTGAGGCCGCTGAAGAAGATCGGCGGGTGCGGTTTCTGCACCGGCTTCGCGCCGAAACCGCTGCGCTGGAAGTCGGCGAACTCGCCGTGGTACTCGAACAGATCGTTGGTCCAGATGCCCTGCATGATCTCCAGGGTCTCCCGGACGTGCTTGTGCCGCTTGGGGAAGATGTGCGACGCGCTCGCGGCGGCGAACTCCTCGGGCATCCAGCCGGAGCCGACGGCGACGTTGAGCCGGCCGCCCGACAGGTGGTCGATGGTCGCGAGTTCCGCGGCGAGGACACCGGGCGAGCGGTAGGGCGTGTCGATGATGCTCATCCCGATCCGCACCTTCGACGTCTTCGCCGCCAGCCACGGGATCAGCGGCATGCCCTGCAGGAACTCACCCCGCGAGCTGACCGGCAGCCCCTTGGGAAAGCCCTCGATCATGCCGAAGGAGTACTGCATCTCCTGCGTGTCCGACGTCTCCGGGACGATGATCCGGTCGAGCGTCCAGACGGAGTCGAAGTCGAGGTCCTCGGCCAGCGCGGTGAGGTCCTCGAGCTCCCGCACGGTCACCTTGTCCCGGAAGTTCGGCAGGTAGAGCGCGAGTTTCATGTGTTCTCCTTCAACGGGTGGCGAGGGTCGTGCGGATCTCGGCCTTCAGCACCTTGCCGACGGTCGAGCGGGGCAGGTCCGGCCAGACTTCGATCTGCTTCGGCGCCTTGACGCTGCCGATGCGGTCCTTGACGAAGGCGATCAGCTCGCCGTCTTCCAGTTCGGCGCCCGGCCGGAGCTGGACGACGGCGGTGACCCGTTCGCCCCACTTGTCGTCGGGCAGGCCGATCACGGCGCAGTCGCGGACCGCGTCGTGGGCCAGCACCGCCTGCTCGACTTCGGCGGAGTAGACGTTGAACCCGCCGGTGATGACCATGTCCTTGGCCCGGTCGACGATGTGGAGGAAGCCTTCGCCGTCGAGGAACCCGATGTCCCCGGTGTGGTGCCAGCCGTGGGCCGACGCCTCCGCCGTGGCTTCCGGGTTGCGGTAGTAGCCCGCCATCACCAGCGAGCCGCGGACACAGATCTCGCCGCGTTCGCCCTGCGGTACGGCCTTTCCGTCGCCGTCGAGGATCGCCACCGTGACCAGGGGCGACGGCCGTCCGGCGGAGGCCAGCCGTCCGGTGTGGACGGTGCCGTCGGGACGCCGGTGCTCGGCGGGCGACATCGTCGAGATCATCATCGGCGCCTCGGACTGGCCGAAGAGCTGGGCCATCGGCCCGATGCGGTCGAGGGCTTCGGTCAGCCGGGCCGTCGACATCGGGGCCGCGCCGTACCAGAAGCACTGCAGCGACGACAGATCCGAGCCGTCCAGGGCTTCGTGGTCGAGCACGAGGTAGATCAGCGTCGGCGGCAGGAACGTGTGGGTGACGCGGTGGCGTTCGATGAGCTCCAGGAACCGGCCGACGTCCGGCTTCGGCATGATCACGACCTCGCCGCCGCGGGCCAGGACCGGGAAGCACAGGACACCGGCCGCGTGGGTCAGCGGGGCCAGGGCCAGGTACACCGGGCGGCCCTCGAAGGGGTAGCTCATCAGCGTGATCGCCGACATCACCTCGAGGTTGCGGCCGGTGAGCATGACGCCCTTGGGCCGCCCGGTGGTGCCACCGGTACCCACGAGCGCGACGACGTCGTCCGGCTGGGCGGCCACCGCGGGCGGGTCGTCTTTCGCCTGGCCGACCCAGTCGTCGAAGCCGGGCGCGAAGCCGTCGCCCTCACCGAGCCGGACGAGGGTGGTCAGCTTCGGCAGCTGCGGGGCGATCCGGCGGACCAGGTCCTCGAAGGCGGGCTGGAAGACCAGGGTCGTGCAGTCGAAGAGGTCCAGGAGCTCGGCGTTCTCGGCGGCCGCGTTGCGCGGGTTGATCGGGCACCACACCGCGCCGGCCCGCGAGATGCCGAAGACGCAGGTGAACGCGGTCGGGTCGTTGGCCGAGAGGATGCCGACCTTGTCCCCCGGGGCGACGCCGGAGCGCCGCAACGCCCGGGCGACGGCCTCGGCGAGCTCGACGACCTCGCCGTAGGACCGGGAGACCCCGTCGAGGGTCAAGCAGGGCGCCCCGGGGTCCAGGGAGGCGCCTTTTTCGAGGTAGAAGAACAGAGACATCGTCGTCCCTCCCGACTTCGCCGGTGGCTGGTGACGACCATGACCGCCGCCTGGACGAATGTCAAGATTTTCTTGGACGATTGGCCAGAAAGCGGCCGGATGGTATCTTCGGCGCTGTGACCAGCGCACCCGCCGTGAGGCGCCGGACCCCAGCCGACAAGTTCGAGGACCGCCGCCGGGAACTGGCCGACGCGGCGCTCCTGGCCCTGGCCGACCTCGGCTACGCCCGCACCAGCCTGCGCACGATCGCGGAGCACACGAAGTTCTCCCACGGGCTGCTGCACTACTACTTCGCCGACAAGGTCGAGCTGATCACCTACTGCGTGCGGCGCTACAAGGCCGCCTGCGTGCAGCGCTACGAGGGCGGCGTCGGCGAGGCGGACACGGCGGCCGAGCTGGCGTCGGCGTGCGCGGACGGCCTGGCGGCGGCGCTCGGCGAGGCGCCGCTGATGCACCGCATGTGGTACGACCTGCGCACGCAGTCCCTGTTCGAGCCGGCGTTCCGCGAGGACGTCGCCGAGATCGACGACAATCTCCGGGACATGATCTGGCGCAACGTGACCGCCTACGCGGAGCTGGCCGCCGCCGAGCCGACCTGCTCGGCGGCGGACGCGTACGCGCTGTTCGACGGGCTGTTCCAGCAGGCGCTGCTGCGGCACCTGGCCGGCGAAGAGGCGGCGCTGGACGACCTGCGACGCGGGGTGCGGGAGCTGTTGCCCCGGCTGGTCGGCTAGCTTCCGTCCCCGACGACGATGACGTGCAGGCTCCGCGGCCCGTGCACGCCTTCCACCCGGGTCAGCTCGATGTCGCTGGTCGCGCTCGGCCCGCTGATCCAGGTCTGCGGGCGGGCCGGGTCCAGCGCGGCCACCGCCTCCGGCACGCCGGGCACGATCTGCTCCTCCCGCAGCACGCACACGTGCACGTCCGGCACGAGGCTCAGCGCCCGCCGGCCCTGGCCCGGACCGTGGTCGAGCACGATCGTGCCGGTGGCCGCGATGCCCAGCGCGGCCGTGGTGACGACGGCGTCGAACTCCGCCAGCTCCGCGGTGGTCGAGGGCGGCGGCGAGCCGCCGATGTCGACCGGGAACCCTTCGGGGACCAGGACTTTCCGCGCCGGCCGCAAGGCCGCGTGGAGAGCATCCGGCAGTTCGGCGGCGGTGCAGCGCGTGAGGGCGGCGCGGTAGTCGAGCACGCGCTCGGCGAACAACTCGACGTCCGCGTGCGCGACGGTCGCGCGATACCCGCGGGGCACCACCGCTTCCGCGCGGTCCGCGTGCCGAAGCGCACCCCGGACGGCGGCCAGGATTTCCTCGCGCGCGTTCATCGCTTCCCCCACCAGGACCGGAACGACTCGCGCGGCGGCGCGGGCAGGTCGCGGCTGTCCGTCCACAGTGAACCCGGCCACGGCAGGTGGGACAGGGCGCGGCGGCCGCCCGGGAGCAGACGGCGGCCGAACCGGGTCAGGGCCCGGTTCGCGACCCCCAGGCCGCGTTCGGCCAACCCCAGCCGCCGGGCGTCCGAGAGCACCCACGACGCCGTCTTCATCGCCACCGCCTCGGGTTTCGGTGGCCCGCCGCGGTGCGCGTCGACCACCCGGGAACGCAGGTGCACCAGGACTTCCGGGATGTCGATGCGCACCGGGCACGCCTCGAAGCAGGCGCCGCACAGGCTGGACGCGTACGGCAGCGAATCGGTCTGCTCGTCGACGCCCACGCCTTTGAGGAGAGGGTTGAGGATCGCGCCGATCGGCCCGGGGTAGACCGAACCGTAGGCGTGGCCGCCGGTCCGTTCGTACACCGGGCAGACGTTCAGGCACGCCGAGCAGCGGATGCAGCGCAGCGCCTGCCGGCCGACCTCGTCGGCGAGCGCGCGGGTGCGGCCGTTGTCCAGCAGCACCACGTGCAGTTCCTGCGGCCCGTCGCCCGGGGTCACGCCCGACCACGTCGAGGTGTAGGGGTTCATCCGCTCGCCGGTGCTCGAGCGCGGCAGGAGCTGGAGGAACACGTCAAGGTCGGCCCACGTGGGCACCACCTTTTCGAGGCCCACCACCGAAACGAGCACCTCGGGCAGGGTCAGGCACATCCGGCCGTTGCCCTCGGACTCGACGACGACCAGGGTGCCGCTTTCGGCGACGGCGAAGTTCGCGCCGGAGACCGCCAGCTTCGCCCGCAGGAACTTCTCGCGCAGGTGCAGCCGGGCCGCGCCGGCCAGCTCGGCGGGGTCGTCGGTCAGGCCGTCGGGCGACGGACGGCCCGCCGCGGCCATCTCGCGACGGAAGATCTCCCGGATCTCCGCGCGGTTGCGGTGGATCGCCGGCACCAGGATGTGGCTGGGCAGGTCGTCGCCGAGCTGCACGATGAGCTCGGCGAGATCGGTCTCCCAGGCGGTGACGCCGTGCTCGGCGAGCGCCTCGTTGAGGCCGATCTCCTGGGTCGCCATCGACTTGACCTTGACGACCTCGTCGACGCCGTGGTCCCGCGCGATGCGCGCGACGATCTCGCACGCCTCCGGCGCGTCCCGTGCCCAGTGCACGGTCGCTCCCCGCGCCTGCAGTGCCGCTTCGAGGGTCAGCAGGTGCTCGTCGAGGCGGCGCAGGGTGTTGTCCTTGATCGCGGCGCCGGCCAGGCGCAGTTCCTCCCATTCGGCCACCTCGCCGACGACGGCCGCGCGCTTGGCGCGGATCGTGCCGGTGGCGTGGGCCAGGTTGCGCCGCAGCTGCGTGTCGGCGAGCGCTTCCCGGGCCGCCGCCGGGAAGGCGGGCATGCCGACGAACGTGGCGCTCACGCGTCCTCCTCGGTCGAAGCCAGCACGTCGGCCAGGTGCAGCACGCGGACGCCGGACCGCTGCCGCGACAGCAGGCCACCGACGTGCAGCAGGCAGGAGTTGTCCCCGGCGACGAGCACCTCCGCCCCGGTTTCGCGGACGTGCCGGGCCTTGTCCGCCCCCATCGCGGTGGACGTCTCGGCGTTCTTGACGGCGAAGGTGCCCCCGAACCCGCAGCACTCCTGCGCGGCGGGCAGTTCGACGAGGTCGAGCCCGCGCACCGCCCGCAGCAGCCGCAGCGGCTTGTCGCCCACGCCGAGCATGCGCAGCGAGTGGCAGGTCGGGTGGTAGGTGACGCGGTGCGGGAAGTACGCGCCGACGTCGGTCACGCCGAGCACGTCGACGAGGAACTCGCTCAGCTCGCGCACCTTCGGCCCGGTCTCGGCCAGCCGCGGCTCCCCCGCGCGCCGGGCAACCAGGCCGTGCTGGTGCCGGGCCGAGCCGGCGCACGAGCCCGACGGCGTGACGACGTGGTCGTACCCAGCGAACGCATCGGTGAACGCGCGGACCACGCCCGCGGCCTCGTCGAGGTAGCCGGTGTTGACCATCGGCTGGCCGCAGCAGGTCTGCGCCTCCGGGAAGTCCGCGTCCACGCCCAGGCGGCGCAGCAGCCGGAACACCGCCTTCCCCGTGTCGGGGAACAGCGCGTCGTTGATGCAGGTGACGAGCACGGCGACCTTCATGCGCACCCGCCTTCGTAGATTAAAAGGTTTCAATGACTGCTGTCCGGCGACGCTACTACGATGGGTTGTTACGTTTCAAGTCTGAAGCGCGGGGTCGGGGCCCCGGGGCGGCGAACGCACGCAGGATCTGCCCGCCGAGCCGCGTCGGGCGGGCTGCCACTCCTGAGCGTCATCGCTCCGGTTCCCGGTTGCGCCGGCCGGGCAACTCCCGGCCGGCGACCGGCCGCACCGGCCACGGACAGTGACCGAACCGGGTTCCGGCGAGGTCCGTCCGTGCCGATGCACGCCCATTCGCAGAGCCATCGGAACGGCGCAAATCGTTGAGGGACAAGAATTTTCGTTCATCCGTCAGGTGACGGATGTGTGAAATGCGCCCCACCGCGAAACATTGCGTTACGGAGTATGACGCTCCGGCCTCGACGCCGAGGAGGAGCGATGTCGCGTGCCACCACCACCGTCTCCACTCTGGTCATCTTCGTTCTGGCCCTGAACCTGCGGCCGGCCGTCACGAGCCTGGGTGCCGCCCTGCCGGACATCTCCGTCGCCGGTGGTCTCGTCGCCGCGGTGCTCGTCGCCCTGCCCCTGTGGGCCATCGGCCTCGGTGGCTGGGCGACGCCGTGGCTGTGCCGCTGGGTGGGGACGCACCGGACCGTCACCGTGGCCCTCGTCGGGCTGGTGCTGTCACTGGCCGGGCGGGTCCTCGGCGGCCCGGTGGAACTGCTGGTCGGGACGGCGCTGGCCTGCCTGTCCATCGCGGTGCTCGGCACCATGCTGCCGTTGCTGGCCCAGGGTTCCGCCGCCTTCACCTTCGGGCTCGGGGTGGGCAGCACGGCCGGTGCGCTGGTCACGCCCACGGCGGTCATGTCGTCGTCGTGGCGGGTCGCCCTCGGCGTGTGGGCGACCACGGCGCTGCTGGCCCAGCAGGTGTGGCAGCGCACCCCCGGCGAGTTCGTGTCGCCGCGGAGGGCCCCCGGAACGGTGCGCGCCTCGGCCCTGACCATCCACTTCGGACTCATTTCGACGGTGACGTTCCTGGTCATGGGCTGGCTGCCCGGCATCCTGCGCAGCGCCGGGGTGCCTTCGACGACGGCCGGGGCGTGCCTCGCGTTGTCGATGGCCATGGGGTTGCCGATGATGTGGCTGGTGCCGGGCTGGACCCGCCGCTGGCGCAACCAGACCCTGCTCGTGGTCGTCCTCGCCACACCGAACGTGATCGGCGTGACCGGGCTGCTCCTGGCCCCCGCGGCCGCCCCGTGGCTGTGGGCCGCGGCCACGGGCACCGGGATGGGGGCGCTCGCCTTCGCCCTGACGACCATTTCGTTGCGCAGCAAGGACAGCTCGGTGGCGCTGTCGGCGGTGGTCCAGGGCGTGGGGTACGTCATCGCCGGCTTCGGCGTGCTGGTCTGCGGCTGGCTGCACACGGGAACGGGGACCTGGCGGACCCCGCTGATGCTGGTACTGGCGGTGTTGCTCGGCCAGATGGTCAGCGGCCACATCGCGGTGTTCCGCCGCACCCCGGCACCGGCACCCGCCCCGGCCCCGGCCCCGGAGCCGGCAGCCACCCAGCCGATCACCGTGCACCCCCAGGACGACGCTCCCGAGGTCGCTGCCTGACCCGACGGCGTGAGTGGTAAGGCGGGTTAGAACCCGCTTTACCACTCACGACCTGGCGCGACAGACCGCCCGCCGGGAAAGGAACTCAGCCGGAGGCGGACTGGTGGCGGGCCGCTTCCCGGGCGATGTCGATGCGGGAATGCACGCCGAGCTTGGTGAGGATGTGCGAGACGTGCGTGCCGACCGTGCGCGGGGACAGGTAGAGGCGGGCCGCGATCTGCGGGTTGGACAGGCCCTCCACCACCAGCGCGGCGATCCGGCCCTCGGTCGGGGTGAGGCTTTCCCAGCCGTGCGTGGCCTGGCGGTGCTTCACCTTGGGGCCGCGCCGGATGCCGAGCGCCCGGAACTGGGCGCGCAGCCTCGCCACGTCCCATTGCGCGTCCAGCTCCGCGTAGAGGTCGATGGCGTGGGTGAAGGCGGCCCGCGCCGAACCGCGGTCTTCCGCATGGGTGTCGGCGAAGGCGAGCGCGGCCGCCTCCAGGGCCTTGGCCTGCGACAGCGGCCGTCCCGCGTCGGCGTAGCCGTCGGCGGCCCGCAGCAGCATCGTCCCGTCGCGCTCGAGCAGGCCGCGGCAGTACAGGGCCAGCGCGCGGCGGTGCGGAACGGCGGACTCGGCGGCGATCCCGCGCGCCCGGGCCTCGATCTCCGCCGCGGTCCGCACGTCGCCGATCGTCATCGCCAGCCGGGCGGCGTCGCCCAGCCGCTCCTCCCCCGCGTCTTCGCCGGCCGGCACAGCGGTCAGCAGGGCGAGCGCCCGCTCCGGCGCCCCGGCGTGCTCGAAAGCGAGGCTGCGGGCACGGAGCAGGGGTTCCACCACCTCGTCGCCGGCGCGTTCCGAATGCCGCGCGGCGACGTCCAGGTGGCGGTGGGCCGCGGTCGTCTCGTCGCGGTGGAAGTGGATGATGGCGGCGACGCCGTGGTCGCAGCACACCACGCCCGGGTCCTTCTGGTCGTCCGGCACGACGTCGACCTCGGCCAGCGCGTCGTCCCACCGGCCGGCCCCCAGCATCAGCTGCCCGATCGCGCTCTGGACCTGGGTCAGCCGCGCCTCGCTGCCGGTGCGCTCGGCCAGCTCGCGCGCCTGCCCGGCGGCGGTGAGCGCGTCGGCGTAGCGGTCGAGCGCGCCGAAGGTGACCGACTGGTTGATGCGCAGCAGCAAGGTGAGCTCGATCAGCGTGGGGTCCCCGCGCACGACGGCGATCGCGCGCTCGAACAACGGCAGCGCCGCGGCCCACTCGCCGCGTGCCATCGCGCCCTGGCCCAGCACGTGCAACGCCCACCCGGTCGCCCAGCGGTCTTCGGCCGAGCCGAGTTCCGCCAGCGCCGCGGAAGCGGCCCGGCCCGCGGAGTCGACCTCGCCGAGGACACGCCGGATCCGCGCGATGAGCACCAGCAACCTGGCCCGGTGCCGGGCCTGCAGCCCCGGCTGGGTCAGCGCCTCGTTGAGCGCCGGCAGGGACTCGGCGGCGCGGCCGGCGGTCCCGCGGCTCTGGACGATCGTCGTGTGCAGGTCGACGCGCACGTCGGGGTCGCGGACGCGATCCAAAGCGCGGCAGGCGATCCGCTCGGCCTGGGCCACGTTGCCCACCCGGTAGTAGGCGTCGGCGAGCCGGCAGGCCAGCGCCCCGGTCACGGCGTCGTCGAGCGGCGCGTCTCGCACCGCCCGTCGCAGGAGCGCGACGGCGACCACGGGTGCCTGGCCGATCAACGGCATGGCCACGGTGAGCAGCCACTGCACGGCCCAGTCCGGGACCGGCACCCGGGTGTCCGTTGTGGACACCATCGGCAGCAGCTGCCGCGCCACCCGCTCGACCGGGGCGTTCGCCTCGGCCAGCGCCCACGCGGCGGACTGGTGCCAGGCGATCCGGACCGCCGTCGGCATCTCGTCGTACAACGCCGTGCGGATCAACGGGTGGCGGAACTCCAGGTCGTCCCCCGCCGCCACCAGCACGCCGGCGGCGCGGGCCTCGTCGAGGGCGGGCAGCAGCTCGGCGAGCGACGAGTTCGTCACGGTCATCAGGTCCGCGACCGAGAAGCCGACGCCGAGCAGCGCGGCCGTCCGCAGCACGCGCCGCGCCGGTTCGGTGAGGAAGTCCAGCCGGTCCGCGATCGCCTCCGGCAGCGAGTCCGGGGTCGCCGCGCCGGTCAGCTCCGCGATGCCCGCGGGATCGACCTGGAGACACGAGCTCCTGGTCAGCGCGTCGAGGAGTTCGGTGAGGTACAACGGGTTCCCGGCCGCGCCGGCGGCCAGCTCCTCCAGCCGGGCGCCCGGTTTGCCGCCGGCCAGCGCGGACACCAGCTCGAGCACCGCCGGTTCCGCCAGCCGGGTCAGGCGCAGCCGCTCGGCCGGGCGGACGATCCGGAAGAGCGACCGCAGGTCGTCGCGGCGCGGCACCGGCCGCAGCACGCCGATCAGCAGCAACGGGAGCTGCCGCACCGAGCGGGCGAGCCGGCCCCACACCGCCACCGTCGTGGTGTCGGCCCACTGCAGCTCGTCGACGACCAGCACCGCCGGGCCGTCCTGGCACAGCTGGTCCACCAGCGCGATCAGCTGTTCGGCGGCCGCGGCGGCGAGGTCGGCACCCTTGCCCGCGACGGCTCCGCCGCCCAGCAGTTCGGAAACGGCGTCACGACGGGGATCCCGGGTGACCGGCGTGATTTCGAGGGCATCCAGCAGCGGCAGCAGCGGCAACGCCTGCCCGAGCTCGTCGCCGGCTCCCCAGTACACCTGGCAGCCCGCTTCGGTGGCGGCCGCGCAGGCGGACCGGACCAGGGCGGACTTGCCGATCCCGGGCTCGCCGTCGACCAGCACGGCGCGGCCGCGACCCGCGGCGACGTCACGGATCCACGCGACCAGCCGGGACAGCTCGCTGTCCCGGCCGACCAGTAGCTCAGTACCGTCCGTAAGCGGTCGCACACGGGGGAGTTTAGAAGTAAAACCTCTTCCCCAACAAGGGGCGCACTCGGCCACCGCGGAACACCGGCCGGCAGTCCCGCGTTCCGTGCGCGTAAACCTCCCATTCGGCAAATGCGCCGATTCGTGATCCGGGCGTGATTCAACCGCCGGGACGCGGTGGATCTTCGGCCGCCGAGCCGCAGGTCAGGGCGGGTGCGACTGGTCCGGACAACCCGCGGTACCGCCGGGCGCCCGGCCGGTGAATCCGTTGTGTCGCAAGCCGTTGACAGCACATCCACGGACGGGTGAACTTCCCGGCCCCGGCCCGGCCCGCGACGACGAGGCAGCGGCATCGACGATTTCGACATGGGCGCTACCATTACCTGCCTGGGCAGACAACGGCGCGAAAACCGGCGGGCGAGTGCGATTTCGCCGCGGCAACTACACCGGGTTCGGGCTTCCGGGATATGGCGGCCGATCTGGTGTTTCCGCTTTGCCGACACCCTCGCGGCCACGTTTTTCGCACTCCGTCCGCGCCTTCGTCGAGCGTCACACCGGACACTCGGTGACCGGCGACCGCGCAAGATCGTCGATCTAGTATTCGTGCCGCCATTCTGGTGAAATCCCGGATCCGGCGCCATCACGCATTGTCAAGGGCCGCGACGGGTCCCTACAGTGGCCCGCCTGACGCCGGGGAGTGAATCACCGACCTTCCTTGGAGCCGGTACATCAACTGTCATCTCCTTCGAGGAGCAGACCTTGTTCGGAATAGTCAGGAGCAATGCCCGCGTTCGTGCTGCGCTCGCTCTCGCGGTCGTCACGGTCGTAACCGGTTGCGGCGCGCTCGGCGCGACCGGCTCGGGTGCCTCGTCGAGCGGCCGCGGGCTGGAGAAGACGGCGCTGAAGGTTTCGATCCTGCCCACCACGGACCTCGCGCCGTTCTGGCTGGCCCAGGACGAAGGCTACTTCCAGGCCGAAGGCCTCACCGTCGAGTCCGTCATCGCGGCCAGCGGCCAGGCGTCGCTGTCGAAGTCGATCTCGGGCGACGTCGACATCGCCTTCTCGACCTACCCGCCGTTCTTCACCGCACGCAGCAGCGGCGCCGCCGACATGCAGCTGGTCGCCGACGCGACATCGGTCAACGCGAAGTCCAATGCGATCGTCACGGTCCCGAATTCGCCGGTGAAAACAATCACCGACCTGGCCACCGCGAAGATCGCCATCACGGCGAAGAACACGGCTTCGGATCTCCTCACCCGTTCGATCATGCAGGATCACAACGTCGATTTCAGCAAGGTGAATTGGGTGCTGATCCCGCTGCCCAACATCGCCGCGGCGCTGCAGCAGGGCCAGGCCGACGCCGCGTACCTGCCGGAGCCGTACATCACGCAGGCCGCCAAGACGGCCGGCGCGATCCCGGTGATCGACATCAACTCCGGGGCGACGCAGGACTTCCCGCTGACCGGCTACGGCGCGACCCGGAAGTGGGTCAAGGAGAACCCGAAGACCCTGGCCGCGTTCCAGCGGGCCATGCAGAAGGCCACCCACGACGCCATCTTCGACCGCGGCAAGGTCGAACCGCTGCTGGTGCGCTTCGCCAAGATCGACGAGGACACCGCCAAGCTGCTCACCCTGCCGGGCTACGGCTCGATCCTGGATTCCCGCCGCCTGCAACGGGTCCCGGACCTCCTGCTGCAGCTCGGCGCCATCCCGTCGCCGATCGACGTGAACTCGATGATCGGCCCCCAGGCCGGCAGATGACCGCCCACACCCGTCGTGAGTGGTCCTTAGCCGAGGCTTTCATACGGGTCGGCCGGTGGTGGCACCGGCCGGGCCTGGCCGACGTCGACGAACGGGATGGTGCCGCCGTTGACCGGATCCCGCACCTGCTCGGCGCTGTAGCCGCCGGTGATCTCCAGCCACGAATCCGGTGGCAGCACCGGCGGAACCCGGCCGGTCAGGCCGACCTTCACCGGCTGGGCGTCCGCCGCGCAGCAGTTCAGGAGCATGCGGACCAGGTACGGCACGCCGCCGGAATCGAAGGCCACGAAGCCGGTGATCGTGACGGTCCGCCCAGCCAGCGACCGGCCGTGGTCGTAGACCGCGCGGTCCGCGTAGTCGATCACGGTCAAGCGCACCGGGTTGCCGGCCGGGAGCGGGGTGACGATCCGCGGCGCCGTCACCGCGGTGCCGGCGCGCATCGCGCTGTAGGACCCCAACGCCGGTGGTGCGGCGAGGACCAGCGCGAACACCGGCAGCACCAGCAGCCACGAAACCCGGGGTGCCCGCTGCCCGCCCGGGCGCCGCCGGGCGTACCAGACCGTCGCCGCGGCCGCGACCACCAGCACCACGCCCGCGGCCAGCACCAGCGGTTGCAGACCGGCCTTGACGTACCGCAGGTACAGCCCGGTGACACCGGCGTGGAGCAGGACGCCACCGACGAGGAACAGCAGGATCGCCTGCACGGTCCGGTTCACCGCAGCACCGCCCCGGTCACGACCGCGGCCAGGACGGCCACGACGAAGGTCACCGGCGCGAACCGCAGCGCGAACCCGCGGCCGAACGTGGCGGCCTGCATGCCGAACAGCTTGAGGTCGATCATCGGGCCGACGACGAGGAACGCCAGCCGGGCCGTCGGGGAGAACTGCGTCAGCGAAGACGCGACGAACGCGTCGGCCTCCGAACAGATCGACAGCAGCACCGCGAGCACCGCAAGGGCCAGTACCGCCACCACCGGCTGACCGGCCGCGGCGTGCAGCCAGGTCGCGGGCACCACGGCCTTGAGGGTGGCGGCGGCCATCGCGCCGCCGACGAGGAACCCGCCCGCGTGCATCACGTCGTGCCGCACCGATCCCCAGAACACCGCTCCCCGGGTTCCGCCGTCACCGTGGTCGTGCCGGCGGGGCCGCAGCCAGTCCGGGCGGCCGAGCCGCTGCCACAGCCAGCCCATCACGCACGACGCCGCGAGACTCGCGGCGAACCGCGCGAGGACCATCCGCGGCTGGCCGGGGAACGCGACCGCGGTCGCCGTCAGCACCACCGGGTTGATCGCGGGCGCCGACAACAGGAACGCCACCGCCGCCGCAGGGGTCACGCCGCCGCGCACCAGCGCGCCGGCCACCGGCACCGACGCGCATTCGCAGCCGGGCAGAACCGCACCGGCCAGCCCGGCGACCGGCACCGCCAGCGACGGCCGCTTCGGCAGCACGCGCGTGAAGAACGACGGCGGCACGAAGACCGCGAGCCCGGCCGAGAGGAGCACGCCGAGGACGAGGAACGGCAGCGCCTGCACGACCACCGCGACGAACACCGTCATCCAGCTCTGCATGACCGGAGTGGACAGCAGCCGACGAACCGGGCCCTGCGCGAGGAATCCGACCAACAGGACCAACGTCAGGACGAGGACGGGATCGGCGTTCCAGCCCCGCCGCCCGTCCCGCTCCCGGCGGCTTTCCTCAATGGCAGTCACAAGCGATCTCCCGTACTTCCGCTCCACACCCATCCGGCTACACGAGCCACCGGCCCGTTCGGTTCACCGCGGCGCAACCACCGCACACGCGCCCGCCACCCGAGCATTTCGCCCGCTTCGAGACCGCGACGGCGGACTGTACGAACAGGACACCCATGGACCCCACCACGTCGCACCTCCGCCGCCGCGGCCCACCCGACCGAGCGTCTGTGCACCGGCCGCAAAGCCCGGCAAGGCAACGCTTTTGGCCGAACGCCCTGCCGGGCGGCTTCGGGCTCTCCGGGCTGCGCTCCGCGCGCGATTTCACCGCGACCGGCAGCGCGTCGGCCACCGTGGCCATTGTGGACTCCAACGCCGAGTCCGACCTCGCCACCTACCGCTCGACCTAACGGCCTGCCCGGCGGGCTCTCGACCAGCGGCGTGATCACCACGACCACCGGCAGCGAGACCCCTCATTCCGGGACGTACCTAGACGGCCACGGCAGCTCGCCAAACCTGAACGTGACTTTGTTTCACGTTTGCCCTACGCTGAGCCGATGACATCGGGGACAGCGCTGCTGCGAGCCGAGCGGCAGGCGGTGGTCGCAGCCTGCCACGACCTGGCCGGCGCCGGGCTGCTCATCGGCACCGCCGGCAACGTGAGCGTGCGCGTGGGCGACCACGTCGCGGTGACCGCGACCGGCGTCGTGCTCGGGAAGGCCACGGCGGAGCAGATCACCGTCGTCGACCTGGCCGGGACCGTCGTCGCCGGGGACCTCGCGCCGACGTCGGAACTGGAACTGCACCTCGGGATCTACCGCCGTTCCGGCGCCGGCGCGGTCGTGCACACGCATTCGCCGCAGGCCACCGCGATCTCCCTCGTGCTCGACGAGCTCCCCTGCGTGCACTACCAGCAGCTGCTGCTCGGCGGGGCCGTGCGCGTCGCGCCGTTCGCCGTCTTCGGCAGCGACGAGCTGGCCGAGCACGTGTGGACCGCGCTCGAGGGCAAGTCGGCGGCGCTGATGGCCAACCACGGCGCCGTCGTGCACGGCCCCACGCTGACGGCGGCGGTGGACAACGCGCTGCTGCTCGAGTGGGCCTGCGAGCTCTACCGGAACGCCGCGTCGATGGGCACCCCCCGGGTCCTGGACACCGCCCAGCAGACCGCGGTGATCGAAGCCGCCCTGCGGCGGGGGTACGGCAGCACCCGACGGATCGAGGAGGATCTGTGACGCAAACGGTGATCACGCTCGGCGCGCACGTGTTCGACGTGCAGGTCCAGCCCGTGGAAGCGATCCCCGACGGGCAGGGCGCGACCCTGGTCGAGCAGATCCGGTTCGGCCCGGCCGGGACCGCGGCCGGCACCGCGCTGACCCTGGCCAAGCTCGGCGCGTCCGTCCGCACCGCCGGCGCGATCGGCGACGACCCGATCGGCGACCTGCTGCTGGCCATGCTGACCCGGTTCGGCATCGACACCTCGCTGGTGGTCCGCCGCGCGGACGTGCAGACCTCGGCGTCGGTGCTGCCCATCCGGCCCGACGGCAGCCGCCCCGCCTTCCACGTCCCGGGCGCCAACCTCACCTACGGGCCGGACGACATCCCGGAAACCGAAGTCGCCCAGGCGACCCACCTGCACCTCGGCGCGCCCGAGCTGATGGGCGGGGAGAACGCGGCGAAGATCCTCTCCCCCGCCCGGGCGGCCGGCGTGGTCACCTCGGCCGACCTGCTCGCGCCCGGCGATCCCGGCATCCTGGCCTGGATCGCCCCCGCGCTGTCCTCTTTGGACTACCTGCTGCCCAACGAACAGCAGGTCCTCGGGCTCACCGGCGCCGACACCCTCGAAGACGGCGCCCGCGCGTTGATCGGCCACGGCGTCGGCTGCGTCGCCGTCACGCGGGAGGCCCGCGGGGCCCTGGTGATCACGGCGGACGAGGTGATCGCGGTGCCCGCGTTCGCGGTCGACGTCGTCGACACCACCGGGTGCGGCGACGCGTTCTCCGCGGGCTTCCTCCGCGGTGTCGGCCTCGGCCGTTCGCCGCGGGAGGCCGCCGTGCTCGGCTCGGCCGCCGCGGCCCTGGTCGCCCAGGGGCTGGGCAGCGACCACGGCGAGTTCGACCTCGCGGCGGCCGACGCCTTCGCCGCCGCCACGCCCACGCTGGAGAACGCCGATGCGCCGCAGTGACGTCGTCGTGGTCGGCGCCGGCCTGGCGGGCCTCACCGCGGCCCGCGAGCTGACCGCGGCCGGCCGGGACGTCGTCGTCCTGGAAGCCCGCGACCGGGTCGGCGGCCGCACGCTCAACCACGACCTCGGCGACGGCAAGGTCGTGGAGGCGGGCGGGCAATTCGCCGGCCCGACCCAGGACCACGTCCTCGCGCTGGCCAAGCAGGTCGGCGTCGAGACGTTCCCGGCCTACACCCAGGGCGCGTCGGTCTACGTCCACGGCGGCCGGGCCCGCCGGTACCGCGGCGACATCCCGCCCGACCCGCTGGCGCTGCCCGACCTCGGGATCGCGATGCGGCGGATCAACCAGCTCGCGCGCAAGATCCCCCTCGACGCGCCGTGGCGCGCCCCCAAGGCACGGGCGTGGGACAGCGTGACCTTCGAAAGCTGGATCCGGCACACCACCGCCGGCTCCGGCGCCCTCGACCTGGTCAACGTGCTGCTCGGCTCGGCCTTCGGCGGGAGTGCCGCCGACGCGTCGCTGCTCTACAGCCTCTGGTACATCGCCGGGTTCGGCAACGAAACCACCCCCGGCACCGTCGAACGCGGCATCGGCGTCACCGGCGGTGCCCAGGAATTCCGTTTCACCGGCGGCTCCCAGCTGATCTCGCAACGCATCGGCGACGAACTCGACGGGCGCGTGGTGCTCGGCACCCCGGTGCGGGCGATCGAGCAGGACGGCGACCGGGTGACGGTCCGGTCCGACGAGGACACCTGGAGCGCGCGGCACGTCGTGGTCGCCGTCCCGCCCGCGCTGGCCGCCCGGATCTCCTGGCGCCCGCTGCTGCCCCCGCAGCAGGACGCCCTGTTCTCCCGGATGGCGTTCGGCGCGCTGATGAAGTGCGAAGCCGTGTACCCCGAGCCGTTCTGGCGCGCCGACGGGCTCAACGGCCAAGCCGTCTTCCGGCACGGCTCCCCGATCTGCTCCATGTTCGACAACTCCCCGCCCGACGGCGAACCCGGCGTCCTCATGGGCTTCCTCGGCGGCCCGCAGTGGCACACCTGGGCCACGCGCCCGCCGCGCGAACGCCGCGCCGCCGTCCTGCGCGCCTTCGCCGCCGCCGTCGGGAAACCCGCGCTGCAGCCGGTGGCGTACTTCGAACAGGACTGGGTCGGCGAGGAGTGGACCCGCGGCGGGCCGACGTCGGTGCCCGGGACCGGCGTGCTGACCGAGCTCGGCCCGTGGCGCGACCGGCCGTTCGGCCGCGTGCACTGGGCCGGCGCCGAGCACTCGGATCACTGGAACGGCTACATGGACGGCGCGGTCCGCTCCGGCGAAACCGCCGCCCGCGCCGTCCTCGGTCACGAGTAGAGGGGACGCCGGTGCGCGACTACACCGTTTCCGAGCAGGCGATCATCCCGCACCCGGTCCGGCGCGTGTGGGACGTGATCTCCGCGACCCACCGCTACGCCGAATGGGTCCCGACCGTCCTGGAGGTGACCGACCACCACGGCACGGCCGAAATCGGCAAGACCTACCGCGAGCGCAACAAGTCACTCGGCCCGCTGACCACCCGCTCCACGTGGACGGTCCGCGAGATCGAGCCGCTCACCCGCCGCGTCGACACCGGTGTCGGGTTCGCCCCGCTGCAGGACCTGACCAACGTGTTCGAGTTCGAGCCGATCACCCGCGGCGACGGCAGCGAGAGCACACTCATGACCTACGCCGTCCAGTTCCGCCTCGGCCTGGGCCCGCTCGGCCCGCTCGTCCACCGCGTCGTCGCCGCGGGGCTCCGCGCCGACATGACGCACGCGATGGACAACCTCGCCGACGTCATCCTCGCCGAGGGGATCCACCCGTAGGGCCCGCAGGAATAGCCGTCACACTTTCGGGGTAAATCCTCCGCGCTCAACCTTCGGGGCCGTTCACCCGTACTGATCCCCGGCAGGTTCCATCGGCGAGGGGACAACGGATGCGCAGGACGGTGGTGACCCTGGTGGGGGCGGCGCTGGTCACGGCGGCCTGCTCGGCGCCGCGCGCGACGACGCCGAGCCCGATCGCCGAGCCGGTGCCGCCGACCACCACGTCGGCCACACCGGTGCCGACCACCACCACGCCGCCGCCCGCGCCGCCGTGCACCGTCACCACCGGGGCCTGCGTCAGCCTGGCGCAGCGGCTGGCCTGGCTGCTGCGGGACGGCCGGGTGGTCCGCGGCCCGGTCCCGGCCGGGTTCGGGCCACCCGACCAGGCGACACCCGCCGGATCGTTCCACGTCGTCTGGAAGGACCGCGAGCACCGCAGCAGCCAGTACGGCACCGACATGCCCAACTCGGTGTTCTTCGCCGCCGGCGGCATCGCCTTCCACGCCGGGCCGCTCGACGCCCCCTCGCACGGCTGCGTCCACCTCACCGACGCCGATTCGGCCGCGTTCTTCGACGGGCTGAACGTCGGGGACGCGGTGCAGGTCTTGTAGGCTTCGTCCCTTGTCGGACATTCGAGCTGTCGTTTCCAGGCTGCGCGCCGCGGGCTGCGTGTTCGCCGAGGACGAGGCCGATCTCCTCGTCGCCGCGGCCACGACCCCCGCGGAACTCGCCGCGCTCGTCGAGCGCCGCGTCGCCGGGCTGCCGCTGGAACACCTGCTGGGCTGGGCGGAGTTCCACGGCCTGCGCGTCACCGTGCGGCCCGGGGTGTTCGTGCCGCGGCACCGCACCGGGTTCCTGGTCGACGTGGCCGTGTCGCTCGCTCCGCCGGACCCGGTGGTCGTCGACCTGTGCTGTGGCTCCGGGGCGCTGGGGGCCGCCTTCGCGGCGGCCCTTCCACCGCGTGAGCTGCACGCCGCCGACGTCGAGCCGGCCGCGGTCGAGTGCGCGCGCCTGAACCTGCCCTGGGCCCGGGTCCACCAGGGCGATCTCTACGACGCGCTGCCGTCGTCCCTGCGCGGCCGGGTCTCGGTGCTCCTGGCGAACGTGCCGTACGTGCCTTCGGACGCCGTCGCGACGATGCCTCCCGAAGCGCGCCTGCACGAGCCGCTGGTGGCGCTCGACGGTGGCGCGGACGGCCTGGACCTCGCCCGGCGCGTCGCCGCAGGCGCGCCGGAGTGGCTCGCTCCGGGAGGGACATTGCTGATCGAATCGAGCGAGCGGCAGGCGCCGGTGCTCGCGGAGATCCTTGCTGCGGCGGGGTTGACACCGCGCGTGCACTCCTGCGACGACCTGGGGGCGACCGTCGTGACCGGCACCGCGAAATTGTGACCTCACGTTCCGGCGCTCCCGGACGTCTTCCTGGTGTGATCGTGAAACCGTTCGAGCAAGTCGTGGCCGAGCACGGGCCGATGGTCCTCCGGGTCTGCCGGGCCCTGCTCGGGCCCGCCGACGCCGAGGACGCCTGGTCGGAAACCTTCCTGGCGGCGTTGAAGGCCTACCCCGAGCTGCCCGCCGACGCGAACGTCCAGGCGTGGCTCGTCACGATCGCGCACCGCAAGGCCGTCGACGTCACCCGCGCGCAAGCCCGCCACCCGATTCCGGTCGAGGAGGTGCCGGACCGGCCCGGCCACGCGCACGCGTGGCACGGCGACCTGTGGGACGCGCTGGCGAGGCTGCCGGACAAGCAACGCCTCGCCGTCGCCTACCACTACCTGGCCGGGCTGCCGTACCGCGAAATCGCCGAAATCACCGGAGGCACCGCCGAAGCCGCGCGCCGGGCCGCCGCCGACGGCGTCAAGGCGCTGCGGGCCGGCTATCCCCTGGAAGGAGCACACCCATGATCGACATGTTCCAGTTCTTCGGGGACGAGATCCTGCTCGACTCGAGCGTGCTGCACGAGCGGCTGGTCGCCGACGCCGCCGAACGCGGGCTGCTCGACGTCGCCTACCGCACGGTCGACTCCCCGGTCGGCCCGCTGCTGCTGGCGGCAACCGAGGAAGGCCTGGTGAAGGTGGCCTTCGACCGCCAGGACCACGACGCGGTACTGGCCGAGCTGGCGGCGGCCATCAGCCCGCGGATCCTGCGCGCCCCGGCCCGCCTCGACCCGGTGGCCCGGCAGCTGGAGGAGTACTTCACGGGCGAGCGCCGCGCGTTCGACGTCCCCCTGGACTTCCGGCTGGCCCGCGGATTCCGCCGCGCGGTGCTGGACCACCTGCCCGAGATCGCGTACGGCCACACGGAAAGCTACGCCCAGGTGGCAGCGGCGGCGGGCAGCCCCAAGGCCGTCCGCGCAGTCGGCACGGCGTGCGCCCTCAACCCACTACCGCTGGTGGTCCCCTGCCACCGAGTAGTCCGCTCCGACGGCTCGTACGGCCAATACGCCGGCGGCGAAGAGGCCAAGCGAGTCCTGCTGACGATGGAAGCAGCGTGACGACGCGCGAAGGGCGCGTCGCTGCGGCCGGCTGAGCCGAGGCCACGACCCACTGCTCCTCCCCCACACCGGCCCATCCGACCCCGGCCGGATCCAACCAATTACGCCCCACTGACCAAGGAGGCAGCGTGAAAACCTTCGAAGAGCGCGTCGCCGCGGCTGACTGGGCCGCGGTCGCCGCCGAAGTCGATGACTATGGCTGCGCGCTCCTGCCGCCGCTGCTCACCCCGGCCGAGTGCGCGCGGCTGGTGGCGCTGTGGGACGAGCCATCGCACTTCCGGGCGACGGTCAACCTGCGCCGCCATCGCTTCGGGGACAACGGCGACTACCACTACTTCGCCTCACCATTCCCGGAACCCGTGCAGCGGCTGCGGCAGGCGCTCTACCCGCGGCTGCTGCCGATCGCCCAGGACTGGTCCGCCCGGCTGGGCCGCGCGGCCGAGTGGCCGTCCACTTTGGACGAGTGGCTGGCGGTCTGCCACGCTGCGGGGCAGGCGCGGCCCACGCCGATCCTGCTGCGCTACGAAACGGGCGGCTGGAACGCCCTGCACCGCGATCTCTACGGCGACAAGGTGTTCCCGCTGCAGGTGGTGATCAACCTCAACGACCCCGGCACTGACCACACAGGCGGCGAGTTCCTCCTGGTCGAGCAACGGCCACGCGCGCAGTCCCGCGCAACGGCCACCCTCATCCCGCAGGGCCACGGCCTGGTGTTCACCACCCGCGACAGGCCGATCCGCTCGGCCCGCGGCTGGTCGGCGGCCCCGGTGCGCCACGGCGTTTCGGTGGTCCGGTCGGGCCGCCGGCACACGCTGGGCCTCGTGTTCCACGACGCGGCATGACCTCGCTCGAACTCGAGGCGCTGCTCGGCTTGCTCGGCGGGGCGCGGCACATCGTGATCGGCACGGATTTCGCGTCGCGGCCCGACGGCAACCGGATCGCCGCGGCGTGGGGCGGCGTGGTGCTGACCACGGTGGCCTGGCCCGAGACGGCGGCGTCGTGGCTGCGTCAGGCCCGCCGTTTCGCAGCGCCGGAACCGGACGCGTGGGTGGTCAGCGCCACCCCGGCGGGCTGGGCGGGCATGGCCCGACGCCTGCAGCTGTCCACGTCCTGGAGTCCGCACCGGACCTTCGCCACCTCGGCACTGGCCGGCTACCCCCTGCCCGGTCTGCGCGGCGCCCGCGCGGACAGCACGACCTGGGAGACTCGATGAACCACGCAGTACTGGATTCCCCGATCGGCGAACTGACTGTGGTCGGCGACGGCGACGTCGTGACCGGCTTGTACTTCCCGAACCACTGGACCCGCCCGGACCGCACCGCGTTCGGGGACCGCGACGACACGGCGTTCCCCGAAGCGTCCCGGCAGCTGAAGGAGTACTTCGCCGGCCAGCGAACGGAGTTCGACGTCCCGATGCAGGCGATCGGCCCCGATTTCGACCGCGCGGTGTGGGCCGAGATCGCGTCGATCCCGTACGGAGACACGGCAACGTACGGTGACCTCGCCCGGGCGGTCGGCGGCCTCCCGCACGAGGTGGGCGCGGCGGTCGGGCGCAACCCGCTGAGCATCCTGGTGGCGTGCCACCGCGTCGTCGGCAAAGGCGGAAAGCTGACGGGCTACGCGGGCGGCATCCGGCGCAAGCAGTTCCTCCTGGATCTGGAGCGCCCGCCGGCCTCGACCCTGTGGTGATCACACGCTGAGCAGCAGGCTGATCCCGAGCCCGGTCATGGTCACGGCGATCACCACGTCGAGCACCCGCCACGCCACGGGTTTCGCGAACACGCCGGCCAGCCGTCGGGCCCCGAACCCGAGCGCACTGAACCACACGGCGCTGGCCACCCCGGCGCCGAGCCCGAACAGCCACCGTCCATCCCCATGAGCCACGGCAACCGAGCCGAGCAGCAGGACGGTATCGAGGTAGACGTGCGGATTGAGCCAGGTGAAGGCCACACAGGCCAGAACGGCCTTCCGCAGCGGCGTACGTTCCTCCCCCACGGTCATCACGGACGGCTTCAGGGCCCGCCGCGCGGCAAGCACCCCGTACCCGAGCAGGAAAAGCCCACCTCCCACGGCCACCACCCCGATGGCGGTCGGCCACCGCGCCAGCACGGCCCCGACTCCACTGACCCCGAGCCCGATCAGCACGAGGTCCGACACGGCACAGATGACAACGAGCGGCGCCACGGCTCCGCCACGCAGGCCTTGCTGCAGCAGAAAGGCGTTCTGAGAACCGATCGCGACGATGAGCGAGAGACCGGTCCCGAACCCGGCCAGGAGGAGAGGCAGCACCCGGTCACGGTATGACCGCGTCCGGCATTACTCCAGCTAAAGCTTCTTAAGCAACATTAGCGCTCCTCATGCCGCTCCGCCTCGCCGGGGAACTCCCCCACTCCGCGTTCCACCAGGTCAAAAGCCTGATCGATCACCGCCACCTGCTCCCGCCGCACGACTTCAGCATCATCTCCCGCCACGATCCGGCCCATCGCGTGCGCGAACACCGTGGTGATCGCCGTGGTCAGCAGGTTCGCCACCATGCGGGCGCGGAACTCGTCGCCCGTCTCCTCCATCAGCAGCGCCGCGAACGCGTCCGCGATCTCGCGCTCCTGCTCGTACCACCGGGCCATCAGCGCCGGGCTGGACGTCAGAACCCACCAGAATCCGGGGCCGCCCGCAATCGCGCCCGAGAGCGGATGGCCCGAGGCCAGCAGCGCATGCTGGTGACGTCGCAGGGCCGTACACGGCGAGACACCCGGCGGCCGTGACCGGACTATCGAGGTCAGCTCGGCCAGGCGATCCGCGTGGCGGTCGAGGAACAGGTCCTCCTTGCGCGGGAAGTAGTTGAACACCGTCATCTTCGAGACGCCCGCCGCCTCGGCTATCTCGGCCACCGTCACCTCCTCGAAGCCGCGCTCGATGAAGAGGCCTGTGGCCACGTTCGAGATCAGCAGGCGGGTGGCCTGCTTCTTCCGCTCGCGGAGTCCGGGGTCAGCCATGAGCCGAGAGTATAGACCGAGCCCAAAGTTTGACTCGGTAAAAGTTTCGCGGCATCATCGGAGCCATGAACAGGGATGTGGTGATCTCCGGGGGCGGACCGGTCGGCTTGATGCTGGCCTGTGAACTGCGGCTGGCGGGCGTGGACGTGCTCGTCGTCGAACGGCTGCCCGAGCCGGACCAGACGATCAAGGCCGGGTCGGTCAACCTGACCACGGCCGAAGCCTTCTACCGGCGGGGTCTGCTGCCCGCCATGGACGCCGTCGTGCAGCAGAACTTCGCGCAAATCCAGAAGTTCCTCGAATCCCGCGGCGGGAGCGGTCCGAAGGCCGTCCCCGTGGGGCACTTCGCCGGGATCATGGTCACCTCGGGCGGCGTCGACTTCACCGACCCCGCCTTCCGGGACGTCGGGCCCGCCGCCCGGGTGGTCGTCATCCAGCAGCAGGCCGTCGAGGCGATCCTCGCCGAGCGCGCCGCCGAGCTGGGGGTGGAGATCCGGCGCGGCGTGGAGCTCACCGGGTTCGACGCCGACGACGACGGGGTCACCGTGCACCTCGGCGACCGGGAAACCGTGCGTGCCGGGTGGCTCGTCGGGTGCGACGGGGGACGCAGCCGGGTGCGGAAGCTGGCCGGGTTCGCGTTCCCCGGCACCGACCCCGCCATCACCGGACGGCAGGCGCTCACCGAGCTCGCTGGGGCCGACGCGCTGCCCGCCGGCTGGCAGCACGGCCCCGGCGGTCTCTACGTCCACGGGCCGACGCCCGGGCGGATCCTCACCGTCGAGTTCGACGGACCGCCCGAGGACCGCGACGCGCCGGTCACCGCGCAGGAGGTCGAAGACAGCTTCCGGCGGGTTTCCGGGGCCGACGTCCGGGTGACGAAGCTCCACAGCGCAACGCGCTTCACCGACAACGCGCGCCAGGCGAGCACCTACCGGCAGGGCCGCGTGCTGCTGGCCGGCGACGCGGCGCACGTCCACTCGCCCTTCGGCGGGCAGGGCCTCAACCTCGGCATCGGCGACGCGGTCAACCTGGGCTGGAAGCTCGCCGCCACCGTCCACGGCTGGGCACCCGACGGCCTGCTCGACACCTACACGACCGAGCGGCACCCGATCGGCGAGTGGGTCCTCGAATGGACCCGGGCGCAGGTCGCGCTGATGCGCAGTGACATCCGCACGAAGGCGCTGCGCCAGGTCGTCACCGACCTGCTGTCCACCGGCGACGGCGCCACGTACCTCGCCAAGAAGCTTTCCGGCGTGCTGCACCGCTACGCGATCGACGGCGAGCACGACCTCACCGGCCGGGCCGCACCGGACCTCGCCTTCGCCGACGGCACCCGGCTCGGCGAGCGCCTCCACGACGGCAAGCCCCTCCTGCTCGACCTCGCCGACCACCCCGCCCTGCGCGAGACGGCGGCCGGCTGGGCCGGGCGCGTCAACGTGCTGTCCGCGAAGTGCGACAGCGAGCCGTCGCTGACCGGCGTACTGGTCCGGCCCGACGGGCACATCGCCTGGGCACGCGAGGACGGTTCGACGGACGGCCTCGAGCCGGCGCTGCGCACCTGGTTCGGCGAGCCCGCCTGAGAACCGGGCACGATGGGCGGGTGAGCGACTTCCACCCGCCCATCGAGCCCGACGACCACGGGCTGCTCGACGTCGGCGACGGGCACGTTCTACTACGCGCACGCCGGCTGGCTCGAAGAGGGCGCGGTGATCCGCGACGCCGGACGCCTGGCGGGCATCCCCGGCGTGCTGATCCACGGCCGGCTCGACCTCAGCTGCCCGGTGACGACGGCCTGGGAGCTGGCCGAGGCGTGGCCGGGCGCCGAACTCCTCGTCGACGACGGGTCCGGGCACGGCGCCAGTGACGTCAAACGCGCCTGGAAGCTCGCCGCGCAGGACCGGTTCGCCGGTTAGGCCTTTCCCTCCGCCGCCAGCTGCACCGCGACGTCGATGATCATGTCCTCCTGGCCGCCCACCAGGGCCAGCTCGCCGCACCGGCGCAGGATCGCCTGCGCCGGGACGCCGTAGCGCTCCGCCGCGCGTTCGGCGTGCAGCAGGAAGCTCGAATAGACCCCCGCCCAGCCCTGGACGATCGCGTTGCGGTCCATCTTCGGCCAGCGGTGCAGGTACGGGCGGACCACTTCCTCCGCCGCGTCCAGCAGGCCGCCGACGTCGAGGCCGGTGTGGATCTCCAGGCGGTCGAACACCGCCGCCAGGACCTCCGTCGGCGAGTTGCCCGCGCCCGCGCCGAGCGCGCACAGCGACCCGTCGATGTACCGGACGCCCGCTTCGTAGGCCAGCACCGAGTTCGCAACGCCGAGCGAGAGGTTCTGGTGCCCGTGGTAGCCGACCCACGCCGTGTCGCCGACCTCGGCGACCAGTGCTTCGAAGCGGGCGCGGGCCTCGTGCATCAGCAACGCGCCCGCCGAGTCCGTCACGTACGCCGCCTGGCAGCCCGCGTCCACCATGATCCGGGCTTGCTTCGCCAGGTCTTCCGGCGGCGTCCGGTGCGCCATCATGAGGAACCCGGCGGTCTCCATCCCGAGCTCCCGCGCCAGCCCGAAGTGCTGCGGCGACACGTCGGCCTCGGTGCAGTGGGTCGCCACGCGCACCATCTCCGCGCCCGCGTCGAACGCGCGCTGGAGGTCCTCGGCCGTCCCGATGCCGGGCACGAGCAGCACCGCGATCTTCGCCTGCTTCGCCTCCTCGCGGGCCGCCGCGATCAGGCGAAGCTCGTCCACGGCGGAAAAGCCGTAGGTGAACGACGAACCGCCGAGGCCGTCGCCGTGGGTCACCTCGATCACCTCGACGCCCGCGCGGTCGAGCGCGCGGACCGTGTCACGCACCTGCTGTTCGGTGAAGCGGTGGGCCATCGCGTGGCTGCCGTCGCGCAGCGTCGTGTCGACGATCCGGACGTCGTGGCGCAGTTCCGGCCGGGTCATGCGGAAACCTCCTGCTTCGCGCGGGCCATCAGCTCACCGACGCGCGCGGCCGCGGCGGTCATGATGTCCAGGTTCCCGGCGTACTCCGGCAGGTAGTCGCCGTTGCCGCGGACCTCGAGGAAGATGCCGACCCGCGCGTTGCCGTCCCAGTCTTCGCGCGCGTCGTCGAACTGCGGGTCGGCGCGCAGCGTGTAGCCGGGGACGTACTTCTGCACTTCGGCGACCATTTCGTGGATGGACGCGGTGATGGCTTCGCGGTCGGCGTCGAGCGGGATCGCGCAGAACACCGTGTCCCGCATGATCATCGGCGGCTCGACCGGGTTGAGGATGATGATCGCCTTGCCCCGCCCGGCACCGCCGATCTCGGCCACCGCCTGCGACGTCGTGCGCGTGAACTCGTCGATGTTCGCCCGCGTCCCGGGGCCCGCTCCCCGCGAAGCGACCGACGCGACGATCTCGGCGTACGGCACCGGCGTGACCCGCGAAACGGCGTGCACCATGGGAATCGTGGCCTGACCACCGCAGGTGATCATCGAGACGTTCGGCGCCTCGAGGTGCGCGCCGAGGTTCACCGGCGGGCACACCATCGGGCCGAGGTGCGCCGGGGTCAGGTCGATCGCCTGGATCCCGGCTTCCTCGTACCGCGGGGCGTTCGCGGCGTGCGCCTTCGCCGACGTCGCTTCGAACACCAGGTCCGGCCGGGGATCCTGGCGCAGCAGCCAGTCGACGCCCTCGGCCGACGCCGCGATCCCCTGCGCGCGAGCGCGGTCGAGGCCGTCCGACTCGACCACACCGACCACGTACCCGACTTCGATCACTTCACTGCGTCGCAGCTTCGCCAGCAAATCGGTGCCGATGTTGCCGGGGCCGACGATCGCCGCCATCACGGGAGCCATGTCCCGACCGTCGCACCGAGGCCACGGCCGAGGACAGGCTGGTGTTCCGGCCAGCGGAACGTCGGGCCGGGGGCCATGGCATTCGACGTCGTGGCCGGGGTCAGCGCCGAGGCGGAGCGGCTCGGCACCGAGCCGGCCGGGGCGACGACGCCGGGCCGCCGGTGCGACGCGCGCCCCGGATCACCGCCGCGGCGATCAGCGCGGCCACTCCCCCGCAGGTCATCACGGCCGGCACCGACACCGCGTCCACCACGAACCCGCCGGCCAGCGCCCCGGCGGAGATCGTCGCCTGGAAGGACGCGGTGAACAGGACGGTCGCCGCCTCGGGCGCGTCCGGCGCTGCGCCGGCGAACCATGCCTGGGAGAAGAACGGCACCGCGCCGTAGGCCACGCCCCACACGACGAGGGTGCCGAGCGCGCCGAGCGGGCCGGTGTGCGGCAGGACGAAGACCGACACCGCGATCAGCGCCGCCGCCACCGCGAACCCGCCCCGGAACCGCCCGGCCAGGAAGGTGCCCGCGATCCCGGAGACCCCGTACACCAGCAGGTACGCGCTGAGCACCTCCGGCCGGACGACCTCCCGCAGCAGCGGCGTGACGTAGGTGTAGGTGCCGAAATGGGCGAGGACGACGAGGAACGTCACGACCAGTCCCGTGCGGACCCGGCGACGGCGCAACAGTCCATTGAGGACGCTCAGCCGGGTGACCTCGGCCGGTGGCAGTGGCGGGGTGAGGACGAGCAGGGCGGCGGCGATGGCGAGGCTCAGCACCCCGAGCAGGAGAAAGGCGCTCCGCCAGCCCGCGAGCTGCCCGACCAGGGTGCCGAGCGGCACGCCCAGCACCGAACCGAGGGGCACGGCGGCGAATATCACCGACGTCGCCCGCGCGGCCGCCGCGGTCCCGACGAGCCGGGGCGCCAGGCCGGCGCCGATCGACCAGAAGCCGCCGATGACCAGTCCGACGAGGAACCGGGCCGTCAGCAGCACCCAGAACGCGGGCGCGGCCGCGGCGAGGAACCCGGCGGCCGCGAGCAGGACCATGAGAACGGTCAGCATCAGCCGCCGGTCGACCCGTCCGGTCGCGACCGTCACGACCGGCGCGGCGACGGCGGCGACGAACCCGGGCACGGTCATGGTCCAGCCGGCGGTCCCGGCCGAGACGCCGAAGGCCGCCGCGATCGGCGTGAGGAGGCCGATCGGCAGGATTTCGGTGGTGACGATGGCGAAGATCCCGGCGGTGACGGCGAAGACGGCCGGCCACCGCGGTGCTGGTGCGCTCATGCGGCCCAGTGAACCGGCGGCGGATCGCCGGAGCTGGCCGGTTTGCGACGGCTCGATCGCCGTCGCGGGTCACGGCGGATTTCCGCCGGTTTGATCGACTCGCGATCGGGGCAGTTTCCCGATCACACCCGATCGAGGAGGTTGCGATGGCCGAACGGCGTTGGCACTTCATCCCGGAAACGGCGGCGCTGTGCTGGATCTTTCTCGCCGTGGGGGCGGTTTTGCTCGTGTCGAGCATTCTCAGCCTGACCGGCACCGACAGCCGGGCGCCCGTCCTGACGGTGATCGCGGCGGTGGCCGCGGTGGCCCTGGTCGTCATGTCGGTGATCGGCTTGGCCCGCCCGAAGCTGCGCGGCCGCTGACCGGCCGGATCCCGCGGCGGCGCCAGGACCCGGCCGGAATTCCCTACAGCTCCTGGTGATCCGCGTGGTCGACCCGGGCCTCCGGCACCGGCCGGCCGTCGCTCACCCGGAAGTCGTCGACGCCGTCGAGGACGAACGTCGGCGTGCCCGCCACCTTGTCCGCGCGGCAGTGGTGCACGTCGGCGTCCGTCACGTCCCGCAGGACGAACGCCGGGCGCGTGTCCTGCTTGCCGAACCGCACGTCGACGTTGTCCCAGCTGATCCCGCGCGCGTGGCGGACGAAGAAGCCGTACGCCGGGAGCGTGCCGAACATCGACGGCTCCGGGTACGCGGTCTCCAGTTCCGGCGGATCCGGCACGGCGTCCCCGGGCGTCAGGCCACCCGCGAGGTGGTGGCGGATGTTGCTCAGCTTGACGTCTTCGATCGGGTGGCCCGGAATCCCGGCGAAGCACGACGGGTAGCGCGGGTCCGCGTCGATCGTCGTGACGTCGCTGATGCTCACCCGGCGCAGGAAGCCGACGGGGACGCCCGCCGGGCCGCGCATCCGCGCGCCCAGCCGGAGGAACAGCGGCATCTGGACGTTGCGCATGGTCAGGTTGCCGATGGTGACGTCTTCCAGCCAACCGCCGTCGACCGTCTCCAGGGCCAGGCCGCGGCAGTGCTCGAAGACCACGTTCGAGATCGCGATGTTGCGGAAACCGCCGTTGGATTCGGTGCCGAACTTGACGCGGCCCGTGCGTCCGTAGCCCGCGGTCCTGAACGTTCCGCCGACAAGGGTGCCCAGGTCGTAGCCGCTGACGAAGCAGTTGTCGATGGTGACGTTTTCGGTGTCGCGCACCTGGTTCAGCGCGTAGGTGCTCTTGAGCACGATGGCGTCGTCGTTCGGCGAGTTCACCGTCGTGTCGGCGATCCGGACGTTCTTGCAGCAGTCGATGTTGATGCCGTCGCGGTTGGTGTCGATCACCAGGCCGTCGATGCGGAAGTTGTCGACGCCGGTGGGCAGGATGCCGAAGTGCCCGCCGTTGACGATGGTGATGTCGCGGATGGCCACGTTGCGGCACCACTTGAGCGCGATCGCCTTGTTCCCGTTGAGCGGCGCGGATTCCGCGCTGCCGCCGGCGACCAGGCCCTGGCCGTCGATCTTGCCGGGGCCTTCGATGGTGACGTTGTCGAGGTTCTCGCCCCAGATCAGGCTGTTGTGCCAGTGGCTGTGCCCGAAGTCCTGGTACGGGTTGCCCGCGCCCGGTTCGGCGGGATCGTAACCGCGGCCGCCGGCCGGGGCGGCGGCCAGGATCGTCGCGTTGGCCGCGAGGTACAGCGCGATGTTGCTCTTGAGGTGGATCGAATAGCTCGCATACGTCCCGGCCGGGAAGTACACGGTGCCGCCACGGGTCGCGGCCGCGTCGATCGCACGGTTGATCGCGGCGGTGTCGATCGTGTGTCCGTCGCCTTTCGCGCCGAACTTCGTGACGTCGAAGAACCGGCCGGACGGGTCTCCGGACTCCTCGGCCGCGGACGCCGGTGATCCGATCAAGGGCAGGGCGGCACCGGCAGCACCGGCTCCCCAGGTGACGGCACGGCGGCGGCTCAACGCTCTTCCCACGACAACTCCCTCAACTCGCCACGGCGAAAGCCCCTCGAGGTGCTTCCGACGGCGGATCGGGAACGCGACTCACGCTAAAGGCAAAAGATCGGATGAGTCAAGCTCGTCCCCGCCGAGGTCATCCGGGAGGTCATCCGGTTTTCGCGCGCGGCCGCATGATCAATGCCGCGACGAAGTACACACACGGCTTCTGGCCGCGGTTCGCGTAGGAATGGGTTACGTCGGCGGGAAAGTACACCGAATCCCCCGCCGCGAGGACGTACTCGGCGTCGCCGACGCCCAGGCACAGCTCGCCCGACTCGACGGCGACGAACTCGTGGGAACCCGGGGCGTACGCCGGGAAAACGCCCGCGTCGCAGCCGGACGGCAGGGTCGTGCGGATCCACTCGAAGTTGACGCCGGGGACGACCGGCGTCAGCACCGTGCGGTGCCAGCCGCCGGGCTCGGCGACGTGGTCCTGCTCCGCCGCGCGGCGGACGATCACCCGGTCGCTCTCCAGGTCGGCGAGCAGCCGCGAGAGCGACAGCCCGAGGCCGTCGGCGATCCGCGACAGCACCACGACCGTCGGCGTCTTCTCGCCGCGCTCGATCGCCGACAGCATGCTGACGCTGACACCTGCCGCCTCGGCCAGGGCACTCAACGCCAGCCCGCGGCCCGCCCGCAGGTCGTGGAGGTGGCGGCCGAGCAGGACCGGATCGATCATTCCTCTATAATACCTACTATGTCCACTATAGCGGAAGTGACGGAAGCCGACGCGGAAGGCATCGCCGCCGTCTTCGCGCCGTACGTCACCGACTCCGTCTTCACCTTCGAAACGACTCCGCCGACTGCGGCCGAGTGGCGTGCGAAGATCCGCGAACGCACGTGGCCCTTCCTCGTCCTCGCCGAGGAAGGCGAGATCCTCGGCTACGCGCTGGCGGCGCCGTGGCGGCCGAAGCCGGCGTACCGGTATTCGGTGGAGACGACGATCTACCTCGCACCCCGGGCCGCCGGCCGGGGCCACGGACGCCGGCTGCTCGACGAGCTGCTGAAGCAGTGCGCGGAAGCCGGGGCGCGGCAGGCGATCGCCGTCATCGTCGACTCCGGCCACCCCGCGTCGCGGAACCTGCACCGGGCGGCCGGGTTCACCGACGCCGGCGTGCTGCGCCGCGTCGGGTTCAAGCAGGACCGCTGGCTGGACACGCTCTTGATGCAGCGGGAACTGGGCTAACGCGACTTCGCGCGCAGGTGCAGCCGCTCCCCCTGCTTGCCGAACAGGCTGAGGATCTCCGCGGGCCGGCCGCCGACCGCGCCGAACCAGTGCGGCAGGCGGGTGTCGAACTCCGCCGCCTCGCCCGGACCCAGCGTCATGTCGCGGTCGGCCAGGATCAGGCGCAGCCGGCCCGACAGCACGTACAGCCACTCGTACCCCTCGTGGACCTGGGGATCGGGTTCGCCCGTCTCCGGCTCGAGGATCATCTTGAACGCCTGGGGCGCGCCCGGCTGGCGGGTCAAGGGCAGCACCGTCATGGTCGCGCCGTTGTGGCGCGGGATGCGGCGCGCGGTCAGCCGGACCCGGGGATCACCGACCTCCGGCGCGCCCACCAGTTCGTCGAGGGGCACCTGGTGGGCCTGGGCGATCGGCAGCAGCAGCTCCAGGCTCGGCTTGCGCTGGCCGGACTCCAGCCGGGACAGCGTGCTCTTCGAAATGCCCGTGGCCGCCGACAGGTCGGCCAGGGTGACCCGCCGCTGCGTGCGGACCCGCTTGAGCCGGGGGCCGACCTCGGCCAGGGCCTGGGTGATCGCGTCCGTCATGGCCTCCAGGAAACCCGCTTGTCCCGGAAACGGCAACATTAGTTGTCGAATTCGCGAGGCCGGGTTCATGGTGGCTCCATGAGCGAAAACGACAGCTTCGACGTACTGGTGGTGGGTGGCGGCGCCGCGGGACTCAGCGCCGCCCTGATGCTGGGCCGGGCGCGGCGGCGCGTCGCGGTCGTCGACTCCCGCGCCCCGCGCAACGCGCCGGCGGCCCACATGCACGGCTTCCTCTCCCGCGACGGCCTGCCGCCGGCCGAACTCCTCGCCCTCGGCCGCGCGGAACTCCGCGGCTACGGCGTGGAACTCCTCGAAGACCGGGTGACCCGGCTCGACCACGGCTTGACGGCCGAGCTGGCGAGCGGCCGGCACCTGACCGCCCGGCGCGTCCTGGTCGCCACCGGCGTCCACGACGACCTGCCCGACATCCCGGGCCTGCGGGAGAGCTGGGGCACCGACGCGGTGACCTGCCCCTACTGCCACGGCTACGAAGTCCGCGACCAGCCGCTCGGCGTGCTCGGCACCGAACCCGCGAGCGTCGAGCACGCGCTGCTGGTCCGCCAGTGGTCGCCGGACGTCGTGTACTTCGCCCACACCACGCAGGTGTCCGAAGAGGACCGCGAACGGCTCGACGCGCGCGGGATCCGCGTGGCCGAGGGCGTCGTGACCGGCATCCGGCGCGAAGACGGCCACCTCACCGGTGTCGAGCTCGGGGCCCGGTTCGTGCCGCGGGCGGCGCTGTTCCTCCGCACCCGGACCGTCCCGCACGACGAGCTGCTGCGCGGCCTCGGGTACGTCGAAGGCGACGTCGACCCGTCCGGGAAGACCGGCGTGCCGGGCGTGTGGGCCGCGGGGAACGTCGTCGACGCGCGGGCGACCGTGATCATCGCCGCAGCCCAGGGCGCGGCCGCCGCCGGGGCGCTGAACCACGACCTCGTCACCGAGGACGTCGAGCGGGCCATCGGCGCGTTCGCCGGCTTCTCCCCCGCCGCGGAACGCACGGCGGCCGGGGCGCGCTAGCCCGGAGCGCCCCGGCGTGCCAGGCTCGGCGGATGCGTCCGACGCTGTACGAATTCGCCGGCGGCGACCCCGCGTTCCGCGCGCTGGCCGCCGCTCACCACGAGCGCTGCCTGGCCGACCCGGAGCTGAACCACCCGTTCTCCCACCCCGGGCAGCACCCGCAGCACGTCGAGCGGCTCGCCTGGTACTGGGCCGAGGTGCTGGGCGACCCGCCGCGGTTCTCGCGCGAGTGCAGCGACCACTCGGCGATGCTCCGGATGCACGCCGGCAACGGCGACATGAGCGACCTCGGCCGCCGGTTCGTGGCCTGCTTCGTGCAGGCCGCGGACGACGCCGGCCTGCCAGCCGACCCGGAGTTCCGCGCCGCGCTGCGGTCCTACATGGAGTGGGCGGTGGCCGAAGTGCTCACCTACCCCGGCCCGCCCGCCGCGGTCCCCGCGGGGCTCGCCGTGCCCCGCTGGTCGTGGAGCGGGTTGCAGCCGCTGTAACGACGAGGCCGGTCGCCGCGTCTTGCAGGCGACGACCGGCTGTGGAGGTCCGTCGCCAGAGCCGGTCCGGACGGGTTCCCCCCACCCGCCCGGACCGGCTCGTGCTCGACGTCCGATATCCGCTGGCGCCGCCTCGGCCGGTCCCGACAGACTCGCGCCATGCTCCTCGATCGTTACCTGCTCGCCTCCCGTGGCTTCGAGCACCACCTGCGCGCGGTGCCGCCGGACGGCTGGACCGCGCCGACGCCGTGCTCCGAATGGGACGTCCGGGCGCTGGTCAACCACATGACCCGCGGCAACCTCAACTACGTCGGCATGCTGCGCGGGGTCACCCGGGAGGAGTTCCTGGCCCGGCGGGACGAAGACGCGCTCGGGGACGACCCCGTCACCGCGTTCACCGGTTCGGTCCGGGCCTGCGCGGCCGCCTTCACCGAAGGAGGCGCCCTGGACCGCGTGGTCGACTACCCGTTCGGCAAGCTCACCGGGCGGCAGGCGCTGGCCGTGCGGACGGCGGACAGCACCGTGCACACCTGGGACCTCGCCCGCGCGCTCGGCGCCGACGAGACGCTCGACCCGGGCCTGGTCGCGTGGCTCGACGAGGACTACGACACGATCTTCGCCGGGCTGGCCCTGAGCCCGCGGTTCTTCGCCGAGCCGCCGCCGGCGGAGCCCGGCGCGTCCCGCCAGGACCGGCTGCTCACGCGGTTCGGCCGCGATCCGCGCCGAGCCGGCTGACCAGTTCGGTCAGCGCGGGCCCCAGCGGCCGGTCGACCCGCACCGCGGCGTAGCGGTCGCCGCGGGTTTCCCCGCGGTTGACGATCACCACCGGTTTGCCCGCCTTCGCCGCGTGGCGGACGAACCGGAGCCCGGACATCACGGTCAGGGACGAGCCGAGCACCAGCAGCGCCTCGGCGTCGTCGACCAGCCGGTAGCACTGCTCGACCCGCGGCCGCGGCACGTTCTCGCCGAAGAACACGACGTCCGGTTTGAGGACGCCTTCGCAGGTCTCGCACGGCACCGTCCGGAAGCCGCGCACGACGTCGGCGGGCAGCTCGACGTCGCCGTCCGGGTTGATCCGGGTGGCCGCGCCGGTGAAGCCGGGGTTGGCCGCCCGCAGCCGGCGGTCGAGCTCCGCGCGCGGGCTGGTGCGGCGGCAGTCCAGGCAGACGACGCGGTCCAGGCTGCCGTGCAGTTCGACGGCGTCCGTCGTGCCGGCCGCCTGGTGCAGGCCGTCGACGTTCTGCGTGATGACTCCGCGGACGTACCCGCCGTCGCGCAGGGCGGTCACCGCGCGGTGGCCGTCGTTGGGATCGGCGCGGGCGATCGTGCGCCAGCCGAGGTGGCTGCGCGCCCAGTACCGCTGCCGCCCTTCGGCGCTGCTGACGAACTCGTCGTAGGTCATCGGCGTGTGCCGGCGCAGGCTGCCGCTTTCGCCGCGGTAGTCGGGGATCCCGGATTCGGTGGACAACCCGGCCCCGCTGAGCACGGCGACACGGCCGCGCGCGACGACACCGGTCAGCTCGTCGAGGCTGGACGTCCGCGGCAGCGGCGCGTCCGCCGACGTCCAGGAGAGGGTGGGCCGGGTCCGCACCAGGCCAGGGTACGTGGCCGGAGCCGTCAGCCGCCGTCCCGCTCGAGGCCGGGCAGCAGCGAACCCGTCCCGTCCCACACGGAACCCGCGTCGACGAACACCCTCAGCAGCGACGTCAGCCGCGGGTCGCCGTGGCCGTTCAGGTCGTCGGAGGCGATCCGGCGCGCCACGCCGGCCAGGAAGTCGGCGATCTGGACCCGCGCGTCGGCCCGGGAGTCGACGAAACGCACATCCGCCAGACGGGGGCCGAGCGTCGCCTTGAGCTGCAGCACGCGCTCGGGCGTCAGGGCCAGTTGCTCGTCGTGCACCAGGGCGACCGGGGTGCCGCCGTCGCTGAAGTGCCGCACGGTGTGGAGCACCGCGGGTACCAGCGGGTCCAGCACCGGCACCAGCCCCGGATCGCCCGCCAGCCGGGCCCGGTAGGCGGCCACCCGCTCGGCGCCGCCGCGGAACCGGCCCACGATCTCGGCGGCTTCGCCGGGAATCCGGGCCAGCTCCTCGACCAGCGCAAAGAATTCCGGCGGCGACGTCGTGACGCCACGACGCGGCTTCAGCCGCAGCACGCTCGTGAACGCGGTCAGGAAGAACTGCCAGCGGGCGGCGCCGAACGCGGCCGGGCCGGTGCGGTGGAGGGTGCGCGCCATCGCGTCCGTGCCCTGCTCGGCCAGCAGCGAGACCGCCGCGCGCACGGCGAAGAACGTCTTGCCGGTCAGGTGCACGTGCCCGCGGCCGTCGAGCGGGCCGTCCGGGGCGAGCAGCCATTCGAGCACCGCGCGGTGCTTGGCGCGCAGCAGGTGGTTGGCCTTGTACTCCTCGGCGGGCGAGCCGATGCGGGCGCGGATCTCCCGCACGCACGCGGTGGCCTCGGGCCAGGACATCCGGACGCCGGCGTGGGCGAAGACGTCGGTCTCGCCGCCGAGCAGGTTCTCGCCCTCCGAGCCCGACTCGTCGCAGGCGATCTCGACCGGGCGCACCCGCCCGATCGTGCCAGAGGGGCCCGGCGAGGGGCGACCGGATTACCCCAGGTGATCTTGCCACCGGATGAATCGTGGTTGACTGGCCGCATGCTGCCCTGGGACGGCGAACTCGCCGGCCGGCTCGACCGGCACACCGTGACTTCCACGCTGCTGCGCGGCAACCCGCTCGGCGACCCGCATGAACGGCCGCTGTGGGTGTACGTCCCCCCGGGCTACGACGACGGCGACGAGCGCTACCCGGCGGTGTACGTCATCCAGGGCTACACCGGCCACCTGACGATGTGGGCCAACCGGACCCCGTTCCGGCAGCCGTTCGTGGAGACCGCCGACGCCGTCTTCGCCGCCGGCGCGCCGGGCTGCGTCGTCGTGTACGTCGACGCGTGGACCGCTTACGGGGGCTCGCAGTTCGTCGATTCGCCGGGCACCGGCCGGTACCACTCCTACCTGTGCGACGAGATCGTGCCGTGGGTCGACGAGCACTACCGCACCCTGCCCGACCGCGCGTCCCGGGCGATCGCGGGCAAGTCGTCCGGCGGCTTCGGTGCGATGATCACCCCGATGCTGCGGCCGGACCTGTTCGGCGCGCTGGCGACGCACGCGGGCGACGCGGCGTACGAGCTGTGCTACATCCCCGACTTCGGCAAGGCGGTGCGCGCCCTGCGCCGGTACGACCAGGACATCCGGGCGTGGTGGGCGGACTTCCGGAGCCGCCCGGCGTTCACCGAGCCCGAAGACGCGACCCTGCTGATGATGCTCGGCATTTCGGCGTGCTTCTCCGCGAGGGACGACGGGACGCCGGAGCTGCCGTTCGACCCGCTGACCGGCGCCCTGCGGCCGGAGCAGTGGCAGCGCTGGCTGGACTGGGACCCGGTCCGGATGGTGGCGGGCCACGCGGAGGCGGTCCGCTCCCTGCGCGCGGTGTGGATCGACGCGGGCACCAGCGACGAGTACTTCCTCGACATCGGCGCGGAGGCGTTCCGGGCGGAGGTGGACCGCGCGGGCCTGCCGGACGACCGCGTCCACTTCGAGCTGTTCGACGCCGGCCACGGCGGGATCGACTACCGGTACCCGCTCTCTCTGGCCTGGCTGGCGCAGCGGCTGGCCCGCTGATGGTCACCGAAACGGACCTGGCGCTGCCCGGCGGGCGCACCCTGCACCTCTACGACACCGGCGGCCCCGCGCGGCTCACCGTTTTCTGGCACCACGGGACGCCCAACACCGGGGCGCCGCCCGGGCCGTTGCTGCCGCTCGCCGAGGAGCTCGGCGTCCGGTTCGTGTCCTTCGACCGGCCCGGCTACCGCACCTCGACGCCGGTGCCGGGCCGGACCGTCGGGATCGCCGCGGAGTGCGTCGCCGCCGTTGCCGATGCGCTGGGGATCGGCGAGTTCGCCCTGATGGGGCACTCCGGCGGGAGTTCGCACGCCTTGGCCTGCGCCGCCCTGCTGCCGGAGCGGGTACTCGCCGTGGCGAGCCTGGCCGCCGTCGCGCCCTTCGATGCCGCCGGGCTCGACTGGTTCGGGGGCATGGCCGCCGCGAGTGCCGGCTCGCTGCGGGCCGCCAGCGAAGGCCGGGTCGCCAAGGAAGCCCACGAAGCCGCCGCCGAGTTCGATCCGGACGTCTTCACCGCCGCCGACATGGCCGCCCTCACCGGGTCGTGGTCGTGGCTGGACGAGGTCGTCCGCGCGGCGCTCGCGGACGGGCCCGGCGGGCTGATCGACGACGACCTGGCCTACGTCACGCCGTGGGGCGGCGATCCCGCGCGGATCACCGCGCCCGTCCTGCTCCTGCACGGCGAGCAGGACCGGATGGTCCCCGCCGCGCACAGCGCGTGGCTCGCCGGGCGGTGCCCCCACTCGGAGTACCGGCCCGTGCCCGGCGAGGGCCACCTGTCGGTGCTGCACCACGCCGCCGAGGCGCTCACCTGGCTCGCCGATCAGGGCAGCAGGGCCAGCGAAGCGACCACCGGCGCCAGGTAGAGCACCGGGAACGGCAGGTGCGCGTACGACCGGGCCCGGGCCACGGTGATCAGCGCGCCGGTGAAGTACAGCACCAGGCCGATCGCCGCCGCGATCCCGATCGGCGTCCAGAAGAGCCCGGCGAGCAGTCCCGCCGCGCCGGCCGCCTTGGCCGTGCCGAGCAGGTTCCACCACGACCGGGGCACGCCGTACTCGGTGATCGGCTCGACGACCCACTTCGCGCGGGCGAACATCGAGACGGCCGAAAAACCGACCCAGGCCGCGGCGGCGACGGTGACGATCAGGTACGCGGTGTGCATCGGAACTCCTCGGGGTTCGCGGCCCCGGGGGGTCGGGGTCCGTCACCCCCACGACTCCGCGGTCCGGGCCGATGTGACAGCCCGGCACGTGACGGCCGTCACGGCTTCCCGAAGTACGCCACGACCATCCCGGTGCTCCGAGCCCACGCGACCGGGGACCGTCCATTGTGGAGGGTCAGCGGGTCGGCAGCAGCGGGAGCAGCTCCTGGTGACGGCCGGCCCGGCGCAGCACGGGTGAGCCCGGCCGGTCCGGTTCCCGCGCGCCGGCCCGCAGCGCGGTCAGGAAGCGCACCACCGCGTGCGGTGGCGGCAGGATGTCCGCGCCGCCGAGGTAGGACAGCACGATCATCTCCTCGCCGCACGCCGCCTCGACGGCGACCGCCCAGCCGTGCACCTCGTCCCAGAGCAGCGCCACGTCGCGGTCGGGGAACCGGCGCAGCCGCCAGTCCACCGCCAGGTACGCCGACACCGGGACGTCGACGTCCACGGTGCAGGATTCCAGGCCGAAGCCGAGCGCGCGCGCCACCTCGCCGAGATACGCGCGCAGCCCGCGCTGGAACCAGAATTCGAGATCGGTGTCGATCAGGCCGGACACCCGTTTCCTTTCGCCACGTTCGACAAGACCGGCAACGGCCGCCATATCATTGTCTTTCACCGCCGCGACGGCTGTCGCGGTTCGTGCGCCACCGTACCGATTTCGCGCAGTTCGGCCCACCGCCGGACATCGCAATCCCCTGCCGTGCAGCGACACGCCCGTCTGCACGTGCACGAATCTATTGTGGACGATCAAATCCGCAGGTGACGGCGTTTTCCCGCAATTCACCGGAATCACCCCGGCGCGGCCGGAGCGAATGGAGCTTCCCGAAGTTCAGCCGAACGCAGGAATCGGTACCCGGGTGCGTTCCAGATCGGCGAACAGATCTCCGAAGTCTTCGACGCGCTCCAGGACTTCGCCCGCGGTGAACCTCAGGTGCGTGACGTGCCGGCAGGCGCGGACCTCGTCCCAGGTGACCGGCGTCGACACCGTCGGCTCGTCGCGCCCCCGCAGCGAGTACGGCGCCACGGTGGTCTTGAACGGGTTGTTCTGGCTCCAGTCGATGAAGACCTTGCCCGGGCGCAGGTTCTTCGTCATCCGCGCCACGACGAGGTCCGGCGTCTCCGCGGCGAGCCGCTCGGCCAGCGCCTTGGCGTACCGCGACGGCTCGCCGCCGTCCGTCGTCACGACGCCGGCGTAGAGCTGCATCCCCTTGGAGCCACTGGTCTTCGCCACCGGGGTGAGCCCGTCCTCGACGAGGACGTCGTGCAGCCGTTCGGCGACCCGGCTGCAGTCGACCACCGACGCGCCGGGCCCCGGATCGAGGTCGAACACCAGCCGGTCCGGGGTGCCGCGCTCGTCGCCGGGTCCGACCGTCCACTGGTGGACGTGCAGTTCGAGGGCCGCGAGGTTGGCCGCCCACACGAGCTCGGGCAGGTCGTTGATCAGCGGGTACGCGACGATCTCGGGGTCCTTGCCGCGGCCGCCGACGGTCAGGCGCGCGGTCCGGACCCAGTCCGGGGCGTGCCGGGAGACGTCCTTTTCGAAGAACGAACCGCCGGCGACGCCGTCGGGGAACCGCACGAACGTCATCGCCCGGTCGCGGATGTGCGGCAGCAGCACCGGCGCGATCCGCGTGTAGTAGTCGAGCACCTCGCCCTTGGTGAAACCGTGCCGGGGGTAGAGCACCTTCTCGAGGTTCGAGAGGGTCAGCTGCCGCTCGCCGACCCGCACCGTGATCCTGCTCCCCGCCACGACCTCACGTTACCGCGGGAAGACGTGCCCCGAGATCACCCGCTCGACGAACCGCTCCGCGACTTCGCGCAGCTTGACGTTCTCCCGCTGCGACTGCTCCACCAGCAGGGCGAAGGCGTCGTCGGCGTCGACCTGCCGGATCGCCATCAGCATGCCCTTGGCCTGGTCGATGATCGCGCGGGAGGTCAGCGCGGTCCGCAGGTGCTCGGCGGTCTCGCGGGCGTGCAGGTACCGGCGGTACACGCGCAGGATCGCCTCGACCGCGGCCGTGTAGAGCTCCAGCAGCTGCGCTCCGATTTCCGCGAAGCCGTCGTCCTGCCGTCCGTAGCAGTTGATCGCACCGGAGAACCGCTCGTCGGCCACCAGGGGCGCGGCGAGGAAGCTTCCGAAGCCGGCGTCCCGGGCGCCGCGCGCGAAGCGCGGCCACTCCTGCAGCGCGTCGGCCACCGTGGTGCGGACGATCTTGCCGCCGCGCATCGCCTCCAGGCAGGGGCCGTCGCCGATCCGGTACTGCTCGCGGTCGAGCTCGGCCACCACCTCGCCCGTCGCGGTCGCCGTGTGCGGCACCTCCCCGGTCACCAGCGTGATCGACGCTTCGTCGACGCCCGGGACGACGTGGCGGACCTGACGGCACACGTGCTGCAGCAGGATCCGGAAGTCGTCCTCCTCCCGCAGCACCGCGGTGAGCGCTTCCAGCGCCCCGGTGACCTCGTCGAACAGGGGCGACGCCGGGGCGGCGGGGTCCGGGCGGTCCATGGCTGCTCCTCCCCGTTCGGACGCGAAGTGTCCTCGAGTACCCATTCCGCGCCGATCCATGTCCGCGGGTCACCGCGCGCGGCCGTCGGCCTCCTCGCCGCCGAGGAGGGCCTGCCGCAACGGCTCTCGCCAGGCCGCCCGCTCCAGGTCGAAGGCGCCGAAGTCCGTGCCGAACTCCCAGTAGGCCCAGCTCATGCCGAGTCGCTCGGCCTCGGCCCGGACGAACGCCGTCCACCGCGCGCGGGAGATCGTGTCCGCCGCGGAGAAGGCCCCGAACTCGCCGATGAACAGGGGAAGCCGCCGCTCCCGCCCCCAGGCCGCGACCCCGGCCAGGTCGGCGCGCACGGCGTCCTCGTCCGCGGCGCCGCCCCAGGTGCGGCCGAGCCACCGCCCGGCCCCGGGCACCCAGCCGGCGCCTTGGTGGGTGAACTCGAACGGCGCGTAGTAGTGGATCGTGGCGATCAGGTGGCCGTCGTCCGGCACCTCGAGCGCCGAGAGCGCTTCGGGGCCGTTCATCTCGGCGGGCCCGATGATCACGCGGCGGCCGGGGTCGGCCGCACGGACGACGGCGAGGGCTTCGGCCAGCACGGCGTTCCACCGGGCCGCCGTGAGCTGCCCGCGCGGTTCGTTGAGGAGTTCGAAACAGAGCTGTCCGGAGTGGCCTGCGTAGCGGCCGGCGATCTGCCGCCAGAGCGCGAGGAAGCGGGGAAGCTGCTCGTCCGGTGCGGCACAGAGCTCGTGGTAGTGGTGGACGTCCACCACCACCTGCAGACCCCGGTCGAGCGCCGTGCCCACGGCCGCGTCGACGCGCCGGGAGAAGGCCGGATCGATCGCGTACGGTGGCGCGGCCCCGGCGTGCGCCGACCACCGGACCGGCAGGCGGACGGTGTCGAAGCCGGCTTCGGCCACCTCGTCGAAGTACCGCTCGTCGAGCGGCAGCTCCGGACCGTCACCCAGCGCGTCGAGCGCGTTGCCGAAGTTGATGCCCCGCCCCAGCTGCCCGTTCACCGGGCCAACCTACCCGCGCCGCGGGTACTCCGCGGGGGTTTACCGGGGCCCCCGGATTGGTAATCACCGGCCATGTCGTCGGAACAGGCCGCGTCGGCCGAGCTGCCGCTGGACGGTGAGCTCGCCGCCGTCGCCGCCCGGATGGCCGGGCTGCTGCTGTCGCGCGAAACCGTGGATTCGGTGCTGGAACTGATCGTTTCGCTGGCCGGGACGACGATCCCCGCCGCCTCGGGCGTGGGGGTCACCCTCGTCGACACCGGCGGCGGCTTGGTCACGACGAGCGCGTCGGGCCCGCTGGTGCGGGAGGCCGACGCCCTCCAGTACGAGCTCGGCGAGGGTCCCTGCCTCGCCGCGCTGGCCGGCTGCTCGCCGCAGCGGATCGACGACGTCACCACCGAACGGCGCTGGACCCGGTGGTGCGCCGCGGTCGCCGGCTCGGGGCTGCGGTCGGTCGTCACCGCCCCGATGGTCACCGAAGACGGCTGCCACGGCGCCATCAAGGTCTACGCGACGGCTCCCGGCGCCTTCGGTCCCGTCGACGAGCGGGCGCTGGTGTCGTTCGCCGACCGCGCCGCGGTCCTGGTCGCCAACGCCCGCGCCTACGAACGGGCCGGCCGGTTCAGCGAGCAGTTCAAGGACACGCTGCGTGACCGGGACCGGATCGCCATGGCGAAGGGCTTCCTCATGGGCCGGGACGGTCTCGGCGAGGAGGCCGCGTTCGACCGCCTGCTGGCGCTGGCCCGCGACGGCGGCACCACCCCGGCCGAGGCCGCCGCGCACCTCGTCGGCCCCGTGCCGTCGGAAGGGTGAGCGCATGCGTTTCCTGCCCGAGGAGGAACAGCGGCGGCTGGTCGCCGCCTGCTTCACCCGGAGCGAGCTGACGCTGGAACAGCTGTGGATGCGGTACTTCGCGCTCGGCGGCAGCCTGAGCCTGCTGGAACTGGACGCCTACCTCAACGGGCTGGTCACGCTCCCCCGCGTCGACCGCGACATGGTCGCCCACGCCGTCAACGAGCGGCTCGACGAGGTGGCCGGGCCGGCCCGCGCGCCCTACAGCCACTCCGTCCAGGACGCGAAGCCGTTGCACGGTCCCCTGAAAGCGCTGGTGGACCTGCTCGAAGGCGCCCACCGCGCCCCGCCGGAGCGGCTCCCGGCCGTCGTCGCCGAAGCGGGCCGCGCGCTCGACCTGACGGTCCGCGTCTACCTGGCCGACTACGACCAGCGCACCCTCGTGCCGCTGCAGCCGGGCGCCGGAGCCCTCGACATCGACACCACCGTCGGCGGGGACGTGTACCGCCGCGCCGCCACCCTGACCCGCGACGGGACCTTGTGGACGGTCCTGCTCGACGGCGTGGAACGGCTCGGGGTCCTCGAAATCGTCCCGGCCGGCGACGCCGGCCCGGACGACCCCGCGCTGCGGGAGCAGTGCCGGTGGCTGGCCGCGCTGCTCGGGCACCTCGTCACGATCACCACCCAGTACGGCGACGGGCTGGACCGCCGTCGCCGGCTCCGCCGCCGGGATTCCCCCGCCGAACTGCTGTGGCAGAGCCTGCCGCCGCTGACCGGCGCGACCGAACGCGTCGTCGTGGGCGGGAGCGTCCAGCCGGCCTACGACCTCTGCGGCACCGTGTTCGACTACGCCCTCTCGGAGGAGCGTGCACAGCTGGCGATGTTCGACACCGGCGCGCGCACGCGCGCCGCGAACACGGCGGTCGTGAGCGCCCTCGCCGCCTACCGCGCCGCCCGCCACGGCGGAGCTTCCCTCGGCGAGCAGTTCACGGCCATCGGCGCCGAGCTCGACGGCCGGCCCGGCCTCCCGGCCGTCGGCGGGGTGCTCGCCGAGCTGGATCTGGGCACCGGCGTGCTGCGCGTGCTCGGCGGCGGGTTCCCGGCGCCCGTGGTCGTCCGCGGTGGTGAGGTCCTGCCGGTCACCGGGCCCGCCGCACCGGGTTTCACCTCGGCCGGCGGGCCGCCGCCAGTCACGGAGCTGCGGCTCGAACCGGGCGACCTGCTCGCGCTGTGCTCCCGGGGCGTCGCCGAAACCGCGGACGGTGCCGGGGAACCGTTCGGCCGCGCGCGGATCACCGCCCACCTGGTCCGCGACGCCGGCGAACTGCCCCCGGAGGTCGCCCGCCGGCTCACCCGGGCGGTCCTCACCCACGGCGGCGGGGAGTTCCGGCAGGACGCGGGCGTGCTGATCGCCCGGTGGACCACACGCTGAGGGTGCGCTCGCGCCACGGCACCGGTGATTACCCGCACCGCCGCCCTCGGCCGACAAGACCGGCCCGGGTCAGCAGGCGGTGTCGTGCACCTCGGGGGCCAGGAGCTCCCGCAGCGCATCGGACAGCGACGCGAACATCGGCACGACGGCGGCCAGCCCGGTGATCCGGAACAGGCGCGCCAGGGTCCGGCTGTTCGCCACGACCCCGAAGCGCCGTCCCGCGGCGCCCGCCCGCTCGGCGGCCGCGGCCAGGGCGCGGGCGCCGGCCAGGCCGACGAAGGCCACCTGCGTGAGGTCCACCACGGTCGTCCCCGGTGGGGCCGAGCCCAGCTCGCGCTCGAGGATCGGCAGGGTCAGCGCGTCGATTTCGCCGGCGAGGGTGAGCACGAGGAAACCGGGGCGGTACTCCGTCCGGCGCGCGACCAGCGGCGCGGACCGGGTGGGGACCGGAATGGCAGGGGACACGGGTTCGGTTGGCCTTCCGCGCCGGCCGGGGCCGGCGGCACAGTGTGGTGATCACGGGAGAGTGATCAAGGACGGGGTCTTGGTACCCAAACGCCCGATCCGGAAACGCTCTCCTTCAGGGCGAGACGTTCGTGAAGGCCGACCAGAGCCGCTCCGCGGCGCGGTGGGCCGGGGCGCTCGGCCGGATCTCCCGGACGCCCTGCGCCGGGGCCGCCACCTCGCCGCCCAGGTACTCGACGAGGGCGACGGCCACCTCGCGGACCTTGACGTTGAACTCCTGGCTGGCCCGGCGCAGCGTCTGCCAGGCCTCGTCCGGCGGGCACCGGCGGACCGCCATGATCGCGCCCTTCGCCTGCTCGATGGCGGCCCGGGAGGCCAGCAGGTCCAGCGTCTGGTCGGGGTCGCCCGCGGTGGCGGTCTCGGCGACCACGAGGGTCATCTCGGTGAGTTTCGCGTACCGCCGCAGCACGGCGAGGGTTTCGTCGTCCGGGGCGCGGTCGAGCGTGACCGACAGGACGAACGCACCGTCTTCGTCCCAGAACCCGGGCAGCGCCGCGGCACCGCGGATCGTCTCCGCCGCCGGGCCGCCGTCGAACACGGTCTCGCGGAGCAGCTCCGGCCAGCGCGGGTCGCCGAAGAGGCGGTCGGTGACGACCGGCTCGCCGGTGCCGGCCGCGACCAGGACCGGGCCGCCGTGCGCCAGCTGGGCGGGGATCAGCTGCTCGGCGACGCCCGCGGTGGCCAGCACCCGCAGCGGCCGGTCGCCGCGGCCGACGGTCAGGCCCGCGCCGAGCCAGCCCGGCACTTCGCCGGAGATGCGCTCGAGCAGCGCCTGCAGCAGTTCGGCGAGGGGTCTCCAGCGATCCGCCGCATTCACGAGTGTTTCGGTCACCGTTCCTCCACCGGTCTTGGTTCCCTTGATTTACCGCACCCGGCGGTCCGCCGCCTCCGACGCGGCCGGGATATGTGGGACCGGCCACGCGGAAGGGCCACCCTGCAGGGCCGTCCGGGGGAACCCGATCACCCGGCTGCGCTCAGCAGCGCTCGAGGAGGTCCTGTTCCCGCACCACCGGCAGCGACAGCGTCCGGTAGCCGACGTCGTCGAAGAGGACGGTGAGCTTGTCCTCCTCGACGGTCCTCACGACCCCGCGGCCCCACTCGGCGTGCCGGACGTTCTCCGCGCGGAACTCCCCGGCCGGCGCCGGTTCCTCGGCCGTGGCACCGGCTTCACAGGTGTCACAGTTGCCGCACGGCGCCGCGAGTTCCTCGCCGAAGTACCCGAGCAGGTACCGGCGGCGGCAGCCGGTGGTTTCGGCGTACGCGCGCAGCATCTCCACCCGCGAGCGGACCAGCTCGGCCGCCCGCTCCGCCGCTTCGAGCGCCCGCCCGACGACCGCCCCGGTGCCCGCGCGGGCGTCGGTGAGCGCGAACCGGCCGTCCGGCCCGGTCAGCACGTCGCCGCAGCGTTCGAGCAGGCCGAGGGCGCGGGTCCGCCGCGCGGACGGGCCAGGCACGGCCTCGGCCAGCTGCCGCCGGCCCAGCGGCCCGGCCGCAGCGCTTCGACCACGGCCCGGAGCTCGGCCTCCGGCGGCGCGGACCGGGTGAGGAACCGTTGCCGCGCCAGGTCTTCGGGCCGGTAACAGAGCAGCACCTCGGCCGGTTCGCCGTCGCGGCCGGCGCGGCCGATCTGCTGGTAGTACGTGTCGACCGAGTCCGGGACGGACGCGTGCACCACGAACCACACGCCGGGCTGGTCGATGCCCATGCCGAACGCCGAGGTCGCCACCACGACGTCGGTCTCCCCCGCGGCGAACCGCCCGTGCACCGCGTCGCGGTCGGCCGCCTTCATCCCGCCGTGGTAGGCGAAGGCACGGACGCCCCGGCCGACAGCGCCTCCGCGTAGTCCTCGGTCTCCCGGCGGCTCGCGGTGTAGAGCAGCCCGCTGCCGGACATCGCCGCCACCCGGTCCACCACCGCGGCCCGCTTGCCGGCATCGTCGGTGAACCGCGCGACCGCCAGGTGCAGGTTCGGCCGGTCGAAGCTCGCGATCACCCGCACCGGGTCACGCAGGCCGAGCGCGGCGACGATGTCGTCGCGGACCGGCGCGGCCGCGGTGGCGGTGAGGGCGACGACCGGCGGCCGGCCCAGCCGGTCGATCACCGGGGCCAGCCGCAGGTAGTCGGGCCGGAAGTCGTGGCCCCACGCCGAAACGCAGTGGGCCTCGTCGACGACGAACAGGGACACGCCCGCCTCGGCCAGCCCGGTGACGACCTCGTCCTTCGCGAGCTGCTCCGGCGACAGGAAGACGTACTCCGCCGTGCCGCGCCGGATCGCCGCCCACACCCGGTCCCGCTCGCCCGCCGACTGCCGCGAGTCGAGGGCCACCGCGTCGGGCACCGCCGCGGCGTCCAGGCCCTCGATCTGGTCGCGCTGCAGCGCCAGCAACGGCGAAACGATCACCGTCGGGCCGGGCAGCACCAGGGCGGGTACCTGGTAGATCGCCGATTTGCCGGCCCCGGTGGGCAGCACCGCCAGCACGTCCCGCCCGCCGGCCGCCGCGCGCATCGCCTCGGTCTGCTCGGCGGACAGCTCGGCCCAGCCGAAGCGGTCAGCGGCCAGCCGGCGCAGCTCGGCCACCTTCCCGTCGTCGCTGATGGCGGCAGGGCTACCCCGGACGGCGCCCGGCAACCCCCGACCCGAACGAGCGGTTTATCCCGTTGCACACCCTGGGTAACCGAACGGTGATCCGAGGAGGCGCCATGACCCACCGGTGGTCCCGATGATGTTCAGCGAAGTGGTCGTCGCCGGGCAGATCGCCCGCGACCTGGTGATCGAGGTCCCGGACGCACCCGGCGCGGACTCGTCGGCGCCGGTGCGGCACCGCCAGGAGCTGCTCGGCGGGAAGGGCGCGAACCAGGCCGTGGCGCTGGGCCAGCTCGGGATGTCGGTGTCGCTGGTCGGCGTCGTCGGCCGCGACCGCACCGGGGACGCGCTGCTCGCGCAGGCCCGGGCCGACCGGATCGGCACCTCCCACGTGATCCGCCGGGCGGGCACCGAGACGGCCCTGCTCGTCGACGTCGTCGAGGACCACGGCCGCCGCCGCTACCTCGAGCACGTCCCGGAGGGCACGCTGCTCACCGAGAACGACGTCTTCGCCGCGTCCGCCCCGATCTCGGCGGCCGCGTCCCTCATCGTGCAGCTGCAGCAGCCGGCACCGGCCGCCCTGATGGCGGCCCGGCTGGCGCACACGGCGGGCACCCGGGTCGTGCTCGACGGCGCCCCGCAGGACGACACGCTGACGTCGGACCTGCTCGCGCTCGCCGACGTCGTGCGCGCGGACGGCCACGAAGCCGAGCTCCTCACCGGCCGGCCGGTGGACGACGTCGCCGCCGCCGCGCGCGCCGCCGCGGACCTCCGGCGGCGGGGCCCGTCCCTGGTCGTGCTGGAGGTGTCCGGTCAGGGCAACCTGTTCGCCGGGCCGGAGGGCACCTGGTTCGTGCCGGACGTCGACACCGAGGTCGTCGACCCGACCGGTGCCGGGGACGCGCTGGTCGCCACCCTGACCGCGGCGCTGACCCGCCGCCGTCCCCTGGAGACGGCGGCGAGCCTGGCCGTCGCGGCCGCCGCGGCGACGACCGGGCACGCGGGCGGGCGCCCGCACCTGTCCCGCGCGGAACTCGACCGGCTGCAGCCGCGGGAGCTGGAGACCGTCCAGGCCTGAGGGCTACAGGCCGGGCAGCTTCTGGCGGAGCCCCAGGAGCACCGAGAACGGGTCTCCGCGCTCGGCCAGGCGCGCCGGGACGTCGCGGATCGTCCACCGGTCGGGCGCCAGCTCCGGGTCGTCGAGCTCGTCCCATTCCAGCGGCACCGAAACCGGCGCGCCGGGCCGCGGACGGACGCTGTAGGGCGCGACCAGCGTCTTGTTCAGCACGTTCTGCGTGTAGTCGAGCCGGGCGCGGCCGCGGCGCTTGTCCTTCGTCCAGGCCCAGCTGATCAGGTCGGGCAGCACCCGCCCGATCGTCTTGGACACCGTCTCCGCCCACGTGCGGGTCTGCTCGAAGGTGCAGTGCGGCTCGATCGGCACCCACACCTGGATGCCGCGCTGCCCGGTCACCTTGGGCCGTCCGGTGAGGCGGAGGTGCTCGAGCGCGGTGCGGTGCAGCCGCGCCAGGTCGAGGACCTCCTCGAACGTCGTCTCCGGGCCCGGGTCGATGTCGAACAGCACCCACGTCGGGTGGTCGACGTCGGCGGCGCGGGAAGTCCAGGCGTGCAGCTCCAGCGCCCCGTAGTTGGCCAGCCAGGCCAGGGTCGCGACGCTGTCGGCGACGACGTACCGCTGGCTCTCCCCCGGGTCGGCGCGCTCGTTGCGCCAGGTGGTCAGCCAGTCGGGCGCGTGCCGCGGGACTTCCTTCTGCCAGAAGCCCGCCTCGGTGACGCCCTGCGGGAACCGGTGGGTGTTGAGCGGGCGGCCCGCCAGGTACGGCAGCATCGACGGCGCGACCGTGACGTAGTACCGGATGAGGTCGCGCTTGGTGACCGGCTTCCCGCCGTCGGCGGCGGGGAAGAGCACCTTGTCCAGGTTGGTCAGGGCCAGCTCGCGGCCCGCGACCGACCACCGGCCCTTGGCGCCCAGCGCGTCGAGGGCGGCGAGTTCGTCTTCGGTCGGGGCCTGCCAGCCGCCGACGGGCTCCTCCGCCTCGGCGGCCGGGCGGTCGCCGTGCCAGAGGGCGTCGGGAGCGGCCGCGACCTCGTCGTTGGTGCGGCCGCTCTTCACCGAGCGCGGGTGGTCTTCGGCGTCCCAGCCGGCCTGCGCGTGCTCGTCCTGCTTGTGCAGGAGGAACCACTGGTCCTTCTCGCCGCGGCTGGTCCGGACGAGGACGAACCGGCCGGCCAGCTTCTCGCCCTCGAGGTCGAAGTGCAGCGTCCCGGCCTCGATCGCGCGGGCCGGGTCGGCTTCGACCGGCCGCCAGACGCCGCGGTCCCAGACGATGACGTCCCCGCCGCCGTATTCGCCGCGCGGGATGACGCCCTCGAACCCGGCGTACTCGATCGGGTGATCTTCGACGTGCACGGCCAGCCGGCGGGCCTTCGGGTCCAGCGTCGGGCCCTTCGGCACGGCCCAGCTGACCAGCACGCCGTCGAGTTCCAGGCGGAAGTCGTAGTGCAGCCGGCGCGCCCGGTGCCGCTGCACGACGAACCGGTGGCCGTCCACGCCCGCCGCGGCCCCGCCGGCCGGCTCCGCGGTCCGGTCGAAGTCGCGCATCTCCTGGTAGCGCCGCAGTTTGCGGGCCGGGTCTGCTGCCATGCCCGTGGAGTACCCACTCAGTCCGGCGACGACCAGGGCGGGTTCTTCTTCGCCAGCTCCTCGTACTCGGCGACCTCCTGCGGAGTCGGGTCGATCCCGGCCTCCTCGGCGAATTCCTCCGGATCGGTGACGTCTTCTTCCGGCTCGGTCATGGTCAGCCGCCCAGCGCGCCGCGGATGAGGTCCCGGGCCCGGTCCATGATCGCCGCGGGCGCGCCCAGCAGCAGATTGGCCTTCGCGCTTTCGACACCGGGGTGCGGCCGGGTCGGCCCGACGGCTTCGGCCACCTTCGCGGTCGCGGCCATCGCCCGGAGCCGCTCCGGCGGGCGGTGCGCCCGCAGCAGCGGGAACTCCTCGCGCTCCTCGTGCTCGGCGTGGGCGAGGACGTCCTCGCGCAGTTGGACGAGCAGGGTGTCGAAGCCGTCGGCCTCCGGGCCCATCTTCTGCAGGGTGGTCAGCAGTTCCTTGGCCCGGTGCTCCTCGCCCAGCCGGGCTTCGACGACGGGCTTCGCCGCGGGCTCGAGGTCGCGGATTTCGGGGTGCACGACCAGTTCCTCCGCCGTCTCGTGCACGGCCAGCAGCCGCACGAGGTCGTGGAACAGGTCTCGCCGCCGGTCTCCTTCCGCGGTTTCCAGCTCGGCGAACAGCTCGCGGATTTCCCGGTGCTGGCGCTCCAGCAACTGGATGACGTCTTCGTCGTGCTCCGCCATGAACGGCCTCCTCCTGGCTCGATGCTCGGTCGGAAGCGGCGTTCCCCGTCCCGGCCGGCTTACTCGTCCCGGCGGGCGACTGTGAGCCACAGCGCGCCCGCGGCGGCGACGGCGAGCCCGGCGACGGCCCACCAGGACCACCAGCCGAAGAAGGCGACGACGAGCCCGACGGCGAGCAGCACGCTCCCGCCGACGGAGGCGGTGTCCTGGTCCCCGGCCCGTGCGGTGAAGGCCATCAGCCCACCCGCCCGTCGACGGCGGCCACGACGAGCGCGGCGGACCGCGCCACGGTCAGGCCTCGTTCCCTGGCCATGGAAACCAGGGCGGCCTGCGCGGCCGAACGGCTGAGTCCTTGCGCGGCAAGAACTTCCAGAGCCAGGCCGACGACATCCTGGGCAGGCGGAGTGGCGGTGCGCACGGGCATCGGAAGACCTCCGGAGCGATTCGGCGGCGAAACGAACGGGACCGGATACCCCGCCGCGCCGGGTTTCACACCCCTTTACCGAACCGGGTGGCGGGCCCGGGTTCAACTCCCGGCGAGCCCTTCTGTGGCTGGGGTGCGCGAGGGCACGGCTCGACACGACCGCGGCGGCGGGGTTGGCGGGTCGCGGCGGCGGGGTGGCGAGGCGGCGCGGCGGCGGGGTGGCGGGGTGGCGAGGCGGCGTTGGCGGGCGGCGGAGGGCTGGCGGCGAGGATGTCTCGCGACCATCCACCCGGCGCCGCGCCGGTCGCCAGCACCCGATCACCCCACGCCGAACCACACCGCGGTGTCCGGCGGGACCCGGCCGCCGTCGAGCGGTCCGCTCGCCAGCACCACTCGCGCGTCCCCGGGGAGCCCACACGGGCCGTCCCCCAGGTTCACCACGCAGCCGAACCCCGGCTCGCGCGTGAACGACAGCACGCCCTCCGGCGCGGGCGACCACGTCATCGTCCCGTCCCCCAGTGCCGGGTGCTCCCGCCTCAAAGCAAGCGCCGTGCGGTACAGGGCCAGCATCGAGGCCGGGTCGGCCGCCTGTGCCTCGGCCGTCAGGGTCCGCCACCCGGCCGGCTGGGGCAGCCAGGCCGGCGCGCCGCCGTCGGTGAAGCCGAACGGGGGCTCCGTTCCCGACCACGGCAGCGGGACGCGGCAGCCGTCGCGGCCGCGGCGGGTGCGTCCCGAGCGCTCCCACGTCGGGTCGGCCAGCAGCTCCTCGGGCAGGTCCTCGACCTCCGCCAAGCCCAGTTCCTCGCCCTGGTACAGGTAGGCGCCCCCGGGCAGCGCGAGCATCAGCAGCAGCGCCGCCCGGGCCCGCCGCGTCCCCAGCCGTCCGCCGCCGAAGCGGGTGACGTGGCGGACCACGTCGTGGTTCGACAACACCCAGGTCGCCGGCGCGCCGACCGCGTGGAGGGCCGCCAAGGTCCGGTCGATCACCTCCCGCAACGCCGCCGGATCCCAGGCGCAGCGCAGGAAGTCGAAGTTGAACGCGGTGTGCAGCTCGTCCGGGCGGACGTACCGGGCGAGCCGGTCCGGGCGGTCGACCCACGCCTCGGCGACGAAGACGCGGTCCGGGCCGAACTCGGCCGCGACCCGGCGCCACGACCGGTAGATCTCGTGCACGCCGTCGCGGTCCCAGTGCGGGTGGCGGCTGCGGTCCGGTGGCCGCACGATCTCCTCGTCGTCCACGCCGAGGTCGGGGTACTCCGGGTCCTTGAGCAGGCCGTGGGCGACGTCGATGCGGACGCCGTCGACCCCGCGGGCGAACCAGAACCGCAGCAGGTCTTCGAAGTCCGCGCGGACTTCCGGGTGCTCCCAGTCGAGGTCCGGCTGCTCCGGGGCGAACAGGTGCAGGTACCACTCGCCGTCCGGGGCGCGGGTCCAGGCGGGGCCGCCGAAGACGCTGCGCCAGTCGTTCGGCGGCCGGTCGCCGCGGCCGGGCCGGAAGTGGTAGCGCGCGCGTTCGGGCGAGCCGGGGCCGGCGGCCAGCGCGGCGCGGAACCACCGGTGCCGGTCCGAGGTGTGGTTCGGGACGACGTCGATCACCACGCGCAGCCCGAGCCGGTGGGCCTCGGTGATCAGCGCGACGGCGTCGGCGTCGGTGCCGAACAGCGGGTCCACCGACCGGTGGTCCTCGACGTCGTACCCGCCGTCGACCATCGGCGAGCGGTACCACGGCGTGGTCCACACGGCGTCGACACCCAGCTCGGCCAGGTACCCCAGGCGAGCGCGGAGACCGGCCAGATCCCCGGTGCCGTCGCCGCCGGAGTCGGCGAAGCTGCGGACGTAGACCTCGTAGACCACCGCGTCGCGCCACCAGCCGTCCATGACCCGAGTATCTACGCTGGGGACGTGACCGACGCGTGGGAATGGGATCCGTCCCTCTATTCGGGCAGCGCGCGGTACTACGCGCAGGGCCGCGCGGCGTATCCCCCCGAGCTCGCCACGGCCTTCGCCGACGAGCTCGGGCTGGACGGCACCGGGCGGCTGCTCGACGTCGGCTGCGGGCCGGGGTCGCTGACGCTGCTGCTGGCCGGGCTGTTCGAGGAGGCGGTGGGGCTCGACGCCGACGGCGACATGCTCGCCGAGGCGAGCCGGCTCGCGGGGAACGCCGGCAACTGCCGGTGGGTGCACCGGCGCGCGGAGGAGCTGCCCGCCGGGCTGGGGCGGTTCCGGCTGGTCACCTTCGCGCAGTCGTTCCACTGGTTGGACCGGCCCCGCGTCGCCGCCGCGGTGCGCGGAACACTGACGCCGGACGGCGTCTGCGCCCACGTGCACGCGTCGACGCACGAGAGCGTGCACCCGGCGATCGCGGAGCTGGTGCGCGAATACCTCGGCCCGGTGCGGCGCGCGGGCCGGAGTGCGCTGCCCGCGGGCACGCCCGGCGGCGAGGCGGCGATCTACCGCGCGGCGGGCTTCCACGGCCCGCGGCGGTTCGAGGTGCCCGGGCGGGTGGTGACCCGGACGGTCGACGACGTCGTCGCCGGGGTGTTCTCGCTGTCGAGCTCGGCACCGCACCTGTTCGGCGACCGGCGGGCCGCGTTCGAGGCGGAACTCCGGCGGCGGCTGGCCCCGGCGGAGACGTTCACCGTGCGGTTGCGCGAGATCGCCGTCGACCTGTGGTTCACCAGGGGTTGTTGAAGTCCTCGTCCTCTTCGACGGCGGCCCGGGGCCGCCGGGCGGCCCGCGGTTCGTCCCGCACGGGCCGCGGCGCCGGTTCGAAGCCGGCGGAATACTCCTCGGCGGCGAAGGCGGAGGCCGGTTCGGCGTGCGAGCGGTCGGTGCTCCAGCCGGACTTCGTCTTGCGCTGGGCCATTTCGCGGACGTGCTGGACGTACCGTTCGGCCGCCTGGACCTGCTTGGTCATGTACTCGTGGGAGCGCGCCTTGATCTCCTCGCCCTGCTGTTCGCGCAGGGCACGGCGATCGGCCTGTTCGCGCACGAGGCCGTCGAGCTCGGCCTTCATCCCGGCGATGTCGGTCATGCGTCCTCCTACCAGGTCCGGGACGGCGGGTCTTCGTCGTCGAGGGAGCCGATGATCCGCCGGCCGGGCTCGCCGAGGTTGTCGAAGACGGCGCCTTCGATGCGGTAGGCGGGGGCACGGCGTTCGGTGTCGCCGCCACCGCCCTGGGCCCCGCCCATGGCGCCCATGCCGGGCATCCCGGACATCGACGAGCCGGCCGCCCCGGTGGGTCCGGACGGGCCGCCGGCCGCCGACGCGAACGCGGGCTGCGGCTGGACGGGACCGGCGCCGGTGTGGGCGCCGCCGGAGACGGGTGATTCGCCGAGCCCCGCGCCGGACGGGTCGAAGCCAGCGCCCGAGAAGCCGCCGTGGGACCCACCGCCGATCCCGGCCGACGAGGGGGCGGAGTGGGCGCCGCCACCGCCGCCGTGGGAGCCCGGCTCGCCGGAGCCGCCGCCCGCGCCACCGTGCCCGCCACCGGACGAACCATCCGCGGCGCCGTGGCCGGAGCCGCCGCCGTGGTGCGAGCCGTCGCCGGACGAGGTCGGGTCGCCGGAGCCGCCGTCGTGGTGCGAGCCGTCCCCGCCGGCGACGGAAGCCGGGTTGCCGCTGTCGCCCCGTGCCAGGTCTTCGAGGGTTCCTCGGTGGGTCGGCAGGTCGTCGGGCTTCTTCTCGGGGGTGTCGCCGAGCGCGCCCGAGGCCTTGTCGTCCTCGCCCAGCGTGTAGGTCGTCGGGGTGCCCTTGCCGTCGTCGACGGTCACCACCGTCGGGCCGTCCGGGCCGTCGGGGCGCTCCGCGGTGATCTCGAGGTCGCCGTCGCGGATGTGGATCTTGCCGTCGGCGCCGGGGCGGTACGTGTCCGTGTCCGTCCCTTGCGGACCGTCGCCGGGCTTGGCTTCGGACCAGTCGAGCTTGAAGTCCTTCGGGTCGCCCGGTCCGTCGCCGACCTTGATGTCCATCTTGCCGTCGTGGTCCGGCTCGGTCATCTCGAAGGTCTTGTCGCCCTGCTTGACCTTGAGGACGTCCGGATCGTCGTCGCCTTCGCCCTTGCCGTCGTCACCGAGCAGGCTGTCGGGCTTGCCGTCGTGGTCGGCGTCCCCGCCGCCGAGGCCGGAACCGTCGCCGGGATCGGTGGGAATGCCCGGGCCGCCGAACTCCTTCAGCGCCTCTGCGGCCTTCTTCTTCGCTTCCTCCGCGGCCTGCTCGGCCGTGGCCTTGCCGTCGTCGCCGGAACCCGCGCCCGGCTCGCCGCCCTCCGAACCCGACCCGCCGCCCAGGGCGCCGGCGCCGTCCCCGGACTCCGTCTGGATGCCCGGGCCGCTGAACTCCTTCAGCGCATCCGCGGCCTTCTTCTTGGCCGCCTCGGTCGCGGCGGCCGCGGCGTCCTGGCCACCGTCGCCACCACCCGAACCGGCGCCGCTGCCCGAGCCGGAACCGGAACCGCCGCCCAGGCCGCCGTCGCCGTCGCCGGACTCCGTCTCGATGCCTGGGCCGCTGAACTCCTTCAGCGCATCCGCGGCCTTCTTCTTGGCCGCCTCCGCGGCCGCGGCCGCGGCGTCCTGGCCGCTGTCGGCCGGCGGCGCCACCGAAGACGGCGTCGTGTCATCGGATCCCGCGCCCGAACCCGAACCGCCACCCGAACCGGAACCACCGCCCGAACCGAGACCGGCGCCGGACTCCGTCTGGATGCCGGGACCGCTGAACTGCTTCAGCGCGTCCGCGGCTTTCTGCTTCGCCGCCTCGGCTTCTTGGGCCGCCTGCTGTTTGGCCGCCTCCGCGGCTTGTCGCTTGGCCGCTTCCTCCGCGGCTCCGTCGTCTTGGCCGGCCGGCGAGCCGGAGCCGCCACCCGCGGAACCACCGCCGGACGCGGTGGACCCGTCGGGGATCGGCGGCACCGAACCACCACCCGATCCGGAGCCACTGCCCGAACCCGAACCACCGGCCGAACCCGAACCACCGCCGGAGCCCACGCCGCTCGGCAGGTCGGTACCCGAACCGCCGCCGGACCCGGAACCCCCGCCCGGCGCACCGGACGCCGAACTCGTGTCCGGGATCGGCGGCACCGAACCGCCACCGCCGCCGGCACCCGAGCCGGACCCTCCCGAACCGGAACCACCGCCGGACCCGGAACCCGACCCGGAGCCGCCCGAACCAGAACCGGCGCCCGAACCACCGGGACCACCACCGGTGCCGCCGGCCGTCCCGGAGCCACCCGAACCGCTCCCCGCGCCACCGGGGCCCCCACTGCCCCCGGGCAGCGAAACGCCCTCGAACTCGTTGCGGATCCCGCCCATCACCTTGTCGAGCGCGTCGTACGCCTGGTCGACCAGGTCCTTCGTGTCCTTGCAGGTCTTCACGAACCCCTGGTACAGCCGGTCCCACATGTCCGGGTTGAACTGGTTCTGCACCCACTGCTTGGCCAGGTCCTGGCCGTGCTTCTTGATCTCGTCGCCGTCGCAGCAGCCCTGGTCGTTGAGCGTCTTGACCAGGTTCGTCCCGAAGTTGAGGTCCATCCAGCCCGCGATCTGGGCCAGGTCCTGCTCGTTCCCGTGTTCGCCGTTGGCGACGGCGACGACCTTCTGCGCCATCGTGTAGTCGGCCTTGCCGACCAGATCGGTGTACATCCCGATGACCGCGTCGGCCTTGCCCTTGCACAGCTGGAACACCGTGGTGGCCGTGTTCAGCGTCGCCTCGCTCGCGGTACCGAGCGTCTGGGACAGCTTCGCCGCCTTCGGCTGGATCTTGTCGTTGTAGGTGTCGGACGCGGCATCGGCTCCCGCGCCGCTCCAGCTGCCGAACAGGGTGCCCAGCTGCGAGCCGGTGTCCTGGAGCGTCCGGTCCACCGTCTCCGAGCCACGCTTGAAGTGCCCCGCGTCGGCGACGAAGTCCGCGAAGCTGATCCCGCGCTGCTCGTCGAACGGCGTGCGGATGTCCTTGTCCAGGTCGAGCGCGCGGGTGTTGCCGCGGCAGTCGGCCGGGATCTTCGCGAGCAGCGACCCGAACGTCTCGAACAGCTTCAGCGCGGGCGCGGCCGCGTCGAAGATCTCGTCGGAGGTCTTGGTCCCGCCGCTGCTCTCGGCCGACGGCGGCTGGGTCTCGTCGAGCTTCTTCTTGCCGTCGTCGACGGCCTTCTTCTCCTGGTCCTCGTTGTAGCTGTTCTGGTCGCCGCTCTGCTTCGCCTTGTCGTAGGCCTGGTCGACGGACTGGCCGGCGAACAGCGGGTTCGCGTTGTACGCCTGCGCGTACCTGCCGGCCTCTTCCCGCTTCTGCTTGATCTCGTCCGGCTCCTGGTCGGCCAGGAACGGCGGCGGTGGCGGGTTTTCCCGCAGCCAGCTGCTGATCAGCGCGCTCTTCTGCGCCGGCGGCACGCTCGGGTCGTCCAGGATCGCCTTGACGTCGGACCACTTCTTCTTCTCGGCCATCAGAGCGAGCCCCCGGCGTTCGTGATCGCGCCCGCCTGGTTGTCTTCGTTCGCGCCGTAGCTCGAGCCGGCGGTGCCGAGGTTGGTGCCGAACGAACCGAGAGTGCTGCTGTAGCCGGAAACCGCGGCCCACAGCGCCTGCGCGCCCGCGGTGTACTTGGCCGCGTGCGCGCCGTGCGCCCGGCCGAACTTCTCCGCCGTCACCTGCGCCGTCCGGAGGTCCGGGTTGTCGTCCAGCAGGTGCTCCGCCAGGTCCCCGATGGTCTTGGACGCCGCCGACAACGCCTCGGTCGTCGCGGTGTACCCCCCGCCGCTCATGTCAGCGCCCCTTGCCTCTCAGTGCGTCCGCGAGCACTTCGGCCACGGACCCCACGTCGGTGAACCGGTCGAGCCGGTCCAGGTCGATCGTCACGCCGTAATGGATCTCCAGCGCCGCCAGCAGCTTGATCCGCCCCTTCGAGTCGATGCCCAGCTCCTCCAGGGGCGCGTCGGGCTCGACGAGAGCCGGGTCGAGCCGGAAGGTGTCACAGACGACCTTCGTGACCTCGGCGCGGTGATCACCCACGGTCGCCACCATAACGTGCTTTCGCGGCCGACCGGGCGACCTTGCCGCTCGATGTGCGCGGAAGTCCACCGGAAGGGACCAGACGTACCGCGCGCAGGGTGAGGCCGTGTTCGCGCGACACCGCGCGCAGCACCGCCCGGGTCACCTCCCGGTCGTCGGCTTCGGCGCCGCGGACCCGCTCGGCCACCACGACCGCGCCCTCGCCGTCGTCGTCGGCCACGCCGAACGCGGCGACCCGGTCGCGGCGGATCGCCGGGTGGGCCTCCCCCGCCGCCGCTTCGATGTCCTGCGGGTGGAAGTTGCGGCCGTCGATGACGATGAGGTCCTTGAGCCGTCCGGTGACGTAAAGGTCGCCGCGGTGCACGACGCCGAGGTCGCCGGTGCGCAGCCAGCCGCCGAGGCCGTCGAGCTCCGCGCCGAACGCTCCTGCGTCACCGCGGCCCCAGTACCCGTCCGCGACGTTCTCCCCGTGCACCCAGATCTCGCCGACCAGGCCTTCGGGCTGCTCCCGGCCGTCCCGGACGATCCGGACGAGCTGGCCGACGGGACGCCCGACCGACACGAGTTCCTGGCCGCCGTCGGTTTCGACGGCCCGGCCCTGCGCGAGGGCTTCGCGGTCGAACACCGCGCCGCGCGGCCCTTCGTCGCCGGCGCTCGCGACGTACACGGTGGCTTCGGCGAGCCCGTACGACGGCCGCTGCGCCTCCCGCCGGAACCCGCGGGGCCCGAACACCTCCTGGAACCGCTCGATCGTGCGCGGCCGGACCGGTTCGCTGCCGTTCAGCGCGACCCGGACTCCGCTCAGGTCGAGGTCTTCGCCGGTGTCGCTGTCGGCGGCGAGGTCGTAGGCGAAGTTCGGCGCGGCGGTGAACACCGCGGGGTACTCCGCCAGTTGCCGCAGCCACCGCGCCGGCCGGTGCACGAACTCGGCCGGGGCCATGAACACCGACCGGCCGCCGGAGAAGACCGGCAGGCACAGCAGCTGGATCAGGCCCATGTCGTGGAAGAACGGGATCCAGCCGGCGCAGGTGGTGCCCTCGTCGACACCGTAGGCGAGGCTGCCCTGCCAGCAGGCGGCGACGATCGCGCGGTGCGGGATCACCGCACCGGCAGGCTCGCGCGTCGAACCCGACGTGTACTGCAGGTAGGCGGGGCTGTCCGGGGTCACCGGCACCGGATCGGCGCCGGGCCCGGTGAGCTCGTCGACGACCACGACGGGCTCGTGCGCGGGCAGCCGCGCCACCTCGGCCGACGACGTCAGCCACACCCGCGCGCTCGCGTCGGCCAGGACACCGGCGAGGCGGTCCGCCTGCGCGGGGTTCGCCGGCACCATCAGCGGGACGGCGATCAGCCCGGCGGCCAGCGCGCCGAAGAACGCGAGCGGGTAGGCCAGTTCCTGGCCCGCGAGGATCGCGACGCGCTCCCCCGGCGCGGCCGCCCGGCGCAGTTCCCCCGCCACCACCCGGACGCGGGCGGCGAACTCCGCCCACGTCAGCGTGTGCTCCACGCCGCGGACGTGGTCCTGGTAGGTGAACAGCGGCCGCTCGTCGCCGTCGCGGGCGAACAGGCGCTCGACGATCGACGTGCGCAGCACGGCCTCGGGCACGGTCGCCGGCGTGGTCGGACGAGGCACGCCGGCAACCTACCGGCCCGCCGGAACCGGGTTCACCCCCGGGGCTAGCCGCGGGTACGGTCGCAGACCATGGCCGTACCGGAAGCGCTGGTCTCCGCTCTCGCGGACGAGGACCGGCTGCAGCTCTTCGCCCGCATCTGCACCGCCCCCGACGGGCTCGAGGCGGCCGGCGCGCCGGCCAAGCTCGCCAAGCGGCTGGTCGACGCGGGACTCGTCACCGAGGCCGGTGGCCGCTACCGGGCCGTGCCGTCGGTGTTCCGCGCCGCGCTCGCGAAGGCCCCGGTCGATCCGCTCGACGCGCTCTTCCGCCACGGGCGGCTCGTCTCGATCCCGCACTCGGGCCGGCGGCGGCAGCTGCTGCTGGCCCACCTCGCCGAGCGCTTCGAACCCGGCCGGCTCTACACCGAGCAGGACGTCCGCGAGAAGCTCTCGATGGTCCACGACGACCACGCGACGCTGCGCCGCTACCTCGTCGACGAAGGCCTGCTGCAGCGCAGCAACGACGGCGGCGCCTACGGCCGTCCGTCGGAAGCCCGCGCCGCCGGCTGAGTCGCCGGCAGGTCGAACAGCGCCAGGACGCCCGGATCGGCGAACACGACGTTGTGCGCGACCCGCCCGCCCCGCACGGTGAACACCTGCAGCGTGTGCAGCCGGAACACGCCGGCGTCGTCGCGGCAGTAGGCCACGAGCGCGGGCAGTCCGTTGGCGGCCGTGCGCGTCATGCGCCACTCCGGGCCGCGCATGCCGAACAGGCGCTCCAGGAACCGGCCGTAGTCGTCGCGGCCGCGGAACCACAGCGGCACCGGCGGCATCTCCATCACGACGTCGCCGGTGAGCAGCTCGACCAGCCCGGTGACGTCGGCGCGTTCGAACGCGCGCACGTACCGGTCCAGCACCGCTTCCACCGCGGAGTCGTCCGGTTCGGGCACCTCGTCCGCCGACAGGCCGCCGAGTCCCGCGCGGGCGCGCTGCAGGGCGCTGTTGACCGCGGCCGGGGTCGTGTCGAGGAAGCCGGCCACCTCCGCCGCGCTGAACTCCAGGACGTCCCGCAGGATCAGCACCGCGCGCTGCTTCGGCGGGAGGGTCTGCATCGCCGCCAGCAGCGCCAGCCGGAGGGTGCCGCGGCGGGCCAGGCGCAGGCCCGGGTCGTCGAGGCGGGCGTCCGGGAACGGCTGCAGCCAGGGGATTTCGAACGACGGCGTCAGCGGCGCACCCGGGTCGTCGCTCGGGCCGCCGAGCCCGGACGGCAGCGGCCGCCGCGCCCGCCCTTCCAGCGCGGTGAGGCAGGCGTTGGTGGCGATCCGGTAGAGCCAGGTGCGCACCGAGGCGCGGGCGGGGTCGTAGCCCGCCCACGCCTTCCACGCGCGGACCAGCGTCTCCTGCACCAGGTCCTCGGCCTCGTGGACCGAGCCGAGCATGCGGTAGCAGTGCGCCAGCAGCTCACGCCGGTGCGGTTCGGTGCGCGTCGCGAAGTCCTGCATCGTTCTCCCGTCCGGCCGGCTCCCGGTGGGTGTACCGGCGCCGCCGCCGGGATTCATCGCCGGCGGGAGAACCTTTTCTACTCCAGGTCGCCGAAGTCCTCCGGCCGCAGGTCGTCGAGCTCGGCGCGGAACCGGGCGACCTCGGCCTCGGCGTCGAGCACGTCGGCGGCCGGGCCTTCGGTCTCCTGCTCGACCTCGAGCTGCACGGACGCGACGTCCAGCACCTCCTCGGCGACCCGGATGGGCGCGCCCTGGCGCAGGCCGAGCGCGACCGCGTCGCTCGGGCGGGCCGAGACGCGGGTCCCCGAGGCGAGCACGAGGTCGGCGTAGAAGATCCCGTCCCGCACCTCGGTCAGCTCGACCGCGGCGAGCCCCTGCCCGAACGCGGCGAGCACGTCGCCGAGCAGCTCGATGGTGCCCGGGCGCGGCTGCTCGACCTGTTCCCGCGCGCGCACCAGGGCCTCGGCCTCGCCGTACCCGATCATGATCGCCAGCCAGCGCCGGGCCCCTTCGGGCTCGCGCAGCAGCATCAGGGGCGCCTCACCGGGCACCGGAACGGCCATGCCCACCACTTCGATCGGGATCACGCTGACCACCGCACCCTCCGTGTCGTGGGACTCCTCCGCGCGCGTAGTACCCACAACGGTGGGTTCGCAACCCGGTCCGGCGGCCCGGATTTCCCGGACCGGCTCTTCTCGGCTGCGGACTACGCGCCGGTGCCTTGCCCGGCCACGCCGGGCGCTGTCACCGTCGGGGCGTGGAACCGACGATTTCGCGCAGTGTGACCGTGTCCGCCGACCCGGGCACGGTGTGGTCGTGGGTCACCGACCTGCCGCGGATGGGCGAGCTGAGCCCGGAGAACGTCGGCGGCCGCTGGCTGGACGGCGACGGACCGGCCCTCGGCGCGCGGTTCCGCGGCCGCAACCGCAACGGCGAGCTGCAGTGGTGGACGCGGGTGCGGGTGGTCGCCTTCGAACCGGACCGCCGATTCGCCTTCGACGTGCGCACGCCGCTCGGCTCGCGGGTGTCGCGGTGGGAGTACGTGCTGGCGCCGGCGGCGGAGGGCTGCGTCGTCACCGAGAACTGGTACCGGATCGGCAGCTGGGTGGTGCGGAAGTTCATGGGGCCGCGCGTCACCGGCCGCGCCGACCGCCCCGGCTACAACGTCGAGTCGATCAAGCACACCCTCGCGGCGCTGAAGGCCCGGGCCGCGGAGCGCACGGCCGCCTGAGTCTCTTGTTGAAACTCACCTTGTCCAGCTAGGTTGTTTTATCGAACCTAGGAGGACCATGACCCATGCCCCGCCGAAGCCCGGCCTCGTGCTGCTCGTCGTGTCGACCGCCGCGTTCCTCGCGAGCCTGGACACGTTCATCGTCACGATCGCCTTTCCCGGCATCCGGGCCGCGTTCCCCGGCGACGGCCTCGCGACGCTTTCGTGGGTGCTCAACGGCTACACGGTGCTGTTCGCGGCCTGCCTGGCCCCGGCCGGACGGCTGGCCGACCGCTACGGCCGGCGCCGGCTGTTCCTCGTCGGTGTCGCGGTGTTCACCCTCGCCTCGGCGGCGTGCGCGGCGGCGCCCTCGATCGGCGTGCTGATCGCCTTCCGCGCGGTGCAGGCGATCGGCGCCGCGCTCGTCATGCCGACGTCGCTGGCGCTGCTGCTGACAGCGTTTCCGCCGCACCGGCGGCCCCTGGCCGTCGGGGTCTGGGCGTCGGTGGGCGCGGCGGCCGCGGCACTCGGCCCGCCGGTCGGCGGCCTGCTCGTCGAAGCCTCCTGGCGCTGGGTGTTCCTGGTGAACCTGCCGATCTGCGCGGTGACGCTGCTGGCCGGGCCGCGATTGCTGCGCGAGTCGCGGGACACCTCGACCGGCGTCCCGGACGTCCTGGGTGCCGCCGGGCTGCTGGTGGGTGTCGGCGCGCTGGCGTACGCGCTGGTCGAGGCGTCCGACCGGGGCTGGGGTGCGCAGCCGGTCCTGCTGGCGTTCGCGGTGGCCGCCGTCGCGCTGGCCTGGGTTCCGTGGCGCTCGGCGCGGCACCCGGTGCCGGTGCTGGACCTCCCGGCACTGCGCGTCCCGACGCTGTGGCTGGCCTGCCTGACGACCGGGGTGTTCGCGGCCGGGTTCGCGGCGATGCTGTTCGGCAACGTGCTGTTCCTGACCTCGATCTGGCACGACTCGATCCTGGTGGCCGGGCTGTCACTGGCGCCGGGCCCGCTGGTGGTGGTCGGAGTCTCGATCCTCGGCGGCCGGTTCGTGCACCACTTCGGCCCGGGCCCGGCGGTCGCCCTCGGCGGCGTCGCGTTCGGGGCCGGGGCGCTGTCCTGGCTGCTGCGCATGGGATCGACGCCGGACTACGCGGCGGCGATGCTGCCCGGCCAGCTGCTGACCGGCCTCGGCGTCGGGCTCATCCTGCCGAGCCTGTCGGGCGTGGTGGGCACGGTGCTGCCGCCGTCCCGCTGGGGCGCGGGCTCGTCGATGGTGAACACGGCCCGGCAGGTCGGCACGGTCCTGGGCACGGCGGTGCTGGTCGCGGTGTTCGCGGGAACGCCGGATCTTTCCGATTTCCGCCGCGGCTGGCTGATGATCCTGACCACGGCGGCACTCACCTGCGCGGGCGGGATCCTGATCACCCTGCGGCGGCGGACGGACCACTACGCCGAGCCCCAGGCCTCGTCGAGTACCGCGAGTCCGGCGTCGATGCTCATCAAGGGGATCGAACCGTAGCCGAGGACCACGCCCTGGCGCGGGAAACCGCCGCACAGGTCCGAAAGCGTCTGGATCGCCGCCCCGGCCGCGGCCGCCCGGGCGGCGATCGGCTCCAGGTCCGTCTCGTCGTCGGCCATGGCGCACAGGTGCAGGCCCGCCGCCGACGGCACCGGGGTGAGGCGGCCGGCGAAAACCCGCTCCAACGTCGTCGTGATGCGCTCGTGGCGGTCCGCGTACACCTTCGTCGCGCGGCGGAGGTGACGGGCGAACAGGCCTTCGTCGATCAACCCCGCCAACGCGGCCTGCGCGGGCAGGTCGCCGTGCCAGCCCGACAGCAGGCGGGCGTGGTGCAACGCGTCCCGCAGTGATGCCGGGGCGATCAGGAAACCCAGGCGCAGCATGGGAAGCAGCGTCTTCGAGAACGACCCGACGTACGCGACCCGGCCGTCGCGATCCAGGCTCTGCAGGGGTTCCAGGGGCCGGTCGGAGAACCGGAATTCGCTGTCGTAGTCGTCCTCGACGACGACCGCGCCGGCCCGCTCCGCCCACGCCAGCAGCGCCGTGCGCCGGGCGAGGGACATCGGCGTGCCGAGCGGGAACTGGTGCGACGGCGTGACGTACACCAGTTTCGTGCGCGGCGGCAGCGCGGCGACGTCGAGACCTTCGCCGTCCACCGGCACGCCGACGACTTCGGCGCCGTGCGAGGCGAACAGCAGCCCGGCCATCCGGTAGCCCGGCTCCTCGACGGCGACGCGGTCGCCGGGTTCGAGCAGCACCCGGCACAGCAGATCCAGGGCCTGCTGCGCGCCCTGGGTGACGAGCACGTCGTCGGCGCCCGCGCGCACCGAGCGGGAGAGACCGACGTGCCGGGCGATCGCCGCGCGCAGCCCGGGGTGGCCGCCGGGCTCGGCGTAGTGCGCCAATCCGGCGGTGTCACGGAGTTCCCGGGCCAGCAGGCGCCGCCAGGTGTCCAGGGGGAACAGCGTGGCGTCGGGGATGCCGACGCGGAAGTCGAACACCGGGGCGGGTGTCGCGGGGGCCGGGGCCGGGAGCGATCGCCACACCGCCTTCGGCCGCGGCCCCCGCGCCGACGGGGCCGTGCGCGGTTTCGGCGCCGGGAGTTCCGCGCTGACGTAGGTCCCGGCGCCGACGCGGCCGATGAGGAAGCCGTCGGCGGTCAGGCGGTCGTAGGCGACCGCGACGGTGTTGCGCGAGACGGCCAGGCGCCGGGCCAGTTCCCGCGTCGGCGGCAGCCGCTCCCCCGCGCGCAGCCTGCCGTCCAGCACCGCGTCGCGCAGCTGGCGGTAGATGCGGACGCTGATGTCGCCGCGGCCGGCCAGGCTGACGTGGAAGTCCATCCGGCGAGGCTACATTGGCCCGATCTCCTTGACTGGAATTGGATCTGGGATCGGGCCAAGTTCCGTCCTACCGTTTCTCCCATGACAGTGCTTCTCGAACGTCCGAAGACCCGGCCGGCGGGCCGGCTGCTCGCCGCCGCCCAGCTGGCCGCCTCGCTCGGCGACGGCGCGTTCCTGACCTGCTCGGTGCTGTTCTTCACGCGGATCGCCGTCCTCACGCCGGCGCAGGTCGGGCTCGGCCTCACGCTCGGCTGGGCGGTCGGCTCGGTCGCGGGCGTTCCGCTCGGCCACCTGGCCGACCGCCACGGCGCCCGCGGCTCGGCCGTGCTGCTGGCCCTGGCGACGGCCACGTCGATCCTCGCGTTCCTCGTCGTCGGCTCGCCGGTGGCGTTCATCCTGGCCGCGTGCGTCTACGGCAGCTGCCAGACCGGGCTGGCCGCCGTCCGCCAGGCCCTGCTGGCCGCGCTCGCCGATCCGGAGCGGCGGACGCGCGTCCGGGCGCACCTGCAGTCCGCGGGCAACGCGGGGCTGGCCGTCGGCGCCGGACTGGGCGGGCTCGCGCTCTCGGCCGACACGGCTTCGGCGTACCTGACGGTCTTCGTCCTCGACGCGGCGGCGTTCGTGCTGACGGCGGCGCTGCTGCACACGCTCCCGGCGGTTCCGCGGACTTCCGCGAACCGGGGAGCGCCGAAGTCGGCCGTGCTGCGCGACCGGCCGTACGCGCTGGTGACGCTGCTCAACGCGATCCTGCTGCTGCGCATGCCGCTGCTGAGCGTCGCGATCCCGCTGTGGATCGTCGAACGCACCACGGCGCCGGGCTGGACGGTGTCGGCGTTGTTCGTGCTGAACACGGTCGTGGTGGTGGTCCTGCAGGTCCGCGTGGCGGGACGGCTGAGCTCACTGGACTCGGCGGCGCGGATGGTGCGCCGGTCGGGGGTGGTGCTGCTGGCGTCCTGCGTGGCGTTCGCGCTGTCGGCGCTGGGGACGTCGCCGCCGGTCGCGTTCGCGGTGCTCGTCGCCGGGGCGCTGGTGCAGGTGCTCGGGGAAATGCTGCAGTCGGCGGGCTCGTGGGAGATCGGCTTCGCGCTGGCCCCGGCGGGCCGGCAGGGCGAGTACCAGGGGTTCTTCGGGAGCGGGATCTCGGTCGCGCGGGCGATCGGCCCGGTGCTGCTGAGCACGGTGGTGATCGGCTGGGGCTTCGCGGGGTGGCTCCTGCTGGGCGCGGTGTTCCTGGCGGCGGGCTGGGCGATGGGCCCGGCGGTCCGCTGGGCCGCCGCCACCCGCTGACCCCGAGCGGGTCGGGAGCTACTCGCTGACCTGGGCCGCCGCGGTCTGGTGCAGTGAAAGGTCCTGGCCCGCGGCCGCGTCGTCCGCCCAGGCGCCCGATTCCGCCGTCCACGTCCGGCCGGCGAAGCTCACCTTGTCCACGCCCAGCGCCTCCGCGCGGCCGACGAGCCAAGTCGCGTACGTCCAGCCCTGGGCCGCCGGGTGGGGGCCGCTCAAGCCGGCCGTGCCCAGCTCCGCCGTCGCCGCTCCGGCGACGTCCGCGGGGGCCGCCAGGGTCAGGTTGCGGCAGGTCAGCGCGGCCGGGAACTGGCCGTTGAACGCCGCCGCCATGGCGCGGCCCTGCGGCTCCCACTGCGCGTACGCGTCCGGGACGCCCGACCGCTGCACCGCCTGCGCGGCCACCGTGATCGGCAGTGTCTCCCAGTTCGGCAGCTTCTCGAGCTTCTCGTAGAACTCCGTCGCCGCGTAGACCGGGTCGCGCAGCTGCGCGATCGTGCCCCAGCCCTGGCTGGGCCGCTGCTGGAACAGCCCGACCGAGTCGCGGTCACCACCCTCGAGGTTGCGCAGCTTCGACTCCTGCAACGCCGTCGCCAGCGCGACCGTCGCCGCGTGCGCGGGCAGCCCCATCTTGGTGCCGACGGCCGAGATCGTCGCGGCGTTGTTCATCTGCTCCGGGGTGAACGTGTAGGCGGTCGCGCCGTCCCCTGGCAGCGCCACCGTGCACCCCGGCGTCTTGACCGAGCCGCGCGTGTACGCCACCACCACGACGACCGCCGCGACCAGCACGACGACCGCCCCCAGGACCATGGCCACCTTCAGGCCACAACCGCGCACCCTGCCTCCCCGTCACCCGTTCGCACCAGTCTGCCAAAGGAGGACGCGGTGACCCGGGTGCGGGTTCAGTGGGCGGGGCCGAGGAAGATCGGGTTGGACAGGGCGACCATGGCGTTCGGCACCGTCGTGTTCGGGCCACCGGACGGGCGACGGACCTCGACGCGCACCCACCGGCTGTAGCGGGGATAGGTCGTCCAGGTGACCGTCGCCGCGCCGGAGTCGCCGATCGGCTCGGTGCGTTCCGGGCCGAGCTGGTCGAGGAACGTCACCGTCGTCCCCGGCACCCCGGCGACGACCGCCTTGACCGTCACCGGGGTCCCGGTGCCCGCGGCCAGCCGTTCGCCGATGCCGGCGCTCGCGCCGCCGCCGGAAACCGTGAAGTCCAGCTGGACCGACGCCGACTCCGCCAGCCACGAGCGGCCCGCCTTCAGCCCGGCCAGCAGCTCCCGGCGGCGCAGCCGGTCGGCGAGCACGACCGTGTGCGGCAGGCCCACGCGCTGGTCCGGGTTGTGCGCGTCGGAATCGCCGATCGCCGGGACGAACCGGCCGCCGCGCAGCAGCCCGTCCCAGTGGACGACGCTCGCCTCGTCGTCCTGGGTCCACGGGCCGTTCCAGACTTCGACCAGGTCGGCGAGCTCGTGGGCGAATTCGTAGGTGCACCCGAAGCAGGTGGCGAACGGGTGCGCCGCGGTGACCAGGCCGCCGGCGCGGTGCACCTGGTCGGTGAAGCGCCGGAAGTCCCGCGGGTCGCCCGCGCGGTAGCGCCAGTCGATCCAGGTGCCGGCGGGCAGGCCGATCGCCGGCCAGTGCCCGGACCGGGTCGTCACCTCTTCGCCGTTGAGGATCAGCAGGTCGTCGGCGGCGTGGTGGCCCCAGATCAGCTGCGAGCTGGACGTGTTGTGGTCGGTGGAGACGATGAAGTCCAGGCCGGCGGCGCGGGCATCGGCGACGAGCTGCTCCGGCGTGCGGCGGCCGTCGGAGTGGACGGTGTGCAGGTGGCTGTCACCGCGGTACCAGGCGCGGCCGCGCTCGCGGACGGGCGCGGTCTCCGGCGCCGGGCTCGGTACGAAGGGGGCGCCTTCGGGACCGAAGGTGAGCGTGATGTCCACCCGGTAGTTCAAACCCTGCGGCGCGACGGTGTACGGGCCGAGGACGACGTGCCACCGGCCGGGCTCGATCGGGCCGGCGAGGTAGCCGGGCGTGGCCTCGGACGCGCTGATCGAGAAGCGATCACGGAAGCCACCGGACCAGCCGCGGAAGCCGCGCGCGTTGCCCAGCTCGTGGCCTTCCGGGCCGAACATCCCGATGTCGCAGGCGTTCCCCCGCGTTCCGGCGGGCACCGGCGGCTTGTCGTAGGAGTAGGCGACGTCGATCTGCCGCACCCCCCGCGGGACGTCGACGGGCAGGTAGTACCAGTCCGGCACGTCCGGTTCCAGCGTGCCCGTGACGGTCTGCGTCCGGCTGGTGCCACCCGGCTGATCGGCGAACGCGACGCCGGGCAGCATCCCCGCGGCCGCCGCGATCCCCCCGGCCCGCAGCAGCGTCCGGCGGCTGAAGTCGTTCATGCGCACCTCCGCATCGGACGCTAGACGCGCCGGGCGAACGCGGCCACGAACCGGCGGTGAATTTTCGGCGGCATCAGCGGCGTTTCGCCAGGATCCTGGCGAGCGCGACCACGGTGACGCCGGCGGCCAGCCCGAGCCGCGTGACGTCGAGAGCGGGAACCCAGCGGACGTGTTCGCCGCGGATGACGAAGGCGCCGACGGGCCGGGCGGCCACCCCGAAGCCGGCCCCTTCGCGAACGGGGAGCTCCCCCGGGTCGCCGTCACCGCCACCACCGCCGCCGAACCGCCGCGGCCGGGATCACGACCGTCCCGTCGCGCTCGACCGGATCGCCGTAGACGAGCCGGGCGGAGAACAAGTCGCGTGCCGTCGCGGCGAGCTGCCCCAGTTTCATCCCGCCATCGTGGCCCGCCCGGCCCGGCGCGCGCGCCTCCCGGCGAGCTGTCCACTGTGGCCGGTGGCCGCTGACCGGTTCACGGGCAGGCGCAAAAACGGGCCACGGAATCGGTGCAGCGCTGAAAAAATTGCGCTGAAGGTGTGGCAAAAAGATGTATCCGAACGTTTTCACCGCGGTGACGGCTACCGTCCGATCGCTGCATTCTGCCACCGACGGGGAGGAATCATGGCACTGCTCAAGAACGGCATGGTCACCGCGCCACCGGGCGCACCCGCCGGCGCCCGGGCGCTGACCTCGGCCGATCCGTTCGCCTCCGGCACCGGCGCCGCCGCCGACCGGGGTGCGAACCGGTACGGCGTCTGCTCCATCGAGGACTTCCCTCCCGGCATGAACGACCTTTCCTTCACCCACGAAGACGCCGGTGGTTTCTACAATTACGTCAAGCAGTTCAGCACCCCGAACTTCTGGTACACCGACGGCGGCGTGCTGTCGTGGATCTACGGCGAACAGTACGACGACTGGCAGGGCACCTACGGCTTCGACGCCTGCGTCGCCGAGTACCACTCGGGACACGGGACCATGGACGGGAACGGCGTCTTCCGGATGCCGATGGGCGGCACCTGGGGCGGCTCGGCCTGGGCCAGCTCGGCCGACATGCGGCTGGGCAACGAGGTCGCGCGCTACCTGTTCTTCTCGACCTGCCTCTCGCTGCGCATCGGGGACGGCAACAGCCCGATCCGCACGTGGGACGCGGCCAACCTGGGCCTGCGGATGATCTTCGGCTTCGAGACGACCAGCGTCGACAGCCCGCACTACGGCGCCTACTTCTTCAGCAAGTGGAACGCCAACGGGCACAAGTTCGGCAAGGCGTGGCTGGACGCGTCCTGGGACATCGACCACCACCAGGCGCCCTCGGCCGTCGCGTGCGGGGCGACGCAGGCCGAGGCCCAGGACCGGCTGTGGAACGAAGGGACCTTCTCCAGCGCCGCCGCGTCGAAGAACTGGTGGTGGTGGACCTGGTACGACGCCGCCAAGAGCATCCGGGCCCCGCGGCCGGAGCTGCCGGAGCGCGCGCAGGCCGCCCGGTTCGCGCCGCTGCGGCTGTCGTCCGCGCGGCTGGCCGAGCTGGCCGGCCACTACGGCGTCCGGCTCGGCGGCGGGGTGCCCGACGACGCGATGGGCCCGCACGGCGTCGTGCTGGGCGACGGCCAGGGCGGGCCGCGGCTGAGCGTCGACCACCGCGGCGTCCGCGAGATCACCTTCGCCGACGCCGACGGCACCGGCCGGGACGCGCCGAGCGCGGACGAAGCCGTCCGCATCGCCCAGGACGCCGTCGAGACGTTCGGCCTGGCCGACCGCGTCGACCTGGTCGCCGACAAGGTACGCCACCAGTACCACGCGGGCGGCACGGCCGACGACGTCGCCGACCCGCGGGTGCGCGAGACCCACGTGGTGTTCACGCAGCTGGTCGACGGTCACCCGGTCGTCACGCCCGGCCTCGGCGAGGTGCGGGTCGGCATCGACGGCGGCGGCACGGTGACGACGATCGTCGACGCCACCCGCGAGGTCGAGCGGCTCGGCGAAAGCGCGCCCGCCGCGCCGCCGTCGGCCGGGGAAGCCGCCCGGGAGCCGTCCACTGTGGAGGAAGCGCTCGACGGGCCGCTGCAGCGGCTGCTGCGCCGCCTGTCCGCCGGCGGGCGGGTGCCCGCCGAGGTCCGCACGATCCCGGACTCGACGGCGGTCGGCTACGCGCTGCGCGGCGACGACGGCGCGCCGGTCGTCCGGCGGACCGTCGAAGTCGATTGCGGCGCAGGTCTCGCGAAGCGGTACGTGCTGGAGGCACCTCTGCGCTGACCAGCGGAGATCGCGGCCGGGCCGGCACCACGTCGGGGGGTGCCGGCCCGCCGTTTCGCTCGAACGGGTGTAAACCCGGGGTATCCGGGGCATCAGTCAGGGGCACCTGTGCTCCAGGGGGAGCGCGCCGTACCGAGGGGAGACCGCGATGACCTTCGACTTCGTCAGCCGCTGGCTGGGCAGGCATCGCGACCGCCCCGGCGTCACCGTCGACCTCGCGTGCGGTGGCCGCGTCACGTTGCGCGAGATGGACGGGCGTTCCGTACTGGTGGTCACCACCGCGCCCGGGCCCGGCGGCCGCAGCGACGTCGCCGCCGTCCCGCTGTCGGACGCCGAGCGCCGCGAGCTGGTCCAGGTCCTGGATTCTGGCATTTTGCTCGCATCCTGATCGCCTCCGCGCCACCCGCCGTTCGCTCATTCGTCGCGTGCTTTGTCGCGAACCTCGCGTGAAAGCCCGTCCGGACGGTGTGGCGCGGGTCGCTTTTTGTGGGGTTCCCACAACTCAGCCGCCCCGGCATGCGCCATCGCGGACATTGGTCCGACCCGTCGTCATCCACCAGGGTGTAGACAGGTGCGGGCGACGTTCCAGGACAGGTGCGTCGCCTTCTGCGCGTGCGTACTTGGGAGGCTCATCCGGTGTTCAGTCGTGTCGCCATCGTCAACCGCGGAGAGGCCGCGATGCGGCTCATCCACGCCGTCCGGGATCTGTCGGCGGAAACCGGCACGCGGATCGAGACGGTCGCCCTCTACACCGACGCCGATCGCACCGCCACGTTCGTCCGCGAGGCCGACCTGGCCTACGACCTGGGCCCCGCCTCCGCCCGCCCCTACCTCGACCTGGCCAAGCTGGAGCAGGCGCTGGTCGAGACGAAGGCCGACGCCGCCTGGGTCGGCTGGGGCTTCGTGGCCGAGGACCCGGCCTTCGCCGAGCTGTGCGAGAAGATCGGCATCACCTTCGTCGGCCCGAGCGCGGACGCGATGCGCAAGCTCGGCGACAAGATCGGCGCGAAGCTGATCGCCGAAGAGGTCGGGGTGCCGGTCGCACCCTGGAGCCGCGGCGAGGTCGCCACCCTCGAAGACGCGCTGAAGGCCGGCGAGCAGATCGGCTACCCGCTGATGCTCAAGGCCACCGCGGGCGGCGGCGGGCGCGGCATCCGCATGGTCGCCTCCGGCGAGGACCTCGCCGACGCCTACGAGCGCACCAGCTCCGAAGCCCTGCGCGCGTTCGGCTCCGGCGTCGTGTTCCTGGAACGTCTGGTCACCGGGGCCCGGCACGTCGAGGTCCAGGTGATCTCCGACGGCGCGACGGCGTGGGCGCTCGGCGTCCGCGACTGCTCGGTGCAGCGGCGCAACCAGAAGATCATCGAAGAGTCGGCGTCGCCGGTCCTCGCGCCGGCCCAGACCGCCGAACTGAAGGCGTCGGCCGAGCGGCTCGCGGTCGCGGTCGGCTACCGCGGCGCGTGCACCGTCGAGTTCCTCTACCACCCCGGCGAGAAGCTGTTCGCCTTCCTCGAAGTCAACACCCGCCTGCAGGTCGAGCACCCGATCACCGAGATCACCACCGGCACCGACCTGGTCAGGCTGCAGCTGCACGTCGCGGGCGGCGGCAAGCTCGAAGGCACCCAGCCCGCCGAGCTCGGCCACGCCGTCGAGGCGCGGCTCAACGCCGAAGACCCCGACCGCGACTTCGCCCCCTCCCCCGGCCGCATCGCGCGGCTGGCGCTGCCCGCGGGCCCCGGCATCCGCGTCGACACCGGCGTCAGCGAGGGCGACACGATCCCGGCCGACTTCGACTCGATGATCGCCAAGATCATCGCCTACGGCCGCGACCGCGACGAGGCGCTGGGCCGCCTGCGCCGCGCGATGGCCGAGACCACCGTGATCATCGAGGGCGGCGCGACCAACAAGAGCTTCGTGCTCGAACTGCTCGACCAGCCCGAGGTGATCGACGCCAGCGCCGACACCGGCTGGATCGACCGCGTCCGCGCCGAGGGCCGGCTGGTCACCCACCGGCACTCCGCGATCGCGCTCGCCGCGGCCGCCATCGAGGCCTACCAGGACGAAGAAGAGGTCTCCGTCCAGCGGCTGCTGTCCACCGCGCACGGCGGCCGCCCGCAGGTGCAGCACGAGAGCGGCCGCCCGCTCGACCTCAAGCTCCGCGGCGTCGGCTACCGCGTCTCCGTCGCCAGGGCCGGCCGGAGCCGCTTCCGCGTCGGCATCTCCGCCGGCGCGTCGGACGTCCACCACGCCGACATCGAGATCGACCGGTTCGATGCCCACAGCGGCCGGATCCTGGTCAACGGACGGCGCTTCCGGCTGGTCTCGGCCACCCACGGCCCGATCCACCTGGTCGAGGTCGACGGCGTCACCCACCGCATCAGCCGCGACGAAGGCGGCGTCGTCCGCTCCCCCGCGCCCGCGCTGGTCGTCGCGACCCCGCTGGCCGTCGGCGACGAGGTCGAGGCGAACGCGCCGATCCTCGTGCTGGAGAGCATGAAGATGGAGACGGTGCTGCGCGCGCCGTTCCGCGCCCGCGTTCGCGAATGCCCAGTGTCCGTCGGCAGCCAGGTCGAGACTGGCGCCCCGCTGATGCGCCTGGAACCCCTTGCGGACGACGCCGCCGACGAAGCGGCCGACGAGACCGAGACCGTCGAGATCGAACTGCCCTCGGTGCCGGACGGCGTGTCCGCGGCCGAGCGCGTCGAACGCGGCCTGCAGGACCTCCGCAGCCTGCTGCTCGGCTTCGACGTCGACCCCGCCGAGCGCAAGCGGCTCGTCGCCACCTACCTGGAGGCCCGCTCCGAGCTGGGCAACCGGCCGGTCGAGGGCGAGCTCGGGCTGCTCACCGTCTTCGCCGACCTGTCCGAGCTCAGCCGCAACACCCCCGGCGGCGAGGACACCGTGCCGAACGGCGCGGTGCACAGCCCGCGCGAGTTCTTCCACAGCTACCTGCAGAGCCTCGACGTCGAACGCGCGGGCGTCAGCGAAGGGTTCCAGGCGAAGCTGAAGCGCGTCCTCGCGCACTACGGCGTCGAAGACCTCGAGCGCACGCCGGAGCTGGAGGCCGCGGTCTTCCGGATCTTCCTGGCCCAGCAGCGGATGGCGGCCGACATCGCGATCGTCTCGGAACTGCTGCGGCAGTGGCTGACCGGGGCGCCGCCCGCCGAGGCGCTCAGCCAGCGCGCCGGGCTCACCCTGGAGCACCTGGTCGAGGCCACGCAGGTGCGTTTCCCCGCGGTGTCCGACCTGGCCCGCGGCGTGGTCTTCCGCTGGTTCGCCCAGCCGCTGCTGCGCCGCAACCGCGCCCGCGGCTACGCCGCGGTCCGCACCGAGCTGACCTACCTCGACCAGCACCCGGACGCGCCGGACCGCGCCGAGCGCATCCAGGCCATGATCACCGGCTCGCAGCCCCTGGTCCGGCTGATCGGGCAGCGGATCGGGCGGCCGGGCCGCGACCACGCGCCGCTGCTGGAGGTGCTGACCCGCCGCTACTACGGCAACCGCCGCCTGTCCGGGGTGGCCGTGCGCGAAGCCGGCGGCCACCGCTGGCTGACCGCCGAGCTGAACGCCCCCGAAGGCGTGCTGCCGCTGGTCACCACCGCCGTCGACATCGCCGAGCTACCCGAGGCGCTGCGCACGCTCGGCGAGGTGGCCACCGACGGCGTCGTCGCCGACCTGTACCTGCGCTGGGAAGACCAGCCGGACGTCGACGCGACCGCGGAGCGGCTCGGCACGCTGCTGGCCGAAAGCCCGCTGCCCGCCGGCGTGCGCCGGGTCGTGGTCACCGTGGCCGGCATTGGCGGCGCGGTGATGCACCACCACTTCACCTTCGAGCGCAGCGGTGCCGGCTTCACCGAGGACCGGCTGATCCGCGGCCTGCACCCGCAGATCGCGCAGCGCCTGCAGCTGCAGCGGCTGCGCGAGTTCGACCTCACCCGGCTGCCGTCGGCGGACGAGGAAATCTACCTCTTCAAGGCCGTGGCAAAGACCAACCCGGCCGACGAGCGGCTGATCGCGATGGGCCAGGTCCGCGACCTGACCCCGCTGCGCGAAGCCGACGGCCGCCTGGTCGCGCTGCCCGCGCTCGAGGACGCGGTCACCGCCTGCCTCGACGCGATCCGCAACATCCAGGCGCAGCGGCCGCAGAACAAGCGGTTCGACACGAACCGGATCATGATGTATGTCTGGCCGCCGACCGACCTGACCACCGAGGAGCTGAACCAGCTCGTCCAGCGCATCCTGCCGACCTCGGTCGGCGCCGGGCTGGAGGAGGTCCAGTTCCTGGCCCGGCGGCGCACGGACGCGGGCAAGCTGACCGAGCTCGCCGTCCGGATCACCCTCGACCCCGGCCAGGGCGCGCGGCTGCACGTCGAGCCGCCGTCGACCGAGCCGGTGAAGCCCCACGACGACTACCGCCTGAAGGTGCTTCGGGCGGCGCGGCGCGGGACGGTCTACCCGTACGAGCTCACCGGCCTGCTGGCCGGCCCGGAGGGCACGTTCGTCGAGCACGATCTCGACGACTCGGGTGTCCTGGTGCCGGTGGACCGGCCGAAGGGCAAGAACACCGCGGCGATCATCGCGGGTGTCGTCACCACCCCGACCGAGCGGCACCCCGAGGGCGTCACCCGCGTCGTGCTGCTCGGCGACCCGACGAAGTCGCTGGGTGCGCTGTCGGAGCCGGAGTGCTCGCGCGTCATCGCGGCGCTCGACCTGGCCGAGCGCATGCAGGTCCCGCTGGAGTGGTTCGCGCTGTCCTCGGGCGCGCGGATCTCGATGACCTCGGGCACCGAGAACATGGACTGGGTCGCCGCGGCGCTCAAGCGGATCGTCACGTTCACCCAGGACGGCGGCGAGATCAACATCGTGGTCAACGGGATCAACGTCGGCGCCCAGCCGTACTGGAACGCCGAAGCCACGATGCTCATGCACACCAAGGGCATCCTGGTGATGACGCCGGACTCGGCGATGGTCCTCACCGGCAAGCAGGCGCTGGACTTCTCGGGTGGCGTGTCGGCCGAGGACAACTTCGGCATCGGCGGCTACGACCGCGTCATGGGCCCGAACGGCCAGGCGCAGTACTGGGCGCCGAACCTGCCGGCCGCGCGCCAGGTGCTGATGGCGCACTACGACCACACGTACGTGGTGCCGGGCGAGGCCGGGCCGCGCAAGGTGGGCACGAGCGACCCGGTCGACCGGGACGTCTCGCCGTTCCCGCACGCGATCGCCGGCAGCGACTTCACGACGGTCGGCCAGATCTTCTCGGCCGAGCACAACCCGGACCGCAAGAAGCCGTTCGACATCCGCACGGTGATGCGCGCGCTGTCCGACCAGGACCACCCGGTGCTGGAGCGCTGGGCGGGCATGGCCGACGCGGACACCGCGGCGGTGCAGGACGTGCACATCGGCGGCCGCCCGGTCTGCCTGGTCGGCATCGAGTCGCGGTCGGTCCCCCGCCGCGGCTTCCCGCCCACCGACGGCCCGGACACCTACACGGCGGGCACGCTGTTCCCGCGGTCGTCGAAGAAGACGGCGCGGGCGATCAACGCGGCGTCGGGCAACCGGCCGCTGGTGGTGCTGGCGAACCTGTCGGGCTTCGACGGCTCGCCGGAGTCGCTGCGCAAGCTGCAGCTGGAGTACGGCGCGGAGATCGGCCGGGCGATCGTCAACTTCGAGGGCCCGATCGTGTTCACCGTGATCTCGCGCTACCACGGCGGCGCGTTCGTGGTGTTCTCCAAGGCGCTGAACCCGAACATGACGGTGCTGGCCCTGGAAGGCTCGTTCGCCTCGGTGCTGGGCGGCGCCCCGGCGGCGGCGGTGGTGTTCGCCGGCGAGGTGGCCAAGCGCACGGCGAACGACCCGCGGGTGACCGAGCTGCAGGCCCGGGTCGCCGCGGCCGACGCTCCTTCCCGGGCGGCGCTGAGCACCCAGCTGGCCGAGGTCCAGTCGTCGGTCCGCGCGGAGAAGGTCAGCGAGATCGCCGCGGAGTTCGACAAGGTGCACAGCATCCAGCGCGCGGTGGAAGTCGGCTCGGTGGACGCGATCATCTCGACGGCCGAGCTGCGGCCGCGGATCATCGAAGCCATCGAACACGGCCTGAAGAAGTAGCGTCCGAAGTCTGCCGCCGCTGTCGTGGGTGGTAAGGCGGGTTCTAACCCGCCTTACCACCCACGACCCGGTCGGCGGTTTCGCGACTTTCGGGGGTATGACCCGTTTGTGCCGGGCCGACACACTGTGCGTGCCGGTACGGTGACCACGGGTTCCGACCGGACCTCCATCCGTGCGGCGTGAGGAGATCCCCCGATGGCGTCAAGGTCCCTGTCCCGGCTCGCCCTGGCGGCGTCCGGGGTCCTGCTCACCTCCCTGCTGGGCGGCACCGCCACCGCGCAGACGGCCGACACGCCGGTGTTCTGGCGCGTCCCGGCCACCGCCGCCCAGGCGCAGGCGCTGACCGAAGCCGGGTTCGACGTCGAAGAAGGGGACGACGCCGGCAGCGTCAACGTCGTCGGCGGGCGGGCCGTCGCGGCGAAGCTGCGGGGACTCGGCTACCGGCCCTCGTTCTTCGACACCGTCTACAAGGAACTGCCCGCCGAGACGAACCGGCTGGCGGCGGACACCTACTACGGCGGGTACCGGACCGTCACCGCGCACGAGAACCACCTCACGCAGGTCGCCTCCGCGCACCCCGACCTGGCCACCAAGTACACGATCGGCCAGTCGTGGAAGAAGACCAAAGGCCAGGGCGGCCACGACGTCCAGGCGATCTGCCTGACCAAGAAGCAGGCCGGCGACTGCACGCTGTCGACGACGTCGACGAAGCCGAAGTTCTTCCTGATGGCCCAGATCCACGCGCGTGAGCTGTCGACCGGCGAGCTCGCCTGGCGCTGGATCGACTACCTCGCCGACGGCTACGCCACCGACGCGACCGCGAAGTCCATTCTGGACACCACCGAGGTGTGGGTGGTGCCGATCGCCAACCCCGACGGCGTCGACATCGTCGCCTCCGGTGGGAACTCGCCGAAGCTGCAGCGCAAGAACGCCAACAACTCGCGCGGCTGCAGCGGCACGAACATCGGCGTCGACCTCAACCGGAACTCCACGTTCAAGTGGGGCGGCGACTCCAACTCCGCCTGCTCCGAGACCTACCAGGGCGTGAGCGCGGGTTCGGAGCCGGAGGTGCAGGCGCTGGAGAAGCTGGCCCGCGCGATCTTCCCGGACCAGCGCGGCACCGGCGACAACGACCCGGCGCCGTCGACCGCCAAGGGCACGATGATCACGCTGCACAGCTACGGCAACGACATCATCATCCCGTGGGGCTTCACCCAGGCCACCTCGCCGAACGACGCCCAGTACCGCAGGCTCGGCGCGAAGTACGCCGCGTCCAACGGCTACCTCGTCGGCACCAACGAGGAGACCGTCGGCTACGACACGACCGGTACCACCGACGACTTCACCTACGGCGAGCTCGGTGTCGCCAGCGTGACGTTCGAGGTGGGCGGCTCGAGCGGCACCTGCGGCGGCTTCCTGCCGCGCTACACGTGCGTCGACAGCACGTTCTGGCCGAAGAACAAGGGCGCGCTGATCACCGCCGCCAAGGCCGCCGCGGCACCGTACCAGCAGTGAGTCACGGGCGGCAGGCGTAGATGCAGTTCTGCGGGCGCGGGGATCCGAGCACGTCGACGTGCCGGAACCCCGCGTCCGCCAGCATCTCCGACGCCTTTTCGGTGCCCCACACCGCACCCAGCGCGGCACCGCCCTCCGCCAGCGACGTCGTCGTGCAGTACATCAGGCTGATCGAGTAGGTGAGAGCGGCCAGCGGGTTGCCGACGTTCTTCTCCAGGTGGCTGGAGAAGTTGGTGTCCACCATGAAGAACAGCCCGTCTTCGGCGAGCGCTTCGCGGATCCGGCGCAGCACGACGTCCGGGCGGTCCTGGTCGTGGATGGCGTCGAACGCGGTGATCACGTCGTAGGGCGGATCGGCGGTCAGCTCGGCGGCGTCCCCGACGACGAACTCGGCGTTCTCCGGCTTGTTTTCGTTCGCCTGCTCGACGACGCTCGCGTTGATGTCCAGGCCGGTGAAGTGCGAGGCCGGGAACGCGCGCGCGGCGACGGCGATGGCGTTCCCGGTGCCGCAGCCCAGGTCGAGCACGCGCGCGCCGGCCGTGAGCCGGTCCGCGAGACCGGGGACCGCGCCGAAGAAGCCGTCCACGAGGTGCTCGCGGTAGATGTGCTTCCAGCTGTCGCCGGTCTTCGCACCGAGGGTTTCGAGGTACGGGCCGTAGGCCGACCTCGGGACGCCGCCGCCCTCGGCGAACGCCCGTTCCAGCTCGGGAAGGATGCCGGTGAAGGCGGACAGGGTCAGCAGTGACGGCATGAGGTTCGCCGAAGTGTCGCCGAGCAGGAACTTGGCGTGTTCCGGCGGAAAGGTGTACTCGCGGCCGTCGTAGGTGAAGATGCCCCCGGTGACCATGGCACCGAGCCACTCGCGGACGTAGCGTTCCTGCAGCCCGGCGCGCTCGGCGAGGCCGGCACTGGTGGCGGGCCCGCGCGCGGCGGCCGCGAGGAGGCCGGTGCGGTGGCCGACGCCGATGAGCATGGTCAGGGCGGCACCGGTCATGGTCGCGGTCAGGTGCGCGGCGAAGTCCTTTTCCTCCATCAGGACAGCCTACCCGCCCGCCTGACCGTCCGATGTAGACAATCCGCCCGGCGGTGACCGACCGCAGTGAATGACTCATTCCCGGCGTCGGACGACAGGAATGAGTCATTCACTGCATCGGCGGCGGCCGTCGTCTGCCGGGTGCCGTCAGGCGTCCTCGTCCTCCAGGCCCGCGTCGGCCAGCACCGCGTACACGCGGCGGCGGGCGTCGGCGAGGATCTTCTTCACCTCCGCGACCTGGGCTTCGTTCCCGCTGTAGCCGACCTGGGCGGCCGCGCCGGACAGCTCGCCCAGCGCGTGCCACAGCGCCGCGAACCGGTCGGCGCCCGGCTCTTCCTCGGGTTCCTCCCACAGGGCCGCGAACTCCTCCTCGCGGCCCGCCACGTGCTCGCGCCCCGCGTCGGTCAGCTCCGCGACCCGGCGGCCGGCCGTCTCGACCGTGTGGACCAGGCCTTCGTCCTCCAGCTGCTGCAGGATCGGGTACACCGAGCCGGGGCTCGGCCGCCACCGGTCGTGCGTGCGGCGGCGGATCTCCTGCATCAGCTGGTAGCCGTGCATCGGCTCCTCGGCCAGCAGCGCCAGCACGGCCGGCCGCACCGGACGGGCCGGCGGACGGCCGCCGCCGCGGAACTCCCGCACCCGCTGGAACGGCCCGCCGCCGCCGAACCAGCCACCCGGGCCGCCGAAGGAGCCGGGACCGCCCGGGAAGCCGGGGAACCCCGGCCCGCCCGGGGGCTGCGGCGGGTGCGGTGGCGGCGGCGGGAACCCGCGCGCCAGCTCGGGGCCGCCGTCCCAGTCCTCGTGCCCCGGCACGCCAAGCTCCGGCCCGAGCGGGCCGTGCCCCGCGGCGGGGTGCTCAGGCCCCGGATGTCCGTGCCCCGGCCCCGAGTGCCCGAACCCGGCGTGTCCCGGGTGCCCGGCGTGGCCGGGCCCGTGGTGCCCGAAGTGCCCCCCGAACCCGGCGAAGATCCGGCCCGCTCCTGCGCTCATCTCCATGATGACCTCACAATCGTATCGGCGACACTCGCACGATATATCGCCGCTCGATCGACCGCAAGGCGAGGCGGGCTCAGCGGAAGTAGTGCCCCGCCTCCAGGTCCGCGACCAGCCCCGGCCCCTCGGGCACCCAGCCCAGCAGCTTCTGCGTCAGCACACTCGACGCCGGTGCGTCCGGCCCGGCGAAGTGCGCGAGCCAGCCGAAGTGGCCCGGGACGTCGGACACCGACCGCACCGGCACCCCGAGGTGCTTTCCGATCACTTCGGCCAGCACCTTCAGCGGCACACCCTCGTCGCCGACCGCGTGGAGCCGCACGCCGGTGGGCGCCGCCTCCACCGCCAGCCGGTACAGGCGCGCCGCGTCGAACCGGTGCACCGCGGCCCAGCGGCCCTCGCCGTCGCCCGGGTACGCCGACACGCCCGTCGAGCGCGCGAGCCGGATCAAGGCCGGGACGAACCCGTGGCCGTCACCCTCGCCGTGCACCGAATGCGGCAGCCGCAGCACCGACGCGCGCACACCCCGCCCGGCCAGCGCGAGCGCCGCCGTCTCCGAGGCCGATCGGGGGAACGCCGGGTCGGCCGCGTCCTCTTCGGTGGCCAGCCGGCCCGGCGCGACCGGGCCGGTCGCGGCCGTGATGACCAGGGCTTTCCCGGATCCTTCGAGCGCCTCGCCGAACGCGCCGATCGCCGCGCGATCGGTCGCCGCGGCGGCCGTGAGGTCGGCGAAGTCGTCGTGGACGTAGGCGGTGTGGACGACCGCGTCCGCTTCGGCGGCGGCCGCGCGCAGGCCGTCCAGGTCGGTCAAGGTTCCGCGCCGGACCTCGGCGCCGGTGGCCGCGAGCGCCGCGGCCTTGTCGTCCGAGCGGGCGAGGCCGAGGACCTCGTGCCCCGCTTCCCGCAGTTCCCGGACGACGGCGCTGCCGACGAACCCGGTCGCGCCGGTGACGAACACCCGCATCTTCTTGCTCCTCCTCGATCGCTGACAGTGATTCCATCGTTGGGCCACGGCGGTGCGGGCGTCCAAAGCCTGGTTCTCATCGGCCGATACGGTTCAGGCATCACCGCAGGTAGGATGCGGTCATGGCGGACCTCGACCTGCGGCTGGTGCGGTACTTCACGGCGGTGGCCGAGCACCGGCACTTCGGGCGCGCGGCGGCCTCGCTGCACACCACGCAGCCGTCGCTGAGCCGGCAGATCCGCCGCCTCGAAGGCCAGCTCGGCGCGCGCCTGCTGGACCGCACACCGCAGGGCACGCGGCTGACCGAAGCGGGCGAAGTGTTCCTGCCCCGCGCCCGGGCGCTGCTGCGCTCGGCCGAGCAGGCGGCGGCGAGCACCCGGGCGGCGGCCGCGCCGAGCCGCGTCACGATCGGCTACCGCACCAACCTGTTCGTCACGCCGGCCGTGCGCGAGCTGCGCCGCCGCCACCCGGAGGCCGAGGTGCTGACCCAGCACCTGGGCTGGACCGAAACCCGCGCGGCGCTGCTGGAGCACCGGGTGGACGTCGCGGTGACGCGGTTGCCGCTGCGGGCCGACGGGCTGCGCGTCACGGTGCTCTACGACGAGGAGCGGGTGCTGCTGGTCTCCGCCGACCACCGGCTGGCCGGCCGGAAGTCGGTCACGCTGGCCGACTTCGCGGACGAGCCGCTCCCCCGCGTCGACGACCCGGACTGGAACACGTTCTGGCGCCTCGACCCGCGGCCCGACGGCAGCCGCGCCCCGGACGGCCCGCTGGTCCGGGAGTTCGAGGAGAAGTTCGAGCTGATCGCCGCGGGCCAGCTCGCGGCGATCGTCCCGGCCGGCGTCCGGTTCAGCCGGCTCCGGCACGACGTGACGATCGTGCCGGTGGACGGCATCGAGCCGTGCCAGGTGGCCCTGGCCACCCGCGCGGCCGACGACAACGACCTCCTGACGTCGGCCTGCAAGACCCTGGAAGCCCACTTGACCAGCCCGGAAGCCGCCGGCCTCACGGCGCGCTAAGCACCGGACTTCACCGCCAGCGTCAGCAGCTCCGCCGCCGGGCCGGTCAGGCGCCGGCCCGCCGGCCACACCGCGCGCAGCACCCGGCCCAGCTCCATGCCCGCCACCGGCACCGGCACCAGCCGTCGGCCGGCCACTTCGCGCACCACGTCGAGGTCGCTGATCACCGCCGGCCCGGCGCCCGCGATCACCGCGTTGCGCACGGCCGACGCCGAACCCAGCTCCAGCAACGGCTTCACCGAGCCCGTCCCCGCCCGGCGCAACGCCGCTTCGACCGTCTCGCGGGTTCCCGAGCCCGGCTCGCGCACCACCAACGGCGTCGCGGCCAGCTCCTCGGCCCCCAGCGGACGACGACGGCGAGCCCAGGCGTGCCCGGCCGGGACGACCACGACGAGCCGGTCCGCCGCGACGCGCCGCGTGGCCAGGCCCGGCCACGGTCCCGGCGACTCGACGAAACCGAGGTCCACCCGCCCGCACGCGACCAGCTCGGCGACCTGCTCGGAGTTCACCACCTCGAGCCCGACGTAGGTGTCCGGCCCGGCCCGCTTGACCTCGCCGATCCAGGCGGGCACGAAGTGCTCGGCGAGCGTCATGCTCGCCGCCACCCGCAGCTGCGCGCCGCGCTGGGTGCGCAGGGCCTCGGCGCCGGTGCGCAGTCCGTCCACTTCGGTCAGGACCCGGTGGGCCCAGCCCGCGATCACCCGGCCGTCCGGGGTCAGCGCCGAGCCGCGCCGGGTCCGGTCCACCAGGGACAGTCCCAGCTGTCGTTCCAAAGTGGACAGGCGTTTGCTCGCCGACGGCTGGGCGATGCCGAGCGCGCCTGCCGCCTGCCCGATGCTGCCGAGGTCGTCGACGAGCACCAGCAGGCGCAGCGAGTCCAGATCCGGTCCGGTCATAGCTTCAGTCTATGACCTCGGCAAGAGCCGCCGGCTACCGCGCACGCCCGGCACCGGCGACGCTGGAAGCATGGCACTGACGACGGCGAAAACTTCCGGCCTGGCGATCACCGGGCTCGGCGTCGCCGCGGCGTACGCGTTCAGCTCGGTGTGGCCGGTGGCCGGCGCCCTCACCGTCGCGGTCGTGCTCGGCGTCGCTCTGGGCAGCACCCCGGTGCTCACCGACGAGCACCGCCGGGCGGTCGCCCGGCTCACGAAACGCCTGCTGCGCGCGGGCGTCGTCCTGCTCGGGCTCCAGCTCGCCGTCCCCACGGTGCTCGCGCTCGGCCCCGGCACGCTGGCCGCGGTCGTGCTGACGGTCGCCGTCACCTTCCTCGGCACGCTCGGCCTCGCCCGGCTGGTCCGGGTGCCGCGCGGGCTCGCCCTGCTGGTCGCCACCGGCTTCTCGATCTGCGGCGCGTCGGCCATCGCCGCGGTGGAAGGCGTGATCGAACGGGACGACGAAGACGTCGCCACCGCCGTCGCGCTCGTCACCTGCTACGGCAGCTTCGCCTTGGCCGCTCTCCCCCTGCTGGCCCACGCGCTCGGCCTCGACGCCGTCCGGACCGGCAGCTGGGCCGGGATCTCGGTGCACGAGGTCGCCCAGGTCGTCGCGGCGGCCGGACCGGCGGGTGCCGCCGCGGTCGGGATCGCCGTCGTGGTGAAGCTGAGCCGCGTCGTCCTGCTCGCGCCGGTGGTCGCGCTCGTCGGCGCCGCCGAACGCGGCCGCCGGGCCGGGAACGCTCCGCTGGTGCCCCTGTTCGTCCTCGGCTTCCTCGCGATGGTGGCGGTCCGGAGCACCGGCCTGGTTCCGGCGTTCGTGCTCGACGTCGCGAAGACCGCGTCGACGCTCCTGCTCGCGGGCGCGCTGTTCGGCCTCGGCTGCGCCGTCCGGCTCGGCGCGTTGCTGCGCGGCGGCGGCCGGGCCCTGCTCCTGGGTCTCCTGTCCACGCTTCTCGTGCTGGCGACCGGGTTCGGGACGCTGGCCGCGTTCACCTGATATTTCCCTCTCGGACAGGTATAGTTCGTTATACGCGAGGTTGTACGGCTCTTGTACGGATCGTGTCGACGCTGCTGCCGAGACGAAGACCGAATCCGCAGGGAGCTCGAACCGTGAAGATCACCCGACTCGCCCAAGGGCTGCTCGCCGGGCTGCTGGGGTGCGCCGCCGTGGCCGTCCCGGCCGCCTTCGGCGCCGCCACCGCCCAGGCCGACGTGTCCAGCACGCTGGTGTTCACCAAAAACACCGAAGGCCACGACTGCTACCGCATTCCCACCATCGTCAAAGCGAACAACGGCGATCTGCTCGCCTTCGCCGAAGGCCGCAACGGCGGCGCCAGTTTCTGCAACGACCTGGGCAAGATCGACCTCGTGATGAAGCGCTCGACCGACGGCGGCAAGACGTGGGGCGCGCTGAGCACCGTCATCACCGCGTTCGGTGACGTGAAGGGCAACCCCGCACCGATCGTCATCCCGGGCAGCAACCGGATCGTGCTGCTCTCGACGATGCAGTGCTTCACCAATCCCGACTGCGGCCGGATCCCGCGCGTGTCCATCAGCGAGGACAACGGGAAGACGTGGGGCGCGCCGAAGACGCTGACCACGGAGCTCGGCTTCCCGGCCGCGCCGGGCTGGCTGGCCACCGGGCCGTCCCACGGGATCGTGCTGACGCGCGGCGCCCACGCGGGCCGGCTCGTCGCCGGGATGAGCTACTCGAACGTCGGCGCGCTGGTCTACAGCGACGACAAGGGCAGCACGTGGCACCTCGGCGCCACCGACAAGCCGACGACGAGTGCGATGAACCCGCAGGAGATCAGCGTCACGGAGCTGCAGGACGGCCGGATCTACGCGGCCGCGCGCAATCAGGCGAACGACGGCGACAAGTGCCTCGAGGACGGCACGCGCAACCGCGCCTTCGCGATCAGTTCGGACGGCGGGGTGTCCTTCAGCTCGAAGTTCGCCTTCGCCACCGACCTCGTCGCGCCGACCGTCGAGGGTTCGACCGCGCGGATGAGCGCGACCGACACCGGCGGCAAGTACAACCGGATCGTCTTCGCGGCCCCGTCGGTCTGCGACCGCCGCAAGGAGCTGCGGATCCACTCGTCCTTCGACGAAGGGGCCAACTGGACCGGCACGGCCGGCAGCTTGCTCGTGTGGGGCCAGGACGCGGCGTACTCCGACATGGTCCAGCTGTCGCAGTCGTCGGTCGGCGTGCTGTTCGAGGCGGGCCCGGAGTTCCACGCGAACGACACGATCCGCTTCGCCGCGGTCAGTGAAACCGCGCTCGGCGCCCCGGCGTGCGGCGGCGGCTACGGCGTCATCGACTCGGCGCCGCTGGGCACCGGCGGTGCGGCCGGCACGGTGTACCTGTCGTACAACGCCTCCAACGGCCAGAACTGCGTCAGCACCATGAAGAACGCCTCCGCCGGGACGGCCACCGCGACCTCGGCCTACCTGGAGGTCAAGGGCGCGGCGCGGCAGACCGACTCGGGTGCGTTCTCCTGGTTCGCCGGCCCGGTCAAGGCCGCGGCGGCGGACAAGTGCGTGAAGTGGGGCGGCTCGGCCGGCGGCCAGGCCTACGACAGCGAGTTCGAGCACTGCGGCTGAACCGCGAAGGGTGGGACCCGCCCCCGCGCCGGGTCCCACCCTCCCCCGCCCCTTCGCCGGGGTGGCGGCTCAGAAGCCGGTGCAGCCGGCGACGGCCCCGGCGCCGGCCGCCGTCGCCGTCTTGGCCTCCTTGCCGTCGACGACGACCGTGCAGGTGACCGAGCCGCCGTCCGGCCCGGCGGTCGCGGTGAACTGGGCCCCGGCGAGAAACCCGGTGGCCTCGACGGTCTTGGTCCACGGCACGGCGGCGCCCGCCTCGGTGTTGATCAGGATCGTGTTGCGGTCGAAGGTGCTGTAGTCGATGTCGACGGCCTTCGCGTCCCCGCTCACCTGGTAGACGATGGTGTGGTGCGCGGTGGCCTGGTCGTTGACGTCGCTGATCGCCTTGCCGATCACCACCGCCCACAGGATGCTGACGACCAGCGCGAGCAGCGACACGACGACGCCGGCGATCGAAAGTCCCTTGTTGGTCGCCTTCCCGGACCGCACTCTGGCCACGCCGACCGCCGACAGGATCAGGCCGAGCACGGCGAGCGGCCACGCGACCACGCCGACGAGCGGGATCGGCGAGAACACCAGCCCGATCAGGCCGAGGACGAAGCCGGCCGTGCCCAGGCCGTTGCGCGGCGGCGCGGACGGCGGGGCCGCGTGCTGCTGGATCGGGGTGTAGTCGGTCATCGGGGTTTCCTTTCGCCTCTGCTTGACCGCTGAAGGAAACCAGCGGCGTGGCGCCGTCCGCGTCGTCCGCAGGCCTCGAGGTGGTACGACGAAAGTCGTCACCCGCCGGGCGGTGGACGAGCGGAACGGCTGATGGGATCGCGCGGGCCACCTCGTACGCTGACCCCCATGGGACGGTCCGTGCTGGGCGTGGTGTGCACCGTGCTGGCCGTCGCCGCGAGCCTGGTGACCGGCATCGTGAACGTGGTGCTGGAGATCAGCCTGCCCGGCACCGACGAACTGCACGTGACGGTGGCGGCGGTGCTCGGCTGGCTGCTCGGGATCGGCGCGTCGATCCTGCTGGTCTGGCGGTGGCGGTGGCCCCTGGTGGTGACGGGCGTCGCGGTGGCGCCGCCGTTGCTGCTGGTGGCCGACTCGCTGGCCGCGTTGATCGCCCTCGCCGCGCTCGCGACCCGCTTCACCGGCTGGTGGCGCTGGAGCGCGGCGGCGCTCGTGTTCGCCGCGACCGGGCTCGCGGTGTGGCGCGACGCGGGCCGGCCCCAGGAATCGTCGCTGGCCGAGGCGTGGATCTCGACCGAGACGATCGGCGCCAAGCTGATCGGCGTCGCGATCACCGCGGCGATCTACACGGCGGTCCCGCTCACGGTGGGGATCGTCCGCTACAACCTCACGGAGAAGCGCCGCCTGGCCGCCGAAGAGGCGGCCCTGCGCGACCAGGTCGCGCGCCGGGAGGAGCAGGCGCGGATCGCGCGGGAGATGCACGACGTCCTCGGGCACCGGCTGTCGCTGCTTTCGCTGCAGGCGGGCGCGTTGGAGGTCACCGCGGCCACGACCCCGGACGCGGCGGAGGCGGCCAAGACGGTGCGGACGACGGCCCGGCAGTCGCTCGACGACCTGCGTCAGGTGATCGGCGTGCTGCGTGGCGCGGGTTTCGCCGACCGGGCGCCCGGCGGCCCCGCGGAGCCGCCCCAGCCGACGCTGGCCGACATCCCCGACCTGATCGCCGGCGCCCGGCAGGCCGGGCTGGCGGTCAACGTGACGATCCTGCTCGACCAGGCGTCGTCGGCCCCGGCCCCGCTCGGCACGGCGGCGTACCGGATCCTCCAGGAAGCACTGACCAACGTGCTGCGGCACGCCCCGGGGGCGCCGGCGGAGCTGCTGGTCCGCGGCGGTCCGGGCGCGGGGCTGTCGCTGGAGGTCTTCAACGCGCTGCCGCCGCACCCGGTGCCGTCACCGGGATCGGGCACCGGGCTCACCGGCGTCAACGAGCGGGTCTCCCTCCTCGGCGGCTCGTTGTCGGCTGGCCCGGTCGACGAGCGGACGTTCGCGCTGCGGGCCTGGCTGCCGTGGGTGGCACCGGCGCCCTAGCATGGGCGGGTGAGCGTGCGCGTACTGCTCGTCGACGACGACCCGCTGGTCCGCACCGGACTGTCCATGATCCTGGGCAGCACCCCGGACCTCCAGGTGGTCGCGGAGGCAGGCGACGGCGACGAAGCGGTCCAGCAGGTCGCCCGGCACGCACCCGACGTGGTGATCATGGACATCCGCATGCGCCGCATGAACGGCCTGGTCGCGACGGCGGCGGTGCTGGCCCAGCCCAGGCCGCCGAAGGTGTTGATCCTGACGACGTTCGACCTCGACGAGTACGTGTTCGAGGCATTGGCGGCGGGAGCCAGCGGGTTCCTGCTGAAGGAGGGGTCGCCGCAGGAGATCATCGAGGGCGTCCGCGTGGTGGCGAACGGCGACGCGATGTTGTCGCCCCGGATGACGAAGCAGCTGATCGGCGAGTTCGTGGCCACGAGGGCCGACCCGCGGCGGTCGCGGGCCCAGGCGAAACTGGAGCTGCTGAGTTCACGGGAACGCGAGATCGTGACGGCGGTGGCGCAGGGGAAGCCGAACGCGCAGATCGCGGCCGAGCTGTTTCTCAGCGAGGCGACGGTGAAGACGCACATCACGCGGACGTTCGCGAAGCTGGACGTGTCGAACCGGGTGCAGTTGACGATCTTCGCTTATGAAGCGGCGCTCGTGACGCCGTGAATCGTCGATCGGCGGAACGAAGCGTGCGGGCGGGCCGGTGGGCCCGCCGCGGGTCGGCCGTGCTCATCCCGGTCGTCGTTCTGGTGGTGCTCCAGCTTGGCTGGCTGAGCTGGCTGGTGGCGGACGGGGGCCCTGTCCGCAAGGTGCTCGAGGCGCTGAGTTGGATCGCCGCGATCCTGGGGGTCGGCTTCTCCTTCGTCGAGCTCCGGAAGCAGCGCCCGAACCCGGCCGTCGAGCGCAGCGTGTATATGGGCCGGGCACTCCACCTCGACGGCGATCGACTTCCGAAGGTCGCTGATGTGTCATTGCTGGCGTTGCGGGTCAAGCGGGCCGTTGACACCCTCGACGCCGAGGGGCGGGATCTCCCTCCCTACGTACCCCGAGACCGCGATGAAGACTTGGAGTGGGCAATAGCGACCGGCGGTCTGGTGCTGTTGCACGGGCGAGCCGCCGCGGGAAAGAGCCGCGCGGCGGCCGAGGCGGTGCGCCGGTTGCGTCCCCACCACGATCTGCTCGTCCCCGTCGACGGCCCAGCGTTGCGAAGGATCGCCGAGTCGTCGGTCGCACTCACCGACACGGTCGTGTGGCTTGACGATCTCGAACGGTTCCTCGTTCCGGATGGCTTCGACGTGGGCCTCCTGCAACAGCTGGCAGCCCCGGACTCGTCGGTTTGCGTGGTCGCCACGATCCGCGACAACGAACTCGCTGCTTACCGCACGGCGGATGGCGCGATCAACCAGGCGGCAGCGGACCTGATCTCGGCAATACCGCCGAGCCACCTGATCGTGATCAAACAGCACCTGACGACGACCGAGCAGGAAGGCGCGAGAACAGCGCAAGCGAGTGATCCGCGTGTCCGCCGTGCGCTCGCGGCGCCCGAGGGATTTGCCGAGTACCTGGCTGCGGGAACGTCAATGCTAGAGCGGTGGTCCATCGGTGACAGCCCGTTGTTCTACCTCGGCCAAGCGCTGATCAGTGCGGCGGTCGACTGCCGACGAGCCGGCTACACCGATGCCGTCACGAGCACCGCCCTCGCCGAGTTATACCGTGACTATCTGCCTTCACCGTGGGGCGATCGCCCCGACCTGCCTCCGATCGCCGACGGTCTGGCTTGGGCGGCCCGACCGGTGCTGGGCGCGAGTTCGTGTCTGCAACCACGCACTGACGGCACGTTCCTGGCTTCGGACTACCTGGTCGATCGCGCGCAGGAAGGCACCAGCCCCCTGGGCGACGCCCCAATTCCGGACGGCACGTGGGAAGTTCTGTTTCGGCTCAGCGCGGATCAGAGTGTCGTGTCGCTCGGATTCGGTGCTTACCGCGCCGGCCGGTTCGAGGTGGCCGAAAGATGCTTCCGACGTGCCTTCGAGGCCGGTGACCAAACAGCCCTCGGCCTGGTCGCTATCGCGATCGGAAGCATGGGGCGCTTCTCCGAAGTCCGGGCGATTTTCGAGAACGCAGCCCGGTCCGGAAACAAGGCCGTCACGCTTCGCGCCGCCCTGTCGCTTTCTCTGAACGGCAGGTTCGAGGACATGCTGGATCTTGCCCACCAGGCAGCCGATATCGGCGACGGATACGCGCTTCTCGCTCTGGCGAACTGCTTCGCACCAGGCAAGCGCTGGGGAGACCTCTTCGATCTCGCCGTCTACACCGTCGACCACGACCTGAAGGAAATGGTCACCCTGGTCATGACGACAGCCTCGCGCCACCTGAGCGAGAACGACCTCCTCCGCCTCGCATGCCACGCCCTCGACAGCCACTACGGGGATGCCATCGTCTCCACACTGCTAAGCACAGACCTCTCGCCCGCTCAAACCTCCGCACTCCTGCAGCATGCCCTGCGGAGCACCAACACCGAGGGCATCGACGCGGTACTCGCCTGGCTTGCGCATCGCCAGCGGTTTGCCGAGGTCACCGCCTTTGCAGGAACCATGCTACACGCTGGCGAGAACGGAATATTGAGGTCAGCCATGGCAGCTCTCATCGAGCACGGAAGAATAGGCGAATTCGTCACATTGTCAAAGGAATCAATTGATGTGAGTAATACCGATGCAATTCACGCTTCCGCCGCATACCTGAATTTGAAGAACAGGCAAGATATTTTCGATGAGCTGATCCAACATGCCGCAGGCATCGGGAACGTCGAATCACTGGAGATCCTGGAAAATTCTGTCGGTGGGCGGCACGACAGCACCCGCACGGCGAGTCACGACGACGCCGACGAGGGAGCGTAGGCGGGTCGCACGAGCTCACCTACTTCGAGCCCGCCGGCGCCGTCGCCACCGCGGATTCCCCGAACTTGATCCCCTTCGCCTCCTTCCCGATCGCCGTCAAAACAGCCACCGCGATCAGTCCCGGCACCACCGTCCACATCAGCGCCGACGTGTACCCGTGCGACTCCGCGATCGCCTGCTGAATAGGCAGGTTCAACGCCGCCAACAGGTTGCCCAGCTGGTACGTCACTCCCGGGTAGAAGCCGCGGATGGCGTCCGGGGACATCTCCGTCAGGTGGGCCGGGATCACTCCCCACGCCCCCTGGACCATGATCTGCATCAGGAACGATCCCAGCGCCAACATCCCCGCGCCGTGGTCGAAGGCGAAGATCGGGATCACCGGCAAGCCCAGGACCGCCGCCGTCACTATTGTCCTGCGGCGGCCCAACTTCTCCGACAGCGTTCCGAACGTCAGGCCGCCGATGATGGCTCCGATGTTGTACAGCACCGCTATCCACGTGCTCGTCGCGGCACTCAGACCCGCGCCGCCGTTGTCGTGGGCTTTCAGGAAGCTCGGGTAGACGTCCTGGGTTCCGTGGCTCATCCAGTTGAACGCCGTCATCAGCAGGATCAGGTAGCCGAAGCGGCGGATGACCCTGGGGTTCAGCAGGATGTCCTTCACCGACGTCCGCGTCACCTTCAGCTGCTCGCGGGCCGTCTCCCACACCTCCGACTCGCGGACGCGCGCGCGGATCAGGAGGCTGATCAGCGCCGGGAAGATGCTCAGCACGAAGATCCAGCGCCACTGCAGGCCCAGGGCCGAGTGGAACAGCAGGTACGCCAGCGCCGCCAGCAGGTAGCCGATCGAGTAGCCGACCTGCAGCAGACCCGAGAAGAACCCGCGGCGCTCCGCCGGGATCTTCTCCATCGCCAGCGCCGCGCCCAGACCCCACTCCCCGCCCATGCCGATGCCGTAGACGAACCGCAGCACCAGCAGCACCGTGAAGTTCGGCGCGAACGCGCACAGCAGGCCGGCCACCGAATACAGCAGGACGTCGGCCATCAGCGGGATCCGGCGGCCGACGCGGTCGGCCCACAGGCCGAACAGGAGCGCCCCCACCGGGCGCATCACCAGGGTCGCCGTCGTGATGAACGCCAGCTGCGTGGCCGTCGCCCCGAACGAGGCGTCCTTCGCGATGTCCGCCAGCACGAACACGACGAGGAAGTAGTCGAACGAGTCCATGCTCCAGCCGAGCAGCGCCGCGAGGAACGCGTTGCGCTGATCCGGAGTAAGCGCTTTCCGATCCGTCACGTTCGTCCCGTTCCGCCGGCTTCCCACACCGAAGACCTCAGGCCCGGTTTAGCACCCACCGCCCCCGGCGGGCAAGAGGATCAGAGCGCGACGCGCGTGCGGACCCGGCGGCCGACGTCCCGGGCCCACGCCTTGATCCGGTCCCAGTCGCGGAAGTCGCCGGCACGCCGGCCCGAGGCCAGCAGCTTCGGGATCAGGCCGTGCACGGTCGCCGGGTCGAGCCGGCCGCCGAAGGTGACCGTGCGTTCCGCGTCGATGCGCGCGGCCAGCAGGGCCACCTTCGCCGGCAGGCTGACCTGGTGCGTGGCCGCGCCGGGGCCGCAGGGTCCGCTGTGGAACAACCACACCGGACGCTCGGCGAGCGCCCGTGCGTTGCGTTCCAGCAGCCGGACGGCTTCCGGCCGCCATCGGTGGTAGTACAGCGCGCTGCCGACGACGACCGCGCCGTAGTGCTCGACGCCGGCCACGTCGGCGGCGTCGCGCACGTCGACGGTCAGGCCCGCGGCACCGAGCTCGGCGGCGATGACCTCGGCGATCTGCCGGGTTCCGCCGTGACGCCCGGCGTAGGCGACGAGGACTGCGGTCATGCGTCCCATTGTCGGCCTTCGCGGACCGGACTGCCCCGCGGGTTGCGCACGATCCGCCGAACGGGCGCTCCCACGCTACTCTCCGCGGTTCTCACGGCGGCGGCAGGAAGGCCGGTCGCTCCGACGGGTCCGGTTCGTCGTAATAGCGGTGGAAGACCGCGGTTTGCCCACCGGACAACGGCGGCACGATCCAGCTCCACTCCGCCGGGCACCGGCGCCCGGCCCGCTCCTCGCGTTCCAGGTGTGCCAGGAACCGGTGCGCTTCGGTGTGGTGGTCGGCCATCGTGACGCCGGCCGCGTCGAAGGAGTGCTGCACCGCCAGCGTCAGCTCGACCAGCGCCCGGTCGCGCCACAGCGTGCGCTCGGACGTCGTGTCCAGGCCCATCAACTCGGCGATGACGGGCAGCAGGTCGTAGCGCTGCCCGTCGGCCAGGTTGCGGGCGCCGATCTCGGTGCCGAGGTACCAGCCGTTGAACGGCGCGGCCGGATACGTCACGCCGCCGATCTCCAGCGGCATGTTGCTGATCGCGGGCACGGCGTGCCAGCGCAGCCCCAGCCCGGCGAACCAGCGGTGGTCGGGGTGGGTCAGCGGGACCTCGAGGACGGCGTCCGGCGGCAGCGTGAACAGCCGCGGCCGGCCGGGCTCGGCCTCGATCACCAGTGGCAGGACGTCGAAGGAACCTCTTCGCTCCGGCGGCCGCCAGCCGAGTCTTCGCACCTGCTCGGTGAACTCGGCGTAGCGCGGGTCGCCGAGCACCGAGCCGTCTTCGAAGCGGTACCCGGCGTAGCGGATCAGCTGTTCGTTGTGGATGCGCGGGCCCGGCGCGTCCGGGGTGTCCGGCGCGAAGACGGTGATCGTCGGGCGGATCCGGCCGCCGCGGGTGGCCTGCTGGAGGTGGGCGACGCACTCGCCGGCGATGGCGGCGGCGCCGGTGACCCGGCGGCGGTCCCGGATCCGCAGGCTGCGCCAGTACAGCCGGCCGATGCAGCGCGCCGAGTTGCGCCACGCGACGCGCGCGCCGTACGCCAGTTCGGCCGGGGTGTGCCGGTAGGTGCCGGTTTCCATGATTTCCGCACGCACCTGCGCCAGCCTGTCCTCGAACCGCTCGCCCGCTTCCGCCGCGCCTTCGGCGAACATCCGGTCCAGGAATTCCTCCGCTTCCGCGGAATTGACGCCCTGCTCTTCCGAGACGCGCTGAGGGCGGAACGGCAGCGCAGGTGTCACCCGCTCGGGTGTAACGGTCACCGCGGTTCCCCACTCTCCGAAATCGCGATCTGCAGCCGGACGAAAACGTTCACGGTTCCTCCGAGGGTCGCCGTCGACAGGACGGCCGGATGTCCCCACTGCCCTCGGAACTCCGGCCAGGCGGGGGAGGATACCCCACGTTTCGCGAGGCGGGCTCCGCCACTCGGGAACGACGTCCCGGCCATCCGGGAATTCCAGCGCAAACCGGCTCGACCGGAAAAAACAACTGCTACCAAGCGTTATTCGGACATGGCTGTGCGCATTCTCCGTCAATCGATCACGCGTGAGCACGAAATCGGCGTGATCCTTTGCCGCACGCTCGCCTGCGTCTTTTCGTGGGTATTCGCCGAACGGTCTTCACCGGGGGCGGCCGGCCGGGTACGCGCGCCCGCGTTAGAGTCGCGGTGATCGGCAGAGGAGGGACGATTCGTGAACGCCAGGCGCATCCCCGTGGTCCTCGTCGCCGGGTTCCTCGGCGCTGGGAAGACGACGCTGCTCAACCACCTGCTCGCCAACCGCGAGGGGGCCCGGGTCGGCGTGGTGGTCAACGACTTCGGCCAGGTGAACGTCGATGCGCTCGCCGTCGCCGGCCAGGTCGACACGATGGTCTCGCTCGGCAACGGGTGCCTGTGCTGTGCGGTCGACGCCAGCGGGCTGGACGCGATGCTCGCGAAGCTGTCCAGCGCCGAAGCGGGCATCGACGTCATCGTCGTCGAAGCCAGCGGCATCGCCGAGCCCCGCGACCTCATCCGGCTGATGATCGCCAGCGAGAACCCGGACATCCGCTACGGCGGGCTGGCCGAGGTCGTCGACGCCGCCGAGTTCGAAGCCGCCCGCGAACGCCACCCCGAGCTCGCCGATCACCTGCGGCTGGCCGACCTCGTGGTGCTGAACAAGGCCGACCGGGTGCCCGCCGAGGCACTCGCGAAGCTCACCGCGACCGTCGAAGAGCTGGCGCCGGGCCGCCCGCTGCTGGTCACCGAGCACGGGCGGGTCGACCCGCGGCTGTTCTTCGACCCCGAGCCCCGCGGTGAGCGAGCCGGCCAGCTGTCGTTCGACGACCTGCGCGAGGACGACCACGACCACTCGCGGCACCTGCACGCCGAGTACCAGACGGTCACCTTCACGGCCGAAACGCCGCTCGCCCCGCGCGCCTTCGTCGAGTTCCTCGAGCGGCGCCCGGCCGGGCTCTACCGGATGAAGGGCCAGGCCGACTTCGGCCCCACCGGCCCGGAAGCCCGCTTCCACCTGCACACCGTCGGCGGGTTCGTGCAGCTGGAGCGGTCGGCCTGGCCGCCGGGCGAGCCCCGGCGGACCGAGCTGGTGCTGATCGGCGCCGGCATCGACACCGACGCCGTGCTCGCCGAGCTCGGCCGCTGCCTGGCCGAGAACCCGGACACGGTGGACGAACGCGGCCTGCTGCACATCCTGCGGTACCTGCCCGACCAGGCCTGACCGCTCCGCCACGCCGAAGATCGGCAAATGCGCCGCCGTCCCGGCCACCGCGACGGACACTGACCGCCATGACGACCACCGCGGTGAGCGCACCACGCTGGTACCTGGTCGGCGTGCTGCCCGAAGACGTCCCCCTGGCCCACCTGATGACTCGCTCCGGCGACCTCCGCTACCGGCGTTCCGCCTGCGGGGAACGGGAATCCCGCAGCTGGAAACCCGTGGACCTGGCCACGTCCGAACTCGCGCCGTGCCCGGCGTGCATCGCGACGCTGTCCGGCGTCGGCGAGGACCGCGGCCAGCTGGTCCTGGACCTGCCGGTCTAGATCAACGTCTCCGCGAGCCGTTTCGCCGTGTGGAACGGCTGCGCGCTCTGCGCGATCACCGACGTGACCGCGGCGCCTTCCAGCAGCAGCATCAGCTCGTCGGCGCGCTCGGGATCGGCGGCCCGGAGCTGCGCCCGCAGATAGCCGTGCAGCGCGGTCTTGTGGTGGCGGACCACCTCGCGGACCGGGTCGGCCGGATCGGGGAACTCCGAGGTCGCGTTGAGGAAGGCGCAGCCGCGGTAGCCGTCGGCCGACAACCAGGCTTCGTAGGCGTCGAACACCGCGAGCACCCGCTCCCGCGGATCGGCGTGCGCAGCGGTGATCCGGTCGATCTCCTCCTGCCACCGCCGGTCGCGTTCCCGCAGGTACGCGACGACGAGCCGGCTCTTGGAGCCGAAGTTGCCGTAGAGGGCCGCCTTCGTCACGCCGGCTTCGGCCGCCACTGTGTCGACACCCACGGCGTGGATGCCGTCGCGGTAGAACAGCCTCGAGGCGGCCTTGAGCACCTTCGCACCCGCGTCCCCGGGACGAGTCCGGCCCACAGCGCTCCTTCCGAACAGATCGGTATTGCTTTCTACCTGCGCTGATCCTAGCATCACTTGACACCAGACAGACCTGTCTGTTTGGTGGATGGAGTGGTGACGCAGACGAAGCCGGACCGGTGGATGGCGACGGCCGCGGCCGGCGCGGTCGTGATCGCCCTCTGCTACGGGTTCGGGCGCTACGCGTACGGGCCGTTCGTGCCGCGGTTCAGCGAAACGTTCGGGCTGACGCCGGTCGGCGTCGGCGTGCTCGGCGGGTTGTCCACGGCCGGGTACGGCCTCGGGCTGCTGCTCGCGCCGAGGACGTCCGCGCGGTCGGCGCGCGACACCGTGCTGCTGGCGGCGGTGTCCGCGACGCTCGGCCTGGCGCTGATGGCTCTCGCTCCGCACGTGACGGTGTTCGGCACCGGGATCGTCGTCGCCGGGGCGGGCGCGGGCCTCGTCTCGCCCGGTGTGGCCCAGCTGGTCGGCGAGACGGTCGCGGCGCACACCCGCGCCCGGGCGCAGACGTGGGCCAACACCGGCACCGGCCTGGGGCTGGCCGCGTCGGCGTTCACTCCCCTGCTCGCGCTCGGCTGGCCGGTGATCTGGTCGGCGTTCGCCGCCCTGGGCGTGGCGGTCACCGTGGCCGCCTGGCGGCTGTTGCCGCGATCGCCGGGCGTCCCCGCGGCCTCGGGTCCCGTCCGCGGGGTGGTGCCGCTCGTGGCGAACTCCGTCCTCATCGGCGTGACGAGTGCGCCGTACTGGACGTTCTCCAGCTCCCGGCTCGCCGGAACCGGGCTGAGCCCGGTCGCCGCGACCTGGTGCTGGGCCACGATCGGCGTGGCCGGGCTGCTCGGGGGCCTGGCCGGGCCCGCGGCCGAGCGCGCGGGCCTGCGACCGGTCAACCTCGTGACGTGGACCTTCGCCGCCGCGGGCATCGCCCTCCTCGCCGTGCCGGATCCGGGTGTGCCGGTGGCCCTGCTCTCCAGCGCCCTCTTCGGCAGCACCTACATGGCCCTGACCGGGCTGTGCATCCTCTGGGCCGCGCGCCTGGTCCCCGAGCGGCCGGCCCGGGGCATCACGTGGTCGTTCGCCGGGCTCGGCGTCGGCCAGACGGTGGCCTCCCCGCTGGCCGGCACGCTGGCCGCCGGGGTGGGGTCCGCGGCGGTGTTCGGGCTGACCGCCCTGGTGGCCCTCACGGCATGGAGCCAGCTGCACCCCCGCCTCGCGCCGCCCTGATCAGCTCTTCTTCGCGCGGCTCGGCGCCACCCGCGGCGGCTCGTTGGGCATCTTCGGGTACACCGGTGGCCACGGCGCGTCCATCAGCCCGGACGCCAGGTCGTGTTCGGACATCTCCAGCAGCGGCTCGATCGACTGCGGCCGCTCCCCCGCGCCGGCCCACGGATCGCCGCGCTCGGCCACCCGCGCGGGCACGGTGCTCAGCGTCAGCGTGTCGGGCTCGACGGTGTCCAGCTCGTCCCAGCCGATCGGCGTGGACACCTGGCCGCCGACGCGCGGGCGCACGCACCAGGTGCCGAACACCGTCTTGTGCGGGGCGTTCTGGTTGAAGTCGACGAACACGCGCGTGCCGCGTTCTTCCTTCCACCACTGCGCGGTGATCTTCTCCGGGTGCCGGCGTTCGAGGGCCCGCGCCAGCGCGACCGCGGCCGCCCGCACCTGGAAGCTGTCCCAGCGCGGCTCCAGCATCACGTACAGGTGCAGCCCGCGCGAACCCGACGTCTTCAGGTGGCCTTCGATGCCGTGCTCGGCCAGGAACTCCCTGGTCAGTACCGCGGCCTCGCGCAGTTCGTCGAAGCCGATGCCCGGTGACGGGTCGAGGTCGACACGCAGTTCATCGGTGACCTCGGGCGTGTCGGTGAGGTAGGGCCAGACGTGGAAGCCCAGGCAGCCGAGGTTCACCGCCCAGAGGATGTGGGCCAGGTCCTTCGCCACCAGCGCGTCGCTCGTCGTGCCGTTCGGCGTCGAGACGACCGTGGTGGTCAGCCACGGCGGCGCGCCTTTCGGGACGCGTTTCTGAAACCAGTTCTTGCCGCCGGCGCCGTCCGGGTAGCGCTCGAGCAGCAGCGGACGGCCGCCCAGCCGGGCCAGCAGCGGCCCGGACACCGCCCGGTAGTACTCGACGAGGTCCAGCTTCGTCTCGCCGCGTTCGGGGAAGTAGACCTTGTCCGGGCTGCTGATCTTGACCTCGACGCCGTCGACGTCGAGCAGGACCGCCGCGCTCATCGCGCCTCCCCGAACAGCTTCGCGAGCTCGGCAGGCGGCGCCTCGTCGAGCTGGGCGTACGTGCAGGACTCCGGCGTGCGGTCCGGCCGGAACCGGACCAGCCGCCCGCCGTGCCGGAACCGGCCGCCCTGCAGGTGCTCGTAGCGCACCTCCGCCACCCACTCCGGACGCAGCGGCTCCCAGGAAAGGTCCTTCTGCGGCGCCCACCGGCTGTTCACGCCCGGTTGACGGCCGGCCGGTGGCTCGTATTCGGCCCACGACCGCCACGGGTGGTTCTCGAGCGCGTTCTCCCGCAGCGGCGCCAGCTCCTCGACCAGCTCGGCCCGCCGGGCCTTGGTGAAGCTGCTGGCCACCCCGACGTGGTGCAGGACGCCCTCGTCGTCGAACAACCCGAGCAGCAGCGAGCCGACGCCCACGCCGTCCTTGTGCCAGCGGAACCCGGTGACGACGCAGTCGGCCGTGCGCTCGTGCTTGATCTTGAGCATGACCCGCTTGTCCTGCTCGTACGGCAAATCACCGGGCTTGGCCATGACGCCGTCGAAGCCCGCCCCCTCGAACCGGGTGAACCAGTCCTCCGCCTGCGCCGGGTCCTCGCTGAGCGGAGTCAGGTGGACGCGCTGCAGCCCCTCGGCGGCGGTGCCCAGGATGCTTTCGAGCTGCTTGCGCCGTTCGCGGAACGGCTCCTCGGTGAGGTCGGTGTCGCCGAGGGCCAGCAGGTCGAAGGCGATGAAGCTGGCCGGCGTCTCCTCGGCCAGTTTGCGCACCCGCGAAGCGGCCGGGTGCAGCCGCAGCTGCAACGTCTCGAAGTCGAGCCCCTGCGGCGTGACCAGCACGATCTCGCCGTCGACGACGCAGCGGGGCGGCAGCGCGGCGGCCAGCAGCTCGACCAGCTCCGGGAAGTACCGGGTCAGCGGGCGGTCGTTGCGGGAGCCGAGCTCGATCTCGTCGCCGTCGCGGAAGACGACGCAGCGGAAGCCGTCCCACTTGGGCTCGTACAGCAACCCCGGGGCACGAGGCACCTCGTGCACCGCTTTCGCGAGCATCGGCCGCACCGGCGGCATGACGGGTAAGTCCACCGCGCGAGCTTAAAACACGGGTACGACATTCTTTGCCGAAAGACACAGCTGGCGTGATACACAGTCCCTCGTGACCACCGAACGCCCCGCACCGCCCCTGACCGGGGGCGAGCGCGAAATGCTCCGCACCTTCCTCGACTTCCACCGCGCCACCCTCGCGATGAAGTGCGACGGACTGTCCGACGAGGACCTCCGCCGCGCGTCGAGCCCGCCGTCCACGTTGTCCCTGCTCGGCCTGGTCCGGCACATGGCCGAAGTCGAGCGCACCTGGTTCCGGCGGGTGATCAACGCCGAGGACATCCCGCTGCGGTGGTCGGACGAGGGCGACTTCCAGGCCGCCTACGACGCGAGTTCGTCGACCCGCGCCGAAGCCTTCGAGGCGTGGCAGGCCGAGGTCGAGCAATCGCGCAAGATCGAAGAAGCCGCCGAGTCCCTCGACGTCACCGGCCACCAGCCGCGCTGGGGCGAGGACGTCTCGCTGCGGCTGGTGATGCTGCACATGATCCACGAGTACGCCCGGCACAACGGCCACGCGGACTTCCTGCGTGAGGCCATCGACGGCGTCACGGGGGCCTAGTGGACCTGCTCGCCTGGTTGCGCGACTCCGACCCGGCCCTGCGCTGGCAGGTGGAGCGCGACCTGGCGGGCGAGCCGCCGGAGGTCTGGGAGGCGACGCGGGCTCGGATTGCTTCGGAGGGGTTCGGCGCTCGCCTGCTGTCGGCGCAGGACCCCGACGGCCGGTGGGCCGGCGGCGCCTACTTCCCGGCGGGCTTCACCGGTGACGAACCGCAGCCGTGGACGGCGACCACGTGGTCGCTGAACGCGCTGCGCGAATGGGGCCTCGACGCCGCGGTGCTGCGCGGCACGGCCGAGCTGCTCGCCCGGAACTGCCGCTGGGAATACGACGACCTGCCGTACTGGGGCGGCGAAGTCGACTGCTGCATCAACGGCTGGACCCTGGCCAACGGGGTCTGGCTGGGCGCGGACGTCGAGGGCATCGCCGACTGGTTCGCCGGGCACCGGCTGCCGGACGGCGGCTGGAACTGCGCGTGGGTGGAAGGGGCGACGCGCTCGTCGGTCCACTCGACGCTCAACGCGCTCAAGGGCCTCCTGGCGTACGAGACCGTGACGGGCGGCACCCCGGCTTCCCGGGCGGCACGCCACTCGGGCGAGGAGTACCTGCTGGAGCGCGGGCTGTTCCGCCGCCGGTCCACGGGTACGCCGATCGGGCCGTGGGTGACGGAGTTCGGCTACCCGTTCCGCTGGCGCTACGACGTGCTCAACGCGGCCGCCTACTTCCACGACGCCGGCCGGCCGGACGAACGGATGGCCGAGGCGATCGCGCTGATCCGGGAGGCTCGGCAACCGGACGGGAGCTGGCTGCAGCAGCGGACGGACGCCGGCCGGGTGTGGTTCGCGGTGGACGTCCCGGCCGGGCAGCCGTCGAAGTGGCTGACGCTGTTCGCCACCCGGATCCTGAACTGGTGGGACGCCCGCTAAAGCTCCGCCAGCACGAGCCCGCTGCGCGGCTTCGGCGTGAAGTACGTGGCCTTCCGCGGCATCCGGCGGCCGGCCGCGTGCACCGCGAGGACGTCGGCGTAGCTCACCGGCGCCAGCAGCACCACCGCGTCGGCGTCCGGCGGGAGCGGGCGCCCGGCCGGGAGCGGGCGGACGCACGGCCCGTCGGGGTCGACGCCGAGCGCGCGGGCGAACAGGACCTGCTCGACGAGCTCGTGGTCGATCACCGGACCGGGGCCGTCCCGGGCCGGGAGCGGCACCCGCAGCACCGCCGCGCCGGCCCGCACCACGGCCTCGCCGGTGACCGGCACGGCGTGCTCGTCGTAACGGACGTCCAGGCCCGCCGCGCACCAGCGCGTCACCAGGTCCTCCGGGCCGAGGCCGGTGCCGGTGAGAACGCGGTGGATGGCCCCGATCTCCAGCGCCGGTCCCGCGGTGACCAGGGCGAGCAGCGCGCCGTGGCCGGCTGCCGCCGCGGCGGCCACGCGGTGGTTGCCGTCCGCGACCAGCAGGTCCGTGCCGGCCACCGCGGCCAGCAGGCGGCTCTGCAGCGGCCCTTCCGGCACCACCCAGAGGTCGTGCCGCCGCCCGGCCGCGTCCGAAGTGGACAGATCGGGCAGGCCGAGGCCGGCGCAGGCCTGCTCGACCTGCTCGGTCAGCTCCGGGCCGCCGGCGGCCGGGACGAGCATCGCCGCGCTCGTCGCGCAGCCCAGCCCGGCGAGCACCGCGGCCCGTTCGGCGACGACGTCGGGGTAGACGTCCTCGGTGTGGCGGACGCGCGCGGCGCCGTCGTCGGCCACCGCGGCCGGGTCGACCAGGCAGAGCAGGCCGAGCGCCACCCCGTCCGGCCCTTCGACGCGGTAGGGCGCGACGAAGCCGCGCACCGGCCGGTAGAACCGCTTGCGGAGCCGTTCGAGCACGGCGCGGGCGATCGGGACGGCGGCCGTCAGGTCGAGACCGCACGCGAGGGCGGCGGGGGTGCGGGCGGGGTGCTGCACGGCCAGCAGGCTGTCCGCGGCGCCGGGCGCGGCCAGCGCGGCGATCACCCGCTCGGGCTCGGCGAACTCGTCGACGTCGGGGCCGGGGACCGCGTCGCGGACCACCCAGCCCCGCCCGATCGGCCGGATCCAGTCGCTCATCCTGACCATCTTGCGCCACGGGCGCCGGGAAATTCGCTGGGGCCGGTGCCGCCGGGATGGAATGCTTAGGACTGCAAAGTAGTTGACTCCGGTCATGACCGTTCCAGGGAGCACCCCGCCGATGACGACGTCCGCCGCCACCAGTGGGGTCGGCTTCCGGTCCGAGCGCGGCCCGGTGCTGATCGCGGTCATGCTCAGCACGGCGCTGGTCGCCCTCGACAGCACGATCATCGCGACCGCCGTCCCGTCGGTGGTGCGCGACCTCGGCGGCTTCGCGCAGTTCCCGTGGCTGTTCTCGATCTACCTGCTCACCCAGGCGGTGACGGTGCCGCTGTACGGCAAGTTCGCCGACGTGCTCGGCCGGCGGCCGGTGATGTTCTTCGGGATCGCGGCGTTCCTGGTCGGCTCGGTGCTGTGCGGCGCCGCGTGGAGCATGCCGGTGCTGATCGCCGCCCGGGCGGTCCAGGGCATCGGCGCCGGCGCGATCCAGCCGATGTCGATGACGGTGATCGGCGACCTGTACACGGTGGAGGAACGCGCGCGGGTGCAGGGCTACGTGGCCAGCGTCTGGGGCGCGGCTTCGGTGATCGGCCCGACGCTCGGCGGCGTCTTCGCCGAGTACCTGGACTGGCGCTGGATCTTCTTCATCAACCTGCCGCTGGGCGCGATCGCGGCGTGGATGCTGTTCCGCGGCTTCGCCGAGCGCGTGGAACGCAAGCCGCACAAGGTCGACTACCTGGGCGCGGGCCTGCTCACCGTCGGCTGTTCCCTGATCATCCTCGGCCTGCTCGAGGGCGGCGTCGCGTGGGCGTGGGGCTCGCCGGCGAGCGTGGCGATCTTCGTCTCGGGCGTGCTGCTCCTGGTGGCGTTCGTGCTGGCGGAGAAGCGCGCGGCCGAGCCGGTGCTGCCGCTGTGGGTGTTCACCCGCCGGATCCTGGTGGGCGGCAACCTGGTGGCGGTCGTGGTCGGCGCGGTCCTGATGGGACTGACGTCGTACCTGCCGACGTACGCCCAAGGGGTGCTCGGCGCGGGCGCGCTGGTGGCGGGCTTCGCGGTGGCGGCACTGACGGTGGGCTGGCCGATTTCGGCGTCCCTGGCGGGCAAGATCTACCTGCGCATCGGCTTCCGCGACACGGCGTTGATCGGCAGCGTGTTCATCATCGCGGGCGGCGTCCTGGTGGCCCTGCTGGACGCGCGATCGTCGCTGTGGGCGGCGGCTTTCGCGGCGTTCGTGCTCGGGATCGGGCTGGGCCTGGCGGCGAGCCCGACACTGGTCGCGATCCAGTCGGTGGTGGGCTGGGACCGCCGGGGCGTGGTGACCGCGACGAACCTGTTCAGCCGCTCACTGGGCAGCGCGGTCGGAGCGGCGGTGTTCGGGGCGATCGCCAACGCGACGCTGGCTTCGCGGTTCGCTTCGCCGCCGCCGGGGGTGGGGCCGCTGCCGCCCTCGGTGGACGCGACGAGCCTGGTACTGGGTGGCGGCCACGCCGACTCGGCGGCTGCCGTGTTCGTGCGCGGGGCGTTGGCGGATGCGACGCACTATGTGTTCTTGGGATTGTTCGCGGTGGCTGTGCTTTCGGTGGGGGCGCTGTTGCTCATGCCGCGGAAGACGGAGCAGCTGGAGTTCTGATCCCGCTTTCCCCGACGAGCCGGAATTCGTGGCCGAACACCGGTCACCCGGCGGATTCTCCCGGCACACCAGGGTATCCGCTCATACTTCGGGGCACTCGGGACGAACGCCCATCTGCACGGAATTGTGCATGTGCAGCACGTCCGGCCGTCGGGGAATGTCCCGGATTTGACCCGGAATCGATCCACAACAAACCTGTGGACCATGGGTTATCCTTCTCTCGGCGGTGTTGCACCGTCACGTTCCGCAGCTACCCGTCGAGAACCGGGGGACGCACGTGGCCGAACCGTTCGGGCAGCCCGCCACCGAGACCGACACCCCATGCCCGGTCTGGGTCAAGAGCTCGGCCAGCGGCAGCGGTGGCGAAGACAAGGACTGCGTGGAAGTAGCCACGACAGCGGGCAGGGTGCTGCTTCGCGACTCGAAGAACCCCGGCGCCCAGCTGTCCCTCCCGTGCGCCGCCTGGCGCGCTTTCCTCGACTGCCACTCCTGATCACACCCCGGCCCCTGGCGGCGCGCCACCGCGCTGACCAGGGGATTTTGCTGTCCGGACGCCGACTGCGTCCTGCCCGAACGACAGGTCTCATACCTCCTTCAAGCAGTCTGCCCACCCTCAAAGTGACATGCGCCACAGCTATTGCTATCGTTCTGCCAGGTGGCAGATCGCCATCTCGACGAAAGCAACAGGAGCGTAAACCGATCATGACTAGGGCTCACTCGCCAGTAACCAGCCAGCGGCGGGTGCTGGCGGAAATGAAGGAGGCGCGAGAAGCCCTGCAGCTCACCCAGAAAGAAGTCGCCGAGGCACTCGACTGGTCCGTCTCGAAGCTGATCCGCATCGAAGGCGGCACGGTCGGCCTGTCGATCACCGACCTCAAAGCCCTCCTGCTGCACTACGGCATCACCGACCGGGATCGCGTCGAAAAGTACGTCGCGATGGCGAAAGCCGGGAAGGAACCCGGCTGGTGGGACCAGTACCGGCGGACGAACAGCCCCGAATTCGTGAAGTTCCTCGGCCTCGAGTCGGCCGCGGTGGTCCTGCGCCAGTATCAGCTGCTCGTGGTCCCGGGCCTGCTGCAGATACCCGACTACACGAGTTCGCTGGCCCTGACCGCATCCGGGAAACCGGAGCTGGCGGACCTGCACGTCCGGTTGCGCCGGGATCGCCAGCAACGGTTGGCCGACCCGGATCTGGAGAACTTCTTCATCCTCGACGAATCGGTGCTGCACCGTCGCGTCACCGATGCCGGCGTGTGGCGGAAGCAGCTGCAACACCTTCGCGACGTCTCTCAGCAACCCAACGTGACCCTGCAGGTCCTGCCGTACAAGGCCGGCTGGGTACGCGGGATGCAAAGCTCCTTCGAACTGCTTCAGCTGTCCGAGCAGTCGAACGATTTGTTCCTCGACGTGGAGCAACCCGACGGCGACCAGTTCTTCGACGACGTCACCGGGGCCGTCAAGGCCGCCGAGTTCATCCAGCTGTTCTACGGACTCGAGGAGGCAGCGCTTTCCGCGGACGAAACCCCCGCGGTGATCGACAAAGCATTGGAAAGGCTGGACGACTGATGAGACAAACGTAGAGAAACGGCCCCCGGCTGCCACCAGGGACCGCTTCCGCAAGGCAATAACCTCCGCCCACCTGACGCGAGCGCGGACTTACTGCCGAGCCGACAGCATACGACTCCCCGACCTGGAGTCGTGCCGCCGTCCCGGCTAAAGACCCGAGATCATCTCTCCGGACCGTGAAATCACCCTTACCGGGTGACTCAGAGCCGCCCACCGGCTCGCGAGTGCCTCTCCGAAGGACAGGGTTGTCCGCGCCATCCCGCCGGCCTCGGCCAGACCGAGCCGGCTGGTGCACCTCGACCGCGCCGATGCGCGGCCGCCGCCCATGTCCGAGCCCGTCGGCAGCGCCCGCCGACACGTTCCAGGAGGCACGATGAGAGCCGCAGTCCCCGCCGGCCGCCGATCGTCCCGAATCCGCACCGGCCGGTCGGTCCGGGTCCGCCCGTCGACCGTCACCCGCCACCGCACCCGTGCGCTGCGCTACGCCGCACACCTCGCGGGGTGGCCACAATGACCGGCGAAGACGGGGTGCGCGATGACTCCGATCGGCGCTGGGCGACCCGGATCGGCGAGTCCGCGCTCTTCCTCGCCCCGCACATCGTCGCGCTCATCCGGCTCGAGGACCTCGTCCCGCTCCTCGAAACCGACCACCGGGTGCAATGCATCTTCACCGTGCCGGAAGACGGCGAAGACCGGCCCGACGCTGCCGACCTGGTCCGGGCGCACGGCGGGCTCCTCCTGCCCAAGCAGCAGGCCGCCCGGACCACGCACGGCCTCGTCCTCGCCGGAAGCAACCGCGGTCTCGACGCCGTGCGCGGTCCCAAGCTCCTGGTCCCCCACGGTGGCGGCCTCGGGCAGTACCGCTCCGGCGAGCTCATCACCGGCCTGCACCCCGAGCAGCTGCTGCGAGACGGGCGGGTCCTCGCCGACCGGATCGTGCTCACCCACCAGCGGGAACTGGACCTCCTCGCCGAGCTCTGCCCCCAGGCCGTTCCCCACGCCGTCGTCACCGGGGACGTCGCCTTCGACCGGCTCGTCGCCAGTGCTCCCTACCGGGACCAGTACCGGCGGGCCCTCGGCGTCACGGGCGACCGGGAGATCATCTGCGTCACCGTGTCCTGGTCCGCCCGCTCCGGCTTCGGCAGCAACCCGGACCTCTTCCGGCACATCGTCGACGCGGCACCGGACGCACGGGTGGTCGCGTCTCTCCACCCGCAGATCTGGTCGCAGCACGGCACCGGTCAGGTGCTCGGCTGGCTCGCCGACGCCATCGAAGCCGGGCTCGTCGTGCTGGCTCCGCACAGCGACTGGCGCGGGGCCGTCACCGCCGCCGACGTCGTGCTGGCCGACTACACCTCCGTCGGCACTTTCGCGGCCGGGGCCGGTACCCCCGTTCTCCGGATTCCCCACGACGCCCAGCCGCTGCTGCCGGGCAGCCCCACCGCGGTGCTGGCCGCGGAGACGCCGCTGTGGGACCGGAGCCGACCGCTCCTCCCCCAGCTCGAAGCCGCGCGGGAAGCGCAGCGCCACGGCCTCGGCGCCCACATCGCCGGCCTGCTGACTTCGCGCCCCGGGCAAGCCGGGAAGATCCTCCGGCAGGAGATGTACGCCCTGCTCGGCCTCGGCGAACCCGCCCGGGCCGTGCCGGTGTCCCCCGCGCCGCTACCCCGGTGCACGACCTGGCCGCTGATCCCGCTGCCCCGGACCCGGCCACGCGGGTGAGGAACCCGCCGCTGCTCTGGACCTACGCACTGGCCTCCGGCGCGCAGGGCAGCTTCGCCACCGCCGGGTGCGGCCAGTGCCCGGCGCTGGCGGACGTCCTCGTGCACGCCGCCACCCCGGCGTTGGCCGACGCCCGCGCGCTCATCGCCCGGTCATTCGCCGACCTGCCGGGGCTCTCCGTCGCCGCCGTCGGCAGCGTCGTCGGGGACCGCTCCGGTGGCCTCGCCGTCGTCGGCGGTGAGTTCGCCGCCGTCGCCGCCCACGTCTGGGTGGTCGGCGGGCGGCGGCTCGGCGACCTCGGCGTCGTAACGCTCCAGCCGGGCCCGGACGCGCTCCACCTGCGGCCCGCCGACCTGCTCGTAGAGCTTCAGTGCCTCGGCGAGGTGGCCGCGTGCCGCCGCCCGGTCGTCGCCGTGCTCCGCCACGTCGGCGAAGCCGACCAGAACGTCCGCCTGGTAGAACGATGAGCCCGATTCCGACAGGACCGTCCAGGCCCGCTCCAGGCGCCGCTCCGCCGAGGCGACGTCGCCGCCGCGGGCGTCCAGGCGGGCGAGGCCCACCAGCACCTTCGCCTCGTCCTTCTCGTCGCCCATCTCCGCGAACATCCGCCGGGCGGTTTCCAGGTGCTCGGCCGCTTCGGCGTCCCGGCTGGCCTGCGCCAGCACCTCGCCGATCCGGCGGTGCCGCTGCGCGACGCCGCGGTCGATGCCCAGCTCCGCTTCGATCGCCATGCTGGCGGTGTAGTGGTCGATCGCGGCTTGGACGTCGCCGCGGCCCTGCGCCGCCGTGCCGAGCTGGTCCAGCGCCACCGATTCGTTGGGCCGGCTCCCCGCCGCCCGCGCCAGCTCCAGCGCGCGCTCGCACTCCCGCTCCGCCGCCTCGAACCGGCCCAGGTCCAGGTGGGCGCGGCCCAGCTGGCAGCGCAGCCGCGACTCCGCGACGGCGTTGCGGCACCGCTGCGCCGCGGCGATCCCGAGCTCGTGCGAGCGCAGCCACCGCGGGAAGTGCTTCCGGTGCAGGAACAGCTCCCACAACGCCTCGCACAGCTGCCAGGCCACCTCGTCGTGGCGCTGCGCGTCCGCTTCCTCGAGCACGGCCAGCACGTTCGGCAGCTGCGCGTCGAGCCAGTCGAGCGCGGCCCGGCCGGAGCCGAACGCGGGCGGGGTGCCGCGGTACTGCTCGCACACCGGGCTGACCCGCCAGCGGATCGGGATGACGACCATGTTCGCCCGCGTCAGCGCGTGCAGGTACCAGGTCGCCACCCGCGGCACCACCTCGGCGCGGTCGTCGTCGCGCTGGGCACGGGCGTGCAGCCGGACGAGGTCGTGGAAGCGGTAGCGGAACTCGTCGACCTCTTCCAGCAGACTTGCGTCGACGAGCTGCTGGAGGCCTTCGGCGGGATCGGGCAGCTCGGTCGCCGCGGTGGCGATCTCGACGCCGAACGCGGGGCCCGGGAACTCGCCCAGCAACCGGTACAGCTTGGCCGCCGGTTCCGGCAACGCCCGGTACGACCAGTCGAACATCGCCGCCACCGGGGCGGCACCCTCCGCCGACAGCCGGCTCAGCCGCGAGCGTTCGTCGCCGAGTTCGGCCACCACCCGGGCCACCTGCCACCGGGGCCGGGACGCCAGCCGGGCGGCCGCCACGCGCAGCGCGATCGGCAGCCGTCCGCACAGCGCGGCCAGCTCGGCCACCTCGTCGAGCTCGCCGGCGACCCGGGTCCGGCCCACCGCGTTCACCACGAGCTCCACGGCGTGCGGCTGGGAAAGCGGTGCCACGTCGAGGAAGCGCGCGCCCTCGGAGACCAGGCCGTCCAGCCGCAGCCGGCTGGTCACCACCACCGTGCAGCCGGCGGACGCGGGCATCAGCGGCCGGACCTGGGCCGCCGAAAAGGCGTTGTCGAGCACGACCAGCAGCCGCCGGCCCGCGGTCAGCGTCCGGAACAGCGCGGCCTGCTCGGCGAGGTCGGGCGGCACGCGCTCGGGGGCGACGCCGAGCGCGCGCAGGAACGCGCCGAGCGCCTCGTCCGGCAGGACCGTGGTCCCCGCCGAGAACCCCCGCAGATCGGCGTAGAGCTGGCCGTCGGGGTAGCGCCCGGCGTGCCGGTCGCCCCACGTGACGGCGAGGGCGGTCTTGCCGACCCCACCCGGCCCGACCAGCACGGCGAGCGCGGGCCGGCCGCCGGTCTCCTGCCCGGCGACCTCGTCCAGCGCCGCGAGCTCGCCGGCCCGGCTGGTGAAGTGCGACGGCGACGGCGGCAGCTGCCGGGGTACCGGGTGCGGCGACCGTGGGCCGGCGACCCAGACGTCACCGGTGATGGTCCCGGCCTGCAGCACCACCCCGGCCGCGCCACCGTCGACGTGGTTGTGCACTTCGGAAGGTGATGCGGCACCGCTCCGAGACGTCATCCGAGAGCTCCCACCCGAGGCCCGAACTTCCCTGTGTACCTGTCGCCCGCGCGCGACGGCACGGGATGCCGGGGGAATTACCTCGAACGTACGAGAGCAGCAGGGCCGCGGTCCGTCAGAATCTCCAGGTCACCGGCAACCAGGAAGGCCCGACCTTGTCCGTCGAAGAACTCCCGCCCTACCGCGCCCTGCTGGTGGTCGACACGAAGGGGTTCGGCAGCAACCCCGCCGCCACCCAGGCGGTGGTGTCCGCCGCCATCCCCGACGTGCTTTCGCAGGCGTTCACCCGCGCCGGGCTGCGCGAAGTCTGGGAAACCGCGCTGTTCCCGCACGGCACCGGCGACGGTTACGGGCTCGGCTTCGACCCGCGGTTCCTGCCCGCGGTGGTGACCCGGTTCTTCGACGAGCTGCAGGCCGTGCTCGCCGAGCGGGACGCGCGCCTGCGGTCGGCCGCGCGGTCGGTCCGCCTGCGGATGCGGGCCAGCCTGAACGTCGGCCCGATCCTCGAACCGGCGCCGGGCACGACTTCGGCCGCCGCGATCGGCAGTGCCGTGATCACGACGCACCGGCTGCTCGACGCCGACCCGGTGCGCTCGGTGCTGGAGCGCTCCGACCCCGACCAGACGTTCCTCGCGGTGGCGCTGTCGCAGCGGGTCTTCGAAGACGTGCTGGCCAGCGAATACGCGAAGCTGCCCGCGACGAAGGTCGTCCCGGCCGACGTCGCGATCAAGGAGTACCGCGGGACGATCTACCTGTACGTCCCGAACCCGAGCGGGGACCTGCTGCGCCACGGCGCCGGCGGCTACGAGGAGGAGCTGGCCGTGGCCCGGGCCAAGATCGAGCCGACGGCACCGGGCAGCACGACGAACGTGATCAGCGGGACGGTGAGCGGGAGCGCGTTCCAGATCGGCCAGGTCCACGGCAACGTGAACCACGGCTAGTTCTGCAGGGGCACCAGTTCCGCCTGGAACTTCTCCAGGAAGCCGTTGAAATCGGCGTGCGCGGGCCGGATCACGAACTTCGACAGCCCGGCTTCGATGTGTTGCTCCACCAGCCGCCGGGCTTCCGGCCAGCTCGTCGCCACCAGCTCCGGCAGTGGCACGCCGGGGTTCCGCCGGGCCGCCACCGCAGCGAGCTCGTCCGGGATCCCGCGGTCGGCCACCGCGAGGCTGAGCCCGAAGTGGTCCTCCTCGATCTCGCGCCCGGCCTCCGCCGCGGCCCGCTGGATGGCGATGCGGGCGTCGCGGGCTTGCGACGGCGTGTGGAAACTGCCGAGCCAGCCGTCCGCCAGCCGGCCCGTCCGGCGCAGGGCGGCCGGGGCGGAGCCGCCCAGCCAGACGTCGAGGCGCTTCTGCGGGCGCGGACCGAGCCGGACCCGCTCGAGCTGGAAGAACTCGCCGTCGAAGGACACTTCGTCCTCCTCCAGGAGCCGGCGCAGCAGCACGAGGGACTCATCGAAGACCGCGGCGCGGCGGCCGGACGGCACCGGGAAGAGGGCGGCTTCGGCCGCGCGGGCCGGGCGCAGGCCGAACACGGGCAGGACCCGCCGGGGCGCGAGCCCGGCCAGGGAGAGCAGCTGCTTGGCCACCAAGACGGGGTGCCGGCCCGGCAGGATCGCGACGCCGGTGCCGACCTTGAGCTTCGAGGTCCGCGCCAGCGCGTGCGTCATCCCGATCATCGGGTCGACCTCGGGCGAGTAGACCAGTTCGGAGAGCCAGAGCGAGTCGACGCCGGCGTCCTCCAGCCGCTGCGCCAGCCCGGCGAACTCCGCCGGCCCGGTGCCCGCGGCCGGGGCGACGCCCAGCCTGATCTTCAGCACACCGGGTCCAACTCCGTTCCGCGGCCGGGCATTCCTCAGGCCGTCGCGGCGATGACGCGGCTCAGCACGCCGTGCAGCGCTTCCAGCTCGGACACCTCCATGCCGAGCGTCTCCACCACCTTGTACGGGATCTTCTCCGCCTCGGCCCGCAGCGCGCGGCCGGTCTCGGTCAGCTCGACCGTCAGCCGACGCTCGTCCGAGCGGCTGCGGCTGCGGGCGACGTAGCCGAGCGCCTCGAGGCGCTTGAGCAGCGGTGACAGCGTGGCCGGCTCGTGGCGCAGGGCCTCGCCCAGCTCCTTCACCGACCGCGGTGACTGCTCCCACAGGGCGAGCATCACCAGGTACTGCGGGTGGGTCAGCCCGTACGGCTCCAGCAACGGCCGGTAGATCGCGATGACGCTGCGCGAAGCCACCGACAGCGCGAAGCACACCTGCCGGTCCAGCTTCAGGGGATCTTCACCCAGGTCGATCATGGCGCGATCCTAACGTGGCCCACGAGACAATTAGTACACTAACTATTAGTGTACTCTAGCCCTCATGGAACGACCTGGTGTGCTCCGCTGGCTCGGCTACGCGGTCGGGGTCAAGCTGCCGGCCCGCTACAACGATTGGGCGTTGCACGATGCGACGTCGAAGCACTGGCGGGCCCGCTTCGTGCTGCAGCGGTCGATCGGCATCGCGCCGCTGTGCGCGGTGTGGCTGCTGCTGCCCGGCTCGATCTGGCTGCGGTTATCGCTGGTCCTGATGGCCGCGCTGGTCGCGTACTTCTACTCGTGCGCGTACATGGAGGAGAGCGTCGAGCACCGGCTCGGCCGGCAGGGTTTCCCGCACCACACCGGACGCCGCATCCGCGCCGAGGCCGCCGAAGCGAAGAACGCCGAGGCGACCGCCCGCTACCTCGCGCGCTACCGGACGCCGTCCGAGGGTTAGTTACAGTCGGGGACGATGAGACGCAAGCTCCGCCCGCCGATCCCGCCCCGCCACGGGCTGGACCCCGCCCGGCTGAAACTGCCCGACGGCGAGTGGCCGACGCTGCTGGCGCACCTCGTCGACCGGCTGCCGCGCGTCTCGCCCGGGCGGATCGAGCAGATGCTGCGCGAAGAGCGCATCCACGGCACCGACGGCCCGCTCGGCGTCGACACGCCGTACGCGCCCGGCTCGTTCATCTGGTTCCACCGTGACCTGCCGGACGAGGTGCCGGTGCCGTTCGCGATCGACGTCGTGCACCGCGACGAGCACCTGCTCGTCGTCGACAAACCGCACTTCCTGGCGACCATCCCGCGCGGGCAGCACATCCTGGAGACCACGCTCGTGCGGCTGCGCCGCGACCTCGACCTGCCGCACCTGTCCCCCGCGCACCGCCTGGACCGCGTCACCGCCGGGCTGGTGATGTTCGTGATCACGCCGGAGCTGCGCGGCAGGTACCAGACGTTGTTCCGCGACCGCCGGGTGCACAAGGAGTACGAGGCGATCGCGCCGTACGACCCGGCCCTGGACCTGCCGAGGACCGTTCGGAGCCGGATCGTCAAGGACCGCGGGGTGCTGGCCGCCCAGGAGGTGCCGGGCGAGCCCAACGCCGAGACCTACGTCGAGCTGCTCGAGCACCGGGACGGACTGGGCCGGTACCGGCTGGTCCCCTCGACCGGCCGGACCCACCAGCTGCGCGTGCACCTGAGCGGCCTCGGCGTCCCGATCCTCGGCGACGACTTCTACCCGGTCCTGCGCGAGAAACCGCTGGGCGACTTCACCAAACCCCTGCAGCTGCTGGCCAAGGTGCTCGACTTCGACGACCCGCTGACCGGCGCCCACCGCCGCTTCACCAGCGGTCGCCGGCTGTCCGCCTGGGACGACCTCGGCGCCTGGGCGGCGCCCCCGGCGTGACCCGGGGACGCCGCGGGGGTCACTTGTGCCAGAACTTGATCCCGCTCCACTGCACGGTGATCGGCCCCGCGCCGCTCGAGGTGCGGTAGCTGCCGAACTTGTCGTAGTAGCTGCCGCCCGGGCTCGAGATCGTCTGCTTCAGGGAGCCGTTGAGGTACACCTTGTGCGAGCTGCCGACCTGGTTGATCGTGTTGACCCGCACCGACGTGCCGACGGTCGCGCCGCTGCCCAGCGTCGTCCCGCCCTCCACCGCGTATATCCGGCCGCCTTTCTCGACGGCCAGCATGAAGTACGGCCCGGCGTTCGAACCGTCCCGGAAGGTCTGCTTGAGGCTGATCCGGGAGCCGGTCATGCTGGTGATCTTGAAGGAGCCTTCGAACTGGTGGGTGCCGCCGGTGTAGGTGGTGTAGCGGCGTTCCGCGCGCTGGTCGCCGCTGCCGGTCGAGCAGGTGAGCTGGAACGTCAGCCCGGCGATCTGCCCGCACCCCCGCTCCTGCTCGGAGTAGCCCGGCGAGTCCGCCGTCCACGGACCCGTGCCGACCTGGGCGTCCGCCGCCGGGGTGCACACCGCGAGCCCCAGCGCCGCCGCCGCGAGCACGCCCGCACCGTGAAGTCTGCGCACCGTCAACCTCCTGTGTCACTCGAGGCGGCGGTGGCTCGCACAAAGGTCCAGACCTTTATCCGGCGTGGAAGTGACTGTACGAGCCCGCGCGGCGGCGGACAAGACCCACTTTTCGCTCGCGCGGCCGGTCGGAAGTTTTCTCCGGACGCGGTGTCGAATCGCGCTTGTGCCGTTCGACAGACTCTTGGAAGCACGATCAACCCCTCCGAGGAGCCCCGCATGCGCACCCTGATCTCCACCTCGTTCGTTTCGCTCGACGGCGTCGTCGAAGCCCCCGGCGGGGAGCCGGGCTACCGCAACGCGGGCTGGACGTTCAAGGACATCGAGTTCGACCCGGCCGCCTACGCGATCAAGGGCAGCGAGCAGGAGGAAGCCACCGCGCTGCTGCTGGGCCGGGTCAGCTACGAGGCGTTCGCGCCCGTCTGGCCGGGCATGACCGTCGAGTTCGCCGGCTACAACGCGATGCCGAAGTACGTCGTGTCGACCACACTGGCCGAGGCAGACCTGGTCGACAACTGGGGCGAGACGACGATCCTGCGTTCCCTGGACGAGGTCGCGGCGCTCAAGGAGACCGAGGGCGGCCCGATCATCGTCAACGGCAGCGCCACCCTGAACCGCGCCCTGGCCGACGCGGGCCTGATCGATCGCTACCACCTGCTGGTCTTCCCGGTCCTGCTCGGCGCGGGCAAGCGACTGTTCAGCGAGACCGACAAGGACAAGCAGAACCTGAAGCTGGTCGAGAGCGAGGCGTACGGCAACGGGGTGCAGAAGCTCGTCTACGACGTCACGCACTGATCGCCGCTGGCACCGGCCCCGGATCGCGGCACCGCCGTGCGACCATGGCGCCATGGATGCCGTGCCCGCCATCGCCGACCCGTTCGACCCGACCGACGCGGAGATCCGGGCGTGGGCGCACAGCGGCGCCGCGGAGCCGGTGCAGGACTGGGACCTGATGATGGCCGAGCCCAGCCACCTGCCCGTCCTGCTGGAGCTGGTCGCGGACCCCGATTGTCCGAGCCGGGGTCGCCGGACCGCGCTCAGCGCGCTCTACTGCATGGTGGGCCACACCCAACCCCGGGACCAGTTCCTCCAGGCCGCCCGGACCGCAGAGCACTCGGCCGACGCCTGGGCGGCAACCTGGGCGCGGCGGGTGCTCGAGGTCATCGAGCACCCCGAGTCGTTCTCGCGGCCGGACTGGTGCGGCTGGCCCGGGTTCGCGGACCGGCCCACCGGCTGACCCGGGGACCGACGGTTTTCGCGATGTTTCACGTAGAACATCTGTTCGAACATCGTGTACGGTCGGACCCATGACGACTCCGGCCCTGCAGGCCTCGCTGTTCGGCGAATCCGGCCCCGTCACGCTGCACGCCCTGGCCCCGCGCCGGACCGAGCTCGGCTCCGGCGCGTGGGTCGACGTGCAGCCGGGCTGGCTCGCCGGCGCCGACGAGGTGTTCGCCGCACTCGCCACCGGCGTCCCCTGGCAGGCGGAGCGGCGGAAGATGTACGACCGGGTCGTCGACGTCCCGCGGCTGCTGTGCTTCTACCGCGAAACGGAAACCCTCCCCCATCCCGTGCTGGCGGAGGCCCGCGCCGCGCTCAGCGAGCACTACGCGGGCGAGCTCGGCGAGCCGTTCCGCACCGCGGGCCTGTGTTACTACCGCGACGGCCGGGACAGCGTGGCGTGGCACGGCGACACGATCGGCCGCGGCAGCACCGAGGACACGATGGTCGCGATCCTCTCGGTGGGCACGGCCCGCCAGCTGGCCCTGCGCCCCCGCGGCGGCGGCGAGTCGCACCGCTACGCCCTCGGCCACGGCGACCTCATCGTCATGGGCGGCTCGTGCCAGCGCACGTGGGAACACGCGATCCCGAAGACGACCCGGGCGGCCGGGCCGCGGATCAGCATCCAGTTCCGGCCCCGCGGCGTCCGCTGAAAGCTCCGTACGATGGCGGCGTGTTCTCGCTCGCGGAGCCTCCGCTGTTCACCCGGCTGCGGCCCGCCCGCCGGGTCCTGATCGCCGGCGCGGGCGGCGGGTTCGACGTCTACGCCGGCCTCCCGCTCGCCTTCGCGCTGCGTGCCCAGGGCAAGGAGGTCTGCTTCGCGAACCTGGCGTTCAGCGATCTGAACCGCCTCGAGCTGGACGACTGGATCGCGCCGGACGTGGCGCGGGTGCGGCCCGGCAGCGCGGGCGACGACGGCTACTTCCCCGAACGGACCCTCGCCGGGTGGCTCGGAACGCAGGGGTGGCCGCCGGTCGTCCACGCCTTCCCGCGCGTCGGGGCGTGGCCGCTGCGGGAAGCCTACGAAGCCCTGGTCGCGCAGCTCGCCGTCGACGCGGTGGTGCTCGTCGACGGCGGCACGGACATCCTGCTGCGCGGGGACGAATCCGGCCTCGGCACCCCCGAGGAGGACATGACCAGCCTCGCCGCGGTGGCCGCGCTCGAGGGCCTCGACCGGATCGTGGTCAGCCTCGGCTTCGGCATCGACGCCTTCCACGGCGTCTGCCACGCGCACGTGCTGGAGAACCTCGCCGCCCTCGACCGGGCCGGCGGGTACCTGGGCGCGCTGTCGATCCCGTCGGCGTCCCCGGAAGCGGCGGTCTACCTCGACGCCGTCGCGCACGCGAACCGGGCGACCCCGGGCCGGCCGAGCATCGTCCAAGGGCAGATCGCCGCCGCGCTGCGGGGTGAGTTCGGGGACGTGCACGGCAGCACCCGGACCGCGGGCAGCGAGCTGTTCGTCAACCCGCTGATGGGGGTCTACTTCGCCGTGGACCTGCCGGCCCTGGCCGCCGGGGTCGGCTACCTGGCCGAGCTCGCGACCACGAACACCGCCACCGAGGTCGCGCTCGTCATCGAAGCGCACCGGGACCGCGTCCCGCGCCGTCGCCACCGGGCCATCCCGCACTGACCCCCGTCAGTCGACCAGCACCGGCAGCTCGTCCAGACCGTACACAATGGACACCTGACGGAAGGACAGCTGCTCCTCCGGCACCGCGAGCCGCAGGTTCGGGAAGCGGCGGATCAGCGCGGGGTAGGCCGTGCGCAGCTCCATCCGGGCCAGCTCCGCGCCGATGCAGCGGTGGATGCCGTAGCTGAAGGCCAGGTGGGACGTCGGCTCGCGGGTGGCGTCGAACTTCTCCATGTCCGGGCCCAGCTTGGGGTCGCGGTCCGCCGTGGACAGCGACACCAGCACGATGTCGCCCTCGGCGATGCGCACGCCGCCGATCTCCATGTCCTCCCTGGCGAACCGGGGGAACGCCATCTGCACCACGGTCAGGTAGCGCAGCAGCTCCTCGACGAAGCGGTGCACGGACTCGTCGTCACCGCGGACGGCGTCCATCGCCTTCTCGTCGCGCAGCAGCACCAGGGCGCCGAGCGCCAGCATGCTCGCCGTGGTCTCCAGGCCGCCGGTGAGCACGCCGTCGGCCAGGCCGGCCAGCTCGCGGTCGTCGATCTCGTCGCCGTGTTCCTTGATGAGCATGCCGAGCAGGCCGTCGCCGGGCTGTTCGCGCTGCTTCTTGACGATGTCGAGCAGGTACGTCAGCGACTCCGACATGGCGCCGAGCGAGGCACCGGCGCCGCCGAAGAGGTCGAAGCGGGCGGTGCTCAGCCGCTGGAAGTCCTCGCGGTCCTCATAGGACACGCCGAGCAGCTCGCAGATGGTCAGCGACGGGATCGGCAGCGCGAACGCCTGCCACAGGTCGACCGGGCCGTCGGCCGCGGCCATCGCGTCGAGCTGCTCGGCGACGATCTCGTCGATGCGCGGGGCCAGGCGGCTCAGCCGGCGCATGGTGAACTCCGGCGTGAGCAGCTTCCGCAGCCGCGTGTGCACCGGCGGGTCCGCGAAACCGAGCCCGCCCGGGTTCTGGTCGGCGGTCACCCCGGCGTTGCCGACCAGGTTGCCGAAGTCGCTGGAGAACCCGGACGCCTTGCCGAGCACGGCCTTCGCTTCGTCGTAGCCGGTGACGAGCCAGGCGTTCATCCCGAACGGCAGGTCGAGCTTGCCGATCGGCGCCTCGCTCCGCTGCGCGGCCATCGCGGGGACCGGGTCGAGGCCCTCCCGCCGCAGCGGCAGCAGCGCCGAATCGGGCAGGATGGCCGACATCTTTTCGAGGTCGAAGCCCTTTTTCGACTGCCGGGCGAGGTAGCGCCGGCCGACCCAGCCCAAGACTCGTGAGCGGAGACTCCCCATGGGACCGACAGTACCGTACTAGCCCGATCGGGTGACGGCCGGCGAGACCGGGTTCACCCCGGCTTGCGGGCCAGCAGGTACGCCTGCGGTGTCTTCTCGTACGGGCCGTCCGGCTCGCGGACCAGCCGCGCCTCGACGACGAGCCCGGCGGCGACGCACAGCTCGGCCACGAAGTCCGGCTGCAGCCGGTACGCGTCGAAGGCGACGTCGTGGCCGTAGCCCTGGGTGATGCGGCGGCGCTCGTCGCCGACCTGGAACCCGGTCAGCAGCCGTCCGCCCGGCGCCAGCACCCGCGCCAGCTCCGCCACCACCGACGGCAGTTCTTCCGGTGGAGTGTGGATCAGCGAATACCACGCCACCACCCCGGCCAGGGTGTCGTCGCCGAGGTCCAGGGCGGCCATCGAACCGACCTCGAACCGCAGCCCGGGATGCGTCCGCCGGGCCACCTCGACCATGCCGGGCGAGAGGTCGACGCCGAACACGTCCAGCCCGAGCGAGGCCAGGTACCCGGTCAGCCGGCCCGGGCCGCAGCCGAGGTCCCCGACCGGGCCGCTCTTCCCGACCAGTTCGGCGAACGTGCTCAGCATCGCCCGGTCCCACGGGCTCTCGTCGAGCAGGTCCCGCAGCTGCTCGGCGTAGGAGTCGGCGACGGTGTCGTAGGCGGTCCGGGTTTCGGTCACGAAGACAGGTTCGGTCACGCGCCGGACCCTATCCGCGACCACCGACAATTCGGTTCTCGGTGATCAGCCCGTGCTCGCTCGCGACGTAGTGGAAGTACGGCTGGCCCAGGTCGTCGGAGCCGGTGAAGAGCGTCTTCGAGCGGCCGTCTGCTTCGGTGTTCACGCCGTTCGTGCGGGCCAATACGCCCGACGAGGTCAGCCACTCGCGGGACGCGCTCACCGGCCGCCAGTTCCGGCCGTCGCCGGTGGCGTCTCCGAGGATCTTCGTCATCTCCACCGAGCCCGAGATCCGCAGGTTCTGGTCGTCGGTGATGTTCGCGGTCGCGTCCGTGGTCAGCGGGTAGGACCAGGTGTGCCGGGCCGCCGAGCGCGGTCGGCCGTCCACTGTGGACACCGACGTCTGCTGCCCGGAATCGGCCTGCACGACGTGCTGGGTGAAGCCGCCGCCGGTGACGTCGTCGCTGTTGCGGTAGTCGCGGGTGCGCTCGACGCGGGTGTACACCCGGCCGGCGGAGGTGTCGACGTAGCCGGCCGTGACGTCGTCGCGCTTCGCGGTGACGGTGACGTTCACGCCGCCGTCGATGTCCTTGACCGTCGTCTGCCGCACCGGCGCGGCGGCGACGTCGTGCCGGGTCAGGGCACCGGAGGTCTGCGCGGCGTTTTTGTCGGTGTAGAGCAGTAGCGTCGGGACGACGGTGAATTCGCCGCCGATGTCCGGGAAGGAGAACGAGAGGTCATGGGTCCCGCCGTCGACGAGGCGCCCCGCGAACGGCGTCACGTCGTAGGTTTCGGCGTGCAGGCTGAAGGTGTCGATCGCGACGATCGGCCGCCACAGCTGGGGCACGATCCCGCCCGAGTAGATGTGCGGGAAGGTGAACGCGCTCCCGGCCGGCGTGCCGTCGATCGCGAAGTTCGCCTCGCGGTAGGGGCCCTTCCCGCACAGCCCGGCCGCCGGGTACTTCGCCGCGACGTCGTCGGGCACGTCGTCGAACCACTGCTCGTCGCAGGCGTGCCCTTCGAGGGTGACCTCGAGGTAGGCGCGGGTGATGTTGCGCGGCAGGCCCTGGGCGGTGAAGTGCACGGTGGGCGCGGCGGGCGTCGCGTCGGCGTGCCCGAACCCGGCGACGTGGCCGGGGGTTTCCGGTGCGGGGTGCCTGCGGTCGGCCTGGTAGTAGGTGAGCGTCACGGTCTGGGCGTAGACGCCGGTGTAGATCGGCGAGGTGTAGTTCTCGACGCCGCCGTGGAAGGGCTGCGGGGTGCGCAGCAAGACGCTGTAGGGCGTCAGGTCCTTGTCGAAGTGGTAGGTGATCGCGCGGCGGCCCTCGCCGCTGGGCTCCTCGGTCGTCCCCCACCAGACCTCGGTGCCGCCGATCTTCAGGTCGCCGATCCGGTCGTACTGCCGCCCGCTCACGGTGACGGTCTGGTCCATGACGACCTTCGCCCACGGACCGGGGCAGGCCTTCGGCGGGGTGAGAGTGCCCTCGTAGAACTGCGGGCTGCCGTCGGCGGCGTTGGAGCGGAAGCCGTCGGCGAGCGTGACGCTGCAGTGGGGCGTGTCCGGCCGCGTGACCGCGGGCGCGGCGGTGACGGGATTGTCGGTATCGCCTTCCACGACCGGCGAAGCCGAGGCGAGGCCCGGGAGGAGCAGCAGGGAGGACAGGACCGCACCGATCAACACGAGTCGACTCCGCACGCGGCCACCCTATCCCGGCGGATCCCCGACGAACGGCTGGACATCGACCGGACAAAGCCCGGTCACCCGGGGCGCGGCCCTTGGTGACCGCCGGGTGGGATCCGTAGCATGCTCGGCGGGCGAGGGAGGACGGCCGTGAGCAGCCTGAGCGGGGACTTTCCCCTGGCGTTGCTCGCGATCCGCACCGCCGGCGAACTGATCGGGGAACTCGCGATCCTGGACGGGCAGCCCCGGGTCGCGACGGTCACCTGCGCCGGGGGGTCCACGCCCGGCTCGTGCCGCAGGGGAACTTCCGCCAGTTCCTCGCCGGCCACCCCGCAACGTGGCGCTCGCGGTCGGCGGCAAGCTGCGGTGACGGCCACCGTCTTCGTGCACAAGGACGGGGCCATGACGACCTTCCGCGGCGGGAAGCAGCCCAGCGTGGGCAAGATGCTCTGGGGCGGGTTCCGCAGCCAGTACGAAGTCGACATGTCGCTGCGCCGGCTGACGTTGGGTGTCACCCGATGCCCTCGACCGCTGGCAGATCGACGACCAGGTCCGGGTCACGCTCGAGTGGCTCAAGGTCTCGATCAACCGCGTCATCTCCGGCACCGACGAGGCCCGTCAGCTATCGTTCGGCGGTACTCCGCCGGCCCCGGCGGGTGGCCGGGAGAACGGGGCCGCACCCGGGGTCTGAAACGTTTCAGATCGTGATAGGCTCACGCCTTCTCAGCGAGGGGGTCCGGTTGGTCGGCATCAAGGACGTCGCCAAGCGAGCAGGCGTCTCGATCGGCACGGTGTCCAATGTGGTCAACCGGCCGCACGTCGTCGCGGCCGCCACGCGGAGCCGGGTCCTTTCGGTGATCGAGGAGCTCGGGTACGTCCGGGACGAGTCCGCGCGGCAGCTGCGCGCCGGGCGCAGCCGGGTCATGGGACTGCTCGTGCTCGACCTCGGGAACCCCTTCTTCGTCGACGTCGCCCGCGGGGCCGAACAGGCCGCGCACGCCGAGGGCCTCAACATCATCACCTGCAACAGCGGGCAGCGGTCCGAGCTGGAGGCGTCGTACCTGGCGATGTTCGCCGAGCAGCGCGTCCGCGGGGTGCTGCTGAGCCCGGTCGCGACCTCCGGCGAAGCGCTGCGGACGTTCCGCCGCACCGGCACGCCGTACGTCTTCGTCGACCGCAAGGCCCCGGCATCGGAAGCGAGCTCCGTGTCGGTCGACGACGTCGCCGGCGGCGCGCTTGGGGACGGCACCTGCTGGAGACCGGGCACCGGCGGATCGCGTTCGTCAACGGCCCCGCCATCCTCACCCAGTGCCGCGATCGCGAGCAGGGGCTCCGCAACGCGCTGTCCGGTTCCGGCGCGGAACTGACCGTGCTGGAGGCGATCGGCCTCGACGTCTCCTCGGGCCGCGACGCCGGAGCCCGCCTCCTCGGCGCGAGCCCGCGGCCGACGGCGGTGTTCTGCGCGAACGACCTCCTCGCCCTGGGCGTGCTGCAGGCAATGGTCGGCGCGGGCGTCCGCGTCCCGGACGAGATGGCGATCGTCGGCTACGACGACATCGAGTTCGCGGGCGCGGCGGCGGTCCCGCTGACGTCGGTCCGCCAGCCGGCCCGCCGCCTCGGCCGCACGGCCGCGGAACTGCTGCTGGCCGAGACGTCGGATACTAAGCCGGACCGGCAGGCGGTGGTCTTCACCCCGGAGCTCGTCGTCCGCGAGTCGACCCGGGTGCGCCGCTGACCCGCCGGGGCCACGCGCTGGACCATTCGAACGAAGCAGGGCCACGGAGCGTATTCGTTCCGAATCGGTAGTCGATTCCCGCTCGGGTTCGTTGGATATTTTGCCGGACTCGCCGGTCGACTCGCGAAGGATTAGCGCCCATGGCCCACGGCACGGTCAAGTGGTTCAACACCGAAAAGGGCTACGGCTTCATTGCGCAGGACGGTGGCGCCGGGGACGTGTTCGTCCATTACTCGGAGATCGTGGGGCACGGTATCCGCACGCTGGAGGAGAACCAACGTGTGGAATTCGAGGTCGGGCAGGGCGGGAAAGGCCCGCAAGCCCACCGGGTCCGCGCGCTCGTCGGCGGCCCGGCGCACGAGGTCCACGAACGCAACCTCCCACGGCGGCAGACTTCGCCGCGGACGGGCGGCACCCGCGGCTCGACCGGAGGCCCGTCGGCTGTCGAGTTCGGCGTCCAAATCTATCTCGAGTCGGCCGATGGTGCGGCGGAAGTCGACGAGAGCGTACTCGGGATTCTCCGGGAGCTTGGCGCGGAAATCGGCTACCGGCCACCTCCCGTGCTCGGTTCGTGGTTTCGCCGGTTCCGCGTGAAGATCGAAACGGCGGTGACGTCGGACCAATTCGCCGATCTGGCGCGACGCGTGGAACGGTCGCTCGAACTCAAAGCCATCGACGCGCCTCAGGCTGCGGTCGATTCGGCTCAGGCGGGTGCGGCGGCCGACCTGATCCGTTCACTGGAAAGCCAGCGCAACGCCTTGGTGCAGATCGGCTCCCTGCTCTTGGTCAAGATCGACGGTGACCTCATCGTCCGGAACCTCACGCAGCACGAACTCGCGTTCATCCAGAAGAATCCGAGCAGCGCGGCGAACGCGAAGGAAATTCTCGACCGGCTTCAAGGCCTGAGCGCCGAGGAGGTGCGAACGGCCGCGCTCGACCGGCCGCCGGGGCCGGTGCTGCCGGTTCCGGGGCACGAGCGGGGAACAGCCACGCTGACCGGCCGGGTCTGGGTGTCGGGCAATCAGCGCTCCCTCGCGGTGACGAACGCGGGCGCGGTGCCTGTTCGCAATGTCCGGGCCGTCGTCGAGAGTCCGGATGACCGGCACCGGCTCCGCATCTCCGAAGAGGACATGCTGTTCAGCCTGCTCTTGCCGGGGCAAAGCGCGATGCTCGAACTGGTGGGCAGCGGAAGCGCCCGTCCGGTCAGCGTCGCACTCCGCGGCGAAGGTCCGGTCGGCGAAGCTGTCGAATGCATCGTCCAGGTCGACTTCTAGAAATCGTTTGAACCGCGTACGACCTTTCGGCAAGCTCGGGATCATGGCGTCCAGGTGGGTGCGGCTGCAGGCCGTCGCGGTGTCCGGTTCGTCCGCCGAAGGCCTGCTGCTGGCCGCGATCCCCTTGCTGGCCGTCTCGGTCACCACCGATCCGCGCGAAGTCTCGCTGATCAACGTCGTCGGGGAAGCTCCCTGGCTGCTGCTGTCCCTGTTCGCCGGGGTGCTCATCGACCGGGTGCGCCGGACCACCGTGCTGGCCTGGGCCTACGCCGTGCTCGCCGGGGCCGCCGTGGTGCTCGCCGCCGTTGCTTCGGCCGGTGTGCTCAGCCTGCCCGTGCTGCTGGTCGTCGCCTTCGTGATCACCTCGGCGCGGGTCCTCGGGGACGGCGCCAGCGGCGCTCTCGTCCCCGAAGTGGTCGGTCCCGGGCGGCTCGCCCACGCCAACGCGCGGCTCACCGTGATCGACCAGGGCGTCGTGCGGTTCGTCGTGCCGCCGGTGACCGGGTTCCTGATCGCGGTGAGCGGCGGCGCGCCCGCCTGGCTGGCCGTGGCCTGCGCGCTGGCCGCGCTCCTGCTGGCCCGCCGGATCCCCTCGCAGTCCGTCGTGGCGGCGACGACGCACCCGCTGCGGGACCTCTCCGGCGGGCTGCGGCACCTGGTGCGGACGCCGCTGCTGCGGTCGATCACCATCAACGTCGCTCTCGGCTCGTTCGCCGCGAGCGCCGGCAACGCGATGTTCGTCCTCTACGCGACGCAGGTCCTGCACGTCGGCCCGGTCGGCTACGGCCTGCTGCTCGCCTGCCTCGCCGTCGGCTGGGTCGCGTCGTCGTTCGTCGTGCAGAAGGTCGTGGACCGGCTCGGCTACTCGTGGTCGATGCGGTTCTCGCAGGGCTTCGGTGCCGTGGTGACGCTCCTGATCGCCCTCGTCCCGCCGTGGCCGCCGCTGGTGGGCGTCGTGCTGATCTCGCTGACGGCGACCGTGCTGATCTGGAACGTCTGCTCCCAGTCCAGCCGCCAGCGCTTCACGCCGGCGCCGCTGCTGGGCCGGGTGCTCACCAGCCACCGCGCGCTGGCCTGGGGCCTGACGCCGCTGGGCGCGCTGGCCGGCGGCGTGGTCGCGGCGCACTGGGGCCTGCGCGCGGTCTGGGTGATGGCCGCGGGCGTCCAGGCGGTCAGCGCGGTCCTCGTGTGGTTCCAGCTCTCCCCCGCGGCTTTCCGGCGGACCGAAGAACTCGCCGCGGCCGAAGCCTGAAACCGGGTGGTGTGCCGGGTCGGGGCACCGGCACACCACCCGGACGGTCAGCCGCCCAGTGCCAGCGCCACCGCGCCCAGCAGCGCCGCGTCCTGGTCGAAGCGGGCCGCCACCAGCTGCGGCGGGAACGGCACCGCGTGCGCGAGCCGGTCCGCCAGCGCCGGCAGCAGCACGTCCGCCGAGCGCACGAGCCCGCCGCCGACCGCGATGCGCTGCGGGTCCAGGGCGATGGCCAGGTTGGCCACGTGCATCGACAGCTCGTCGAGCGCGGCCGTCACCAGCTCCTTGGCCTCGACGTTCTCCTTGGCCAGCGCGAACAGCTCCCCGGCGGTGACCGGGCGGCCGAGCAGTTCGCTCGCCCGGCCGCCCAGCCCACGCCCACCGACGGCTTCCTCGAGCGGCGCCGCTCCGCTCGCGAAACCCTCGGTGTCCTGCGGCGAGAGCAGGTTGTACCCGATCTCGCCGGCAGCTCCGTTGGCGCCGGTCAGCACCCGGCCGCCGACCAGCACCGCCGCCGCGATGCCGGTGCCCAGTGACAGGAACACCGCCGGGTCGGCCCCGGCCAGCGTGCCCCAGCGCCACTCCGCCAGCGCCGCCGCCTTCGCGTCCGTGCCCACCGAAATCGCCACGCCGGGGAACTCCGCGGCCACCAGCTCCGCCAGCCGCAGCTGTTCCCACCCGGGCACGTTCGGCGCGAGCAGGATGCGGTCCGGCAGCACGATCCCCGGGCTGACGACGCCGATGCAGGCGGCCGTCGCGCCCTCGTCGGCCAGGAGGGCCCTGGCCGCGGCGAGCGCGCGCACCACCACCTGCTCGGCACCCGCGTGCGCGTCGGTGTCCAGCCGGCGGGTCGCCAGCAGGGTGCCGTCGCGATTGGCGAGCCCCAGCGCCACCTTCGTGCCGCCGAAGTCGATCCCGAGAATCCGGTCCTCGCTCACGCGTGCGCCCCTCCTGTCCCCCGCACCACGACCCGGCCGGTGTTGAACCCGTCGACGCTGATCACCGGGGCCGCACCGCGCAGGTCGGCGGCCCGGTAGGTGACGGTCAGCGTCTGCGACTGGCCCGGCCACAGCGTGATGTCGTTGTCGTCCCAGGTCGCGTTCGCGAGCTGGTTGTCCCCCGGCGCCTCGCGCCCGTCCGGCGTGCCGCGGCGGACGTCGGCCCGCAGGAAGAACGCCGCCCCCGGCGTCTTCGAGGTGTTGGTGACCGTCACCGTGGTGACCAGGTCCCCGCCCTGCGCACAAGTCGACGCCACCGCGCTGACCTGCGACTTCGGGAGATTCTGCAGGGCCTGCAGGTTGCCGTACTGCGAGAGCGTCGCCTGCGGGTTCCCGAGGGTCTTGGCCCAGTCGACGACGTCCTTCTGCGTCGAGAGCCAGTAGACGTTCCGGTCGACGACCTTCCCGCCCTGCTTCACCTGCAGCTCCACGAAGTAGACCTGCGCGGGCGCCGGGGCCTTCGTCTCGGCGGGCACCTTCGGCTTCAGGACGCCCGTGCGCACGCCCTGCGAACCCAGGGAGATCCCGGCGGCGGTCTGGTCGTCCAGGACCTGGCCCGCGGTGTCGAGCACCCTGGCCTGCACCGAAACCCCGGACTGCGTTGTCCCACCGAGGTTGTCCAGGGTGACGGACCCGTTGTCGTAGCCATAGATCGCGTGCAGCGGCCTGTTCGCCTTCTGGGCGCCGAAGTACGCGCCCGCCTGGTCGCCGTCGTCGTTGTAGAGCGACCACAGCAGCGTCGGCCAGCCCTTGTTCAGCTGCCAGTACACGACACCGGTCGAGGGGTTGGCCTTGTCCGTCGAGTGGTGCAGGAACGCCTCGAACTGCGAGCGGGTGTTCTCGTAGTTCGCGATGTTCGCCAGGTCCACATAGGACTTCAGCGAGGTCCACTTCCCGTACCGCTGCAGGATCGACTGGTCGAGCGTGTACAACGTGCCGAACGCGTACCCGCCGTGGCCCGGCTCGAAGTTCGCGTGGTACTGGTTGTACGCCGGGTCCTGCCACAGCTTCGCCTGCTCGGCGGGCGAGAGGAACCGCTTGATCGAGTCGAGCGTCGGCACGGTGTGCCCGGCGCTCTGCTCGCTCGCGAAGCCCCACGCGCCACCCGCGTTCGTGCGGGAGGAGTCCTCGGGATCGAAGTGCGAGCTGTCGTACCAGTAGGACGGCGGAACCCAGTCGTACGGGCCCTCCTTTTCCCCGGACTGGCCGAGCGTCGGCGTGCTCTTGTATTCCGCCGAGGCGATCACCGGAACCTGGAAGTCGGCTTCGGCGAACGCCTTCAGCGTCTCGGACTCCTGGCGCGGCACCGGCTCGTTGTCGCTCCAGCCGTAGTTGAAGACGCTCGGGTGGTTCCGCTCCCTCTGCGCGATGGTGTACGCCGAGTCGTGCATGATCCGGTAGTCGCGCTCGGTCAGCGTCGAAGCGTCCTCGGGCTGCCAGGCGTCACAGCACAGGAACCCGCCGATCACCAGCAGGCCGGCCCGGTCGGCCTGGTCGTAGAAGTCCTGCGGCATGTCGTGGCCTTCGAGGCGGACGCCGGACAGGCCGAGGTTCTTGATCAGCGCGATCTGGTGCGCGGTGTCGCCCTTGTCGTAGCGCAGGAACAGGTCCGGGGCGAACCCGCCGCCGCGGAACACGAAGTCCTTGCCGTTGACGGTGAACTGCCGCGCGCCTTCGGGCAGCGGCGCGGACTTGCCGACCAGGCGCGAGGTGACCGTGCGGATGCCGAAGGTGCTCTTCGACGACGTCGACAGCACGCCGCCCTGCGAGACCGCGGTGGTCAGCGTGTACAGCGGCTGGTCGCCCATCGAGTACGGCCACCACACCTTCGGGTGGGCGATCCCGACCGGCGCGAACACGACCGTCCGCTTGGTGTTCGCCGGGATCGTGACGTGCTGCCTGACGACGATCGGCGCGCCGCCCGAGGGCGGGGTGACCGTCGCGGCGACGTCCCCGGTCTGCGCGGTGGCCGCGTTGTTGGTGACGTCCAGCTTCACGGTCAGCTTCGAGCTGGACAGATCGGGCGCGTTGTCCTGGACGACGTGGGCGTTGTCGCCGGTCAGGGCGTCGGAGACCTGCAGGGTGGGCGGGAACTGGAGGCCGGTGTTGTTGTCCGGCGGGATCTGGCCCCAGTCGACCTGGTCGAGCGTGTACATCTTCGTCGGGTCGTTGGGGTAGACCTTGATCGCCAGGGTGTTGCGGCCCGGCTTCACCAGCTTCGTGACGTCGAAGGTGTGCCCGGCGAACGCGCCGCTCACGACGTCCTTCGTGGCGACGAGGGTGCCGTTCACCCAGACGTCACCCTCGCCGACGATGCCCGGGATGGTCAGCTTCGCGTGCTGACCCGGCCGGATGTCCGGGACGAAGTCGGTGCGGTACCACCACGGGTCGGAGAACGGCTTGGTCACCACCGGGCCGAGCTTGTCGACGTACCCGAAGCACTTGCGCATGTTGTCCGAGAAGAAGACGTCCGGGCACTGGCCGTTCTGGACCAGTGCGGTGATCTCGGTGCCGGGCGCGCCGGCGTCGTCCGGCTTCACCGGCAGCCAGCCGCGGGTGGCGTACCCGGGCGTGGAGACCTTCTCGCCGCCGTCCTTGACGCTCGCCGTGGTCAGCACCTGCCAGCCCTGCAGGCCGATCGTGGTGAACCCGTGCGGTTTCGCGAGGTCCTGCTGCGCGGACGCCGGCGCGGCCACGCTCAGCACGCCGGGCACGAGCAGCAGCGCGGCGAGCACCGCGAGCTTCCGGGTCATGCCTGAACCCCTTCCGGTTCGGTGGCGAAAGCTTCCTTGATTTCCTTGGGTCCGAACGGCCAGGTCCCCTCCGACAGGGCGTAAACGAGGTAGGCGAGCACGCCGATGGCGATCCAGCCCAGCGACAGCCAGATCGACAGCCACTCGGCCGACTTGTAGATGTACACCCAGCCGATGAGCGCGATGATCGTCGGCACCGGGTAGAGCCACTGCCGGTACGGCCGCTTCAGGTTCGGCTGACGGCGGCGGAGCACGATGATCGCGGCGACCTGGGCCAGCGACTGGATGATGACCAGGGTCGCGACCGCCGCGTTGATCACCTCGGTCAGGGTGAACAGCGAGCCGATGATCGTGATGGCGCCCATGGTGAGCACGCCCGCGGTCGGCAGGTGCAGCCTCGGGTGCAGCTTGCCGAACACCGGCAGGAACACCTTGTCGCGCGCGGCTTCGAACGGCACGCGCGAGCCGCCGAGCAGCCCGGCGAACACCGACCCGATGGCGGCGATGACGATCAGCACGGTGATGGTCTTGGCGACCCCGGTGCCCCACACCTGTTCCAGCACCGACGACGCGACCGACTTCGCGTCCTTCAGCTGGTCGAGGGGGATCGAGCCGAGCACGCCGACCTGCAGCAGGAAGTACAGGCCCATGATGCCGAGGATGGAGAAGATGATGGAGCGGGGCAGCGTGCGGCCCGGGTCGCGGACCTCGCCGCCGAGGTAGGCGGAGGTGTTGTAGCCGAGGTAGTCGTAGATGGCGATGATCAGGCCCGCGCCGAGGCCGCCCCAGAAGGTGCCGGTGCCCGCCGAGCTGAACGCGCCCGGGGTGAAGGCGAACGCCTGCGTCGCGCTGAAGTGCGAGAAGGCCGCCACGATCGTCGTCAGCACGGCGACGAGCATGACCACGAACAGGACCGTCGTGAGCTTGGAGATCTGGCCGATCTTCCGGAACAGCGCCAGGATGATCACCAGCGTGATGCCGACACCGATGATCTTGCCCAGCGGGGTCGTGCCCGCGTCGTCGGTGACGCCGGGGATCAGGTAGCCGAGGTACTGGACGAGCCCGATGATGCCGGTCGACATGATCAGCGGGATGAACAGCACCGCGCTCCAGACGAACAGGAACGGCATCAGCCGCCCGGTGCGGTACTGGAATGCTTCGCGCAGGTAGAGGTACGTGCCGCCGGCGCCCGGCATGGCGGCGCCGAGTTCGGCCCAGATGAGCCCGTCGGCCAGCGCGACGATCGCCCCGATGATCCAGCCGAACATCGCCTGCGGGCCGCCCATGGTGGCGACCATGGCGGGGATCGTGACGAACGGGCCGATCCCGCACATCTGGGTCATGTTGATCGCGGTGGCCTGCAGCGGACCGATCTTGCGCTCCAGCGCGGGCGGTTCCCCGGATCGAGTGGGTGAACTCACGACGTGCCTCCGACTAGTAGTTAGTAAAGTTTCTTAACATAGAACACCCGAGGCCGGAAGGCTTCCGCGGATAAACTTGCGGTCACTCAGGAGGACGCGTGGGACGAAACGGGCCGCAGGTCGGAACTCCGGCGCACATGCGCGCACTGAACCAGCGCCTGGTCCTGGACCGGCTCCGCGTGCACGGCGAAGCGACGCGGCCCCGGATCGCCGCCGACACCGGATTGTCGAAACCCACGGTGGGCCAGGCCCTGCTCGACCTGGAGCAGCACGGACTGGTCCGGACCACCGGGCGCAGCCTGGCCGGCCCGGGCCGCGCGGCGGTCGTCTACCAGGCCGCGCCGGACGCCGGGCACGTCGTGGGCGTCGACATCGGGCGCCGCGCGATCCGGATCGCCGTCGCCGACCTCGAAGGCAGCATCGTCGCGCGGCTCGACGAGCCCAACCGGTGCCGGTCGGCGAGCGCCTTGGTGCGCACGGTCGGCGAATCCGTCCAGCGCGCGGTGTCCTCGGCCGGGCTGAGCCCGCACGAGGTCGTCTCGACGGTGGTCGGCACCCCCGGCGTCCCCGATCCGGCGACCGGCACGGTGCACCGCGCCCCCAACCTGCCGGGCTGGGAACGGCGCGGAGTGCTGCACGAGCTCGTCTCGGCGCTGGCCGTCGCGGGCTCGGACGTGGTGGTGGAGAACGACGCGAACCTGTGCGCGGTGGGCGAGCACGCGCTCGGCGCGGCGCTGGGCGTGGACGTGCTGGTCTGCCTGACGGTCGGCACCGGGATCGGGATGGGCCTGCTGGTGGACGGCAAGCTGTTCCGCGGCGCGCACGGCGCGGCGGGCGAGATCGCGGACCTGCCCTTCGGCGTCCGGCCGTCGGGCGCGGGCGCGCGCCGCCCGGGGCCGGTGGAGACGGCGGCGGCGGGCCAGGCGGTGGTGGCCGCGGCCCGGGCCCGGGGGCTGGCGAAAGCGCGGTCGGCGAAGGACGTGTTCCGCCTGGCCCGCGCGGGCGACGAGGTGGCGCTCGGAGTGGTCGAGGAGGAGGCGGAGAAGCTGGCGTACGTGGTCGCCTCGGTCACGGCGGTCCTGGACCCGCGCCTGATCGTGCTGGGCGGCGGCATCGGCGGCAACACGGACCTGCTGGCCGGACCGATGCGCCGGGCACTGGCCACGACGACGCCGGTGGTCCCGGAGATCGTGGCCGGCCAGCTGGGCGAGGACGCGGTCCTGGCGGGAGCCATCGCGACGGCGCTGGGGACGGCGCGTGAGCTCGTGTTCGACCGCCGCGGCCTGAGCCGCGCCGCCGTCGACGCCTGACGGACGGCGTCCACACCGGACTAGTCGGACGGCCCGCGCAGGGTGAGCACCACCCGCAGTACGTACTCCACCGCCGTCGGGAACGCGGCCCCGCGCAGTTCCCCGCGGTCGGCGAGGTTGCGGGCGGCGAACTCCAGCTCCCGCTCGGGGCCGCCGCGCCGGACGACGAGCCCGGCGATCTCCTCGAAGTCGAGCTCGGGGTGGTCCAGGCGCGTCAAGGCGAACTCGATCATCAGGTCCTCGGCCGTCACGTTCGCCTCCTTCATCTCCCGCCAGCCTACTCGTGAGCGGTCTCACCAGGGTTACTGTACCGTCCAGACGGTATAGTAACTGGCATGACCTCCACCCTGCCGACCTCCGCCGGGCTGTTGAGCCCCCGTCGCCGCTGGGCCGCGCTGGGCGTCCTCGTCGGCGCCGTGCTCCTGCTCGCGGTCGACGGCACCGTGCTCTACCTGGCCGTACCGTCCCTGACCCGCGAACTCGCGCCGACCGCCACCGAAATCCTGTGGATCGGGGACGTCTACTCCCTCGCGCTGGCCGGGCTGCTCGTCACCGCCGGAAACCTCGCCGACCGGTTCGGGCGCAAGAAGGTGCTGCTCCTCGGGACCGCGGCGTTCGGGCTCGCCTCCGCGCTGGCCGCCTTCTCCCCCACCGCCGGCGTGCTCGTCGTCGCCCGGCTGCTGCTCGGGATCGCCGGCGCGACGATCATGCCGTCGACGTTGTCGCTCATCCGGACGCTGTTCGCCGACCCGCGCGAGCGCACCCGCGCCATCGCAATCTGGTCGGCCGGCTCCGGCGGGGGCATCGCGCTGGGCCCGCTGGTCGGCGGGACGCTGCTCGAGCACTACTGGTGGGGCTCGGTGTTCCTGATCAACGTGCCGATCGTGGTCGTCTTCCTCATCGCGGGCGCGTGGCTGCTGCCGGAGTCGCGCGACCCGGATCCGGGGCGGTTCGACCTGCTCTCGGCCGGGCTCTCGCTGGCCGCGGTCGTGCCGCTGGTCTACGCGGTCAAGCACACCGTCAGCGCGGGGCCCGACGTCCAGGTGGGCGTGGCAGCGGCGCTCGGGCTGGTGTCCGGCGTCCTGTTCCTCCGCCGTCAGCGGCGGGCGGCGGCGCCCTTGATCGACGTCACGCTGTTCCGCAACGGCGCTTTCAGCGGCGCGGTCCTGGCCAACTTCATCGCGGTTTTCGCGCTGATGGGCCTGCTGTTCTTCTTCTCGCAGTACCTGCAGCTCGTCCGCGGCTTCTCGCCGTTGCAGGCGGGGTTCGCGGAGATGCCCGCGACGCTCGCCTCGATCGCCGTCGTGGCCGCGGTCGGCGTGGTCGCCGGACGGCTCGGCCGGGGCCGGGCCGTGGCGGCGGGCCTCGCCGTCGCCGCACTGGGCCTCGCGCTGGTCTCGGTCGCCGAACGGGCGCCGCAGTACTGGTGGCTGGGCCTGACTCTCGTGCCGGTCGGGCTCGGCGTCGGGCTGGCGCTGACGCTGACCGTCGATTCGGTGCTGTCGGCCGTCCCGCGGGACAAGGCCGGTTCGGCGTCGGCCATCTCCGAGACGGCGTACGAACTCGGGGCGGCGCTGGGCATCGCGATCCTCGGCTCGGTGGTGAACCTGGTCTACCGCGCGTTCCTGCCGGCGGGCCCGGTCCCCGGCGAAGTCCGCGACTCCCTGGCCGCAGCCGCGAGCGTGCTGGACCCGGGCTCCGAACTCGCCCGCGCGGCACGGGAAGCCTTCACCGGCGCCATGCAGGTGACGTCCCTCGCGGCGGCCGCCGTCACCGCCGTCGCCGCGGTGATCGCCTGGCGTACCATTCCGTCCGGAAAGGACTGACGATGCCTCGCAAGGCCGGGCGCAGCCCGGAGGAAACGCGCCGCGCGCTGCTCGACGCCGCCGCGACGGTCATCCGCACCCGCGGGGTGTCGGCCTCCCTCGACGACATCGCCCGGGCGGCCGGCGTGTCGAAAGGCGGGCTGCTGTACCACTTCCCCGCCAAGGACGCGCTGGTGCGCACGCTCGCCCAGGACCTGCTCGACACGTTCCGCACCGAGGTGCAAGCCGCACTCGACCCGGCCGACACCGCCCCGGGCCGGCTGACGCGCGCGTACGTCCGGGCGTCGCTGGACACCTCCTACGACGAGGTGGCGGTCCGCGAGACCATCGCCCTGATCGCCCAGCTGATCTCGATCCCCGAGATCGCCGACCTGGCCCGCGCGGACGCGCAGAGGTGGGACCGCGAGCTCCGCGACGACGGCCTCCCGGGCGACGTCGTCACCCTGGTGATCGCCGCGGCGGACGGCGCGAGCACGGCGCCCCTGTGGGGTGCGGGCATCGACGTGGCGGCGGCTCGGAAGCTGGAGCAGCAGCTCCTCGCCCTGACCCGGACCGCCTGACCGGCCGCTGTCAACCCGACTTCAGTACTGGGAAATCACCACTTCCCGAGCCCTACGTTAGTCGGCTCCGGTAAAGGTGTCTTGGCGGTAAATTCTCGACAGCGCGCGCAATTCCGGCAAATCCCCGTCCCCCCACGAGGAGTCTTCCGATGTCGAGGAAGTTCGCCCTGGCCGGCGCCGTTGCGCTTGCCTTGACCGTGACCCCGCTCGCCGCGGGCACCGCGTCGGCCGCCACCGAGCAGCAAGCCGCCGTCACCACGGTCTACTACAGCACCTCCAGCGCACCGTCGTTCCGCTCGGTGATCAACGCCGGTGCCGCCAACTGGAACAACAGCGTTACCAACGTCCGGCTCGTGGAGCGCAACTCCGGTGGCGCGAGCCTGCGCTACACCGAGGGCAACGACCCCCGCGGCTCCTACGCCTCCACCAACGGGCACGGCAGCGGCACCATCTTCATCGACTACACCCAGGCCCGCCAGTACAACCCGACCCGCATCGCGGCGCACGAGACCGGGCACGCCCTCGGGCTGCCCGACCACTACTCGGGCCCGTGCTCCGAGCTGATGTCGGGTGGCGGCCCCGGCCCGTCCTGCACCAACGCGGTCCCGAACGCGACCGAGCGCGCCCGGGTCAACCAGCTGTGGGCCAACGGGCTCGTCGCGGCCAACGCCGAGCGGGTCTACGAAACCGTCTACGGCTACTGAGTGCGTGAGTTGTGGCCCGGGCCCGGTGCCCGGGCCACAACCCTGTCCGGGTCGATCTCGGTGAACGTCCCGATGTGACACAGCTCGGCCGTCAATACGGTCAAAGCATGCGAAAATCCCTTCTTGCCGCCGGGCTCGCCGGCGTCCTCCTGCTGACCGCGCTCCCCGCTCACGCGGCCACCCGGCTCTCCTTGCCCGCGCCCACCGGGCCGTACGCTGTCGGCAGCGTCGACCTGCACCTCGTCGACCACGCACGGCCGGATCCCTGGGTCGCCGGGACGACCCGGGAACTCATGGTGACCCTCCGCTATCCCGCCCGCTCCGGCGGTGGTCCGAAGGCGCCGTACCTTCCGCCGTCAGCCGCGCCGATCGTGGCCGACGAAGACGCGCGCGTGCTCGGCATCGCCGCCGGCCGGCTCGGCTACACCTTCCCCACGCACGCCCGCGCCGGCGTTCCCGCGGCCGGGGGGCGGCGGCCGGTCGTGCTCTACTCGCCCAGCGCCAAGTACCCGCGCTCGGTCGGCACCGCGCTGCTGGAGCAGCTCACCAGCGAGGGCTACGTGACGGTGGCGATCGACCACACGCACGAGCCCGCCGCGGTGGAGTTCCCCGGTGGCCGCGTCGAACGGCGGGTCCTGCCGTCCGGGCCCGAAGCGGGCCGGCGGCTCATCGCCACCCGGGTGGCCGACACCCGGTTCGTCCTCGACGCGCTGGAAACCCTGGCGCGCGGCGGGAATCCGGACGCCGGGCAGCGCAAGCTCCCGGCCGGGCTGACCCCGGACGTCTCCCGCGTCGGCATGTTCGGCCATTCCGCCGGCGGGTTCACCACCGCGGAAACCATGGTGTCGGACGCCCGCATCGACGCCGGGGCCGACCTCGACGGCAGCATGGCGTACTCCCAGTCGGCGCGCGAATTCGGCCGCGCCGCCGGCGAAGGCCTCGACCAGCCCTTCCTGCTGCTGAGCGCGGGGGACCACAGTGCGGCGTCCGACCCGTCGTGGCAGGAGTTCCTCGTCCACCAGCGTGGCCCGGTCCGCGAAGTGCGCGTCCCGGACGGCGAGCACTTCAGCTACACCGACTACCAGGTGCTCCTCCCCCAGCTCGGCCTGGATCCCGCGGCGGTCGCGCCGTTCATCGGAACCGTCGACGCCGGAAGCAGCTTCGCCACCCAGAAAGCGGCCCTCAGCGCCTTCTTCGGTGCACTAGCTTGCTAGCATGCTAGCCTGTCCGCGTGGGCGATGAAGACGTGAAGCAGTTCAACGTGTACCTGCCGATCGGGTTGATCCGGCAGGTCAAGCACCGGGCCGTCGAGACCGGGCAGTCGCTTTCGGCGCTCGTCGCCGCCGCGCTGCGCGCCTATCTCGCCACCGATCACGACGAGGAGCACTGACATGACGACCGAGGGCATCGAGGCGATGTACCTGGAAACGCACAACTGGGGCAAGGCGGCCAAGTTCTTCCAGGCCCTGGGGTACGAAATCGACTTCGCGACCGACCACAACTCCGGGCAGCTGCGCAACGGCGACGGCCCGTGGCTGTTCATCGCCGAGGTCCCCGAGAGCCAGGAGCCACGGACGCAGATCGTGTTCAAGGTCCCGGACGCCGACAAGTTCGAGGCCGACGACGTCGTCGAAGTCGTCACCCCGTTCGAGGAAACCCATTACGGCACCAGGGAAATGACCGTCCGCGATCCCGACGGGCGGACGTGGACGCTGTCGGCGCCGGGGAAGGCCTGACGGTGGCCGCGCCGGACAGCACGGCGGTGCGGACCGCGTTGTGGCGGGCCCTGCACGTCGCCGTCGATCCGCCGCCGCACGTCTTCGCCGACGAGCTCGGCCTGCGGCTGGCCGGCCCGGGTGCGGGGTGGCGGCAGCGCGACGACATGGACCCGGCCACCGCCGGCCGCTACCGGGCCGGCATCGTGGCCCGGGCCCGGTTCGTCGAGGACCTGGTCGCCGAGCAGGCCGCCCGGGGCGTCGGCCAGTACGTCATCCTCGGGGCCGGGCTGGACACCTTCGCCCAGCGGCGCCCGGAAATCGCGTCCCGCCTGCGCGTGTTCGAAGTGGACCAGCCGGGCCCGCAGGCCTGGAAACGCGCCCGGCTGGCCGAACTCGGCCTCGGCGTGCCGGACTGGCTGCACTTCGTGCCGGTCGACTTCGAGACGACGCCGTGGTGGGACCGGCTCGCCGCCGCGGGCTTCGCCCCGGACGAACCGGCGGTCGTGGCGTCCACCGGAGTCAGCATGTACCTGTCGAAGGAGGCGAACGCGGCCACGCTGCGCCGGATCGCCGGGTTCGCCCCCGGCACCACGCTGGCGATGACGTTCATGCTGCCGGCCGGCCTCCTCGACGAGGGCGAGCGCGCCCGCCACCTGGCCACCGCCCGGCGCGCGGAGGCGGCGGGGACGCCGTTCGTCAGTTCCTTCTCCCCGGCGGAAATGCTGACGATGGCCCGCGAGGCCGGGTTCCGGGACGCGGTGCACGTCTCGGGCGCCGAGCTGGATTCGCGGTACTTCGCGGACCCCGCCGACGGGCTCCGCGTCGTGCGAGGCGAGGAATTCCTCGTCGCTACGGCCGGGGCTGCTGCCCGAGGTACGCACGCAGCATCGTCTTGACCGGCTCCAGGAGTTCCGGGGAGCCGTCGCCGCGGAACGCCTCCTGGATCACGGCATCGGCGGCGAGGAACGCCGTGCGGCACGCCACGGCGGCCTCGTAGTCGTCGTACAGCAGGTGCTGCGCGACGAGGATGCGGTGCACGCCGGTGGCCATCACGCGCTTGTGCGCGAGGTCGGCTTCCCGGGTTCCGTCGGTGAGGCCGCGGCCGAACCACAGCGCGCGGAACCCGGGTTCGGCGCGGTAGAGCCCGGCGAAGGCGTCGACGAGCAGGCCGACCGGATCGGTCCACTCCTCCCGCGCCGCCTGCTCGGCGAAGGAGTCCATCAGCTCTTCCAGGCGGGCGAGGTAGAGCTCGCCCAGCGCCTCGGTGATGGCGTCGCGATCCGGCAGGTACTGGTACAGGGCGCCCACCGAGACGCCGGCCTCGGCGGCGACGCGGGTCGTCGTCAGCGCTTCGACGCCTTCTTCGCCGAGCAGGCGATCGGCGGCCGCGAGCACCTTGGCGACCTTCTCGCGCGACCGCGCCTGGCGCGGCACCCGGCGCAGCCGGCTCTCGGTCATCCGCTCCCCAACCTGAATCTGACTTTGATTCAGATTCATCGTAACCCCGGACGGCGGCCCCGGCGAGCCCGGCGACGGCCCGGAAAGTCGGTCGCCCCGCGCCCCCACCGCGGCTTACCCTTTCCGGTGCGGGAATCGCATGGAGTGGATCAGCGGCAGATCGCCCGGCTCGGACCGGGGGGCGCGGGTTCGAGTCCCGCCTCCATGTCCCCCGCAGCTTGGAGTAGTTCAGCAGGCAGAACACCCGGCTGTTCCCCGGGAAGGCGCAGGTTCGATTCCTGCCTCCAAGTCTCGGTTCCACCAGGGGGAGTCCACATGGCACAGGAGGCGTCACCCGGTTACGCCTACGGGCAGCTGGAACGCGCGCTGCGCACCGCTTCGTCCACAACGGACGCCGCGGTCCGCCGCCGCGCCCACGCCAAGGCCGCGCGGTGGCGGGCGGTGCTCGCCGGCATGGCCGGCGGGACACTGGACATCGGCTCGCGGACCCCGGTGGCGGACACCCCGGCCTGGGTGACCCTCGAAGTCGCGCACGGCGGGTTCGCCACCGGCCGGTACCTCGCCGAAGTTCCGGTACGGCCGGAGGAACTCGCCGCCGTGCCGAGCGGAACTCCGGGCACCACCGACCGCGAGCGCGTCAACCTCGGGTACCTCACCGACGCCGGGCTCGCCGTCCTCCGCACGGCATTGGGCACGGAGGCCTACCGGGTGCAGGTCCCGGAGGACGCCGCGCTCCCGGTGGTCGCCTGGCTGCTCGACCACGGGCACGCCGAGGCCGCCCTCGACCTGGTCGCCGAGCTGCGGCCGCTGCTGCACCGGCTGCGCCTGGCCCCGCTGCCCGGCGCGGCACCGCGGCCGCCGGGCGCGCTGGTGCGGCTGGCCACGGTCGGCGAGGTGCGCGAGACGCTGCGGTCGGCGACGACCCGGCCCGCGATCGCGGCGATGCTGGAGACGCTGCGGGTGTGGCACCCGCTGTACGACCGGCTGGTCGCCCTCTGGGCGGAAACGGTCGAGGGCGACCTGCCGCGGCTGACCGAGGACGGCGTCACCGGTGGCTGGCCGTGCCGGACCTGGCCCGAGGGGTGGGGGTCGCGGCGGGCGCAGTGGCTCGCGGACTACGCGACGGCGTGCGCGCGGCACCGGGCTTCGACCGCCCACCGGCAGCCGAAGGGCAACTTCGCGCGGCTGTACCGGGCACTGGCGCTCTGCCAGTTCGCGAGCGTGCGGCTCACCGGGCGCGACGTCGGCTGGATCCGCCGGGCGCTGGCCAACACGATCACCAAGCACGGCGAGCCGGGTTCGGAGCGGCGGGCGGCCCTGCGGGCGGTGCAGGCCGCGGTGGCCGCGCGCCCGACGCACGCCGAACTCGCGGCCGTCCTGGCCGGGCGGCTCGACGCCTACCCCGGCGACGGCGGCCTCCCGGCGCTCGACCCGGTCGTCGAGGCGAACGCCGTCCCGCCGCACCTGGTCGCGAAGGTGGCGCGCGCGCTGGAGGCGCCGGTCGAGGAACTGGTCGCGCGCGGCGTGATCCCCTCGGGCGACGTCCTGGCGGCGGTGCTGCCGCAGATCACCGCGCAGCTGATGGCGGCGAACGTCGAGGACGAGCGGCTGGCAGCGCTGTACGCGCAGACGTACGCGGCCTTCCGCCGTCGCCGCGGGCTGCTGCTGTTCGACCTCGAGCACCAGGTCCGGCTCGAAGAGCTGCCGTGGATCCGCGCCCTGGAGCCGTTCCGGGCCCGGCGTCCCGACGTCGCGAGGACCGCGCGGCAGACGCTGACGCAGACGGTGCTGCTGGCCCTCGGCTCGTTCCCCCAGGCGATCCTGCCGAACCCGCTGGTGCGCGAGCTCGGCGCGCTGGCGAAGCAGGCGGGGCTGCCGATGCCGCTGCTGGAGGAACTGGCGGCCGACATCTTCGTGGGCACGTTCACCGAGAAGTGGCGCACGGCGGCGGCCGCGACCAGCCGCAGCATGGCGGGCACGCTGTACGCCCGCTACTACGACCTGCCGGACGAGTGGCCGGCCCCACCGCGCAGGCTGCTGCGCCGCACGGCGGACGACTTCACGGCGGTCTGCGAGGCCCGCGCCGGACGGCGACGGCGGTCGGTGGCGGGCAACGGGATGGTGATCGAGCAGAGCCAGATCCTCACGACGCACAACCTGGCGGTGCTGACGGAGACGCTGGAGCTGCGGTCGCGCCTGGGTCTCGAGCCGGCCGCGCAGGTCTTCACGTGGGTGGTGCGCCGCCTGGCGGGACAGCGCACGTGGAATCGGCAGCTGCTCAAGAACATCGCGTACGCGTGGCGGCAGGCGATCTTCTTCCTGAGCTTCTGCGCGGAGGAGGAGCAGCGGACGGCGGTGGCCCGGCTGGACGAGCTGGTGGCGCAGGCCGGGTTGCGGGATCGGTTCGGCCCGGCGGTGACCGGCTTGGCCGCGGTCGTGTCGGGCGCGCGGTTCGCACCGGACGGCACGCTGCCGGACGGTCCGGGACGGCGGCTGCTGGGCTGGACGACCGGCCCGCACTGGTGCCGCTAGCCCCGCTCCCTCCCCGTCATGAATGACTCATTCCTGGCGTCCGACGCCAGGAATGAGTCATTCACTGCATCGGCAACCGTTCAGGCGCGGCCGAACAGCTTCGCTTTCCGCCGCACCGGCAGGCGCCCGGCCACCGCGTCCTCCAGGAGTGATCCCACCGTCTCCCTCGCGCAGGCCTTGTTCGCGCCGATCCCGCCCGACGGCCCGCGCTTGATCCACCCCGCCACGTACACGCCCGGCCGCCCCGGAACCCGGCCCGCCGTGTTCGGCACGATCCCCGCCTCGTCGTCGAACGGCAGCCCCGGCACCGGCGCCCCGCGGAACCCCGCCGCCCGGATCACGCGGCCCGCCGGGATCTCCGCGCCGTCCGACGTGCGCACGGCGCGGACCTCCGTGTCACCCTCGAACGCCACCGGCGCCGAGTGGAACCGCAGCACGATCCGGCGGCCCTCCGCCGACGGCGGCGAGGACCAGTCCACCCGCTCCCGCGGCACGCCCCGCAGCCACGCCGCCTTCTCCCCCGGCGCCGCGCCGTCGATCGCCTCCGCCACGCGCGCGTCCTCCTCCACCACCAAGCCGCCCCGCGCGGCCAGGGCCAGCAGCTCCGGGCGCGTGTACGCGGCCGTCTCCGGGCCGCGGCGGGCCAGCAGCACCACCTCGCGGACCTTCGACGACCGCAACCGCGCCAGCGCGTCCGGCGCGATCGACGTGCTCGACGGCGCGTCCGGGTCGGCGGTGAGGATCCGGGCGATGTCCAGGGCCACGTTGCCCGCGCCCACCACGACGACCCGCTCGGTGGAAAGGTCCGGCGGCGTCACCTCCGGGTGGCCGTTGTACCAGCCGACCACCGTCGCGGCCGGCCAGCTGCCGGGCAGGTCCTCGCCCGGGATGCCGAGGCGCCGGGGCTCCGTCGCCCCGACCGCGTAGATCACCGCGTCGTGGCGATCCGCCAGGTCGGGGCCGGCCGTGACCCCGAGCCGCAGGCGCAGCCGCGGGTGGTCGTGGAACCGCGCGAACGTCTCGCCGATCTTCTTCGTCGAGGGGTGATCCGGCGCGACGCCGTAGCGGATCAGGCCGCCGGCCACCGGCAGGCGGTCGATCAGCGTCACGCGGGCGTTCGTGTGCAGCAGCAGGTCCTCCACCGCGTACATCCCCGCCGGGCCGGTCCCGACGACCGCGACGTCCAGCGGCGCGAAGTCGCTCGGCAGCACCCGCGCGAACGACGGCGGGGACCACCGGTGGAAGTTCGGCGCGGCCGAAACCTCGGCCAGCACGTCCCGCCCCGCGTAGTACTCCGCGTTGATCTCCTCGTACGCCCGCAGCGGCCCGGTCAGCTCCCCGGCCGGGAAGATCGCGTCGACCGGGCAGGCGTCGGCGCAGGCACCGCAGTCGATGCAGGTGTCCGGGTCGATGTAGAGCAGGTCCGTGGTCCCGAAGGCGGGCTCGTCCGGCGTCGGGTGGATGCAGTTGACCGGGCACACCGACACGCAGGACGCGTCGGTGCAGCAGGTCTGCGTGATCGCGAAGGCCATGTCAGATCAGGTTCGCTCGTTTGTAGAACCACAGCGACGGCTTGGTCAGCAGCCCCGCCGAGTGCAGGAACTCCATCAGCCCGGAACAGCTCGAGCGCAGCATCGACTTGTGGTGCTCGTTCGCCTTCGCCTCGCGCCGCGCCCGCTTGCCGTCGAGCCCGGCGTTTTCGTAGACCTTGCCGTTCACCATGCTCGTCACGATGAAGTACGACGCGATCGCGACGACCAGGCCGTTGATCTGCCGCCGCAGCCACCCGGCGCCGCGCAGCCGCTCGCGGGTCTCTTCGCGGGCGAACTTCATGTGCCGCGACTCCTCCACGACGTGGATGTTGTTGATGGTCCGCACGAACGGGGCCACCCGCTCGTCGCGCATCCAGTCGCGTTGCATGACGTCGAGGACCTCTTCGGCCACGAGGATCGCCGCGTAGGCGGCTTCGCCGGTCGCGGTGGCTTTGAAGACGCGGCCCAGCTCGACGACGAACCGGCGCGGCCGGTAGGCGGGCGCCCGCAGCTTCGCCGCGCCGCGGGCGAACATGATCGAGTGGCGGCACTCGTCGGCGATCTCGGTCAGCGCCCACTGGAACGCCGGATCGGTGGGGTCCTTGGCGTAGAAGTCGCGCAGGACCATCTGCTGCAGGATCATTTCGAACCAGATCCCGGTGCTGGCCACCGACGCCGCCTCCTGGCGGGTCAGCTCGCGCTGCTGCTCCGGCGTCATGTCCGCCCAGTAGGAGGTGCCGTAAAGCGTGCTCCACTCCGGACTCGCGCCGTGGTAGTCCGTGTCCAGCGGCGTCTCCCAGTCGACCTCCTTGACCGGGTCGTACGACAGCTGCTCCGACGAGTCGAGCAGCCGCCGCGCCACGGTCTCCCGGTCCGACACGCCCGATTCGCTGATGCTCGTCACGACCGACCTCCTCGTCAGGTGTTACCCAAGTTCACTGTTACCAACCGTAACACATACTTGCGGAACCCGCCTCCGGTCATTTCAGTGAACGACCGTACACTCAAATCGTGACCTCAGGACGCTCCCCCGCGGAGCCGTTCGGCTCCGGCCTGCTCGGGCCGCTCGACCAGCACGCCACCGCGTTGCGCCGGCGTGTCCAACGCCTGCTCACGGCCGCTTTGATCGCCACCAACGTGATCGGCGCGCTGATCGTGGCCGGCCTCGCGGCCCTGCTCATGCCGGCGCCCGGGATGTCCGGCGAGCTCGTCCGCGTCACCACGGTCGCAGTACCCGTGTACGTCGTGTCGGCGGTCGTCGCCGGCACGCTGTGGGGCACCCGCGGCGCCCTCCGGACGCTGCGCTGGGCGGCCGACGGACGCCGGCCGACCGACGCCGAACGCGCCGCGAGCCTGGGTGTCCCGATGCGGCTGACGCGCATGCAAGCTGTGTTGTGGGGTGTCGCGATGCTCGTCTTCGGCGGTCTCGCCGCGGCATTGCAGCCGGCGGTCGCGCTCACCGCGTTCCTCGTCGTCGCCTTCGCCGCGGTCGTCGTCTGCGCGATCGCCTACCTGTTCGGCGAGTTCGCCCTGCGGCCGTACGCGGCACTGGCGCTGACGGGCACCACGCCGCCGCGGCCGGCCAACGGCGGCGTCAACCGGCGGATGCTGCTGTTCTGGTGCCTCGGGACCGGGGTGCCGGTGGCCGGGCTGGTGGTCACCGCGGCGCTGGCCTGGGTGCGCGGCGACGTCTCCACCACGAAGCTCGCCGTGTCGGTGATCGCGCTCGGGCTGGTCGTGCTGTGCTTCGGGCTGCTGGTCACCGTGTTCACCGCCCGCTCGGTGGTGAACCCGATCTCCTCGGTCCGCCACGCGCTCGGGCGCGTCCGCGCCGGGGACTTCAGCGTCGAAATCCCGGTTTACGACGGCACCGAACTGGGGCTGCTGCAGGCCGGGTTCAACGACATGACGGCGGGGCTCGCCGAACGCGAACGGCTGCGCGACCTGTTCGGCAAGCACGTCGGCCACGAGGTCGCGGTCGAGGCCATGCGCACACCCGCCGAGCTGGGCGGCACGGTCCGCACGGTCTCGGTGCTGTTCGTCGACCTCGTCGGGTCGACGGCGCTGGCCGCGAGCCGCCCGCCGGAAGAGGTCGTCGGGCTGCTCAACCGGTTCTTCGCGGTGGTGGTCGACGAGGTCGACCGGCACCACGGCCTGGTCAACAAGTTCGTCGGCGACGCCGCGCTGGCCGTCTTCGGCGCCCCCGCGCCGCTGGACGACCACGCCGCCTGCGCGCTGGCCGCCGGCCGCGCGATCGCCCGCCGGCTGGCCGCCGAGGTGCCGGACGGCCCGGCCGGTATCGGGGTGGCCACCGGGGACGCGGTCGCCGGGAACGTCGGCGACCCACGCCGCTTCGAGTACACGGTGATCGGCGACCCGGTCAACGAAGCCGCCCGCCTGACCGAGCTGGCCAAGAACGCTCCCGGCCGCCTGCTGGCCTCCTGGACGGCGGTCCAGGCCGCGGCCGAGCCGGAAGCCGCACGGTGGACGGCGACCGGGGACGTCACCCTGCGCGGGCGCACCCGGCCGACGACGCTCGCCTCGCCGAGCGCCTGAGAACCCTGTCACAGCACCGGTTCGGTGATCTGCGGAAAGGACGCCGGCGGGCGGCCTGCCCCGGCGTCCTGCCGTACGGTCCGGAGTGGACACGGCGAACAGGGGAAACGAATGCTCACGCACCGGACCGTCGAGGTCGGCGGGCTCCGCATGCAGATCGCCGAGCAGGGCACCGGCCCGCTCGTGCTGCTGCTGCACGGGTGGCCGGAGACGGCGCACTCGTGGCGGCACCAGATGGGCCCGCTGGCCGGCGCGGGCTACCACGTCGTGGCGCCCGACCTGCGCGGCTACGGCGGCACCGACTGCCCTGCGGACGCGAGCCAGTACACGCTCCTGCACCTCGTCGGCGACGTCGTCGGGCTGATCCACGCGCTCGGCGAGCGGGAGGCGATCGCGGTGGGTCACGACTGGGGCGCGCCCGTCGCGTGGCACACCGCGCTGCTGCGCCCGGACGTGGTCCGCGGCGTCGCCGGCCTCAGCGTGCCGCCCACCCTCCGGGCCCCCGCGCCGCCGCTGAGCCTGCTGCGCGAGCGGTTCGGCGACGGCTTCTACCAGATCTACTTCCAGCGCCCCGGCGTCGCCGAGGCCGAGTTCGGCGCCGACCTGCGCACGACGTTCCGCAAGCTGCTCGGCGGGGCCGCGGAAGCCCCGGTCGTGCGGGACGGCGAAGGCTTCCTCGACCGCTTCACCGAGCCGGCCACGCTGCCGGCCTGGCTGAGCGAGGACGACGTCGACGCGGCCGTCGAGGCGTTCGGCCGCTCCGGGTTCACCGGCGGGCTCAACTGGTACCGCAACATCGACCGCAACTGGGAGCTCCTGGCCGCGTGGCGCGGCACGCCGATCACCCGGCCGGCCTTCTACCTGTGCGGCGACGGCGACCTCACCCGCGCCTTCACCGACAGCAGCCGCATCGCCGAAGCCGCGGCCGACCTGCGTGGCGTCGTCGACGTCCCGGACGCCGGGCACTGGGTCCAGATGGAACGCCCGGCCGAAGTGACCGCGGCGCTGCTGGGGTTCTTCGAGCAGCTCTGAGCGCCTCAGCGGCGCGGGTCGATGTGGACTTTCGGGCCCGCGCCGCCGATCCGCTCGCCCGCGAGCACCGCTCCGACGTCACCGAGGCCCACGGTGGCCGCGACCAGCGGGCGCGGGTCGACGGCGCCGCTCGCGTACGCCGCGATCGTCTCGGCCAGGCCCGGCGACCCGGACAGGACACCGACCGCCGTGACGTCCTTCAGCACCAGCGCGCGGGTGTCGAGGGAGCTGGGCTGCCCGGACAGTCCGATGTAGACGACCCGGCCGGCGGGCTCCACCAGCTCCACCGCCAGCGCGGGTGAACCGGCGGCGCCGGTCGCGTCGACGACCGCGTCGAAGGGCGAGCCGGGCAGCGTTTCCCGGGTCCAGGTGTTCGCGAAGCCCAGGCCGCGGGCGAAGTCGAGGGAATCGACGCCCAGCAGGTGCACTTCGGCGCCCGCCGCACGCAGGAACATCGCGGTGAGCAGCCCGATCGTCCCCGGTCCCAGCACCAGCGCCCGGTCTCCCGCGCCGGCCCCGGTCGCGCGGGCCGCGCGCAGGGCGTTGCCACCCGGTTCGACCAGCGCGCCGAGCACGGCGTCCACCGGGTCGGACAGGGCGTGCAGCGACCACGCGGGAACGGCGAGCCGTTCGGCCAGCGCCCCCGCCCGGCCGCCCCGGATGCCGACTTCCTGACGGCGTTCGCAGGTGTGCTGGTGCCCGCGGCGGCACCGGCGGCAGGTCCGGTCGCCGAGCATGGTGTCGCCCATGACCCGGCGGCCGAGCCAGGCCGGGTCCACGCCCTCCCCCACCTCCGTGACGGTGCCCGCCCACTCGTGGCCGAGCCGCATCGGGTAGGCGGAGTGCCCCTGGTGGAGGTAGGCCATGGCGCCGGTGAAGAACTCGACGTCGGTACCGCACACCCCGGCGCGTTCGACCTCGACGACGACCTCCCCCGCCACGGCCCGCGGCACCGGGACCTCCTGGACCGAACACTCCCGCGGCCCGGTGAGCACGAAGGCCCGCATGGTCGAAGACATGGCCGCATCCTCGCATCCCGACCGGAGCGCACCGCTAGCGAACACTTGCCATTTTCTTGACACCTGTCCATTATCGGACGGGTGCTCGACGACTGGACCACCGAAGCCCCGGCGAAAGACCGGCGGGTGCGCCGGTCGCGCGCGGCGCTGATGCGGGCGGCGGTCGAGCTCGTGTCCGAACGCGACTCCACCGCCGTCCCGGTGTCCGAGATCGCCGAGGCCGCGGACGTCAGCCGCCAGGTGCTGTACCAGCAGTTCGGCGACCGCGACACGCTGCTGCTGGAGGCCGCGCTCGACCTCGTCCGGCGCGAGCTGCTCGGCGAGCTCGCCGGCCTCGCGGTCCCCGACGGCGAACGCGCGTCGCTGCTGGCGCTGGGCCGGCACTTCGCCCGGTACCGGCGCTTCTACCGCGCGCTGCTGACCGGGGCGTCCGCGTTCGCCCTCACCAAGGCGCTGACCGGCCTGTTCCTGCCGGTCAACCGGGAGAACCTCGGCCGCGCGTTCGGCGGGCGGCTCGACGCCGAGAGCGTCGAAGACCTGGCCACCTTCCTGACCGGCGGGGCCGGGGCGGTCGTCAACGCGTGGGTCGTCGACGGGCCGGACCCGCTCGACCCCGAAGAGTTCGCCGGCCGGCTGCAGCGGATGCACACGGTCGTCACCGCGATGATCACGAAGGAGGCCGGCCGATGATCAGCCGTCTCGTCGAACGCCTGCTGAAGCTGCCCGCGCCGGCCACCCGGCGCCTCACCGTCCAGCGGGACCTGCGCGTCCCGATGCCCGACGGCGCCGAACTGCTCGCCGACCACTGGGCGCCGCGCGGGGGCGCGGCCGGGCTCCCGACCGCGCTGGTGCGCACGCCCTACGGCCGCCGGGGCGTGTTCGGGGCGATCCTGGCGCGTCCCCTGGCCGAACGCGGGTTCCAGGTGCTGATCCAGAGCACCCGCGGCGGCTTCGGCTCCGGCGGTGTCTTCGATCCGCTGCGGCAGGAACGCGAAGACGGTCTCGCCACGGTGGACTGGGTGGTGGCCCAGCCGTGGTCCGGCGACGCGATCGTGCTCGTCGGCCCCAGCTACCTGGGGTACGTGCAGTGGGCCGTGGCCGACCACCTGCCACCGCAGGTCAAGGCGATCGTCCCCCAGGTCACCGAATCCGGGTTGACGCTGGAATTCCTGCGCGAGGACGGCTTTTCGCTGGAGACGCCGTTCGGCTGGGGCGTCCAGGTCGCGGTCCAAGAGCGCCCGTTCGCGCTGCTCCGGCAACGGGCTCAGGCGAAGAAGCTGGAGCGGGCGCTGAACACCCTGCCGCTCGCCCAGGCCGACGTCGTCGCCATCGGCCACCGCTCCGACTACATCCAGGACGTCCTCACCCGCACCGAGCACCACCCGCGCTGGGCGGAGATCGACCACCGGCATCGCGTCGCGGACGTGACCGTGCCGGTCAGCTCGGTCGCCGGCTGGTACGACATCTTCCTGCCCGGCCAGCTGCGCGACTTCCGGACCCTGCAGGACGCCGGACGGCGGCCGCGGCTCACGGTCGGGCCGTGGACCCACGCGGGCAACCTGTTCGCCAGCACGGGCGAGACGCTCCGGGAAACCGTCGGATTCGGGCTCGCGCTCGCGCGCGGCGAGGAGCCGCCGGAGCGGGCGCCGGTCCGGTTGTTCGTCATGGGCGAGGAAGCCTGGCGGGACTTCGCGTCCTGGCCGCCGGAAGGCTATGCGCCGCAACGGTTCCACCTGCGGGCCGGCGGCACGCTGGCGCCGGGCGTCCCCGGCGAGTCCGCGCCGGACCGCTACCGCTACGACCCGGCGGACCCGACCCCGGCGGCCGGCGGCGTGCGCATGGCGCCCGACGCGGGCCGGGTGGACAACGCGGCGCTCGAAGCGCGCGCCGACGTCCTCACCTACACCACGGCCGTTCTCGACGAGGACGTGGAAGTGATCGGGGACGTGCACGCGGAGATCTGGTTCCGCTCCAGCCTGCGGTTCGCCGACGTCTTCGTCCGGCTCTGCGACGTCGGCCCGGACGGCCGGTCGGTCAACGTCTGCGACGGCCTCATCAGCCTGCGCGACGCGGACGAGCTCGCCGCCGTCACCGTCCGGCTGTGGCCGACGGCGCATCGGTTCCGGCGCGGGCACCGCATCCGCGTCCAGGTCTCCAGCGGCGCTTTCCCGCGCTACGCCCGGAATCCCGGCACCGGCGAGCCGCACGCCACCGCCGTCACGCTGCGCGCCGCGGACCAGGAGGTCCACCACGACCCCGCGCACGCGTCGGCGATCGTGCTGCCCGTGCGTGCGTGAGTGAAAAAGAGCTCCCCGCGACGCGCCGTGAATCGTGTAACGCACCCGCGGGCACCGCGACTAACGCGGTGTTTCCGGCGCGCGGGAGGCATCGTGGACGTCAAGACGGACCGGCAGTCCGAGCAGGAGCAGGCCGCGGCCGCGCGGGCCGCGGAGCGCACCGGGGAGCGGCAGGCCAAGATCGCGTTGCTGCGCAAGCCCGGCGGCATCGCCGAGGCCGACGAGCCGAGCCGGGTGGCGACCCGGATCGACCGGCTCGGCCGCTACTACCCCGACGTCCGGCCGGTGAGCCCGGCGGCGATCGCGGCCGGGGACCCGGCGGCGATGACGGCCGCCGGCGCCATCCTCGAACGCATCGTGCTCACCGACGACCTGCTCGGCGTGGGCTACCTCGAAGGCGGGGTCACGGCGTCGGCCGCCGTCGGCCGGGTGAACATCCGGAACGCCCAAGGCCGGCTGGTCGGCTACGGCACGGGATCGCTCGTGTCGCCGGACCTGCTGCTGACCAACCACCACGTGCTGCCGGACGCCGAGGCCGCCGGGTTCAGCCTCATCGAGTTCGACTACCAGGACGGCATCGACGGCCTGCCCCGGCCGGTGCGGGCGTTCGCGCTGGACCCGGACCGCTTCTTCGCCGCCGACCGGGCACTCGATTTCGCGCTCGTGGCGGTGCGGGCGACCGCGGACGAGCTGCGTCCCTTCGGGTTCAACCGGCTGATCGGCAGCGAAGGCAAGGCGATCGTCGGCGACTTCGTCACCATCGTCCAGCACCCCGGCGGCGGCAAGAAACAGGTCGCGCTGCGGGAAAACCGGGTCGTCGACGTCCTCGACGACTTCCTGCACTACGAAACCGACACCGAACCCGGGTCGTCCGGCTCGCCGGTGTTCAACGACCAGTGGGAAATCGTGGCGCTGCACCACGCGAGCGTCCCGGCGGCGGGCCACGCGGAGTACGGCGGGTACCTCAACGAAGGCATCCGCGTCAGCAAGCTGCTGAAGTTCCTGCGGGAGCAGTCGTTCGCGCCGGCGCAGCGGGCGCTGCTCGACCAGCTGGCCACCCGTCCCGAGCGCGCGCAGCCGGCCGCCGGCAACGGCGCTTCGGGTGCTTCGCCGGTGCTGACGCTCTCGATGCCGTTCGACATCCGCCTGCGCGCCGAACCGGTGGCCGGGCGGATCGACCCCGACTACTCGAACCGCGAAGGGTACGACCCGGCGTTCCTGCCCGGGCACGTCGTCCCGCTGCCCGGGCTGTCCGACGCGCTGCTCCCGCTGGCGGCGATCAACCGGCAGGCCACCGGCGAGCCGCGGTACGTCCTGCCGTACCACCACTTCAGCGTCGTCATGCACCGGGAGCGGCGGCTGGCGATGTTCACCGCGGTCAACATCGACGGGCGCACCAGCCGGGCGCTGCGGCGCGAAGCCGACCACTGGTCGCTCGACCCGCGGGTCGCCGTCACCGAGCAGGTCGGCGAGGAGATCTACCGGGACAACCCCCTGGATCGCGGGCACCTGGTCCGCCGCCTCGACCCGGCGTGGGGCGCGACCGAGGCGATCGCGCAGCTGGGCAACGACGACACGTTCCACTTCACGAACTGCTCGCCGCAGCACAAGGACTTCAACCAGAACAAGACGACCTGGGCCGGGCTCGAGGACTACGTGCTGAACAACGCGGACACCTTCGACCTCAAGGTCAGCGTGGTGACCGGCCCGGTCCTCGCCGCCGACGACGACCGGTACCGCGGAGTGCAGCTGCCCCGCCAGTTCTGGAAGGTCGTCGCGATGGTGAAGGCCGACGGCACCCTGTCGGCGACGGCGTACCTGCTGAGCCAGGAAGAACTCATCCGCGGCCTGGAGGCGGCGACGGAGTTCGACTACGGCGCATACCGCACGTACCAGGTGCCGGTGCGCCGGATCGCCGAGCTGACCGGCCTGTCGTTCGGCGAGCTGCCGGACGCGGACCCGCTGGAGCGCCAGGAATCCACGGGCGAGGTGCGGGAGATCGGCGGCCCGGCGGACCTAGTGCTCTGAGCCGCGCAGCACCTCGGACGCACGTCGGCGGTGCACGGCGAACAGCTCCAGCGCCGCGTCCCGATCCCCCGCGCGCAGCGCCTCGGCGAGCTCGCGGTGCTCGGCGGGGATGCCCGCGAGGTAGCCCTCGGACTCCAGGCCGATGCGCGTCAGCAGGAACAGGTGCACCTGGGAGCGGATCGCCTCCCACGCTTCGCGCAGGCGGTGGTGGCCCGCGGCGGCGTAGACCGCGTCGTGGAAGGCGAGGTCGCAGCGGACCATCTCGTGCTCGTCGGCCGCCCGGTCCATGCGGGCGACGACGGCGTCGATCTCCGCCAGGTCGGGCGCCCGGTCCACCACCAAGGTCACGGCGAGCTGTTCGAGCGCCGCCCGCAGGCTGTCCAGCTCGGCGACGTCCACTTCGGACAACGCGGTGACGGTGGTGCCCCGGTGCCACTCGCCGCGGACCAGCCCTTCGCGTTCCAGCTTGAGCAGTGCCTCCCGGACCGGCCCGCGGCTGACGCCGAGCGCTCCCGCCAGCTCCACCTCGCGCAGCTGGCTGCCCGGCGCGTACCCGCCGTCGAAGATCGCGTCGCGGATGCGGTCGGCCACCTCGTCGGCCAGCCCGCGCCGGCGGGCCGGAGCCACGTGAGCACTCATGTCGTAATGTTAACATTCAGACATGAATCTCCCCCGCTTCCACCTGGCGATGCCCGTCGACGACCTGGCCGCGGCCCGGCGGTTCTACGGCGAAGTCCTCGGCCTCGAGCAGGGCCGCAGCGCGGACACCTGGGTCGACTGGAACCTGCACGGCCACCAGTTCGTCACGCACCTGGCGCCGGCCGGGCCGGAGCGCGTCCACAACCCGGTCGACGGCCACGACGTGCCGGTGCCGCACTTCGGCCTGATCCTCACCGTCCCGCAGTTCCAGGCGCTCGCCGAACGCCTGCGTGCCGCGGGCACGGAGTTCGTGATCGAGCCGTACGTCCGGTTCGCGGGGCAGGCCGGTGAGCAGTGGACGATGTTCCTACTCGACCCGGCCGGCAACGCCCTGGAGTTCAAGGCCTTCGCCGATGATGCCCAGGTGTTCGCGGTCTGAGCCGCCCGAAATCCGGATAATCGCCGGACGGCCTCAAACCACCCGATCGGGCTGACCGGCGATTACGGACATCGCTGTACCTCTTACTCGGGGTACCCGGAGGTCATGGAACCAGCCGACGACGTGCCGGACGCGGTGCTGCTCGCCGCCCTGCGGGCCGGGGATCTCGACGCCGCCGGACGGCTCTTCCGGCGGCACGCCGAGCCGCTGTGGCGGACCGCCGGCGCGTGGGCGCGGCAGCCCGCCGAGCGGGACGATCTCGTGGCCGAGACGTTCGCCAGGGTGCTGACCATCGTGCGGGCCGGCGGCGGGCCGCAGGGAGACTTGCGGCCCTACCTCGTGGTGACCCTGCGCAATCTGGTGGCCCGGTGGAGCCGGCAGCGCAACCGGGTGGAGCTGTGGGCCACCGTCCCCGAGTCCGGGCGGTCGACCGGTGCCGACGAGCTCGCCCTGCACCGGTCGAACGCCCGGCTCGTCTGGTCGGCCTACTGCACGCTGCCCGGCCGGTGGCGGACGGTGCTGTGGCGCACCGCGGCCGAAGGCGGCAGCCCGACGGAGGTGGCCCCTTCGCTGGGGCTGTCGCCGAACAGCGTCGCGGCGCTGGCGATGCGGGCGCGGGAAGGCCTGCGGCAGGCCTACCTGCAGGTCCAGGTACCCGAGCCGGAGGAGCCGGCCTGCCGCGAACCGCGCCGCCGGATGGGCGCCTGGGTCCGCGGCGCACTGCCGCCGCGCCGGGCGGACGCCGTCGCCGGCCACGTCGCCGCCTGCCGGGCCTGCCGGGTGATCGCCCACCGCCTCGACGAGGCGAACCGCGAGCTACCCGGCTCGGCCGCCCGGCTCACCGGCTGAGCCCCGGGTCCTCGACGAGCGCGCCGCCCCGCTGACCCTCGTGAGTGGTAAGGCGGGTTCTAGCCCGCCTCACCACTCACGAGGTCTGGGGGCCCGAAGAGCAGAGCTGTCCCGTGGGCGCGTTTGAAGTACAGGTGGGCGTCGTGCTCCCAGGTGATCGCGATGCCGCCGTGGAGCTGGATCATCTCCGCGGCCGCATGCGCGAACGCCTCGCCGCACACGACCTTCGCGGTCTCGACGGCCTCGGCGTCGCCGTCCACCAGGGCCGCGTACAGCGCCGAGCGGGCCGCTTCGACGTGGACGTGCACGTCCGCCATCCGGTGCTTCAACGCCTGGAACGACCCGATCGGGCGGCCGAACTGCTGGCGTTGCTTCGTGTACTCCACCGTCAGCTCCAGCGCCCGCGCGGCCGCCCCCACCTGCTCCGCCGCCACCGCGACCGTCGCCGTGTCCCGCAATTGCCGCAGCGACGAACCGAACCCGCCGACGTCGAGACGGCGAGCCGGCGTCGAAGCACACTCGACCACCGCGAGCCGCCGGCCCGGGTCCAGGCTCGTCACGCGCGAACGGCGCACCCCGTCCAGCGGCACTGCGTACAGCCCGGTCCCGTCGTCGCTACGAGCCACGGCGAGCAGGACGTCGGCGAGGTCGCCGTCCAGGACGTAGCAGGCGCGGCCGTCGAGTCCCGCGTCCGACGCGCGCAGGGCCGGCGTCCACCGGCCGTCCTCGCCGGACCAGGCCAGCGCGGCCAGCGTCGTGCCCGCGGCGATGCCCGGCAGCAGTTCGCGGCACGCGGCGTCGTTGCCGGTCAGGAGCAGCGCCTGGGCCGCCAGCACCGCCGAGCCCAGCATCGGCGCCGGGGTGAGCGTCCGGCCGAGTTCCGCCAGCACGACGCACACCTCGGGGAGCCCGGCGCCCGCACCGCCGTAGTGCTCCGGAATCGCCAGTGCGGCCACACCGATCTGCTCGCACAGCGTCGACCACAGCTTGTCGTCGTACCCCAGCGGCGACGCCATCGCGGCCCGCACCGCCTCCGGTCCCGACCGGCGGGTCAGCAGGGCCCGGACGGCGTCCCGCAGCGCCCGGGCTTCCTCGGTCTCCATCGGGTCGGTCATCGGAGGACCCGCGCGCGGTGGAACGACCCGGTCCCCCAGGCCCCGGCGAGGGCCCGCACCTTCGTCAGCCGGAGGCCGAGGTCGTGCTCGGCCGTGTAGCCGATCGCGCCGTGCACCTGCAGGGCGGTGCGCGCGGCGAGCACCGCGGCGTCCCCGGCCAGCACCTTGGCCGCCGAGACGTCCCGCGCGAAGGTCTCCCCGGCGACGGCCGCGCCGTACAGCAGCGGCCGGGCCAGTTCGAGCCGGGTGACGACGTCGGCGAGGAGGTGCTTGATCGCCTGGTATTCGCCGATCGCCCGGCCGTACTGCTTGCGTTGTTTCGCGTACGCCACCGACGTGTCGAGGAGCCATTGCCCTGCCCCCACGAGCTGGGCGGCCACGGCCAGGACCCCGCGGTCGAACGCGCCGCCACTCGACGCACCGGCCGCGTCCGGAACCCGGAACAACCGCCGCGCGGGGTCGATCGAGCGCACGAGGTCGCCGGCTCCGGTGAGCTGCGCGCCGGTGAGGTCCAGCACCACGCCCGCGATGTCGGCGTCGAGAGCGAGGGGGACCTCCGGCGGCGCGACGACGGTGGCCACGAGGTCGCCCTCGGCGAGGGAGGTGAGCCGGTGCCCGGTCAGCAGCGCCGGGGCGACCGCGGCCGACTCGACGACCGGGCCCGGGACGGCGTGGTAGCCGAGCGCTTCGCAGGCGACCACCAGGTCGACCGGACCGGCGCCGAGCCCGCCGAGGTCCTCGTCGACCAGCAACGCGAAGACGCCGACGTCGGCGAGCGCCCGCCAGAGCTTGAGGCCGCGGTCGTGCTCCCCCGCCGCCCAGGCGCGGGCGGCGGCCGCGGTGTCCGCCCCGCCCAGCAGCTCGTGCAGCGTCGCGGCGAACTGCCGTTGCTCCGGCGAGAGCTGGAACCTCATCGGCGGGCCTCCCTCGGGAGCTTGAGCAGCCGTTCGGCGATGGTGTTGCGCTGGATCTGGTCGGTGCCGCCGTAGATCGGGCCCGCGAGGGAGAACAGGTAGCCGTTCACCCAGGCCGGATCGGTCTCCCCGTCCGGGCCGAGCACGTCCAGCGCGGTCTCGTGCAGCTCGACGTCCAAACGGGACCAGAACAGCTTGTTCACGCTCGACTCCGGACCCAGCTCTCCCCCGTCCTGCAGGCGGCTGACCGTGCCGAACGTGTAGAGCTGATAGGCACGCGCGCCGATCCAGGCGTCGGCCACTCTGTCCCTTGTGGACGCCGAGGCGCCCTGCGAGCGCCACAGCTCCACCAGCCGGCCGGCGGCGGCGAGGAACCGGCCGGGACTGCGCAGCGACAGCCCGCGTTCGTTGTTCGCGGTGGTCATCGCGACCCGCCAGCCCTGGCCCACCTCGCCGATCACGTCCGCGTCCGGCACGAACACGCCGTCGAGGAAGATCTCCGCGAAACCGGGTTCCCCGTCCAGCTGCGGGATCGGCCGCACGGTGACGCCCTCGGCACGCAGGTCGATCATGAAGTAGGTCAAGCCGTGGTGTCGCTGGGCCTCGGCGTCGGTCCGGAACAGCCCGAACGCCCGATCGGCGAAGGCCGCCCGCGAACTCCACGTCTTCTGCCCCGACAGCAGCCAGCCCCCGTCGGTGCGCACCGCCGTGCTGCGCAGCGCCGCGATGTCGCTGCCCGCCTCGGGCTCGGACCAGGCCTGCGCCCAGACCTGCTCGCCGGTCGCCATCGGCGGGAGGATCCGGTCGCGTTGCTCCTGGGTGCCGTGGGCGAACAACGTCGGCCCGAGCATGAAGATCCCGTTCTGCGACACCCGTCCCGGCGCACCCGAGGCGTAGTACTCCTCCTCGAACAGCAGCCATTGCAGCATCGACGCGTCCCGCCCGTGGTACTCCCGCGGCCACGACACCACCGACCACCGCGCCTCGGCGAGCTCGGCTTCCCACGCGCGATGCGCCTCGAACCCCTCGGCGGTGTCCATCGACGGCAGGGAACGGACGTGCGAGGCCAGCCACTCCCGAGCCTCGACGCGGAAGGCCTCCGAAGCCTCGTCGATGTCGAGGTCCATCAGGCCTCCTTGTTCGCGTCACGCATCGACCGCGCCGACTGCCCGCCGAGCGAGTCCTCCGAGGTCTCGGCGTTGTGGGCGTGCGCGAAGTGGTGCAGGCCGAACACCGAGTCCATTCCGGACCGCAGGCCCATCAGGTCTTCGGCCTGGTTGACCGCTTTTTTCGCCAGCGCCAGCCCGAACGACGGCATCCCGGCGATCTTCTCCGCGAGTTCGAGAGTGCGCTCCTCCAGCTCCGCACGCGGCACGATCCGGGTCACCATCCCCCACTCCTTGGCCTGCTGGACCGTGAACCGCTCGCCGGTGAACAAGACCTCTTTCGCCGCGCGAGGGCCGAGGACCCACGGGTGCGCGAAGTACTCGACCCCCGGAATCCCCATGCGCACCACCGGGTCGGCGAAGAACGCGTCGTCGGAAGCCACGATCAGATCGCACACCCAGGCCAGCATCAGCCCACCGGCGATGCACGCGCCTTGGATGCCGGCGATCATCGGCTTCGGGATCTCCCGCCACCGGCGGCACATCCCCAGGTACACCTCGGACTCCCGGGCGAACCGCTGATCACCCCCGACCCGGTCGGTGTGGTCCCACCACATCACCGCCCGCCGGTCGAAGGGGACGTCCACATCACGGCCGGGCGTCCCGATGTCGTGCCCCGCCGAGAAGTGCTTCCCCGCCCCCGCCAGCACGATCACCTTCACCTCGGGATCGTTCACCGCGTCGGTGAAGGCGTCGTCGAGGGCGTAGGTCATGGCCGAGTTCTGCGCGTTGCGGTAGTCCGGCCGGTTCATCGTCACCACCGCGACCGGTCCCCGCCGCTGCGACCGGACCACCGTTTCACTCATGCCGTCTCCTCGGTCAGCAGCCGCTTCAGCACCTTGCCGGAAGCGTTGCGGGGCAGTTCGTCCACGAACTCGACGAACTTCGGGTTCTTGTAGTTGGCCAGCCGCTCGCGGCCGAAGGCCAGGACCGCCTCCTCGGTCAGCCCGGACCCGACGACGAACGCCTTGCCGACCTCGCCCATCCGCTCGTCCGGGACCCCGACCACGGCGACGTCACGGACGCCGGCCAGCTCGGTCAGCGCGCTCTCGACCTCGGCCGGGTAGACGTTGAAGCCGCCGCAGATGTACATGTCCTTGAGCCGGCCGGTGATGGTGAGGTTGCCGTCGGCGTCGAGCACGCCGACGTCACCGGTGTGCAGCCAGCCGTCCTCGTCGATGGCTTCCGCCGTCGCCTCGGGGTCGTCGAGGTACCCGAGCATCACGTTCGGCCCGCGCAGGACGATCTCGCCCGGCGAACCGTGGATCGCCACTTCGAAGCCCGCGGTCGCCCGGCCCGACGTGCTCGCGACGAGTTCCGCGGGGTCGCCGGGGCGGCACATCGTCACCATGACGGCTTCGGTGAGGCCGTAAGCCGTCAACACCGTTTCGAACCCCAGCTCGGACCCCATCCGCCGGACGAGCGAGGCCGGCACGCTGGCCGCGCCGGTGACCGCCAGCCGCAGCGTCGAAAGGTCGCCCTTGCGCGGTTCGTGCAGCAGCGACTGGAAGACCGTCGGCGCGCCCGGCAGCACCGAGATCCGTTCCCGTTCGATCACCTTCAGCGCCTCGCGGACGTCGAACACCGCCTGCGGGACGATCGTCGCGCCGGTCAGCAGGCCCACCACGATGCCGGCCTTGTAGCCGAAGCTGTGGAAGAACGGGTTGATCACCAGGTACCGGTCGTCCGCGGTGACCTGGCCGCACTCCGCCCACGCCGCGGCGACGTCGACGGTCTGGCGGTGCGCCGAGAGCACGCCCTTGGAGCGGCCGCTGGTGCCGGAGGTGAAGAGGATGTCGCTGACGTCGTCCGGGGCGACGGCGTCCGCCCGCGCCTCGGCGTCGGCCGGCGACACCCGCTCGGCGCGGGCCAGGAACTCGTCCCAGCCGAGCGTGCCTTCGACGGGCCGGTGCGGCTCCTGCAGCGGCACCCGGACGACCGTGGCGAGATCGGGCAGCTCGGCGCCGGTGTCCCGGATCGCGGCGTGGCGGTCGGTGCCGAGGAAGTCGGCGGCCACCACCAGCGCCCTGGCCCGGCCGCGGACGAGCAGGTCCACCGTCTCGGTGGCGGTGAAGCGGGTGTTGACCGGGATCAGGACCGCGCCCGCGTAGAGGGCACCGAGCGCGGCGCAGACCCAGTGATGGGTGTTGGGCAGCGCGATCGCGACCCGGTCGCCCGCCTGGACGCCGCACGCGGCGAACGCCCGCGCGACCGTCCGAACACGTTCCAGAAGCTCGTCGTAGCCGAGCCGCACCAGGCCGTCGACCAGTGCTTCCGCGGATCCGAACTTCGCGGCGGCATCGCGGACGACGGCCGGGATCGTGGTCTGTCCCACCACTGCCTCCTCTGGACCGACAAAGTAGAACGTGTTCTCATTACCCTAGGTGCCGGACCGGCCCGGCAGCAAGGAGGCGTGCGTGGAACCGTCGCGATTCCGCCGCGAAGTCGCGGACTGGCTCGCCGGCAACCTGACCGGCGAGTTCGCCCGGTTGCGCGGTCTCGGCGGGCCGGGACGGGAGCACGAGGAGTTCGACCTGCGGCTGGCCTGGGAACGTCATCTGGCCGCCGCGGGCTGGACGTGCGTGGGCTGGCCGGTCGAGCACGGCGGCCGCGGGCTGTCCCTCGAAGACCAGGTCGCCTTCCACGAGGAATACGCCGCTTCCGGCGCCCCGGCGCGGGTCAACCACATCGGCGAACAGCTCCTCGGCCCGACGTTGATCGCCTTCGGCACCCCCGAACAGCGCCACCGGTTCCTGCCCGGCATCGCCGCCGTGCGGGAACTGTGGTGCCAGGGCTACTCCGAACCCGGCGCCGGCTCGGACCTGGCCGCCGTCTCCACGTCCGCGGTGCTGCGGGACGGCGAGTGGGTGATCAACGGCCAGAAGATCTGGACCTCCCTCGCCCACGTCGCCGACTGGTGTTTCGTGGTGGCCCGCACCGAATCCGGTTCGCGGCGCCACCACGGCCTGTCCTACCTGCTCGTGCCCTTGCGCCAAGAGGGCGTGACGATCCGGCCGATCCAGCAGCTCACCGGCACGTCCGAGTTCAACGAAGTCTTCTTCGACGACGCCCGCACCGCCGCCGGCCACATCGTCGGCGAACCGGGCGAAGGCTGGAAGATCGCGATGGCCACCCTCGGCTTCGAACGCGGTGTCTCCACCCTCGGCCAGCAGATCGGCTTCCGCCGCGAACTGGACGACATCACCGCCGAAGCCCGGCGGCTCGGCACCTACGACGACCCGCTGCTGCGCGCCGACCTCACCCGCGCCCGCATCGGCCTGCGCGTCCTGCGGGCCCACGCCCTGCGCACGCTCGGGCAGGCCGCCGGACCGGAAGTCGCCGTCGGCAAGCTCTTGTGGGCGCAATGGCACCGCGGGCTGGGCGAACTCGCCATGCGGGCCCGGGGCGCGCGGTCGATGGTCTCCGACGGGGACGAACTCGACGAGTGGCAACGGCTGTTCCTGTTCACCCGCGCCGACACCATCTACGGCGGGTCCGACGAGATCGAACGCACCATCATCGCCGAGCGCGTCCTCGGCCTACCCCGGGAGGCTCGCCCGTGATCCCGACCTACCCACCCGGCCACGACCTTCTGCACGGGAAAGTGGTCGTGGTGACCGCGGCCGCGGGCACCGGGATCGGCTCCGCGGTGGCGAAACGCTGCCTCGAAGAAGGCGCGCAGGTCGTCATCAGCGACTGGCACGAGCGGCGGCTGAAGGAGAAGGCCGCCGAACTCGGCGACGTCCACGCGATCCCCTGCGACGTGACCCAGGAAGACCAGGTCCAGGCTCTGGTCGCGGGCACCGTCGAGCAGTTCGGACGGCTCGACGTGCTGGTCAACAACGCCGGACTCGGCGGCACGAAATCGGTCCTGGAGATGACCGACGAGGAGTGGTCACGCGTCCTCGACATCACCCTCACCGGAACGTTCCGCTGCACCCGCGCGGCGTTGAAGCAGTTCGTCGCCCAGGGCGGTGGCGGGGCGATCGTCAACAACGCCTCGGTCATCGGCTGGCGCGCCCAAGCCGGACAGGCCCACTACGCCGCCGCCAAAGCCGGCGTCATGGCCCTCACCCGGTGTTCGGCCCTCGACGCCGCCGAGCACGGCGTCCGGATCAACGCCGTCGCCCCGAGCCTGGCCATGCACCCGTTCCTCGCCAAGGTGACCAGCGACGAACTCCTCGAAGACCTCACCAAGCGCGAAGCGTTCGGCCGCGCCGCCGAACCCTGGGAGGTCGCCAACGTCATGGTCTTCCTCGCCAGCGACTACGCGAGCTACCTCACCGGCGAAGTCGTCTCCGTCAGCAGCCAGCACCCCTAGGAGCCCCCGTGCCCGAAGCCTTCCTCCTCGACGCGGTCCGCACGCCCGTCGGCCGCCGCGGCGGCGCGCTCTCCGGGTGGCACTCCGCCGACCTCGGCGCGCACGTCATCAAGGCCGTCGTCGAGCGCACCGGCGTCGACGCCGACCTGGTCGACGACGTCATCCTGGGCTGCACCGACACCCTGGGCCCGCAGTCGGGCAACATCGCGCGCACGGCGTGGCTCGTGGCCGGGTACGGCGACCACGTGCCGGGGGTGACCGTCGACCGGCAGTGCGGGTCCAGCCAGCAGGCCGTGCACTTCGCCGCCCAGGCGGTCATGTCGGGTACCCAGGACCTGGTGCTGGCCGGGGGTGTGCAGAACATGAGCCGCATCCCGATCAGCGCGGCCATGCTGGCCGGGCGCGAGTACGGCTTCGACGACCCGTTCTCCGGCTCGAAAGGGTGGCAGGAACGCTACGGCAGTGCCGAGGTCTCGCAGTTCCGCAGCGCCGAGATGATCGCCGAGCACTGGGACATCAGCCGCGCGGACATGGAGGAGTACGCGCTGCGCAGTCACCGGCGAGCACTGGCCGCCATCGACGAGGGCCGGTTCGACGCGGAAACCGTGCCGGTGGAGGAGTTCCGGCACGACGAGGGCCCGCGCCGCGACACCAGCCTGGAGCGCATGCGCGGCCTGAAGCCGCTGAGCGAGGGTTCCCGGTTGACGGCGGCGGTGGCCAGCCAGATCTCCGACGGCGCGAGCGCGGCCCTGCTGGCGTCGGAGGCGTTCGTCACCGAACACGGCCTGACGCCGCGGGCCCGCATCCACCACCTGTCGGTGCGCGCGGCGGACCCGGTGTGGATGCTGACCGGACCGATCCCGGCCACCGCGCACGCCCTGCGCAAGAGCGGGCTCACCGTGGACGACATCGACCTGTTCGAGGTCAACGAGGCGTTCGCCAGTGTCGTCCTGGCGTGGCTGGACGAAACCGGCGCGGACCCCGGCCGGGTCAACGTGAACGGCGGCGGGATCGCCCTCGGCCACCCGATCGGGGCCACCGGCACCAAGCTCCTCGCCACGCTCCTGCACGAGCTGGAGCGCCGGGGAGGGCGGTACGGCCTGCAGACGATGTGCGAAGGCGGCGGCACCGCCAACGTCACCATCATCGAGCGCCTCTGACCCGAGCGCAGTCATTCACTGCATCGAAGCCGGTCCGGTCAGCCGAGGGCGCGCAGCTTCGGCAGGACGTCCTCGGAGAACTGGGTCAGGAAGCGTTCCTGGTCGTGGCCCGGGCCGTGGAAGACCAGGTGGTTGAGGCCCGCGTCCAGGTACGGCTTGATCTGGGCCACGGCTTCGTCCGGGTCCGACGCCACGATCCACCGCTTGGCGACCTGCTCGATCGGCAGCTCGTCGGCCAGCCGCTCCATCTCCTCGGCCGAGGACACCGTGTGCTTCTGCTCCGCGGTCAGCGACAGCGGCGCCCAGAACCGCGTGTTCTCCAGGGCCTTCTCCGGGTCCCGGTCGTAGGACATCTTGATCTCGATCGTCCGGTCGACGTCCTCGACGGTCTTCCCGGCCGCCTCGGCGCCCTCCTTGACCGACGGCATCAGCTTCTCGGTGTAGAGGTCCATGCCCTTGCCCGAGGTGCAGATGAACCCCTCACCCGACCGGCCCGCGTACTTCGCCACCACCGGGCCACCGGCCGCGACGTACACCGGCACCGGCTGCTCCGGCCGGTCGTAGATGTGCGCGTTGACCAGCTGGTAGTAGTCACCCTCGAAGTTGACGTTGTCGCTGGTCCACAGCTCGCGCATCAGCTTGATCGACTCGCGCAGCCGGGCGAAGCGCTCCTTGAACTCCGGCCACTCCCGCCCCGACACCGCGATCTCGTTCAGCGCCTCACCGGTCCCGACCCCCAGGATCACCCGGCCGTTCGACAGCAGCGACATCGTCGCGAACGCCTGCGCGATCACCGCCGGGTTGTACCGGAACGTCGGAGTCAGCACGCTCGTCCCGATCTGCACCCGCTTCGTCCGCTCCGCCACCGCCGGCATCCACGCCAGCGCGAACGGCGCGTGGCCGCCCTCGTGCCGCCACGGCAGGAAGTGATCGGACACCCACACCGAGTCCAGCCCCACCTCTTCGGCGCGCACCGCGTACTCGACCAGGTCCCGCGGCCCGAACTGCTCCGCAGACGCCTTGTATCCGACCTTCAGCACCGCTCATCCTCCCGTTTCCCGGCCGAGGCGCTGCAGGATCTCACCTGCCTCGGCCACCGCGCCCTCGACGATCTGCGCCACCGTGGGCAGGTCGTGGATCATGCCCACCACCTGTCCCGACGCTAGCACTCCCGCGTCCGTCCGGCCTTCGACCAGACCCGCCCGCAGCAGCATCGGGGTGTTGGCCGCCATGACCAGCTGGCTCCACGTCAGATCGTTGCCGTGCTTCATCGCGAAGCCCTCTCGGAGCATCGCAACCGGGGACAGGCCGGTGATATTCCGGAAGCGCAGGGCGTTGCGGGCGGCTTGCGCGAGCCCGCGGAGGCGGCCGGTGCGTTCGAGCTTGTCGACGAGCTCGGTCCGCAGCACGCGGTGCGGGAGGCCGTCGACGCGGCGGGTGACGACCGTCCCGGTGAGACCCTGCTCGAGGTAGAGGCGTTTGACGTCGTCGGGGACCGTGCTCTCCTTGCTCAGCAGGAACCGGGTGCCCATCGCGACCCCCGCCGCGCCGTAGGCCAGCGCCGCGGCGAGCCCGCGTCCGTCGAAGAAACCGCCGGCCGCGACCACCGGGATGTCGACCGCGTCCAGCACCGAAGGCAGCAGCAACGTGGTCGCCACTCCCCCGGTGTGCCCGCCCCCTTCGCCGCCCTGGACGATCACCGCGTCCGCGCCCCAGGCCGCGACCTTCTCGGCGTGCCGGGCGGCCCCGACCGACGGGATCACGACGATCCCATGTTCCCGCAGCTTCGCGATCATCTCCTTCCGCGGGGCGAGCGCGAACGACGCCACCTTCACGCCTTCGCGGATGAGCAGGTCGACGCGGTCACCGGCGTCGGCCGCGTCGGCGCGCAGGTTCACGCCGAACGGTCGTTCGGTCCGCTTCTTCACCTCGGCGATCGCCGCTTCCAGCTCGCCGAAGGTCATCGTCGCGGACGCGAGGATGCCCAGTGCCCCGGCTTCGGCGGTCGCCGAGACCAGCCGGGGGCCGGCGACCCAGCCCATCCCGGTCTGCACGACCGGGTGCTCGACCCCCACCAGCCGGGTCAGGGCCGTCTTCACGCCGGGACTTCCTTGTCCCGCAGGCTCTTCGGGTCCAGCACCTCGCGGATCAGCCGCAGTTCGCCGCCGTCCGGTTCGCGGCTGGTCCCGGTGCCGGTGAAGTCGATCTCGAACGCCGTCGCCGCCACGACCTCGTCCCGCGTGACGCCCGGGTGCAGGGACACCGCCCGCATGGCGCGGTCCGGGCCGCCGAAGTCGAACACCCCGAGGTTCGAGACGACCCGGTGCACGTCGTGGTACTTCTGCGCCGACGCACCGGCCTTGGCCGCGTTGTCGTACCCGACCCCGGAAATCACGTCCACCGTCTCCACGAAGACTCGTTTCGAGTGCCGGGGCACCCAGTAGCTCGTCCGGTGGTTGATCGTGTTGCCCGGTGCGCCCCGCACGCCGAGGAGCTGCTTCTTCGGGCGGGCGTGGTCACCGATGGCGGAGATGTTCTGGTTGCCGTACCGGTCGATCTGGTTGGCCCCCATCACGACGTGCCGGCGTCCGTGCGGGACGATCGTGTCCAGCATCTTGCGGAACGGCTGCCACCCCTCGACCACGCCGTCGGTGGTCAGCAAGTACGCCTCGCCGTCGGACATCAGCAGATCCGGCTCGAACGTCGACCGCGCGAGCTTCGCCCCCAGCTGCGGGATCAGGCCCATCGGACTGGCCACGATCTCGCCGTCGCCGCGGAACAGCTCGGCCACCGCCACCACGGCGATCTCGGCCCGGGTCGCGCTCATTCCGCCTCCGCCTCGAACTTGTCCACTTCGGACAGGTACTGCTCGTCACCGCCGGACAGGAACCGGTCTGCGAACCCCGGCCACGCCTCCAGGTCCTTCGCGCAGGCCGCGTAGTGCCGCTGGAACCGCTCGTCCCGGCCGTAGTCCGGCACCGCCGTCGTGAAATGCGCGCCCCGCGGAGATTCCACCACCCCGTCGACGCTGCCCCGGTTGAGCAGCAACGACTGCACCGGGCCGCCCGCCGTCAGCTCGGCCGTCTCGACGACCTTCTCCACCGACACGAAGCAGCGCTCGGCCGCCAGCCCGAACAGCTCGTCGAAATACGGGTCCGGGCCCAGGTACTGGACGTTGCCGCGCGCGTCGGCCCGGTTGAGGTGCAGCAGGGCCACGTCCAGGTGCTGCGCCGGAACGGCCACCAGCTCCTCGCCGTCGTCGTAGGGCGAGCGGACGGTGCGCAGGTGGGGGTTGGCGCGCATGACTTCGGAGCCGAGCCCGGCCCGGGTCGGCAGGAACGGCAGCCGCTGCATCGCCGCCGACAGTGCCGTGCCGAACATGCCCTCGTCGTACTCGGTCACCTCGATCGCCCCGGTCTCGCGGGCGCGGCCGAACCACGGGTCGTACGGGATCGAATCCAGCGTCACGAACCCGAAGACGACGCGCTTCACCTTGCCCGCCGCGCACAGGAGGCCGACATCGGGACCGCCGTAGGACACGACGGTGAGGTCCTTCACCGGGGTCCGCAGGATCGCGCGGACCAGGGCCATCGGCTTGCGGCGGGAACCCCAGCCGCCGATCCCGACCGTCATGCCGTCCTTCAGCTCGGCCACCACGTCGTCGGCGGTCGTGCGCTTATCGGCCATTCAAGAACTCCTCGCGAGCCTCGTCGGACGCCCCCAGCAGGTTGAGCTCGAAGGTGAAGCCCTGCTCGAAGCGGTAGCTGCGGTGCACCTGCTGGGTGTCGATGCCGTTCAGCGCTTCCTTGGCCGCCCGGATCACCCGCGGGTCCTTCTTCGCGATGTCCCGGGCGACGTCGAGCGCCGCTTCGTCGAGTTCCGCGCGCGGCACGACCCGGTAGACCGAGCCGTGCGCGTGCAGCTCGGCGGCGGTGATCTTGCGGGCGGTGAAGTAGAGCGTGCGCATCAGGTGCTGCGGCACCAACCGGGCCAGATGGGTGGCCGCACCCAAGGCTCCGCGCTCCACCTCGGGGACGCCGAACGTGGCGTCCTCCGAAGCGAGGATCACGTCGGCGTTGCCGACCAGGCCGATGCCGCCACCGAGGCAGAAGCCGTGCACCGCCGCAACCACCGGCACCGCGCAGTCGTAGACCGCGCCGAAAGCCGCGTAGCAGCCGCGATTGGCGCCGACCAGGGCGTCATAGCCTTCGCTGCGCTGGATCTCCTTGATGTCCACCCCGGCGTTGAAGCCCCGGCCTTCCGCGCGCAGGACGACCACGTGCACGCCGGGGTCCCGGCCCGCCTGCGTGATCGCGTCGGCCAGGTCGAACCAGCCCTGCACCGGCAGCGCGTTCACCGGCGGGAAGTCGACGGTGACCACCTCGACGTGCCCGTCACGCTTGCTCAGAATCCCCATCAACTGGCTCCGTAGACCGGTTCGGGCTCGGGCGCGCGCTCGAGCAGCTCCTTCACCACCGGGCCGAGTTCGGCCGGGTCCCACCGCTCGCCCTTGTCGACGGCCGGGCCGTGCCGCCAGGCCTGCGCCAGCGAGACCTTCCCGCCTTCGACCTCGAAGACGCGGCCGGTGACGTGCGCAGACTCCTCGCTGCCCAGCCACACCACCAGCGGCGAGACGTTCTCCGGCGCCATCGCGTCGAACCCTTCGTCCGGGCGGGCCATCGACGCGAACACGCCCTCGGTCATCCGCGTCCGCGCGGCCGGCGCGATCGCGTTCACGGTGACGCCGTAGCGAGCGAGTTCCGCGGCCGCCACCACGGTCAGCCCGGCGATCCCCGCCTTGGCCGCCGAGTAGTTCCCCTGCCCGACGCTGCCCAGCAGCCCGGCACCCGAACTCGTGTTGATCACCCGGGCCTGCGGTGTGCGACCCGCCTTCGCCTCGGCCCGCCAATGGTCCGCCGCGTGCCGCAACGGCGCGAAATGCCCCTTGAGGTGCACCCGCACGACCGCGTCCCATTCGTCCTCGCCCAGATTGACCAGCATCCGGTCGCGGAGGAAGCCGGCGTTGTTGACCAGCACGTCCAGGCGTCCGAAGTGCTCGATCGCGGTGTCGATCAGCTCCTTCGCGCCGGCCCAATCGGCCACGTCGGAACTGTTCGCCACCGCCTTTTCACCGACGGCCTCGGCGACTTCCGCGGCCGCGTCCCCGTCCACGTCGTTGACCACCACCGACGCCCCTTCCGCGGCGAACGCGCGGGCGTGCGCCCGCCCGATGCCCCGCCCGGCGCCGGTCACCACGACCACCCGGCCCTGGCACAACCCGCTCACGAATCCTCCCGATGGTTGACGTCCGCCGCCGCCAGGAAGGCCGGCACTTCTCCTCCGCCGTGCACGCGCAAGGTCGCGCCGGAGACGTAGGAAGCCAGGCCGGAGGCGAGGAACGCGGCACAGTGCCCGATCTCGGCCGGTTCGGCGAGCCGCCCGAGCGGCACGGTCTTGCCGACCGCCTCGACCGCGGCCGCACTCCCGTAGTGCAGGTGCGCCTGCTCGGTGCGGACCATCCCCACGTCCAGGGCGTTGACGCGCACCTTCGGCGCCCACTCCACCGCCAGGCTCGCGGTCAGGTTGTCCAGCCCGGCCTTCGCGGCACCGTAAGCGGCGGTTCCGGGCGACGGGCGGGTGCCGCTGACGCTGGAGATCATCACGATCGACCCGCCGCACTCCTGCCGCTGCATCACCGCGTTGGCGTGCTGCGCGACCAGCAGCGGGGCCAGCAGATTCAGCTGCACGACCTTCTCGTGCAACCGCGGCGAGGCGTCCGCCGCCGACACGTACGGCGCCCCGCCCGCGTTGTTCACGACCACGTCCAGGCGCCCGTGCCGCTCGACGATGCCCTCGACCAGCGCGGCGACCTGCGTCTCGTCGCGGACGTCGCACGCGGCGAACTCGGCCTCGGTCGGGGCCTCCCGCCGCGCGCAGGCGACCACGTGGGCGCCGTGGGCGAGGAACACCTCGGTGATGCCCCGGCCCACGCCGCGGACGCCCCCGGTCACCAGCACCACCGCGCCGGCCAAGCCCAGCTCCGTCTTCACCGGCACACCACCTTCCGTCCCCAAAACTAGAACATGTTCTCGCTGGGGACAAGGTCGGGAGGTGAGCGGGGCGGCCTACTGGGCGTCGGGAGGGGAGAACTCGTTCCGGCCGGTCCGCAGCCCCGACGCGCGCAGGGCGGCCTGCATGGCGAACCGCGCGTCGGGGTCGTCGAGGCGATCACCGAAGGCCTGCTTGAGCTGGCGCACGCGGTAGCGGACGGTCTGCGGGTGCACCGACAGGTCGACCGCGATCTTCTCGGAGTTGCCGCCGTTCTGCAGCCAGGACAGCAGGGTCTCGCCGAGCCGGCGGCGCGTCCGCTCCGGGAACTGGTCCAGGGGAGCCAGTTCCCGCCGGGCGACCTGCTCGGCCAGCGGCGAGTCCGACAGCAGCCACAGCTCCGTCAGGTGGTCGGTGCACCAGGTCACGGGCGTGTCCGGGAGCGCGCCGTCGGCCACCAGCCGCAGCGCGGTGCGCGCCCAGCGCAGGGAGTGGGCCGCCGCGCCGATCTCCGTCGGCGGCCCGACCGCGACGCGGGTGCCGAGCCGCGTCAGCGCCTTGGCGTCCACCGGGGCGGGCAGCAGCAGGTACGGCTGGGACGGGTCGAGGTCGGCGAGGACGTCGGACCCCCACGAGGTGCTCACCGTCGTCTCGGCGGCGACCGCCGCCACCTCGCGGGGCACCGGCCAACCCGCCGCGGCCGCGAGTTCGGCGAGGACCGCGTCCGGGATCGCGCCGGGCCCGGTCAGCAGCCGCAGCAGCCGCCGCCGCAGGCCCGCCCGGGTGCCCTCGATCTCCGCCCAGGCTTCGCGGTGGCCGCGGCTCGACATCCGGGCGAGCTCGTCCGCGTAGCCGAACAGCATCTCGGCCAGCTGCGCCATGGCCGCCGACGACAGCCGGTGCCGCCGGCCCAGCCGCATGATCCAGCGCCAGCCGACGCGGGTGCCCACGCGGTAGGCCGCCTGCAGGTCGTCGAGGGTCCGCCCCTCGCGGGCTTCGCCGACGCCGAGCCGGCGGCACGTCTCGTACAGCCGGTCGCGGGAGGCCAGCGGATCCTCGATCAGGTCCACGAAGAGCTCGACGGCGCACTCGACGGCGTGCCGGGTCGCGCGGCCGTAGGAGCCGTCGCCGGGCCGGGCGTAGACGGGCACCGCCCGCCCGACCTCCCGGACGATCCAGTCCGCCAGCGCCGGCAGGGCCGGACGCATGAGGGCGGCCAGCTCTCTTCGCCGGACGACTTCTTCGCCGGCGTCGCGGGGAGCCGGGACCGGTTGCCGAGCACTGTCGCGGGACACCAGGGTTCCTCCACCGGGGGACGGCGATCGGAGCTCTTTCGGGGGTCCGGGTGGCGGAACCCCTCCCGGGGCGAAGCCCCGGATGCCATCGAGCGTGCTTTACCGGACAGTAAAGCAAGGAGTCCGTACAGTACACCTCCATGAGCCGGCAGAGTCCTCCTGATCGATCCAGCGCTCGCCGCAGCCCGGCGGCCCGGCCCACCGACGACCAGCTGCTCGACGCCGCCCGCGCCGTGTTCGCCGAGCGGGGGTACGCGCAGGCCACCATGGGGCTGATCGCGGACCGCGCCGATTCCACCAAGCCCACCCTCTACGCGCATTTCGGCGACAAAGCCGCGCTTTTCCGCACCACGGTCCGCCGGGAAGTCGCCGCGTTGCGCGCCTGGGTGATCAGCGCGTACGAAACGGCGAACACGCGCCCGCTGGAGGAGCGCGTGCGGCTGTCGGTGATGGCGATGTTCGGCTACGCCGGTGCGCACCCGGAAAGTTTCCGGCTGCTGTTCGATTCGGCCGTCGACGAGATGTCGAACGAGCGCCGCGCGCTGGCCGATTCCATCGCCACCCACGTGGTCGGCCAGGTGCGCGAGCACCTGCTCGCGCACGGGCGCCCGGTCGGCCCCGGCGCGGACCTGCTCGGCGAGATGATGGTGGGCCTGGTCGGACGGGCGGCGATGCACGTCTCCCACTCCCCCGGCCTCGACCCGATCGCCGCCGGGGAGCTGGCCACCGGGTTCGTCATGGCCGCGCTGCGGGGGCTCGATCCGGCGCTGCTGGACCACCTCGACACTCCACGCCCGGCCGGGCAGTGCGCCACCTGAGCGTCCACACCGGACCGTTTGTCACCGGCTGAACAATTCCCGGCGTTCCGGGAAATCACCTCTTGCCGGGTTCGGCGACCACTGCGACGCTGCGATCACCGCAAGCGACGCACGCAATTCCGTCCCCACGGAAAGCGCTTGCCGACCCCCTTTTCCCACAACGAGGTGTGATCAGCCATGATTCGCTTCCCCCAGAACCGCCTGTTTTCCGCCGCGGCCGCCGTCGGCTTCGCCGTCGCCGGGCTCACCGTCGCCGCCGCGCCGGCCGCAACCGCGGCGCCGTGCACCGACATCGACGTCCCGGTGGCCCGCGGCACGGGCGAACCCGGAACGCTGGGCCTCATCGTCGGCGACCCGGTCTTCTCGGCCGTGCAGAGCCGGCTGCGCCCGCGGTCGGTGAGCAGCTACCGCGTCGACTACCCGGCCGACCTCGGCCAGCCCGCCTCGGTGCAGAAGGGCAACACCGACCTGGTCAACCACGTGCGCACGCAGGCCGCGGCCTGCCCGCAGCAGCGGTTCGTCCTGGTCGGCTACTCCCAGGGCGCCAACGTCGTCGACAACTCGATCGGCATCAGCAGTGCCGGCGCGGTCGTCGGCGGCCCGATCGTCGCCACCATCCCGGCGGACCTGGCGCCCCGGATCGCGGCGATCCTGTTGTTCGGCAACCCGATCCGCGCGATCGGGCGCTCGGTCACCGGCACGTATCAGAGCCGCACCAAGGACTACTGCGCGTTCGGCGACCCGGTCTGCCAGGCGGGCGGCCTCAACATCCTGGCCCACCTGAGCTACGGCGGCGAAGCCGGCGACGCGGCGGCCTTCGCCGCGAGCAAGGTCTGACCCTGCCCGTGCAGTGAATGACTCATTCCTGGCGTCGGACGCCGGGAATGAGTCATTCACTGCGTCCGGATCAGCAGTTGGAAGGCGCGAGCTCCCCGTTGAACCGCTTCACGATCCACTGGTGCGCGTCGGCGTTGCCGGCGAGGATGCCGCTGGCGTGCTCGGCCACGTAGGTGGTCCACTGCTCGCGCACCCCGGCCGCGCAGTACGCCCGGTGCAGCGCCTCCGCCTGCGGGGTGTTGACGATCTCGTCGGTGCTCGCGTGGTACTGGAACACCGGCACCCGCGGCGGGTGAGCGCCCAGCTTGTTCTGCGCGAGCCGCGCCTGCCACTGCGGCGTGGCGAGCGGATTCGACGTCGTGTAATCACTGATCTTCTTGAAGGAATAGTTCAGCAGCAGTTCCGCGGTGCAGGCGTTCTTCTTCGCGTCGGCCAGCTGCCGGCGGCCGGTGTCGTTGAGGAAGGAATCGAGCTTCAGATCCGGGTAAGCGGCGTCGAGGCCGACCGCCGCGAACGCCAGGAACCCGAAGCCGATGTAGCCGTCGAGGCCCTTCGCGACCTCGGTCAGGTCGGCCGGCACCCCGCCCGCGACGACGCCGACGACGTTCAGCTCGGGCGCGTACGCCGGCTGCTTCTCCCCGGCCCACATCGATCCGCCGCCACCCTGCGAGTAGCCCTGGAAGATCACCTTGGCGCCCCGCGAAAGCCGGGTGGCGGGCAGGTCCTGCGCCGCCCGCACCGAGTCGATCACGGCCGGGCCCATGGACTGTCCGGTGATGTAGGTCGGCACGGTGGCCGGCGAATAGCCCTCGTAGTCGGTCACCGCGACCGCGTACCCGCTGGAGAGCGAGTCGTTGATGGCGGGCTGGTCGTACAGCGTGCCGCGTTCCATCGCCTTGGACGCCGTGCACTTGAACGCCGGGCCCTGCGTGCCGACCGCGTAGCCGATGATCGGCGCCTTGGCCGGGTCGATCCCCTTCGGCACGAGGATCGTCCCGGTCACCGCGTTCCGGTTCCCGAGCGCGTTGGTCGACAGGTACATGACCTGCCAGGCGTCGGCGTTGAGCGCGTTCAGCAGCGGCACCGCCGGCCGCCACCGGATGACGTCACCGGCTTTCCCGGCCGGCAGCGGCGACGGCGGGGTGTAGAAGGAGTCGTCGAACGGCCCGGGCAGCAGCGGCGCCGCACCGGCGGGCGGGCTCGCGGCCGCGACGCCCAGCGCCACCAGGCAGCAGGTCAGGAGCGCCGAAAGCACGGCGCGACATCGGGCAGGCTTCACCACAACCTCCATCGGGGAAAGGGAAGAGCGCTCAGGCCGGAAGACCCAGCGCGCCGGCCAGGACCGGCCAGGACTGGTGCAGGGCCCGCTGCCAGTACGGCCAGCTGTGGGTGCCGGGCCCGTAGTAGTCGACGGTCGCGGGGATGCCCGCGGTCCGCAGGCGGTCGGTGAAGCTGCGGGACGACAGCAGCGCCGAAGGCTCCAGGACGTCCGACTGCCCCGGCGGGTCCAGCGGCCCGGTCCGCCCGTCGCCGCAGGAGACGTAGAGCGCGGTGCCGCGCAGCTGGTCGACGTGGTCGTAGGGGTTGCTCGCCGACCAGATCGGCTGCATCCCGAACGAGTCACCCCACAAGTTCAGGTAGTTGAAGATGCCGGCCCGGGCCAGGATGCCGATGATCCACACCGGAATTCCCGGGTAGAGCGTGTTGGGCACGCCGCTGTAGGAGGCGGCGGCGCCGAACATCCCCGGGTGCTTGAACGCGTACGCCATCGCGCCGTACCCGCCGATCGACAGCCCGGCGATCGCCCGCCGCGTCCCGCCGCGGTACCCGCGTTCGACGATCTGGCGCACCTCGGCGGTGTGGAAGGTGTCCCAGTCGGGGGTGTTCTTCAGCCCGAAGTTCCACCATTTCGTGTACATCCCCGCCGGACCGTCCGTCGGCATGACGACCAGCGCGTCCTTGGCCGCGGTGAACGCCTTGACGTCGGTGAACTGGTCCCACGAGCGGTAGTCGACCGGTTCGCAGCAGCCGTGCAGCAGGAACAGCATGGGCCAGGTCCGCGTCGGCTGCGCCGCCCAGCCGGACGGCACGATCAGCCGCACCATCCCGGTGGTGCCCAGTGCGGGCGAGCTGATCTGCAGGTCGACGGTCCGCGCGTCCAGCCAGGTCTCCTGGACGACTTTCGCGCCGTCGTCGGCCACGGCCGGGCTCGCCTGTGCGGGCGCCACGGCCCCGGCGAGCAGGAGGACGACGGACAGCGCCAGCAAGGCGATCCGCTTCATAGGGGCTCCTCAGAGGGGGATGTTGCCGTGTTTGCGGGCCGGCAGGCTCTGGCGTTTGGTGCGCAGCATCCGCAGGGCCCGCGTCACCTGGAGGCGGGTCTGCGACGGCGTGACGACCTGGTCGACGTACCCGCGTTCGGCCGCCAGGTACGGGCCGCCGTGGCGCTTGCGGTACTCGTCGGTGAGCCGGCGGCGGGCGGCGTCCCGTTCTTCCGGCGGCACCCCGGCCAGCTCACGCCGGTAGAGCACCCGCACCGCGCCTTCGGCGCCCATCACCGCGATCTCCGCGGTGGGCCAGGCCAGCACGACGTCGGCGCCGAGGTGCTTGGAGCCCATCACCGCGTAGCCGCCGCCGTAGGCCTTGCGGACGACCACGGTCACCTTCGGCACGGTCGCTTCGGAATAGGCGTAGATCAGCTTGGCGCCGCGGCGGATGATGCCGCCGCGTTCCTGGCCGGTCCCCGGCAGGTAGCCGGGGACGTCGGCCAGGGTGAGCAGCGGGATCGAAAAGGCGTCGCAGAAGCGCACGAACCGCGCGGCCTTCTCCGACGCGTCGATGTCGAGCACGCCGGCCTGGTGCCGCGGCTGGTTGGCCACGATGCCGACGGTGTGGCCCTGCACCCGGCCGAAGGCGCAGATCATGTTGGGCGCGAAAGCGCTGTGCACCTCGGTGAACTCGCCGTCGTCGACCAGCCGCACGATCAGCTCGGCCATGTCGTAGGTCTGGTGCGGCGAGTCGGGCACCAGCCGGTCGAGCTCGAGGTCGGCGGCGGTGAGCCCGGGGCTGGTGTCGTCGGCGTAGGCGGGCCCGGGGTCGAGGTTGTTCGCGGGCAGGTAGCCGAGCAGCGTCTGCACCCAGTCGACGGCGTCCTGTTCGTCGGCGGCCCGGTGGTGGGCGTTGCCGGCGACCTCGCTCTGCACGGCCGCACCGCCGAGTTCCTGCGCGGTGACGTGTTCCCCGGTGACGGCGTGCACGACGTCCGGGCCGGTGACGAACATGTGCGAGGTTTCGTCGACCATGACGGTGAAGTCGGTCATCGCCGGCGCGTAGACGGCCCCGCCGGCGCACGGGCCCATGATCATCGAAATCTGCGGGATGACCCCGGACGCGTGCGCGGTGCGGCGCCCGAGTTCGGCGTAGTAGGCCAGCGAGACGACGCCTTCCTGGATCCGGGCGCCGCCGGAGTCGTTGATCCCGACGACCGGGCAGCCGATGGTCATGGCCAGATCCATCAGCTCGAGGACCTTTTCGCCGGAGACTTCGCCGAGGCTGCCGCCGAAGACGCTGAAGTCCTGGGAGAACACGCAGATCTGCCGCCCGTCGACGGTGCCGTGCCCGGTGACGACGCCGTCGCCCCACGGCCGGTTCGTGTCCATCCCGAACTCGGCGCACCGGTGCCGCGCGAACTGGCCGGCTTCGACGAAGGACCCGGGGTCCAGCAGCAGCCCGATCCGTTCCCGCGCGGTCAGTTTCCCTTTGGCGTGCTGCCGGTCGACGGCCCGCTTTTCGGCGATCCGCACGGCTTCGTCCTGCCGGGCGGCGAGATCGGCGATCCGGAACGCGGTGGTCGGGGTGAGCTCGTCCATCACCGCACCACCGCCCCGAGCCGTTCGGCCAGCACCGCCACGTGCGGTGGATCGATCATGGACACGTGGTCGCCGGGCACCCGCACGACTTCGAGGTCGCCGCAGTGGGCGTCCCAGCCGAGGGTGTCGTCGGTGCGCAGGTAGCGGGGGTCTAGCGCGGTGGTCAGCGGATGTGGTTCCTGGGCGCGCAGCAGGACAACGCGCCCGTCGTAGCGTTGCGGCGTGTATCGCTCGGCGACCCGGGCGTCCACATAGGACTCGTATTGGTGTTTGAGGACGCCGGCGCCCATGTCCGGCACCTGTTCGGCGAGTTTCGCCATGACCCAGCGGATCTGGGCGTCTTCGTCCAGTTCCGCCAGTTCCTCGCGGGGCACCTCGAACGGCACGCCGTAGGTCTCGGCGATGTGGGCGGCGAACCGGTCGAAGCGGTCCAGCAGCAGGTCCGCCGGTTCACCCGTGGCGGGCAGCGGCAGGATGGTGTCGATGAGGAAGACGATCTCGGCGCCGTTCAGGTGACGCGCGGTCTCGTAGGCGAGGCAGCCGCCGAAGGACCAGCCGCCGAGCCGGTAGGGGCCGTGGGGCTGGATGTCCCGGATCAGCTCGGCGTACCGGGCGGCCTTGGCCTCGACGGTGGTGTGCTCGTCGAGGCGTTCGAAGCCGTATACAGGTGGTCCCTCGGGGAGCAGCCGGGCGAGTTCGCGGTAGACGCTCGCGGTCCCGCCGGCCGGGTGGAAGAGGAAGATCGGTTCGCCGTCGACGCCGTCGCGGAGAAGGCGCACCGGACCGCCGCCATGGCCTTCGAGCTCGGCCCGCAGCAGATCGGCCATCGCGGCGACGGTGGGGGTGGCGAAGAGCCGGGCTTCTTCGGGGACGGCGGTGAGCTGCTCGGCGAAGGCGGCCCGGAGTTGCCGGGCCTGGGCGGGGTCGCCGCCGAAGGGCTCGTGAACGCTCGGTTCGGGGCCGCCGAGGACGGCGCGCCAGTGCTGGGCGACCCAGCGTTCGGCCGGGTCGCGCGGTCCGGTGACCGCGGGAGCGGGTGCGAGACCGGCGGTGCCGAACCCCGCCTGCTCGGCCAGGTGCCCGGCCAGCTCCGCCAGGCTCGCCCCCCGCAGCAGCAGCGGAATCGGCAGCGGGAGCCCGAAGTCCCGTTCCACGGCGCCGCGAGCCCGCATCGCCGACAGCGAATCCAGCCCCAGCCGGGTGAGCGGCACCGTCCGGTCGACCTCCGCCAGCCCCAGCAGGTCCGCGACCAATCCCGCCAAATGCGCCGCGATCGCCGCGCGGGCCGCTTCCGGCGTTCCCGAGCGCAGCGCCTCCAGACCGTCCCAAGTGGACGATCTGCCCCGCGGCGAGAAGAGCGCGAAGAACGGCCGCTCCCCCAGTCGAGGGAAGAGCTCCAGCACGGTCTCCGAGTCCACCTTGGCCACCCCGGTCGTCACCCGGCCACGCGCCAGCACGAACTCCAGCGCCGACAACGCTTCCTCGGTGCCGAGCGGGTCGAGCACCGGGTTGACCGAACCGGCCGCCGCACCGACCTCGCCCCACGCGCCCCAGCCGATCGTCGCCGCCGGGAGGCCCTGGGCGCGGCGCCACGCGACCAGGGCGTCGGCCCACGCGTTCGCCGTCGCGTACGCGGCCTGGCCCGGCGAACCGAACAGCGCGGCCGCCGACGAGTACACCAGCCACCAGTCGAGGTCGTGCCCCGCCGTCGCCTCGTGCAGCCGCCACGCGCCCAGCGCCTTCGGCCGCCAGACCGCTTCGAGTGCGCCGGCGTCGAGGCTGATCGCGGCGCCGTCGGCCAGGACACCGGCGGCGTGCAGCACCCCGCGAAGCGGCACGCCCCCTTCGACGGCCGCCGCGACCAGCGTCTCGGCCGTGCCCGGGGCGGCGATGTCGCCGGGCACCACGCGGACGTCGCCGCCCAGCCCGGGGTCGGCGGCGTGCCGGCTGTTCAGCACCAGCCGCGTCGCGCCCCTGGCGGCGAGCCACTTCGCCGCCGCCAGTCCCAGCCCGCCGAGGCCGCCGGTGACGATGTACGCCCCGCCGCGCACCGGCTCGCGCTCCGGTTCACCGAGCGCGGGCCGGACCAGGCGCCGCGTGTACCGGACGCCGTCGCGCCAGGCGATTTCGTCGTCCGGCCCGTCCGCGCGGACCTCGTCCCGCAGCCGGTCCGTCCCGTCGACCTGGCTCACGCGCAGTTCGGGGTGCTCGAAGGCGAGCACGCGCACGAGCCCGCGCAGCGCGGCCAGACCGGGATCGCCCCGCTCGCCCGGCTCGACGGCGTGCGCCCCGTCGGTCGCCAGCCACAACCTCGGCGGCACGGGCAGCTCGGCCAGTTCGGCGACGACCCCGGACAGCGTCTCGACCAGCCGGGCCCCGCGCGCCGGGTCGGGTTCGGCGGCGGCGCCGAGCAGGGCCAGGACCGCGGTGGATTCCGCGTCGCGCAGCAGTTTCGCGAGCTCGGCGCGATCGTCGAGCCGGGCGGTCCGGACGTCTTCGCCCGCGAACTCCCGGCCGTCTTCGGACAGCACGATCCAGCGGTGCGCCGGCTTCGGCCCGCGGGGGCGCCCCCCGTTTTCCACTCTACCGGCCGCCACCGACAATTCCGGCGGCGAAGGCTGCCAAGCCGCCTCGAACAGCAGGCGCGCCAGTGCCGCGTCGCGGTAGCGGCGGCAGTACACGTCGCGGAATTCGGCCAGCACGACGCCGTCGGCGCCGACCAGCTGGACGCTGCCGAGCACGCCGTCGCCGGACTCCTGGAGCACGGCATCCACCCGCACGCCGCGGCGCGGGTCGCCGGCGACCACGACCTCGCCGATGCTGAGCGGCAGGTAGAGGGCGTCCGCCTCGCCGACGGCCGCGGCCAGCGCGTGCAGGCAAGCGTCGGCGAGCGCGGGGTGCAGCACGTAGGCGGAGTGGTCGGCGTCCGGCTGCGCGATCGACGCCGACGCGCGCCCGGGCGCGGCGACCACCCGGCGCAGCCCGCGGAACGCCGGGCCGTAGAACTGCCCCAGCTCGGCCAGCGCCCGGTAGACGTCGACCGGTTCCCCGGTGGTTTCCCCGAACGGCGCCGACGGCGTGCCGCCGGTGCCGATCCGCGCGGTCGCGTGCCGGACCCACGACCCGGTTCTCGTGTGGACACTCAGCTCGGTGCCGCGCAGCGTCGTGGTGACCTCGGTGTGTTCGCCGAGCGGCAGGACTTCCTGCAGTTCGAGGTCGTGGACGCGGCCGCCCGGCCCCGCCGCGGCGAGCGCGAGTTCCAGGAAACCGGTGGCCGGGAACACCGGGACGGCCCGGACGGTGTGGTCGGCCAGCCACGGCAGCACCGCCGTGCCGATGTCGCCGCGCCACAGGTGGCCGCCGCCGGGGTCTTCGATGTGCACGCCGAGCAGGGGGTGCGCCCCGCCGGTGCGGACGGTGCGGCGGGGCCAGAAGCGTTCGTGCCGCCAGACCGGGCCGGGCAGCTCGACCGGCGGTGTCTGCGGCCGCGCGGCCAGCACGCCGGGGTGGCCGAGGACGTGCAGCCGGGCGAGGCTGGTCAGGAACGCCGTCCGCTCGTCGATCCGGCGGCTCGCCGAGGGCAGCCCGAGAACGCCGGACTGGTCGATCGCGGCCAGCGCCACCGGGTGCGGCGAGATTTCGACGAAGACCGTGTGCCCGTCGGCGGCGGCCGCGGCCAGCGCCTGGCTGAACCGCACCGGACGGCGCAGGTTGGCCGCCCAGTACTCGACGTCGAAGGCGGGCGGGTCGTCGTGGACGCTGCTGTAGCACCGGATGCCGGGCGTGGCGGGGGTCAATCCCGCGACCGCGGCGCGGAACGGCCCGAGCACCGGCTCGACGGCGGCGGAGTGCCCGGCGCCCCCGACCGGCAGCCGCCGGGCGAGCCGGCCGAGGTCTTCGGCGTGCGCGACGACGGCCTCGACGCGGTCGGCGGGCCCGCTGACGGCGCACTGGGTCGGCGACGCGTACACCGCGATGGTGACGTCGGGGAACTCCTCGAGTTCGGCCGGGGAAAGTTCGACGAGGGCCATCGCCCCGCCACCGCGTTCGTCGAGTTCGGCGAGCAGCCGCGCCCGGGCGGCCATGACCTTCAGGCCGTCGGCGACGCCGAGCGCCCCGGCCACGACGGCGGCGGCGACCTCGCCCATCGAGTGCCCGAGCACGGCGGCGGGCACGACACCGTGCGCCCGCCAGAGGGCGGCCAGGGCGAGCTGCACGCCGAACAGCGCGAGCTGCGTCGCGGCGAGGTCGGGAAGGTCGTGTTCGAGGGCTTCGCGCAGGGAGAACCCGGCTTCGGCGCGGAAGACGGGATCGAGCGCCTCGATTTCGGCCCGGAAGGCGGGTTCGGAGCGGAGCAGCAGGCGGCCCATCCCGGGCCACTGCGACCCATAGCCGGAGAAAACGAAGACGACATCGTCCCCACTCAAGTGCCCCAATGGGGCCTTGGGTGCGTTGAATGACACAGCGGCGCGAAGCGCCTCCGTTGAGGGTGGCGGCGGGGGCAAGGGAGGAGCACCCAAGGCCACATTGGGTGCGTCTGACGCACCGAAGGCCACATTGGGGCGCTCGGTACCGGCGGCCAAGGCGCGCAGGGCCTCGACCACCTCGTCCCGGCTCTCCCCGACCACCGCCCCGCGCACCGGGAGGTGCTCCCGCCGGTGCGCCAGCGTCGCCGCCACCGCGTCGAGGGGCGCCGAGCTCTCCTCCAGCCAGTCCGCCAGCTCGCCCGCCCGCGCCCGCAGCACCTCCGCCGACCGGGCCGACAGCGCGAACACCTGCGGCCCGCTCTCCCCGGCCCGGAGCGGGAACGACGCCGCCGGCCACTCTTCGACCACCACGTGCGCGTTCGTGCCGCCGAAGCCGAACGCCGACACGCCGGCCCGCGCCGTCCCGGAGTACCGCGGCCAGTCCATCCCCGCCGAAACCACCCGCAACGCGGTGAAGTCGATGTGCGGGTTCGCCGAACGGAAGTGCAGGCTCGGCGGCAGCCGCCGGTGCGTCATCGCCAGCACCACCTTCAGCAGCCCGGTGATCCCGGCCGCGCCTTCGAGGTGGCCCAGGTTGCTCTTCACCGACCCGAGCAGCAGCGGACGGTCCGCCGGACGCCCCGCACCGAGGACCTCGGCCAGCGCCCCCGCCTCCAGCGGGTCACCCAGCGGCGTCCCGGTTCCATGCGCCTCCACGTAGTCCACCGAGGATGGCTCGACACCGGCCGTGGCGTACGCGTCGCGCAGCAACGCCGCCTGGGCGTCCGGGTTGGGTGCCGTCAGGCCGTTGGACCGGCCGTCGGAGTTGACCGCGCTGCCGCGGATCACCGCCAGCACCCGGTCGCCCCGCGCCGCCCGCAACGGCTTCAGCACGACCACGCCGCAGCCTTCGCCGCGGGCGATCCCGTCGGCGGCCGCGTCGAACGGCTTGCAGTGGCCGTCCGCGGCCAGCACCCCCGCCCGGTGGAACCCGGCCGTGATACCGGGGGAAAGCAGGACGTTCACCCCGGCGACCAGCGCCGTCTCGCTTTCGCCGCGGCGCAGGCTCTGCACCGCCTGGTGCACCGCCACCAGCGAAGACGAGCACGCGGTGTCCAGCGTCAGGCTGGGCCCGCGCAGGTCGAGCAGGTACGACAGCCGGTTCGCCGCGATGCTCGCCGCCGCGCCGGTGCCGGACCAGACGTCGACACCCCCGACGTCGGTCATCGTCAGCGAGCCGTACTCGGTGGCCGAGAGCCCGACGAACACGCCGGTCCGGCTGCCGCGCAGGGTGGACGGCGGGATGCCCGCGTGCTCCAGCGCCGCCCAGGCGACTTCCAGGAGGATCCGCTGCTGCGGGTCCATCGCCTCGGCTTCCCGCGGGGTGATGCCGAAGAACGCCGCGTCGAAGGCGGCGACGTCGTCGAGGAACCCGCCGCGCGCGGGCACGCCGGCGAGGTCTTCCGCCGGGGCGAAGGTCTCCCAGCGGCCCTCGGGGACGTCGCCGATGCCGTCGCCGCCCGCGTCGAGGAAGCGCCAGAACGCTTCCGGGGACTCGATGCCGCCCGGGAGCCGGCAGCCGAGGCCGATGACCGCGATCGGCTCGCCGTCCTCCCGCAGCGGCACGTACGCCGACACTGTCTCCACAGTGGACAGATGGTCGGCGAGAGCGGCGATCGTCGGGTACTGCCACACCAGGGTCGGGGCCAGCGGGCGGCCGACGAACTCGCCGAGGTCGGCCGCCAGGCTCGTCGCGTCCCGTGAGGACAGTCCGGTTTCGTGCAGTGGCCGGTCGACGGCCACGTCGCCGATCCGCGCGATCAGCCAGGCGCGGATCGCCGCGGCGTCCGGCGCGCTCATCCGAGCCGCCGCGCGGTGAGCGCACCGTCGGTGTAGGACGCTCGGCAGCGCGCCCTGCTGATCTTGCCGCTGGAGGTGCGGGGCACCTCGCCCGGCGCCAGGAAGACGACGTCGTGTAGGCGCAGCCCGTGCCCGGCCGACACCGCCGCGCGCAGCGCTGAAGCCGCCTCGGCGAGGTCGGCTTCGGTGTCCTTCGCGCGTTCCAGGACCACGACCGCGGCCTCCCCGTCATCGCCGTCGATCGCGAAGGCGGCGGCCGAGTGCGGCCGGACGGCCGGGTGCTCCTCGACGGTCTGCTCGATGTCCTGCGGGTAGTGGTTGCGGCCGTCGACGACGACCAGGTCCTTCAGCCGGCCCGTCACGAACAGCTCGCCGTCGAACTCCACGCCGAGGTCGCCGGTCGCCAGCCAGCCCTCGCCGGTGTCCGGATCGAGCGGCGGCAGGCCGAAGGTGGCGGCCGACGCCGCCGCCCGGCCCCAGTAGCCACGGCCGACGTTCGGGCCGCTGACCCGGATTTCGCCGACCTCGCCCGGTTCCGCGGGCCGCCCGGTCACCGGGTCGGCGATGCGCACGCGCTGGCCGACCGGACGGCCGCACGAGACGAGCGTCGTGGCGGACGCGCCCGGGGTGGCCGGCTCCGCGTACCCGGCGGCGAGCCGCGCCCGGTCGAAGGTGACCTGCCGGGGCGGTTTCCCCGCGTCCGTCACCGAAACCAGCACGGTGGCCTCGGCCAGGCCGTAGGAGGACCGGTGCACCTCCGGCCGCAGCCCGCACGCGGCGAAGGCGTCGTGGAACTTCGCGATCGTCGACGGCAGCACCGGTTCGCTGCCGTTGATCAGCGAGACGACCCGGCTCAGCTCGAGGTAGGCCTTTTCGGACTCGGTGACGCGGGAAGCACAGTAGGCGTAGGCGAAGTTGGGGGCCGCGCTGATCGCCCCCGGACTGGCCGAGAGCGCACGCAACCAGCGGGCGGGCCGTTCGAGGAATGCCAGCGGGTCCATCAGGACCGACTCCAGCCCGCCGGCCATCGGCGCGCCGATGCCGAGGATCAGGCCCATGTCGTGGAACAGCGGCAGCCAGCTGACCGCCGACGTGGTGCCGCTTTCGGCGCCGTAAGCCGCACACGCCTGGCGGGCGTTGGCGAGCACGTTGCGGTGGGTCAGCACGACCCCGGCGGGCGAGCGGGTCGACCCGGACGTGTACTGCAGGTACGCCGGGGCGTCCGGATCGGGCTCGGGCCAGTCGCGCGCCCCGGCCGCCGCCGGCACGGCGTCGACCTCGATCACCACCGGATCGACCGGTGCATCGGCGAGGAACCGGGTGACCGCCTCGCGTTCCCCGGCCGTGGTCAGCACGGCGCGCGGACCGCAGTCGGCGAGCGCCGCGGCCAGCCGGCCCGCGTGCCCGGGCAGGCCGGGTGCGAACAACGGCACGGCGACCAGTCCCGCCCGCAGCGCGCCGAGGAACGCGACGACGTACCCCGCGGACTGCCCGGCCAGCACCGCCGCCCGCTCCCCCGGACCGGCCACTTCGGACAGCCGGGCGGCGACCGCCTCGACCCGCTCGTCGAGCTCGCGCCAGGTGAGCGTGACCGCCCGGCCGTCGGCGCCGTCGCGGTGGTCGAGGTGGGTCACGGCGATCCGGTCGCCAAGGCGGCGCGCCCAGTGACCCAGCAGGGTCGCGAAGGACTCGCCGGCGGCGACGGGGACACCGGTGCCGGGAACCGGCCGGGAAATGGTTTCCATGCATCCTCGCAGAGAGCGTTTACCGGCGCAGTGAATAGCCGCGCCGGTGCGGTTGTCAACGATTCGATCTCCGATACTCATGGGGAAACGGGTTAGGGGACCGCACGTTTGTCACGCGGCGACGAGGTCCCGGCGGCGCGGCTCGCCGGGACGCGCACGGCCAGCAGCGCGCCGGCGAACGTCAGCCCGGCCGCGGCGAGCAGGCCCGCGGTGTACCCGCCGGCCAGCGCCGCCCCGGCGGGAACCCCCGCTTCGAGCCGCGCCGCGCGCACCGCCGTCAGCACCGCGCCGATCAGCGCGACGCCGAGTGCGCTCGACAGTTCCCGCGCCGCGGTGAGCAATCCCGAAGCCGTGCCGGAATACCGCTCCGCCACCACGTCGAGCGCGTGCGACGTCATCGGGACGGTGAAGGCCGAGCCCGCACCGATCAGGACCATGCCGGGCACGCGCGGCCACAGCGAAGGGACGTGGTTCACCGCGGCGAGGGCGAGCAGGCCCGCCCCCACCACCACCAGCCCCGCCGCCACTGTCCGAAGTGGACCATAGCGGGCGACGGCCGCGGGCACCAGCGGCGTCGCGGCCCCGACCGCGACCGCGACCAGCACCAGGGGCAGCCCCGCGCCGGCCGGGCCGAGCCCGACGAACTCCTGGTGCAGCAACGGCGTGAAGAAGAAGATCCCGGAGATTCCCAGTCCCCACAACAGCTGGAGGCCGAGCGAGCCCAGGAACACCCGGTTCCCGGTCAGGGCCGGCGGGACCAGCCGCTCGGCCGCCCGCCGTTCCCGGACGAGGAACGCGACGCCGAGCGCGGTCCCCGCGGCGAGCAGCGGGAGCCGGAGCCGGGGTTCGGCCAGCGCAGTGGTGAGCAGCACCAGGCTCGCCGTCACCAGGACCATCGCCGACGCCGGTGGCGCACGGGTCCCCGCGTCGCGGCCGGGTGGCACGGTCGACGGCAGCAGCACGAGCATCGCGGCCACGAACGGCAGGTTGACGAAGAAGATCCAGGCCCAGCCGCAGTATTCGCTCAAGACACCGCCGAGGGCGGGCCCCAGCGCCAGCGCGGCCGCCAGGCAGGCGGTCCAGACCGCCGCGCCGAGCGTGCGCCCGCGCGCGTCGAGGTTGGTCCGCAGCAGGCTCAGCAGCCCCGGCACCAGGAACGCGGCCGCGATCCCCTGCAGCACCCGGGCGGCGACCAGCAGCCACGCCGAGCCCGCCAGTCCGCCCGCCGCCGCGCCGGCGCCGAACGCGAGGAGGGCGCCCGTCAGGGCCGGGCGCCGGCCCCAGCGGTCCACCAGCGCGCCCGCCACCGGCAGGAGCCCGGCGAACGGCAGCATGTACCCGAGCGCGACCCACTGCAGCGCGCCGACGTCCAGGCCGAGATCGCGGGCGATGGACGGCGCGCCCGCGGCGACGATCGTGTTGTCCAGCGTCGTCACGAACGCGCCGAGCGCGAGCACGGCCAGGGTCCGCCGGGTCATCGCGTGCTCCCCGCGAGCTCGCCGGCGACCGCGGCCTTGCGGCGCGGGAACCACCAGTTCGCCGCGCCCAGCCGGGCCATCACCGCGGGGACGAGCACGCACCGGACCACGACGGCGTCCAGGAGCACGGCCACGGTCAGGCCGACGCCCGCCTCGCGCACCACCCGGGCGTCGACGAAAGCGAACGACACGAACACCAGCGCCATGATCAGCGCGGCCGCGGTGATGGTCCGCCCGGTCGCCGCGACGCCGTCGACGATGGCCGCGCGGGTGTCGCCGTGGCGGCGCCAGGCCTCCTGGATGCGGGCGATGAGGAAGACCTCGTAGTCCATCGACAGCCCGAACAGCCCGGCGAACAGGAACACGGGCAGGTACGGCTCGACCGGGCCGCCGAAGGCGAACACGACCGCGCCGATGGTGGCGGCCGCGGTCAGCAGGTTCATCACCGCCGCGGTGAGCGGGATCAGCACGCTGCGGAACACCCAGGCCAGCAGCAGGACCGAAATCCCGACGACGGTGGCGAGGAACAGCGGCAGCCGCGCGGTGATCGCCGCGGAGAAGTCCGCCCGGGCCGCGACGACCCCGCCGACGTGCGCGTCCGGGCTGCCGATGATCCTGGCCATCACCCGCGTCGACGCGAGCAGCTCGCCGGTGGCCGGATCGCCGGGGCCCGTCCGCGGGATCACCGTCAGCAGCCACCCGCCCCCGGGCAACGCGGTGGGCGGGCCGGCGTCGGCACTCGCGAGCAGCGCTTCCCGCAGCGCGCCCACCGACTCGCCGCCGCCGGTCCCGACCACCAGCAACGGTGCGTCCGCGCCCGGTCCGAAGCCCTCTTCCAGCAGCTCGGCGGCGGTCCGGGTGACGCTGCCGGGCGGGTCGAGCGCGGCGTCCGGCACGCCGAGCCGCAGCCCGGTCATCGGGAGCGCCAGCACCGCGACGACCAGCAGGGCGGCGAGGGTGTACGGGCCGGGACGCGCGGTCACCGACCGGGCCAGCCGCGCCCACCCGGCGGCGCCGCCATCCGGGCGCAGGCTCATCCGGCGGGCGAGGAGCCGCAGCAGCGCGGGGAGCAGGGTCAGCGCGGCGAACCCGGTCAGCAGCACCGAGACCGCGGCGGCGACCGCGATCCCGTCCAGGAACGCCAGGCCGATGGTGACCATCCCGGCCAGCGAGACGCACACGGTGACCCCGGCGAGGACCACGCTGCGGCCGGAGGTCGCGGCCGCGACGGCCAGCGCCGCCCCCGGCTCGGCGCCGTCCCGGCGGCCCTGCCGGTAGCGGGTGAGCACGAACAGCGCGTAGTCGACGCCGACGCCGAGCCCGAGCAGCGCGGCGATCTCGGTGCTGATCTTCGGCATGGTCATGACGTGCGACAACAGCGTCACGGCGGCCAGGGCGGAGCCGACGGAGACCGCCGCGGTGAGGATCGGGAGGAGGACGCAGGTCACCGAGCCGAAGGCCACCAGCAGCACCGCGGCCGCGGCGAGCAGGCCGATCCCGGCGTTGCCCAGGTCGGGGGCGGCCGCCGTCATCGCGGCGAGCTCCCCGGACGCGCCCGCGGTCAGTCCCCCGGCGTCGCGGACGGTGGCGGCCAGCGCGTCGGCCGTCTCCTGCCCGAGGTCGGCGGCCGGCGCGTCGAAGCGCACGGTGAGCACCGCCGTCCGCCGGTCGGCGGACAGCAGGCCGGGCGGCGGATCGACGGCCACGACGTGCGGCACCGCCGCCAGCCGGGCGGCGAGCGCGTCGAGCCGGTCGCGGCCCGCGCCGCTGTCGACCGGGCCGTCCGGCGAGCGCACGACGACGCGTTCCGCGGCGCCGGTGGTGCGCAGCAGTTTCGCCGCCGCCGTGCTGTCCGCGGCGGGCAGGTCCACCGTGTCGCGGAAGGCCGCGCCGGTGTGCGCCGCGGCGGAAACCAGCCCGCCCAGCGCCACCAGCCACAGCACGATCACGACGCCGGCCCGGCGGAAACACCAGGAAACGAGCGCCGTCATCGGTGTTCTCCTCCCGCGTGCCGGTTGATCACGCTAACAACGGGAAGGGGCGCGAAGATACCGTCCCGGTTCACAAATCGGATTCCGGAAACCTTTGCCGGAGTTAGTGATCCGGGATTGTCCCGCAGGTGACAAACGCCGGTGCGGCCGTTGCGCCCGGCGTGACAGAAGCCGCTCCCGGCGCAGGGAGGGCGGTTGCCAAGTCCGTTCCCGTGTGAGTACATGACGTCCGCGCCGAGCACGGCGCGACCTGTTCACCAGGCGCGGCAAAGGGGTGTGAGCCATGACCCGGACGACCACGCAGGCGACGATCCCGCACCCGCGGGGCACCGGCCGTGCGCGGCAGCTGTGGTGCTCGCTGCCGACGGAAATGGCGCGCCGGTTCCGGCCGCACGCCGACCCGCTCGCCCGGCGGATCCTCGAGGAGGTCCAGCGGGCCGTTCCCGAGTACGCCAAGCCCCTCGAAGGCGAGTTCGGCAAGATGATCGTGCTCGCGATCGAGCAGGCCGTGCTCAGCTGCATCGACAGCATCGAGGATCTGGCGTCCACACAGGACAATTGGGCCAAGTTGTTCGTGGAGGTCGGCAAGCGCGTGCACCACGACGGCGGCAGCCTCAATTCCCTGCAGGCCGCCTACCGCGCGGGTGGCCGCGCGGCGTGGCGGTACGTCGCCGAACTGGGGCAGGCCCACCGGTTCCCGGCGGCCGTGCTGTGCGTCGGCGCGGAAGCCATTTTCGCCTATGTGGAAGAGATTTCCGCGTACTCGGTCGAGGGGTACACCCTGGCGCAGGCGATGGCGGCCGGCACGCTCGAGCGACGGCGCCGCCGGCTCTTCGAACTGCTGCTGTCGACACCGCCGTCATCCCCGGCGACGCTGGCGACGATGGCCCAGGCAGCGCAGTGGGCGATGCCGGAGTGGGTCACGGTCGTCGCCCTCGACCCGCGGACCGACCAGCACCCGCCACCGACCCCGCAGGTGGCCGGCGACGTGCTGCTGGACCTCGACGGCCCCGAGCCGTGCCTGCTGACCCCCTACCCCGACCGCGACCTGCGCGGGCTGGAGGGCCGCCTCCCGGGCTGGCGCGCGGCGGTCGGCCCCCGCGTCCGCCCGGCCGACGCGGCGACGTCTCTCCGGTGGGCCCGCCGCACGCTCGACCTCGTCCGCCGGGGCCTGGCCGGCGACGCCCCGGTCACCCACACGGCCGACCACCTGGCCACGCACTGGCTGCTGATCGACCGCTTCCTGCTGGACGAGCTGTCGGCGACCGCGCTCGCCCCGTTCGCGGGCTTGACGGTCAAGCAGCAGACGCGGCTGGCGGAGACGCTGCTGAGCTGGCTGGAGCACAACGGGAACACGCCGGAGATCGCCCAGGCGTTGCGCATCCACCCCCAGACGGTCCGCTACCGCGTGAGCCAGCTGACCGAGCTGTTCGGCGACCGGCTGGCGAACCCGGCGAAGCGGCTGGAGATCCAGATGGCCCTGCGTGCCCACCAGCTGCTGGGCACGCGGCCGCCAGTGGACGGCCGAAGCCAAGCCTGACCGGCGACGACGAGGCCGCCCGGCAACCGGCCGCCCCACCCCGGGCCGCTCCAGCAACCGGCGCTTCCGGCCGAGGAGCCGGGGCGACCGCCGGTCGGATGCTTCGAGCCGGTGCCGGTCGTCGGCGCACTGGGGATCCTTGACCGTGCGCGGCCGCGAGCCTACTGTCTTCCCAGGCTGTTAGCGCTAACAGTCGGGGAGGACCCACCGATGACCGCACCCGAGCTCACCCGTGAGTTGTTCGGCCAGGCCGACGGCACCGATGTCCACCGGTACACCCTCGGCCGGCCCGGTGGTCCGGTCGTGCGCGTGCTCGACTACGGCGGCGTCATCCAGTCCCTCGAGGCGCCGGATCGCGAGGGGCGGCTCGGCAACGTCGTCCTCGGCTTCGCGGACCTCGACGGGTACGTCGCCAACAACCGGCCCGAAGCCGACCGGGTGTTCCTGGGCGCGGTGATCGGCCGGTTCGCCAACCGGATCGCCGGCGGCACCTTCACCCTCGACGGCGTCCAGTACCGGGTGCCGCTGAACAACGGGAAGAACAGCCTGCACGGCGGCCCCGCCGGGTTCGACACGCGGGTCTGGTCCGCCACCGAGATCCGGGACGGCGACGGCGTCGCGGTGCGGCTCACGCTGGTCAGCCCGGACGGCGACCAGGGCTACCCCGGCCGGCTCACCACCGAGGTCACCTACCGCCTCGACCCGCGCGATCGGCTGCGCATCACCTACCGCGCCACCACCGACGCGCCGACGGTCGTCAACCTCACCAACCACACCTACTGGAACCTGGCCGGCGAAGGCGCGGGCGACGTCCACGAGCACCGCCTGGAAATCGCGGCGAGCCGGTTCTGCCCGACCGGCGACGACCTGATCCCGGCCGGCGACCCGGTGCCGGTCGAGGGCACGCCGTTCGACTTCCGCCGGGGGGTGCCGATCGGCGCCCGCGTCGGCGAACCCGACCCGCAGCTGGTGATCGGCCAGGGCTACGACCACAACTGGGTGCTCGACGACGGCGCGCCGTTCGCCGCCCGGGCGTGGGACCCGGGGTCCGGGCGCCTGCTCACCATGTGGACGACCGAGCCGGGCCTGCAGTTCTACTCGGGCAACTACCTCACCGCGAACCTGACCGGTACGAGCGGCCGCCCGTACCACCGCGGCGCCGGTTTCGCGCTGGAAGCCCAGCACTTCCCGGACTCCCCCAACCGCCCGGACTTCCCCAGCACGGTGCTGCGCCCCGGCGAGGTCTACCACCAGGAGACGGTGTTCGCCCTGACCACGGCGGACGAGCCGCCGGTGGCGTGAGCGACACTCGTGGGGCGCACGCCCGGCCCCGCCGTTAGCCTCGCCGGTCATGGGAGATCTTTCCGCCGTCGCCCGGGACCTCGCGCCCACCGGCACGCTGCGCGCTGCCGTCAACCTCGGCAACCCCGTGCTCGCGCACGGCACCCCGGCCGACCCGGGCGGGGTCACGGTCGACCTCGCCCGCGAAGTGGCCGCGCGGCTGGACGTCCCGGTGGAGTTCGCCTGCTTCGACGCGGCCCGCAAGTCGTTCGAAGCGCTGACCTCGGGCGCGGCCGACCTGGGTTTCCTGGCGATCGAGCCCGCGCGCGCCGCCGAGGTCGCGTTCACGGCGCCGTACGTCGTCATCGAAGGCGTGTACGCCGTGGCCGACGGCTCGCCGTTCGCCACCACCGCCGACGTCGACCGGCCGGGCGTCCGGATCGGGGTCAAGCAGGGGTCCGCGTACGACCTGTACCTGACCCGGACCGTCGAGCAGGCCACGATTGTGCGCGGCGAGGACGGTGTCACGGCGTTCGAGACCGAAGGGCTGGAGGTCGCCGCCGGGATCCGCCAGCCGATGACCGCCTACGTCGCCGCCCACCCCGGAACCCGCCTGCTCCCCGGACGCTTCATGGAGATCCGGCAGGCGGTCTGCACCACCCCGGCCCGCCGTCCGGAAACGGTCACCTTCCTGCACGAGCTGGTCGAAGACCTCAAGGCCACCGGGTTCGTCGCCGACGCACTGCGCCGGGCCGGCCAGGACGCCACGGTCGCCCCGCCCGCCTGAGCGCGCTATCGGCCGGTCACGCCGTCGATCAGCTCGCGGCCGACATCCACGTGCCCGGCGTGCCGGGCGAAGCTCTGCACCAGGTGGCACAGGATCCACGCGAACGTCGGGTGCTCTTCCGCGCCGCCGCGGCGGGTCGTCCGGGCGGCCCGGGCGCCCAACGGTGTGCTCGCGGCGAGCCGGGCGCAGTTTTCGCGCTCCGCCAGGAAGAACGCCGTGATGTCCGCCGAAGTTTCTTCCGGAGCGACGAACCACTCCTGCTCGGCGGTGCCGGGCCAGGAGAAGTCGACGTCTTCGCCGGCGAACAGGTATCGGATCCAGAACCGTTCGGTGCAGGCGAGGTGCTTGACCATGCCCAGCGGCGTCCACCCCGACGGCAGCACACTCCGCCGCAGGTCGCGTTCCGAGAGGCCGTCGAGCTTGCGCAGGACGGCGGTGGCGTTGTGGTCGAGGTAGCCCAGCAGCAGCGCGCGCGGATCGGCCAGGGTGGGCGGGGGTTCGGGCGTCTCGACCATGATCAAGAAGCTACTGGGCGGCAGCCCGCGACGCCGTGATCCCGCGCGCCCACGTCGGGGTGACCCGGGGTCCGCCCGGCGCGGTCACGCCACTCGCGTCGCCTTCTCATCGCTGTCGTCATCGATACGACATTGCGTCTTCTCGACGGTCGCAACGAGTGTTACGTTCCCGAGGGGCGGGGCGGCCGAGACCGAGGAGCGACGATGCAGCTTTCTCCCAGCGCTCACACCGACTCGTTCTGCCGCGACCGGCTGCCACCCGGCGACCAGTGGCCGCGGCTGGTGTTCGACCTGCCGGAGCTGCACTACCCCGACCGCCTCAACGCCGCGACCGCGTTGCTCGACGAGACCGCCGCCCGCCTCGGCGCCGACCGCCCCTGCCTGCGCTCGCCGCACGAAACGTGGACCTACGGCGACGTCCTGGCCCGCGCCAACCGGATCGCCCACGTCCTCACCGCCGAACTCGGGGTCGTGCCCGGCAACCGCGTGCTGCTGCGCGGCACCAACACGCCGTGGCTCGCGGCGTGCTGGCTGGGCGTCCTCAAAGCCGGGGCCGTCGCCATCACGACCATGCCGATGCTGCGCCGCCACGAGCTCGACAAGATCGTCGAGAAGGCACGGCCGAGCGTCGCCCTGTGCGACGAGCGCCTGCTCGGCGAGCTGCCACCCGGCCTGCCCGTCGTGTCCTACGGCACGGAACTGGCCGAACGCTGCGCCCGCCACCCGGCCACCTTCGCCGACGTGCCGACGGCCGCCGACGACGTCGCCCTGCTCGCCTTCACCTCCGGTACGACCGGGACGCCGAAGGCGACCATGCACTTCCACCGGGACCTGCTCGCCATCGCCGACACGTTCTCCCGGCACGTCGTCCGGCCCACCCCGGACGACGTCTTCTGCGGGACCCCGCCGCTGGCCTTCACCTTCGGACTGGGCGGCCTCCTGGTGTTCCCGCTGCACGCCGGCGCGTCGGTGCTCCTGCTGGAACGCGCGACGCCCAAGGAGCTGGCGTCGATCGTCGCCGAACAGGCGGTGACCGTGCTGTTCACCGCCCCGACCGCCTACCGCGCGATCCTCGGCTCCGGCGACGGCCCCCTGCTGGCCGGGGTCCGGCGCGCCGTCTCCGCCGGGGAAGCACTCCCGGCCACCCTGGCCGAGCGGTACCGCGAGGTCGTCGGATCGCCGTTGATCGACGGCATCGGCAGCACGGAGATGCTGCACGTGTTCATCTCCGCGGCCGACGGCGACGCGCGCCCCGGCCGGACGGGCAAGGTGGTCCCCGGCTTCCGCGCCGCTGTGCTGGACGTCGACGGCCGGCCGGCTCCGGACGGCACGCCCGGGCTGCTCGCCGTCCAGGGCCCCACCGGCTGCCGCTACCTCGACGACCCCCGGCAGGCCGACTACGTCCGCGACGGCTGGAACATCACGGGCGACACGTACGTCCGCGAACCCGACGGCTACTTCCGCTTCGTGGCGCGCAGCGACGACATGATCGTCTCTTCCGGTTACAACATCGCGGCTCCCGAGGTCGAAGAGGTGCTCCTGACGCACCCGGACGTCGAGGAGTGCGCGGTCGTGGGCACCCCCGACCCGGATCGGGGCGCGGTCGTGACGGCCTTCGTCGTGCTCCGGCCGGGCGTCGCCCCGGGCCCGGACGTCGCACACGCCCTGCAGGAGCACGCCAAAGCCGTCGCCGCGCCGTACAAGTACCCGCGCCGGGTGCGCTTCCTCGACGCACTGCCGCGCAATGCCAGCGGCAAGCTGCAGCGGTACCTGCTGCGCGAGCGCTGACGGGGGTGACGGGCCCGCTGCCGAGGTGGGGTGGCGGTGGGCCCGTCACGTCTGAGGGGTGTCGAGGACATGGCTCAAGCGTAGCCGAAGATTCGAACACATGTTCAGGGCCATTCAGGTAAAACCCGGCTACGAACTGTCACGCGAAACTCCGACATTCTCCGCCACGACAACACTTCCGGGTGACAAGAGTCCTCAGTGGACGGTCCACGCCAAACCGGGGCACCCGCCGTCGCGCAGGACCCCCGGCCGCGCCACGTCGAAGCGTCCGTTTCCGGGCCGTCACCGGCAAAACTCCTCACACCGCCCTGACCTGCACCGAGGACCATCACCCCGCCGCGCCGCCGAGGCGGTGGCAGCCGCCGCGACCCGACCCCATAAAGTCTTCGCGCAGCCATCGGAGGTGACCACCCGCGTGCCCGACGTCGACTACTACGAGGTGCTCGGCCTCCGCCGCGACGCCACGGCGGCCGACGTCAAGACGGCCTACCGCCGGCTGGCCAAGACCATGCACCCGGACGGCGGCGGCACGGTCGGCACGTTCCGGCTGCTGCGCGAGGCCTACGACGTCCTGAGCGACCCGGCCGCCCGCGCGCGCTACGACTCCGGCCGCGCGACCGTGGTGCCGGTGCCGGTCCGGCCGCGTCCCCGGCGGCGCTTCGGCGACGAGCCCGGCTTCGTCCCCGACCTGCCCGAGCTGGACGCCGAGGACCTGAGCTGGTGGCACGTCGCCGGCGAGGACACCCGGACGCGGCACGGCCGCCGCCGCGGGCCAGGGCACACGCCGGTGGTCGTCGCGGTCGCCGGGATGGTGCTGGTGCTCCTGCCGCTGGTCACCGGCGTCGGGTTCAGCACGCCGGTGCTCATCGTCTGGCTGCTGCTCACGGCCGGCACCGCGCTGCTGGTCCAGCGGCTGGCGCGCGGGTACCTGCGCGACGCGAAGGCGCGCGAGGCGTACGCCGAGGAGTTCGGCGGCCGCACGGTGTTCGGCGCGCCCGGCACCGAGCGCGACGAGCTGGCCGAGCGGCTCACCGCGGACCTGCTCGAGGGCTACCTGACCCGGCTGCCGGGCGCGCGCATCTTCCACGGGCTCGCCTGGCCGGGTTCGGTGTTCGCCGACGTGGACCACGCGGTCCTGTGCGGGAAGCGGCTCGTGCTCATCGAGTCGAAGCTGTGGCTGCCGGGCCATTACGAGACGGCGGAGGACGGCAGGCTGCTGCGCAACGGCCGCCCGTTCCGCGGCGGCGGCAGCCGGCTCACCGAAAGCCTGGCGGCCTACCGCGGCTTGCTGCCGGATGTGGCGCTGCGGGGCGCGATGATCGTCTACCCGAGCCGCAGCGGCGAACTGACCACGGCGGATCCCGGAGAGCTGGCGGTCGCCCCGATGACCCCGGAAGAGTTCCTGCACGAGATCGGCGAATGGCTGGCGGCGGATCCGTCCACTGTGGACCACGAGACGCTGCGGAGGCTGCGCGACCAGGTGGTCGGAGGCGGCCGGGCCGCGTGAGCGCGGCGGCCACGCTCGGCACCGTTCTGCTGGCCTACCTCCCGGCCGCGATCACCCCCGGCCCCAACTTCGTCCTCATCGCCCACACCGCCGCCACCGGAACCCGGCGCGCCGCGGTCGCGATCGCGCTCGGCGTGGTCGCCGCGGGCGGGCTGCTGGCCGCGGTCGCCGTCTTCGGCCTGGGCACTGTCCTGGCCCGCACGCCGTGGCTGGCGACGGCGTTGCGCGTCGCGTGCGGTGGCTATCTCGCCTGGCTGGGCATCCGGCTGTGGCGGCCCCCGCGGCCCCGCCCGCCGGGCGATCCCGCGAAGCGACGGCGAGGCGCGGCAACGCCTTCGGCCGCGGCGTCCTCAGCAACCTCACCAACCCGAAGGCCGCCGCGTTCTTCGGGAGCGTCCTCACCGCCACCCTGCCGCCGACCGAACCCACCGCCGTCAAGGCCGCCGCCGTCGCGCTGATCGTCGCCGCCTCGGCCGGCTGGCACCTGAGCGTCGCCCTGCTGTTCTCCTCCCCCGCCACCCGGCGCTGGTACGCCCGCGCCGAACCGGCCCTCAACCGCGTCGTGGGCACGATTCTCGTCGTCCTCGGCGTCATCCTCGCCACCACGCCGTGAAGGCCTCCCCGCGCGAGCGAGGAGGCCTTCACGAACGGAACCGCACTACTACTACCGGACGCCGCCCGAGGCGCGCTGCTTCTGCGCGTGCGCGGAGCGGGTGCAGACCTCGCCGACGTCGACCGTCTGGCCGCGGTCGGCGTAGACGTCCGCCACGCCGACGAGCTTGCCGTTCGGCGACGAGCAGGTCAGCTGGTAGGCCTCCTTCGTCCCGTAGGTCGGCGGGATCGGCGACGAGAACGAGACGTCGCCGGTCCAGTCGTCGACCGCGTTCGGGTCGGCCTGGTCGTAGTTGACCACCACGGCCTTGTAGTCACCGGCCGGCGGGTCGAACAGCACGGCGTGCTCGGACGTCGTACCGCCGTTGGCCGACGAGCTGACCAGGTTGCCCGCCGAGTCGTAGATGAACAGGTCCCAGTCGGTCGAGGTGCTCGCCCAGTTGATGTTGACGCTGAACTTCCCGTTGTCGACCTTCGGCAGGCCGTCGACGTGGAAGGTGAACGAGTCACCCGTGGGGTCGGCCGGGTAGTTCTGGTTGATCGCCGGAACACCGGGCGGGTTGGCGACCGCGTAGCCCTGCTGCGCCGGACCCTGCGGATCGCGCCCGTACCGGCCGGCCACGTACGGCCGCGTCGACGGGTTGACCGACCAGGCGAAGCGCCCGCCGGTGGCGGTGAACTTCGAGTTCAGGTCGTCGGTGATGTAGATCGGCGGCTTGGTGGAGCCGTCGGGCTGGATCACCGGCGACGTCGGCGTCTGGAACGTCTTGTGCAGCTTGAGCTGGTAGCCCTTGGGCGCCGAGCCGATCAGCGTCGAGTGCTGCTGCGGGTCGGCCGCGTTGCCCAGCATGTCCAGGAACGCCTGCCGGTTGCCGCCCTTGCCGGCGCCGGCCGCGGGGGCCAGGCCCGCGTACTCGGCCACGACGCTGTCGGCGTAGGGCCCGTGGAAGCCGTTGCCGCCCACCTCGATGGTGAAGCCCCAGCCGCCGGTCGCCCAGTACGACCAGTCCTCGGTGCTACCGGTCGTGTCGTAGAGCGCCCAGCTCGGCTCGCTGGTGTAGCCGTTGCGCGAGGCCAGCTTGTCGCCGAGGGCCTTGTACTGCGGCTCCTCCAGGGGCGGGCGGACGTCGGCCACGCCCGGCGGACGCAGCACGAGCGCCGCGACGGTGTGCATCGTCAGCAGGTTCGTCACCTGGCGCGAGGACACGATCGAGCGGACGTTGCGCACCTCGGGCTCGCTGAACGGCGCGGACCCGCGGAAGGTGTCGCCGCTCCAGGTCAGCTCGGCGCCGGCGCCGCCCCAGAAGCCGCCGTAGTTGCGGTTCGGGTCGGTGCCGCGCACGCGGCCGCCCGGGTTCGCCTTGCACACGCCGGTCGCGAACTGCGGCGGCGAGTCGTTGACGTTGCAGTTCTTGCGCTTCATCTCGTAGTCGAACCGGGTGAAGTCGCCCTTGGGCTCGGCCTCGCGGGAGATCTCGAAGCCGTCCGGGTTGATGATCGGCACGACGATGTTGCGCGTCTTGCTCACCAGCGACCGGATGGACGGATCCTTCGCGTAGCCGTTGACCAGCTCGTACGCCCACTCCATGACGTGCTCACCGGCCGGCCACTCCCGGGCGTGGTGCACGCCCATGGTGAAGTTCACCGGCTTGCCGTCGGTCAGGTTCTTGACGTCCGTGGCGATTTCGACGCCGACGACGTCCCGGCCTTCCCAGGTCGATTCCGGCATCGTGAACGCCGAGACGAGGTTCGGGTTCTTGCGAGCCAGTTCTTTCATCTCGAAGTTGTACTCGTAGAGGTGCCGGTAGCTGGTGCGCCCGGACGGCAGCGCCGAAGCGGCGGTCGTGGCGGCGTACTGGCGGTCGGTCTTCGCGTCCTGGACCGACTTGGCCGACAGGTCCGCCTCGATGACCTTCGACTTGAAGCCGCTGTCCTTCAGCGTCTTGCGGTCGGCGTCGCCGGCGAGCACGACCTCGACCCCGGTCGCGTCACCCTTCTCCGTGACGTCGAGGCCGAGCGCGGTCAGCTTGTTCTTGTCGGCGCGCGTGGGCGTCTCGACGCGGACGAGTTCCGCGCGCTGGGCCGCCGGGGCGGTGCCGGTCGGCGTGCCCTGCGGCGTCAGCGCCAGGAAGTCGACCCCCAGCTGGACCCGATCGGCCGAGCCGCCGTACCGGCAGCCCTGGACGACGAGCTCCTGTCCCTTCTTCACGAAGCTTTCGGCGAGTTCGTGGCTGCGCAACGCCGCCGAGGCGGCGACCACCGCGCCGGTGGCCTTGTCGAACACGGCGACGTCCCAGTCGCCCTCCGCGCCCTGCGCCGCCTTGAGCCGCGCCTGGACGAGACCGTCCACAGTGGACGTCAATTCCCGGCGATCGGTGCCCGAAGTGCCCTTGGGCAGCACCTTCGCGAAGCACGAACGGGCCACCGGCTTGTCGGCGCGCAGGATGTTCTGCGCCGCACCCGCCGTGCCCGCGGGCAACGCGACGAACGTTCCGGCCAGTGCGACGGCCGAAGCCAGCAGCACCAGCCGTCTTGGTGAATTCCCCACAGGAAGCGACCTCCTTGACCGAGACCGGCACGCACGGACGTACCGGAACCGAGCGACCATAGTGGAGGAAATCCGGCCGAGGACACCGCCGTAAGTCGTACACCGTTCAACCCGCTTCACCCGTTTCACGGGAGTTCAACCACCGGTCGGCTACCGTCGGTCCATGGTCACGTTCCCTGCGCGACGGGTGTCGGTCGCGGTTTCGCTGACGGGCATCGCGGCCTTGGTGCTCGGCGCCGGCCTGGTGCTGCTGCTGCAGGTCATCCCGCCCACCGACCAGATCAGCGTCACCCGCCGCACGATCAGCGAATACGGTCTGTCCGACCACAAGTGGGTCTTCGACCTCGCGGTCGTCCTGGTCGCCCTCGGCTCGGCGGCCGGCCTGGTGGTCCTGCGCGGCCAGCGCCGGCTCCCGGTGCCCGCGGCCGTCCTGGGGACACTGTGGACGGTCGGGCTGCTGGTCATCGTGGCGTTCCCCAAGCCGGACTGGGCGACGGTCTCCCGTGCGGACTTCGGCGGCACGCTGCACCGGATCGCGAGCGTGGTGGCGTTCGTGGCCCTGCCACTGGCGGTGCTGGTCGCGGCGCGCACGGCGTTCCCGTCGTCGCCCGGGCGGCGTTGGCTGGCGGTCGTGCTGGCGATCGCGTCGCTGGGCTGGTTCGCGGTGATCCTGGGCGCGGTGGTGGTGGCCGCGGCCTCGGACGGGCGCTGGTGGACGTTGATCCCGCTCGGCCTGGTGGAACGCGGGATGGCGCTCACGGAACTGGTCGCCTTGGGCGTGCTCCTCGCACCGCTCGGACAAAGGTCCGGACAACCGCGATAGCCCCGGCACCGGCCGCCGATAACCTACACTGTAGGTACGCCGACCGGAGGGGATGTCATGACCGGAGCCCTGGCCTGGACGAAACCCGTGGTGCGCTGGGGCCTCGGCCACGCACTCCCCCGGACCGTGCTGCGCCGCGAGGCCCGGCGCGGTGACCTGCAGGGGCGGATGGTGGTCGCCGCCGCCGACGGCCGGGACCTCACCGGCCTGTTCGAGGAGATCCGCGACGCCGGTCCGCTCGCGCGCACCCGGTTCGGCTGGATGACCACCACCCACGCCGCCGTCCGGGAGGTGCTCTCCAGCGAGGACTTCCGCGTCGGCGTCTTCGGGTCCGACGGCTCGGCGCTCGGCCGGCTGGGCCAGTGGGCGGCGGGCGAGCACCTGCACCCGGTGCGGCCGCCGTCGCTGCTGGCGGTCAACCCGCCCGAGCACACCCGCTACCGCAAGCTGGTCACCGGTGTGTTCACCGTGCGCGCGGTGGAGCAGCTGCGCGGCCGGGTGCAGGAGATCGCGGACGGCCTGCTCGACGCGCTCGACCCCGGCGCCCCGCTGGACCTCGTCGAGACCTACTGCGGCCTGCTGCCGGTGACGGTCATCAGCGAGATCCTCGGCGTGCCGCCGTCCGACCTCGGCAAGGTGCTGTCCCTGGGCGCGGCCGCGGCGCCCAGCCTCGACCTGGGGCTCGGCTGGCGCACGTTCCGCCACGTCGAGACCGCGCTGGCCGAGTTCGACGCCTGGCTCGGCGAGCACCTCGACCACCTCCGCCGCCACCCCGGCGACGACCTGTTAAGCAAGCTCGTCGCGGCCCGCGACGGCGGCGTCGGCCTCACCGAGACGGAACTGAAGTCGACCGCGGGCCTGGTGCTGGCCGCCGGCTTCGAGACGACCGTCAACCTGCTCGGCAGCGGCATCGCGCTGCTCGCGGGTGATCCCGGGCAGCTCGCCGTGCTGCGGGACCGGCCAGAGCTGTGGGGCAACGCCGTGGAGGAGGTGCTGCGGTACGACCCGCCGGTGCTGCTGACCGGCCGGATGGCCACGCGCGCGACCGAGGTCGCCGGGGTTCCGCTGCCGCGCGGGGCGCTGGTCACGACGGTGCTGGCGGGCGCCAACCGCGACCCGGGCGTGTTCGCCGATCCGGCCGTCTTCGACGTCACCCGGGCCCGCGCGCGCGACCACGTGTCGTTCGGCGCCGGCCGCCACCACTGCCTGGGTGCGTCGCTGGCGCGGATGGAGGGCGAGATCGGGCTGCGCACGATCTTCGACCGGTTCCCCGGCCTGCGGGTGCTGCCCGGCGGCCGCCGCCGGTCGACGCGCATCCTGCGTGGCTACGAAAACCTGCCCGCGGTGCTCGCGCCGTGACGACCCGGCGCGGCCGTCCCCCTCAGGGTGTCCTGTCGCGAGAACGGATTCTGCTCGCCGGGCTCGCGCTGGTCGACGAGGAGGGCTTGGCCGCGGTCAGCATGCGGAAGCTGGCGGGACGGCTCGGCGTCGACCCGATGAGCCTGTACAACCACGTCGACGGCAAGGACGCGCTGCTGGACGGGATCGCCGAGGTCCTGCTGGCCGCGATCCCCGCGCCGCCGGCCGACGCGGACCTGCGGGACACGATGTCGGCGCTGGCGCACGGGTTCCGGGCGGCGATGCTCGGCCACCCGCGGGCGGCGCCGCTCGTGCTCACCCGCCGGCTCGCGTCGATGACGGCGCTGGCCCCGGTGGAGGCGGTGCTCGCCCCGCTGCTCGCGGCGGGCTACCCGCCCGATCGCGCGGTGCACGGGCTGCGGGCGGTGCTGGCGTTCCTCATCGGCACGCTGATGCGCGAGGTCGAGGCCGCGCCGACGCTCGGCGGCAGCGGCCGGCGCCTGGCGGACCTTGCGGCGTCCGGACTGCCCGCGGTCGCCGCGGCGGCGCCGTATCTGGCCGTGTGCGACCACGAAGCGGAGTTCGAATTCGGGCTGCGGATCATGCTCGACGCGCTGAGCGAGCCTTAACGGATCCGTTCGTGCAGCGCGGCCATCCGCCGGTCGAGGTCGGCCGCGGTCCGGGCGGCCGCGGCGAGCTCGCCGGCGAAGTCGGCCGGGACGCTGTCGCGGTACTTGTAGGAGAGCTTGTGCTCCACCGCCGCCCAGAAGTCCATGGCGATGGTGCGCAGCTGGACTTCGACCTTGACCTTTTCCACCCGGTCGGACAGGAAGACCGGGATGCGGACGATGAGGTGCAGGCTGCGGTAGCCGTTCGCCTTCGGGTTGGCGATGTAGTCCTTGGTGCGCAGCAGCTCGACGTCGTCCTGCGCGGTGAGCATCCGGGCGACCTCGTGGACGTCGGAGACGAACGGGCAGACGACCCGGATCCCGGCGATGTCGTCGAGGACGTGGGCCGCGGAGACCCAGTCGCCGCCGAGACCGCGGCGGCGCACCTTTTCCTTGATCGCCTCCGGCCGCTTCACCCGGCTGGTGATGTGCTCGATCGGGTCGTGCTGGTGGACGAAGTCGAACTCCTCGCTGAGGATCCGCAGCTTCGTCATCAGCTCTTCGATGGCGAACTTGTACATCAGCAGGAATCGCGGGAGCTGCCCGGCGACGGCGAGCTCGTCGGCCGCCTCGCGCAGGTCCTCGGCCGCCGGGTCGGTGGTCACTGAAGCCTCAAGCTGTCGTCGGTCGTTGTCCGGGCGCAAGGGTACTGCGCTTCATCCGGAGAACGAACGGCGGCGGGCCGGAGTTCCCATCATCACCGGTTCGGGTGATTGGTTCGAGGGTTTGTGAGGCTGGGCTGGACCGGCTCGGCCGGCACCGGACCGAGGCGCTGGGACGGGAGCAGAAGCCGGACCCGGACCGCGGCGTGGGCCGCCGGCCCGGGTCCGGGGCCTGGTCAGCGTCCCGCGGTGGTCTTCCCGGCCGCGGCCACTGCGGCGGCGACGCACTGAGTCGCCGCCGCGGCGGCGGCATCGGCCTTTTCGCCGGCCTTGGTGCCTGCCTTGTTTTCGGCCTTGTTGTTCTTGGCCTTCTGCTGGTTCTCGCCCTTCTGGTTCTCGGCCTTCCGGCTTTCTTCGGCGGCCATGCCCTGCTGCTCCGCCGCAGCCGGATCCGCTGCCTGCGCAACGCAGTTCAGGATGGCCGCGCAGTCCTGCGCGGAGAGAACGATCCGGCCCGCGCCCTGCTGCTGCTCCGCCATACCGTTCTGCTTCGCCGCATCCTTCTGGCCGGCGGCTTCCTTCTTGGCGGCCTTACCGTTCCGGTCGGCGCCGTTCTCGTCGGCAGCGTCCTGCTGGGCGCCCATGCCCTTGTCCGCGGCCATGCCGTTCTCGTCGGCCGCGCCGCCCATGCCGTTGTCGGCGGCCATGCCGTTCTCCTCGGCCTTGCCGTTCGCCATGGCGTTGGCGTCGGCGGCGCCGGTGGCCTGGACCAGGCACTTCTGGACCACCTCGCAGGCCTGGACGGCAGCGGCATCCTGCGCCGCGGCCTTCTCGTCGGCGGCGTTCTGGCGCCCGGCCATGCCGTTCTCCTCGGCCGCGCCCTTCTTGGCCGCGCCCTTCTTGTCGGCCGCACCGTTTTCGGCCGCCGCAGCCTTCTTCCCCGCCATGCCGTTCTCGGCCGCCGCACCGTTCTCCGCGGCCGCGGGCTTCTTCCCCGCCATGCCGTTCTTGTCTGCTGCCATACCGTTCTCGTCGGCCGCGCCGTTCCCCGCCGCCATCCCGTTTTCGTCGGCGGCCATGCCGTTTTCGTCGGCGGCACCGTTCCCCGCCGCCATACCCTTGCCTTTCCCGACACCGGCAGCGGCAGCGGCAGCGGCTTTGTCCTTCTCCTCGGCCATGCCGTTCTGCCCCGCCGCCGCGATCGCCGCGCACTGGGCCGCCACTTCGTTCGCCGCCACCTGATCGACGCAGCCCGAGGCTTTGCGCTGCTGCTCGATCTGGTCGACCACCGCCTGGCGGTTGGCGATCCGAGCCTCCGACTGGGCGTCCGGGGCCGCGCGCTGGCTCGAAATGAACGTCAGGTTGTTCTGCAACGCCGTGTCCAGACCACCGCACTTCTCCGTGGCCGCGTTGCTCGCCGGGCTGGTCAACGCGATCGCCGCCGCCGTGGCGCCTGCTACTCCCACCAGTGCGGCGAGTCCGATCGTCGCGGGTTTGCGGTGTCGTCCTGTCGTGCGCACTTGGGGCATCAGCCCCTCCTCTCGGGTCGCCACCTCACCAGGGCACACGGACGAACCGGCGAAGCGGTTCACCGGAACCTGACTGTCCACTATGGAATGAATACGATGTGTTACCATGGAGTGGCACCATGAAACCTGGGGAGGGTTCATGATCGGCCGGTTCAAGAGCGCCCGCAGCGAAGAGCGTTACCTCGCCGCCTACGACGAAATCGCCGCTCGCTGGCCGGTGCCGGTGCGGGATCTCGACGTCGGCACGCGCTACGGCCCAACCCGGGTCCGGGCGAGCGGCGCGGCCGGGCCACCGATCGTGCTGCTGCCCGGCATCATGGGCACCTCACTGTCCTGGTTCCCGCACGTCGCGGAACTGGCCGCGCGGCACCGCATCTTCGCCGTCGACACGCTCGGCGAACCCGGGCGCTCACGCCAGACGCGGCCGATGCCCACCGGCGAACACTGCGCGGAGTGGCTCGCCGACGTCCTCGACGGGCTCGGGCCCGAGAAGTTCCTGCTGGCCGGGGTGTCGCGGGGCGCGTGGCTCGCGCTCACCCTGGCCGCCCACGCGCCCGGCCGGATCGCCGGCGTGGTCGCCTTCGAGCCACCCGGCTTCGCGCCGATCGGCCGGAAGTTCCTGTGGTGGAGCGTGCGGGAGGTCGCGACCTGGTTCGACCCGCGCCCCCGCGCGGCGGTCCGGCGCACCCTGCGGCCCCTGCTGTTCGGCGGCCTCAGGTTCCGTGCGCACCACCCGCCGCAGTACCTGCTCACCGACGACCAGCTGCGCGCGGTGAGCGTCCCCGTCCGGCTGATCCTGGGCGAACGCAGCGTCATCCACTCCGCGCGGGAGGTCGAACAGCGGGTGAAGGCACTCAACCCGCTGTTCGACGTCGAAATCGTGCCGCGCGCCACCCATGCCCTGCCGCTGCAGCAGCCGGAGCTGGTCACCGCGCGGATCCTGACCGCTAACCGAGTTCCGCCAGCTGCGGCACCGCCGGGGCCATCCCCTCGATCCACGCCGCGGGAGAACCCGTCGTCGGGGTGACGATCGCCGTCTGCACGCCGAGTTTCGCGTACGCCGCCATCGAACGCACGAAGTCGTCGCGGGTCTCCGGGGTCGGGCGCGGGTTGTTGGCCAGGACCGTCTTGCGGATCGTGTCGTAGTCGCGGCCGAGGTCGTCGCAGTGGCGGCGCAGCACGTCCAGCTTGTGCGCGACCTCCTCCGGCGACGTGCCGAAAATGTTGCACGCGTCGCCGTACTGGGCGACCAGCCGCAGCGTCTTGCGCTCCCCGGCGCCGCCGACGAGCACCTTGGGCCGGTTGATCGGCTGCGGCGAGCACAGCGTTTCCGCCAGCTGGTAGTGCTTGCCCTCGAACGGGCCGTTGTCCGCCGGGTCCCACATCTGCCGGCAGATGCGCAGCGTCTCCTCCAGCCGCTCGAACCGCTCGGCGACCGGCGGGAACGGCACGCCCATCCCCCGGTGCTCGCGCTCGAACCACGCGGCCCCGATGCCGAGGGCGGCCCGGCCGCCCGAGAGGACGTCGAGCGTGGTGACGATCTTCGCCAGCAGCCCCGGGTGCCGGTACGTCACGCCGGTGACGAGCAGGCCGAGCTCGATCCGGGACGTGTGCGCGGCGAGGTAGCCGAGCGTCGTGTAGCCCTCCAGCATGTTCGACTCGGCGGGCAGCCCGGTGGGCTCGATCTGGAAGTAGTGGTCCATGAAGGACAGCCAGGTCGCGCCCGCTTCCTCCGCCGCGGAACCCACGCGGGCGAGCTCGCCGGCGATGGCGGACGTCCCGCCGTCGATGTCGAAGATGGGCAGGTGGAAGCCGAGTTCCATGAAACAAGCTCCTGACGTGGTCGGTGTGTCCCCACGCTAGGACCTGGAGTGCGCTCCAGGGCAAGCCTCAACCCACGGCGGCGGCGAAGAAGTCCGCCACCGCCCGGTCGGACACCGGGCCTTCGGTCACCGGCACCCCGGCCGCACGCAGGCCGGCCGCGAACTCCGCCGACTTCCGGCCGCCGTTGGCGAGCAGGAACGGCGGTGCGCCCGGGCCCGCGTACGTCAGCGGGCTCGCCGCGCGCAGCGTCGACGGCGAGCGGCCCAGCGCCATGAGCACCGACGCGCGGGTGAGCGGATCCAGGCCGGCGAGGTCGAAGCCGGCCGGGGCCGACAGGGCCGCCACCGCGCGGACCGTGCTGTCCTCGCCCGCGTACTGGCCGGTGTCCTGACCCCGCACGACGCCGAGCAATGACGCCAAGGTGCCGCCCGTGCCGGTGCCCGCCACCGCGATCCGCGCCGGGTCGACGGCCAGCGCGGCCGCGTTGGCCTTGAGGAACCGGACCGCGCACCGGGCGTCGTCGAGCGGGGCCGGCCACGGCGCCGCGGGCGCGAGCCGGAAGTCGATCACGGCGACCGCGAACCCCCGGGCGGTCAGCTCGTCCCGCAGCGGGCCGAACCGGGAGCCGGCGAGCAGCGCCCCCGGCCCGGTGGGCTCGCGGTTGCCCAGGACCAGCCCGCCGCCGTGCAGGAACAGCACCACCGGGACCGGCGGCCCGCCCGCCGAACGCCGGTAGACGTCCATGGCCAGCGGAATCCCGTCGGCGCGGCAGTACTCGAACGTGCCCTGGCCCGTGTCGAGCAACGTCGAAGCGGCGGGTCCGGTGCTGCTCTCGCCGGCCGCGACGGTGCCCGCCACGCCGTCGCGAGCACCGCCGCGAGCACCGGGAACAGCACGATCCACGCCAGCACCCGCCGCGGCGCGGACGGCCACGGGTGCGCGCGGCGCCGGGACACGAGGAGGAACCCGTACAGCGCGACGACCTGCAGCCCGGCGGCCACGTAGTCGGTGAAACCGGCGATCGTGTCCGCCGGCTGCCACGCGTCGAACCGCGTCAGCAGCCCGAGCGGACGGCTGACCACCCACAGGACGAGCGCCCCGGCCGACGCGAGCGCGCCGAAGTGCGCCGTCTTGCGCGTCGGCCACCCCAGCACCGCGACGGCGGCGACGATCCCGACGGCGGCCACCGCGCCGAACAGCATCGCGTACAGCTGCCAGACCCGCCACAGCGCGGGCAGCGCGGCCGCCGGGATCGCCGCGCCACCGAGCGCGGCGAAGACGGCCGTGACCAGCAACGGACCCCGGCGCAGCGCCGGCGGCGCGGTCGACGGCGTCATTGACGGGCGGCGCGTGCCGGGATACCCGTCGACGACCTTCATGCCGCCAGTGTCACCCTCGTGGCGCGAACGCGCACCTACTTGCGGGCCGCCGTGTAGTTCCGGAACAGCAGGTAGGTGTCGAGGACGTCGGACGACGCGCTTTCGACCGACCGGTAGATCCCCCACTTCGGGCGGACGTAGTCGCCCTGGTCGGGGAGGTTGACGTTGCTCATGCTGCCCTGCGCGGCGACCGGCGCCCCGGACCCGGTGCCGTTGCGGATGACGCAGGCCGCCTTGCCCTTCGCGCCCGGCGTGAACGTCCACTCGATGGTGATCCACTTGTTCCGCAGCGGCGACAGGTCGGTGGCCGCGATGCTCGGCGAACCGGAGTTGGCGTACGCCCGGGCGTTGAGCAGCTCCTTGCCGCCGCTGCGGGTCAGGTCGAGCGTCACCCACGGGCCGCCGTTGGTGGACGGCGTCTTCGTCTGGAAGATGTGGGTGAACTTGCTGGTGCCGTGCAGCGAAGACGGGATGTACATCTCGTAGGAGAGGGTCCACGTCTCGCCGTTGTGCATCTTCAGCGTGGTGCCGTTCTGCACCATGCCCTTCGACTCGGTGCGCTGGCGGTCACCGCCGCCGGTGGTGTCGCGGTCGTCCTTCCAGATGCTGAAGCGGTAGTGGTCGCCTTCGACCACGACGTACTTGCGGTCGGGGTGGTGGTGGCCGCGGTCGGCCTCGATGCCCTCGAAGGCCTTCAGGCCGTCGGTGGCGGGGTCCGGGTGCCACAGCGGGGCCGCGTGGGCGGGGAGGGCGGCGCCGAGGACGATCGGCACGGCGAGAGCGGAGACGGCGAGCGAGCGCAGCGCCGTCCGGCGGGGGAATTCCGGCATCGTCGGTGTGTCCTTCCTGACGGAGTACGGCAGGGGTGCACATCGGCCGGCGGACGGGCCCGGAGAATCCGGGCTGGTCATCCGATGTCTTGCGCTAAAAAGCTAGAAGAGACAGCGCTTTCTGTCAACGCCCACCCGGTTGCGGTCGCGGTCGGCCAAGAATTCATCGGACTGCTGTAGGTTCGCGAGCATGGACTACTTCCGCGGCCGCGACGGCCGGGAACTCGCCTACCGCACCGTCGGTGACGGGCGGGCGCTGGTGTTGTTCCACGGATTCACCGGCTCGGGACGCGACTGGCTCGGTCCCGCGGCGGTGCTCGCGGACCACGGGCACCGGGTGATCCTCCCGGACCTGCGCGGCCACGGGGCGAGCGCCGCCCCGCACGACGCTGCGGCGTACCCGCCCGATGTCCTGGCCGACGACGGGCTCGCCCTGCTCGGCCACCTCGGCCTCGACGACTACGACCTGGGCGGCTACTCGTTCGGCGCCCGGGTCGTGCTGCGCCTGCTGGCCCGCGGCGCCCGCCCGGGCCGTGCGGTCGTGGCCGGCCAGGGCCTCGACGCCGTCCTCAAGACGGCTTCCGGGACCGGCGGCTACCACGCCGTCTTGACCGCGCTGATCGACGGCGAGCCCGTGGCTCCCGGATCGCCGGCGTACTGGGTCCGGCAGGGCGGCGGTGATCCGGTGGCACTGCGGCACGTCCTCGGCACCCACGTGCCGACGACGGACCTGCACCGGCTCACCACGCCCACCCTGGTCCTGGTGGGCGACGAGGACGCCGGCCACGCCACGGCCGAAGCCCTCGCCGCGGCACTGCCGGCCGGCTGCTTCACCCGGGTGCCGGGCACCCACTACACGGCGATGAGCAGCCCGGAACTGACGGCGGCGATGGTGGAGTTCCTGGCTCAGGCGTAGCACTCGGCCAGTGCCCCGAACGCCTCCTTGGGTTCCCACGGGACGCCCGGGTAGGTCTCGCCGTCCCCTTCCTCCAGGACCTTCACCACGCCCGGGCTCGCCATGTCCAGGTCGGTCCGCGGGTCGGCCCGGTGCACCAGCCCGTAACACACGAAGGTGCAGGCGAACGCCGCGTCGACGCCTTCGGTCGTGAAGACCTCGACCAGTTCGCGCAGGTAGCGGGCCTGCTCCTGTTCGTCCCGGACGTAGTCGCCCTTCAGCCGGACCGGGAGGTCGTCTTCGTACTCGAGGATTTCGCCGGAGCGGGCACCCAGATCCGCCGCGCCGCGGTAGGGCGTCACGCCGAATTCCGTGATCGCCACCGGTTTGCCCGCCGCGACGAGGTTCCGGACGCCCTCGCGGTAGAGGTGCTCGACCTCCTTCGAGCGGTGCGCGTCCACCGAGACGATGTCGAAGGGCGCCCAGTCGACGCGCTCCAGCGGAATCGCCGCGTACGTGACGCGGCCGCCGAACCGGGCCCGGACGATCTCCACCGCGCGGGCCAGGAACGCGTTGATCCGCTCCGGCAGCGTGGCCACGAGTTCCCGCGACGCGAGCAGGTTTTCCAGCCGCTCGGGGAGGCTGCCGCCCGGCAGGAAGCCGTGGCAGAACAGGCTCAGCTCGGCGCCCGTGACGAACACGATCCCGGCGCCCGCCGCGCGCAGGCGTTCGGCTCGCTCGGCGGCGTCGGCGAAGAGGTCCAGCACCTCCTCCGGGCCGCGGTCCCACGGGAACGGCGAGAACCACACCTCCAGCCCGAGCGCGGCCGCCTCGCGCGCGGCGAACTCGATCCGGTCCAGGTCGGTGCCGATCAGCCGCACCGCCGTGCAGTGCAGGTCGTCGCGGATGATCCTCAGTTCGCGGCGCACGAGGTCCGGGTCGAACGGGCGGTTGAAGCGCCCGCCGAGCTCGAACCCCGTGTCGTAGCCGATGCCCTCGGCTCGCATGCTTCCTCCCAGTCATTAAGGTACGGTTCGTACCGTACTCTATACTGGGCCCATGGCGAAGACGCGGCGCCGGGGCACCGAACTGGAAGAGGCGATCCTGCGCGCGGCGGCGGCCGAGCTCGCCGAAGCCGGCTATCCCGGCCTGACCATGGACGGCGTCGCGCAGCGCGCCGGCACCAACAAGAACGCGATCTACCGCCGCTGGCCGAACCGCGCCGCGCTCGGCGTCGCCGCGTACCGCCACCTCGCCGAGGACACGCTGAAGCCGCCCGACACCGGCAGCCTCCGCGAAGACGCGCTGACCCTGCTGCGGGCGATCAACTGCGGCCAGACGTCCCCGGCCGCACGGGCCCTGCGCAGTCTCCTCACCGGCGTGGGCGACGAACCGGACCTCCGCGAGCAGCTGCACGAACTGGCCGCCGAAGGCGGTGCCGCCGCCTGGCTGACCCTCGTCGGCCGGGCGGTGGACCGCGGCGAGGCCCGGCCGGGAGCCCGGCACCCGCGCGTCGCGACGGTGGCACTCGTGCTGCTGCGCAACGAATACCTCACCCGCGGTCTGACCACAGTGGACGAAGAAGTGCTCGTCGAGATCGTCGACGAGGTCTACCTGCCGCTGGTGCGCGCATGACGCCCCGGCTGGCTCGTCACGAGCGGATCGCCGCCGTCCTCGCGGAAGCCGGCGACGACCTCCTGGCCGCGGCCCGCCCGCTCGGCACCGGGATCGGGGGCTCGTCCTGGCTGCTGCAGGCGGCCGGCGAACCGGTCTTCGTCAAACGGGTCCCGCTCACCGACGTCGAGCTGGCGAACCCGCACTCGACGGCCGACCTCTACGGGCTGCCGCCGTGGTCGCACTACGGGGTCGGTTCCGCGGGCGGCGGCGCGTGGCGCGAGCTGGAAGCGCACCTCATGACGACGGCGTGGGTCCGCGGCGGCGAGTGCGAGAACTTCCCGCTCCTGCACCACTGGCGGCTCGCGCCGGGCCTGCCTCGCCCGCGCGCCGACATCGAGGCCGACGTCGCGTTCTGGCACGGCGACCCCGGCGTGCGGCGCCGCCTGGAAGCGCTTGCGGGCGCGCGCACCGACCTCGTCCTGTTCCTCGAGTACCTGCCGCACGACCTCGCCGGCTGGCCCGGTGACGATCTGCCGCTCGAGGAAGACCTGCGGCGCATCACCGGCTTCCTGGCGGCGCAGGGTGTCCAGCACTTCGACGCGCACTTCGCCAACATCGTCACCGACGGCGAGCGGCTCTACCTCACCGACTTCGGCCTCGCCGTGGCGCCGGGTTTCGACCTTTCGGACGCCGAAGCGCAGTTCCTCGCCGAGCACGCCGACCACGACCGCGCCTACGTGCTGACCCACCTGCTCAACCGGCACGTCCGCGGCCTGCGGGCGTGGCCGGATCCCCGCGCCCGCAACGACTTCGTCCGCGCGTGCGCTGCCGGGGACGTACCGGACCAGGCGCCGCTGCTGCGCCGGTACGCCCCGCTGGCCGCCGTCGTCAACGACTTCTACTTCGCGCTCCACACCGAGAGCCGGAAGACGCCGTACCCGCGCGCCGCGATCGCCGAGCAGCTCGCCCGCGCGGGCGTCCTCGAGAACTGAGCCGTCACCGCGCCACCAGGTACAGGCCGCCCATGATCGCCGCGATCGCCGCACCGATCGCGGTGACGAGCACGGATCCGGTGGTCAGGTAGAGAGCCCCGGTTCCGACCATGATTCCCTTGATCATATCCAGAGCCGCGGTGATCCGGTTCTTGCCCGGCTGACGCGACCCGTTGGCCTTCGACGGATTGACGCTTTTGCTCATCTCAACGGGTCCTCTCGTCCCTCGCGGCGGACCCCCGGACCCGGGAATCGCCGTAACGAATCCGGACGGCCGGTCGACTTTTGGGGTACTGTGCGAACTTCACGGTAAGGACGGCAGGACACGGAACTGCCCCACCGCCTGGAGCCTTTCGTGGCCGTTCGCTGTTTCTCGCCGCCGGAGCCTGGTCGATGTTCGCCGACCGTCGCCTGGGCTCGCCCCACGTCGTCGGCCTTGGCCGCCGAAGCCGTCCGGCTTCACTTCCGGAGGAACCGTGACCGACCCGTCAGGCGCGCGGCGCGGCCCTTCAGCCACCTCGACGACGGAGATCGAAGCAGCGCTGCGCTGGCTGGCCACGCGACGGCACGCCCGGCCGCTCGCCCTACTGCAGCATGCCGTCGATGAGCCGGGAAGTGAGTCGGCGGTCCGGCTCGAGCCGCTGGTCGCGCCCACCGCATCGCTCGGCGAGGGCACCCCGGCGGTACGGGCACTCGCCGTCTGGGGCTTGATCATCCACGCCGTGAACCGGATCGGGTCGAACGAGGAATCGCGACGCCGCAACGCGCTTCACGCGGCTTTCCGCCTGGAGCGGCGACCCGAAATCGCGGAACCGTGGAAATCGACCCTGGAAGGGCGGTTCAGCCAGCTGCTGGCGTTGCCGGGCGTCTTCGGTGACCCACCACCGACCACCACGACACCGATGCACCGCGCCTGGCGGGACGGTGTCGCGCAGAAGCTGGCCCCGATGATCCGGGACCACCTCGTCCGGCTCGCCGGAGATCCCGGCAGCTGGGAGCCTTACCTGGCCCTCGCCCGCTCGCGCGAAGCCGGCGTCGGTGACAACACCCCGGCGTCCGGTGTCCGGCCGGAGGATCCGGCGGCCGGCTACCGTTCACCCACCGAGGGCGCCCAGCCGGTGTTCGTGGTCTTGTTCATCACCACCGTCTTCATGCGGCACAAGACCGCGTTCCGGCGCATCACCGAACGATTGGTGACCGCACAGGAGGACGGCGTCGACGGGTACTTGGCCCGAGCACTGACCGGATTCGGCTGGTCGGCCGATGATCCCTCCAACATCCCGGTCAGACCCCTGTGGAACTGCCGTCTGGAGGACCCAGTACGCTCTCGCACCGGGGAATCGCTGGTCACCAAACTGCGGTTCCCTCGGCCTTTGCTGCGTAACGAAAGTCATTTTTTCGTTTCCGAAGCAATCGATGATCACATCACGGAGGAACGACGCTGGGTCAATGTCGAGATAGATCACCACGGCATCGCACCGGGGCGCCTTCTCCACGGGCACATCCCCGTCTCCGGCCTGACCATCCGGATCAGGTTCGACGACGCGGAACTGCCTGACGCGTGCTGGTGGTACGCCGAACAATCCGAACGGCAACGACTCACCCCACCCCCTCGTGACGACCCGCGTCGGCTGCAGATCATCGACGGCAACGTGGAGCACACCTTCACCGAGCGTTGCCATCCCCGCGACAACTACGGTGTCGCTTTCTCCTGGCCGGATTTCTGAGTCAGAACCGGGGCGCCCGGCGCGCCCAGAGAGGATCGCAATCAATCATGGACGGCAAAGGCACCAGCAGCGGCGGCGGAAACACCGGAAACTAGCCGCACGGTCACCGAAGTCCGCAAAGGCCACCCGGAGTAATTCCGGCGTGGCCTTTGTCAACAGCACCTTCGACGACGGAACGTAACGAAAAGGCGAGTCGTCATCCTGTCGGTTGATACCGATCGAGTTGCCGAACAGGTGCAGCCAGTCCGCCGGTGACACCGTTGTCAGCACCGGGACACCGCCGCCCCGGCTCTTGACCACCGGACCACGCCGACCTAGAGTCAGCGTACCCGAGTCATGTTAACGTTAACATGCGCAGGTCCCCGACGTGCCCCGAAGGAACCGACAACGATGAAGTTGTTCTCCCCACGCCGTTTCGGCGTCGTGCTGGCCGTCGCGGCCGCACTCGTCCCCCTCGGCGGCGCCGGCGCCGGCGCCGCGCCCGCCGACACCGGCACCGGACTCCGCGCCGCCGCGGACACCCTGTCCGTTCCCGACATCGACGACGTCCGCGGCAACCTCACGCTGCCGGCGAGCGGCCCGGACGGGACGAAAGTCGCCTGGACGTCCTCCGCGCCGTCGGTGATCACGCCGACCGGTGAGGTCACCCGGCCGGCGACCGGCGCCGCCCCGGCGAAGGTCGTCTTGACCGCGAAGGTGAGTCTCGGCCGCGAAAGCACCACCCGGCGGTTCACCGCCACCGTGGTCCCCAAGCCGGTGCAGCAACCCCTGGCGGGCTACAGCTTCTTCTACTTCACCGGCGAAGGCACCTCCAACGGCGAGCAGATCTACTCGGCGCTCAGCAAGGGCAACGACCCGCTGAACTGGACCGAGCTCAACAACGGCCAGCCGGTGCTCAAGTCGAGCCTCGGCGAAATGGGCGTGCGCGACCCGTTCATCCTGCGCTCCCCCGACGGCGACAAGTTCTACCTGCTGGCCACCGACCTGCGGATCTACGCCGGCCGCGGGTGGGACGCCGCCCAGCGCACCGGGAGCCGGTCGATCATGGTCTGGGAGTCGACCGACCTGGCGCACTGGTCGCGGCAGCGCAGCGTCCAGGTGTCGCCGCCGACCGCGGGCAACACGTGGGCCCCGGAAGCCTTCTGGGACGCCAAGCGCGGCACGTACGTCGTCTACTGGGCCTCGAAGCTGTACGCGGAGAACGACCCGAACCACGTCGGCGACAGCTACAACCGGATGATGTACGCGACCACGCGCGACTTCCACACCTTCAGCGCGCCGCAGGTCTGGATCGACCCGGGCTACTCGGTGATCGACTCGACGGTCATCAAGAACCAGGACACCTACTACCGGTTCACCAAGGACGAGCGGAACAACACCTCGACGACGCCGTGCAGCAAGTTCATCACCGAGGAGAAGGCCACCGACCTGCTCGACCCGCACTACGGCTTCGTCGCCGACTGCATCGGCAAGGCCACCGCGACCAGCCCCGGCCTGTCCGCGGGCGAAGGGCCGACCGGGTTCAAGTCCAACACCGAGAACAAGTGGTACCTGTTCATCGACGAGTTCGGCGGGCGCGGCTACGTCCCCTTCGAGACCACCGACCTGAACTCGGGCAAGTGGACGATGTCGGCCGGCGCGCACCTGCCCGCGTCGCCGCGGCACGGCACCGTCCTGCCGGTCACGCAGGCCGAGATGAACCGGCTGAGCGCGCCCCCGGCGCCGGTCAAGGCCGACGCGAAGGGCCTGGTCGCGCACTGGCCGCTCGACGCGAAGTCGGGCACGGTCGCGGCCGACACCACCGGGCACGGGTACGACGGCGCCCTCGCCGGTGACGTCTCGTGGGCCGGCGGCTCGCTGGCCTTCGGGGGCAGGAACGGGCACGTCCAGCTGCCGAACAACCTGCTCACCGGGGCCGCCGCGGCGACCGTGTCGGCCGACGTCCTGGTCGATCCGAACCAGCAGACGCCGTACTTCCTGTGGGGCCTCGGCAACACCGCGAAGGACGGCACCGGCAACGGCTACCTCTTCACCACCGGCGGCACCGCGAGCGGCGGGTTCCGCGGCGCCATCGCCACCGGCAACTGGACCACCGAACAGGCCGCCGGAGCGGGCGGGCTCCCGCGCGGGGTCTGGAAGAACGTGACGCTCACCGTCGGCAACGGCGTCGAGGTGCTCTACCTGGACGGCGTCGAGGTCGCCCGCAACGCGAACGCCACCATCAAGCCGTCGGACCTCGGCGGCGGTGTCACCGCGGCGAACTACCTGGGCCGGTCCGTCTACGCGAGCGACAAGACCTTCACCGGCAAGATGAAGGACGTGCGGCTGTACAACCGGGCGCTGTCCGGGTCCGAGGTCGCGTCGCTGCCGTCGAACAGCACCGCGATCCGCTCGGTGCAGCTCGACGCGCTCAAGACGCCGGCGGTGATCGACGCCGGTGCCGGGACGGTCGTGCTGCCGGTCAAGCCGGGCACCGACCTGCGCCGGCTCGCGCCGAAGTTCGAGCTGGCGCCGGGCGCGACCGGCAAGCCGGACAACGGGAAGACCGTCAACCTCAGCTCGCCGAAGCAGTTCACCGTGACCGGCGCCGGCGGCGACCGTCGCGTGTGGACGGTGGAGGCGCACGAGGTGCGCAGCCCGGTGCTGCCCGGCTACCACGCCGACCCGAACATCGTCGCGTTCGGCGACACCTACTACCTGTACCCGACCACCGACGGCTTCGACGGCTGGAGCGGGACGAAGTTCTCGGCGTGGTCGTCGAAGAACCTCGTCGACTGGAAGGACGAGGGCGTCATCCTCGACCTCGGCAAGGACGTCGGCTGGGCCGACAAGAACGCCTGGGCGCCGACGATCGCCGAGAAGAACGGGAAGTACTACTTCTACTTCTGCGCCGAGGCGAAGATCGGCGTCGCGGTGAGCGACTCCCCGACCGGCCCGTTCGTCGACTCCGGCAAACCGCTGATCGCGAAGAACCCCGACGGCGGCCAGGCGATCGACCCGGCGGTCTTCATCGACCACACCGGAAAGCCGTACCTGTACTGGGGCAACGGCAACGCCTACGTCGTCCCGCTGAACGACGACATGGTGTCCTACGACCCCGCGAAGATCACCCGCCTGACCGGCCTGGACGACTTCCGCGAGGGCCTCTTCATGGTGGAGCGGAAGGGCACGTACTACCTCAGCTGGTCGGTCGACGACACGCGCAGCCCCGACTACCGCGTCGCCTACGCCACGGCACCGAGCCCCACCGGACCGTTCACCAACCGCGGCGTGATCCTGAGCAAGGACGCCCACCTCGGTGTCCTCGGCACCGGGCACAGCTCGATGCTGCAGGTCCCGGGTACCGACGACTGGTACCTCGCCTACCACCGCTTCGGCATCCCGGGCGGCGACGGCACCCACCGCGAGACGACGATCGACAAGCTGACCTTCCGCCGCGACGGCACGATCGCGCCGGTCGTCCCGACGCTGGAGAGCGTCCGGCCGCAGCGGATCCCGTGGCACTGCGGGGCGGTCCGGGCGAGCTGACCTCCGGGTGGGCCACTCGTCCGGGTGGCCCACCCGATGCGGTGAGACGGAGATCACCAGCGACGGCGTTTACCCCAGCTTGCCCGGGGTAAACATCCGCCGTTCGGGTTGCTCCAGCTTCGGGAGTCGTTTGATGACCAGCGTCTTGACCGACAACCTCGGGAATTCGCGTCCGGTCCCCCGGCCGCGCCCGCGTCCGGTCACGTCCGACACGCTCGCGGAGCTCGCCCGCCTGGCGGCGCTGGCCGAGCTCGCCCGGCGCTCCTCGCCGTCCCTCATGCACCACGCGATCCTCGCCGGCACCTCCCCCGCCACGGTGGCGGCGGCCGCGAAGGTCGACGTCGCCGAAGCGCACATCCGCTGGCACGAATGGGCCGACACGGCGGTCGGCCGCGACGAGTACCTGCGCGTGCACACCGCCTTCGCCGAGGCCGTCGTCGCCCGCCACGAGGCCCTGGAGGAAGAGCTGTGCCCGTGACCACCGAAGAGACGACGCTGGCCGACCTGGCCGCGCTCGGCGACGCGGCCACCGAGCTGCTGGCGGAGATCACCGAGCAGCTGGCGGCCGTGGCCTCACGGCGCTGAGACCGGCCAGCGCCGCCACACGGCGACGTGCAGGATCACCGCGAGGCTGAGCGCGTTCATCGTCGCGTGGGTGGTCCAGGCCCCGGCCAGCCGCTCCGGCACCGCGGCCCCGCGCGCGACCAGCGGCACGAGCGTGGACAGCGCGGCCGTCAGCAGCGCCACCAGCAGGCTCACCCCGACCGCCGGCCGGACCTCGAAGAGCATCGCCACGACGAGCACCGACGCGATGGCCGAGCCCGCGACCGGCGGCGGCACCCAGAACGTCGCCCCCGCGCAGGCGACGACCACGCCGTGCGCCGTCGCCAGGCGGACCGCGCGGCGCCGGATGCGGGCGAACGGCCGGCCGCGCATCCCGACGAAGAAGATCATCTGCCACGCGCCCAGCACGGCGAACCACGCGGCGTAGTCCTCCCCCGACACCACGCCGGTCGCGACCAGCCCCAGGTAGAGCCCCAGCCCCACGACCCAGCACGAGGCCAGCGCCGCGACACCCGGCCAGTGCCGGCCGCGACCGCGGAGGGGCCAGCCCTCGCCGACCAGGGTCAGCTGGAGCATCAGCGTGAAGATGCCCGCGGCCAGCGGCACCGTGTCCCGGCCGAGCAGGGCCAGAACCACGCCCCCGGCCGCGACGAGGGCCGTGTCGGACACGCCCGTCCAGCCACCGCGTACCAGGGTCCCGGGCCAGTCCGCCCACCAGAACGCGATCATCGCGACGATCGGCAGCGCGAAGGTGATCGGCGGCCCGAGCACCTGCAGCGTCCGCACCGGCCCGCCAACGCCGGCCGCGAGCAGGGCGGTCACCGGCAGGACGAACACCAGGCCGAGCAGACCCCGCCCGGGCTGCTCAGAGAACGTCGTCAAGGCGGATCGGGAGCCGGTGGTGGCGCTTGCCGGTGGCGTGGTGGACCGCGTTGGCCACCGCCGCCGCGACGCCGACCATCGCGACCTCGCCGAGCCCCTTCACCCCGACCGGGTTGAAGCGCAGGTCCGGCTCGTCCACGAACCCGACGTCGATCCGGCCGACGTCCGCGTTCACCATGACCGGGTACTCCTCCAGCGTGGCGTTGAGGAAACCGCCGGACCGCGGATCGGCGAGGCTTTCCTCCCGCAACGCCGCGCCGATGCCCCACACCACCCCGCCGCGGACCTGGCTCGCCGCGGTCACCGGGCTGGCGACCCGGCCGCAGTCGACGACGCTGACCACCCGCGGCACGCGGATCCGGCACGTCGTGGGCTCGACCCGGACTTCGACGAAGTGGGCGACCCAGCTGAACGTGCTGAACTCCGGGTAGACCGGGCCGGCGATGGCCAGCTGTCCCGACTTCGACCGCCCGACGGCTTCGGGCGGCTGCCCGGGCGCGACCGTGGCCACCTCGACCTCGGCCGGGTGCCCGAGCCGCGCGACGGCCGCGGCCACGTCGACCGCGCCGGTGCCGGCCGCGTCGAGGTGTTTGCGCAGCTCCCGCAGTCCGGAGTGGACGGCGGGCAGCGCGGTCGCGGTGCCCCACGAACCCGCGGTGAGGTGCTGGGGCGCGTACCGGGTGTCGCCGACGCGGACTTCGACGTCCCGGACGTCGATCTCCAGGTCGTTCGCGACGAGCAGCGCGATCGCCGAGCGGATGCCCTGGCCCATCTCGTGACCGTCGACGCCCACGGTGACGCGGCCGTCGGCGGTGGCCGTCAGGTGCGCGACGGCGGGGGCGATGTGCCCCGGGTAGTTGCCCGCGGCGACGCCCCAGCCGATGAGCGAGCCGTTGTCGGCCCGCATCGAGCCGGGCCGGGGATCGCGGGCGGCCCAGCCGAAGTCTTCGGCGCCGCGGCGCAGGCATTCGGCGAGGAAGCGGGTGGAGAAGGGCCGTCCGCTCACCGGGTCGGTCATCGTGTCGTTGGCCAGCCGCAGCGCGACCGGGTCCCGGCCGGTGGCGTAGGCGAGTTCGTCGACCGCCGACTCGAACGCGAACATCGCCGAGCTCTCGAACGGCGCCCGCATGTAGCCCGGCGTCTGCACGTCGGTCTGCACCAGGCGCCGGCGGCCGCGGAAGGCCGGGAAGCCGTACAGCCGGGATGTGACTTCGGTGTGCATCGCCGGGAACAGGTCGTGGCGGGAGGTCTGCTGGTCGACCTCGTGCACCGCGCCGAGGATCTTCCCGGTCTCGTCCGCGCCGAGGCGCACGCGGTGGCGGGTGGCCGGGCGGAAGCTGCCGTTGTGGAAGGTCTGGGTGCGCGTGAGCACGAGCTTGACCGGACGGCCGAGCCGCTTCGCCACCAGGGCGAGCGGTGCCAAGTGCGGCTGCAGCGAGTTCTTCTGGCCGAAGCCGCCGCCGACGTACGGCGAGCGGACCTCGACGCACGCCGGGTCGAGGCCGAGCTGCCGGGCCAGCCCGTGGCGGACCGCGGCGGCGTTCTGGGTGCCCTCGTGGACCACCAGCGTGTCGCCGCGCCAGGCGACGACGGCGCCGTTGAGCTCCATCGGGACCGCGTGCTGGGCCGCGTGCTCGTAGCTGCGCTCGATCCGGACCGGGCTCGCGTCGATCGCCGCGTCCGCGTCGCCGATCTTGACGTCGGCGAGGAACGGCAGCGGGATCGCTTCTTCCTGCACCAGGGTGGTCGCGCCCTCGGCGTCGAGGTGGACCGCGACCGGTTCGGGTTCGTACCCGGCGGTGACCAGCTCGGCGGCCTCGGTCGCGGCGACCGGCGTCTCCGCGACGACCAGGGCGATCGGCTGGCCGCGGTAGGCGATGCGGTCGTCGAGCAGCGGCTGGAGGCTCTGGAAGGAGAACCCGCCGCCCATGATGAAGCCCGGACCGCGCAGCTCCGTCTCGTCGAACCGGGTCACCACCAGCAGCACCCCGGGCACCGCCTCCGCCGCGGCGGTGTCCACCTGCGCCACGCGGCCGCGGCCGATCCGCGCCGGGACGAGGGCCGCGTGGGCCAGGCCGTCCGGGACGCGGTCGGTGCCGTAGGCGGCCCGGCCGGTGACCTTCTCGACGGCGTCGGCACGAGGCGTCATCGGGTGGCTCTCTCCCCGGCCACCCGCACGGCGTCGGCGACCGTGCGGATGCCCAATTCGACTCGGAATCCGTTGTGGGTGCCGGGACGGGCGCCGGCGAAGGCGATCTCCCCGGCGCGGCGGGCGTTCCCGGCGGTGAGCGGGGCCCCGCGCAGCACGCGTTCGGCTTCCGCGGCCCGCCACGGGCGCGTCGCGACGCCGCCGAGCGCGATCCGGCAGTCGCCGACGACGCCGTCCTCGACGGTCAGCGCGACCGCGGCCGAGGCGAGGGCGAAGGCGTAGGACTCGCGGTCGCGGATCTTCAGGTACGTCGAGCCGCGGCCGGCCGGGGTCACCGGGACGCGGATGCGCAGGATCAGCTCCCCCGCGTCCAGGACGTGTTCCCGCGCCGGGTCTTCCGGCTCGACGTGCAGTTCCCCGAGGGGGATGGTGCGCTCGCCGTCCGGGCCGGCGACGTCGACGACCGCGTCGAAGGCGAGCAGCGCGATCGCCCAGTCGCCGGGATAGGTCGCGATGCAGGAGTCGCGGGTGCCGAGCAGCGCGTGGGTGCGGTCGTGGCCTTCGCGGGCGGCGCAGCCACTGCCGGGCTCGCGCTTGTTGCAGGGGAACTCCGGTCCGCCGCGGAAGTACCCGCACCGCGTGCGCTGCAACAGGTTCCCGCCCACGGTGGCCATGTTCCGCAGCTGCTGCGACGCGGCGCGCCACAGCGATTCGGCCAGCGCGGGGTAGCCGTCGCGGACGGCCGGGTGCCCGGCGACGTCGGCCATCCGGGCGCCGGCACCGAAGACGAGTTCGCGGTCCCCGGCCTCGATCGCGGCCAGCTCCGGCAGCCGGTGCACGTCCACGACGGCGGGCGGGGTCTCGATGCCGAGCTTCATCAGGTCGTAGAGCGTGGTGCCGCCGGCGAGCACCTTGGTGCCGGGCCCGGCGTCGCGCAAGGCGTCGATGGCGGAACCGACGCTGTCGGGCGCGAAGTAGGCGAAGGGACGCATCAGGCCTCCCCCGCGGCTTGCCGGACCGCGGCCACGATGCCGGCGTAGGCCCCGCAGCGGCACAGGTTGCCGCTGAGGTACTCGCGGATCTCGTCGTCGTCGCGCGTGTGGCCTTCGGCGATGCAGGCCAGGCCGGACATGATCTGGCCGGGCGTGCAGTACCCGCACTGGAGGGCGTCGTGGTCGACGAACGCCTGCTGCAGCGGGTGCAGCCCGCCGTCCGGGCCCGCGACCCCTTCGATGGTGGTCACGTCCCGGCCGTCGGCCTGCACGGCGGGGGTCAGGCAGGACACCACGCGCCGCCCGGCGAGGTGCACCGTGCAGGCCCCGCAGTGGCCCTGGTCGCAGCCCTTCTTGGTGCCGGTCAGGCCGAGCCGCTCGCGCAGCACGTCGAGCAGTGACTCCCGCGGGTCGACCCGCAACCGGACGGCCTCGCCGTTGACCGTCGCTTCGACGTTGATTTCCGAAGTGGACACCCGGCGACGCTAACCGGCGCGCACCCGGCAGCGCTTTCCCGTGATTGCTGCCGGGGCGGCCGTTTATTGCGCCGTCAGGGGCGCTGCCCCACCTGGTCGACGTAGGTCTTCACCGTCACCGCGCTGTCGGTGGTGCCCAGGAACTCGAACGTGGTGGCGTCGAAGACCATCACCATCGGCTTCGCCTTCGGGCTCGAGCCGGGGGGCACCGGGAACGAGATCCCGACCCCCGGGCGACCGGCGCCGTCGGTGACGTGGTCCACGGCTGTCAGTCCCGGCACCCGCGCCGCCGCCTCGAACAGCGCCGCGTAGGACGCCGGCTGGAGGACCTGCTCGTAGGCGAGGTTGTAGACGTCCTTGCCGATGTAGGTGGCATTGCCGTCGCGATCGGCCTCGTACTTGTAGAGGTAGGCCAGCATCGCGTCGGCGGTCGTCGGCAGGTCCGTCCGGTAGACCGGCGAGGGGCGGCAGTCCTCGAGCGTCCCTTCCGCGCGCGGGTCGTTCGTGCCGTACATCGGTGCCTTGCCGTCGCGGCAGCCGCCCACCTTGGTGGTGCCGATCAGGCCGTCGCGGGTGCCGTCGATCGAGCGCCAGACCTCGCGGACGTGGTGGTCGGGGCTCTCCGTCTTCACGTACAGGAACTGGTCGGGCCGCGGCGGCTTGGCCGGTTCCTTCAGTGCGTTGTGCGCCGCTTCGGTCAGCACCTTGACCGGGTCGGCGTGCGCCACGCCCGCCCCGACGCCGACCTGGTCGGCGGGGGCCAGCGCGACGACGGCGGTGATCGCCGCGGCCAAGCCCATCGAGGCGCCGGCGAGCCAGAACCAGCGCCCCGGCCGGTGCCGCCGCTCCCCGCGCGCGGCGGCCAGCAGCCGTTCGCGGGCCGGGGCGAGGTGCTCCGCCGTCGCGAGGCCGACGGTCTCCGCGCGGTCGCGGATCAGGTCCAGTTCATCCATGACGGGAGGTCTCCTTCACGAGGTCGAAGGCGCCGAGCTCGGCGCGGACGCGGCCGCGGGCCCGGTTGAGCCGTGATTTGACGGTGCCGACGGGGATGCCGAGTGCTTCGGCGACTTCCTGGTAGGCCAGGCCCTCCGCGGCGGTAAGCAGCAGGACGTCTCGTTCGCGGGGCCGCAGGGCGGCCAGTGCCCGGTCGAGCCGCACGCCGAGGGCCTGCGCGCTGACCCGGTCGGCGACCCGGTCGGCGTGCCCTTCGTCGGCGGGCGGCGGCCCGACGGCCAGCCGGAGCTTCAGCTCGCGCACCTCCATCCGCCGCTGCCGGGAGATGAGGTTCGTGGCGATGCCGTAGAGCCACGGCCGGGCGTCGGACCGGGCCGGGTCGAACTTCGCGCGCTTGTCGAAGGCGATCAGGAACGTGTCCGCCAGGACGTCGTCGGCGGCGGTCGGGCCGAGGCGCCGGGCCAGGTAGCGGTGGATGTGCCGCGAGTGGCGGTCGAAGATGACCGCGAACAGGCTCGGCTCGTGCCGCGACCGCGCGATCACGCTCGCGTCGTCGTCGGAATCGGTGTCTTCCGGGGTCATCGCCCGCCTTTCGGTCCAGCCGGTGTCATCGGCTGTTCTCAGGCGGGGCGGGCCGGGTTCCGGAATCGGCGGCGGAAGTGACTCAGGTCACGAATCGTCGTCTTCCGGCGGGCGCTTGCCGTCGCGCTTGGCCGACCATTTGCGCAGCAGCTCGTCCCAGTTCTCCCGGTACCGCGTGAACCACGCGTACGCCAGGAACCCGGCCAGCCCGGCGAGCAGGACGAGGTAGACCACCAGGGCCGCGGGACTCGACGCGATCGCACCCATGGCGGTCAGGAGCAGCCGGCGGCGGTGTCGCCGGTCGCGAGCATGCGGCGGTTCGCTTCGCCGAGGCCGTCGGCCAGCGCCCGCAGCTGCTCGGGGCTGAGGACGTCGATCAGCAGCTCGCGCACCAGGCCGACGTGCCCGGGCGCGGCCCGCTCCAGCAGGGCCATGCCTTCGTCGGTGAGCACGGCGTAGACGGCACGGGGATCGCTCTGGCACGTGCGGCGGCGCACCAGGCCGGCCTGCTCCAGCTGGCCGATCTGGTAGGTCAGCCCGCTCTTGGAGTTCGAGACGGCGCAGGCGAGCTCGGCCATCCGCAGTTCGCGGTCCGGGGCGCCGCTGAGCCGGGCGAGGATCACGTACTGGAGGTGGGAAATCCCGGAGTCCTGCTTGAGCTGCTGGTCCAGCCGCCGGTTGAGCAGCTCGTACGTGCCGAGGAACGCGTTCCACGCGCGCTTCTCCTCGGCGTTCAGCCACCGCGGACGACCCATGTCACAACGGTACCTGTTGTTCAAATTGGAACTCAAGGGGTACGGTGCGATCAAGGTTCAAATTTGAACGGAGTCGCCATGATCCCCGTCGCCACCGTCCGCACCCGGGTGCGGGTCCCGCTGCGCTTCACCGACGGCTACACCGCCTCGGCCGAAGTCGTCACCTTCGACGGGCTGACCGACGGCCTCGAGCACCTCGCCCTGGTGTTCGGCGACCCGGTCCGGCCGCTGGTGCGCCTGCACTCGGAGTGCCTGACCGGCGACGTGTTCGGCTCCGCCCGCTGCGACTGCGGACCGCAGCTGCGCGAAGCCGTGGAACGGATCGACGGCGCCGGCGGCGTCCTGCTCTACCTGCGCCAGGAGGGCCGGGGCATCGGCCTGTACGCCAAGCTGGACGCCTACGCCCTGCAGGACGCCGGGCTCGACACCTACCAGGCGAACACCGCGCTGGGCCTGCCCGAAGACGCCCGCGACTACACCGCCGCGGCGCAGATGCTCGCCGCGCTGGGCATCGCCGAGGTGGACCTGCTCACCAACAACCCCGACAAGGTCCGGCAGCTGCGCGAGCGGGGGGTCACGGTCGCCGGGACGGTGCCCACCGGCGTGCACGCGACCCCGGACAACCTGCGGTACCTCGACGCCAAGGTCCGGCACACCCACCACACCCTGGCCCTGCCCGAACTGGCCGGCTGAGCACGGTTCCGCGGTTAGGATCGGACCGTGTCGGAGGAGGCCTCGGCGATCGTTCCGGGAACCCGCGTGCGGCTCAGCCGCCGCTGGTCCTCACTGGCCGTGCGGCTGCTCGACAACGTCGTGGCGGCGGAGTGCGACGTGCCGCCGGTCGACGAGCAGGTCCTGGTGCTGGTCACCGCGGGGAGCAAGACGATCGAGTCGCGCCACGGCGCCCGCTGGCGGCGCGCGGACTACGGGCCCGGTTCGATCGGCCTGACCGCGCCCGGCCACGCGGCCCGGCTCCGCTGGCACGGCGACGGCCGCACGCTGACGACGCACGTGCACCTGCCGGCCGCGCTGGTCGACCGCACGGCGCTCGAGCTCTGGGGCCGGGACGCCAACCGGCTCGGCCGTCCGGACGCCCTCGCCGTCGAGGACCCGGTGCTGGCGTCCGTGGCGGGAGCGCTGGGCGCGGCGGCCCTCGGCGGCGCGGACGAGCTGTACGCGGAGTCGGCGGGCACGTTCCTGGCCGTCCACCTGCTGACCCACCACGCCGCGGCGCCCCCGCCGCGCGAGCCGGGCCGGGACGAGCTGCGCACCCGCCGCGCGGTGCGGTTCATCCGCGAGAACCACCACCTCCCGCTGACCCTGGCCGACCTGGCGGCCGCGGCGGACCTGAGCCCGTTCCACTTCCTGCGCGTGTTCAAGACGGCGACCGGGCAGACGCCGTACCGCTTCCTGACCCGGATCCGGGTCGAGCGGGCGTGCCGCCACCTGGAGCGCGGCGACCTGTCGGTGACGGAAATCGGGCTGGCGTGCGGGTTCGCGACGCCGTCCCGGTTCGCTTCGGCGTTCCGCGCCCAGATCGGCCTGTCGCCGTCGGCCTACCGGGCCGCGGTGCGGGGCGACCGCGGCAAGTGAGCCGGTGCATTACATTCCTCCCATGGCGTCAGCACGGGAACCGGAGACGACCGCGGAAACCGCGCCGAAGCCCGGCGGGCGTCCCCGTGACGCGGCGCTCGACGAAGCGATCATCCTGGCGACCCGCGAACGGCTGGTCCGCGACGGCTACTCGCTCATGACCATCGGCGACATCGCGGCGGACGCGCACGTCAGCCGTCCGACGCTGTACCGGCGGTGGCGCACCAAGTTCGAGCTCGTCGTGGACGCGCTCGACTACGGCTTCCGCAAGCAGCGGGACTCCTACACCGTCGACCTGACCGGGCTGGCACCGCGGGAAGCGTTCACCGAAGCCGTCCGGCGGCTCGATCCCGCGTACTTCAACCCGGACGCCATGGTGCTCATGGGCAACTTCGCCGGCGAGGCGATCCGGACCCCCGAACTGCTCGGGATCCTCCGGGAGCACGCCGTCGAACCGCGGGTCGCCTTGGTCGAGGACGTGCTGTCCCGGCTGCAGGAGAGCGGCGCGGTCTCCGCCGACATCGACAAGCACACCATCGCGACGCTGTGCTTCGGCAGCTACTTCGCCGCCTTCTACCGCGGCGAAAGCCGGGCCGGAATCCCCGAAGCGGTCGTCTCGGTGCTGTGGCCGGCGATCGCGGCGGCGAAACCGGCCCGCAGCCGACGCGGCTGACCGGCGCGAACGCGAAAGCCGCCCGCTTCTCGCAACCATTCCGGGCTCCCGCTCGTGCATCAGAGGTGTGAGGACCACTTCGGATCGACGACGGCAGTTCCGGGCACGAGCGGTGGCGGTCGCGGTGCTGACCGGAGCCGGCCTGGCGTTCGCCCACGCGGTGACCGGCACGACGGCCGGGGGCCCGATCCTGGCCGCGGCGGCCGGCGGGCACGGTCTGCCCGACTCCGCGGCCCCGGCCCGGGAACCGGTGACGACGTCCGCCCGGCCGGCCCCCAACCCGATCCTGCCGTTCACCGCGAAGCTGACGTCCGGCGACATCCCGGTCCCGGGCGGCGGGGTGCGCAGCGGCGCGTGCAGCGGAGCGCTGGTCGCGCCGCAGTGGATCGTCACCGCCGGGCACTGCTTCCACGACATCGCGGACGCTCGGATCGGCGGGCGGCCGCCGTACACGATGACCGTCACCGTCGGGCGGCTGAAGGACACCGACCCCGGCGGGCGCACGAGCGAGGTCGTCGACGTGCGGCAGTCGCCGGTGAACGACCTGGCGGTGGCCAAGCTCGGCAGCCCGGTCGACGACATCGCGCCGGTGACACTGGCCACGACCCGGCCGTCGATCGGCCAGCAGCTCCAGTTCGCCGGCTGGGGTTCGCTCTCGGCGACCGTGCTCGGCCCGTCCGACCACCTCAAGCGCGGCCGCTTCACCGTGTCGGGCATCGGCCAGGCGACCCTGGAGGCCCAGCCGGTCGGCAAGCGCACGGTCGAGAACGGCCCCTGCCCCGAGGACTCGGGCGGCCCGTTCTTCACCTCCGACGACGACACCACCGCGACGCTGGTGGCGATCGTCAACACCGGGCCGCCGTGCCCGCAGCCCGGCGCCGAAACGATCGCCCGGGTGGACGTCGTGGCGGACTGGATCCGGGAGCAGACCGGGTGATCACCGCCGCTTCAGCGCGGCCAGTTCCTCGGTGATCAGCAGGTCCGGGTCGAACTTCGTGCCGGCGAAGTGGCCGGCCGGCTCGAGGGAGAGCACGCCGTGCCGGCGGGTCCAGAAGGACAGCGCGCGGTGCAGGACCGCGGGCGGTGCCGGGTGGCCGCCCGCCCAGTCGCGCGCTGCGCCGCCGCGCTGACGACGTGGCCGGCCGGGCCGAGCAGCGCGCCGAGCCCGTCGAAGTACCTGGGTCCCCTGGCCACCGTGGTGTTCTGCGCGGCGGGCGTCGCGGTCGCGCTCAGCCGGCGTGCCCGATGACGAACGCGGTCAGGAAGCCGAGGGTGGCGAGCAGGCCGGTGTAGAGCTCGGTGCGTTCGAACGCCTCGGGGATCATGGTGTCGGCGATCATGGCGAGGATCGCCCCCGCGGCCACCGCCGTGATGGCGGCGACGGTCGCGGGGGACGCCGACCGCAGCAGGAGGTTGCCGAGGAGGGCCGCGATCCCGCTGGCGACCGCGATGCCGCTCCAGACGCCGAAGATGTACCCGGCACTGCGTCCGGCGGTTTTCATGCCGGCGGCGCTGGAGAGGCCTTCGGGGACGTTCGAGATGAACACGGCCGCGAGCACGGTGACGCCGATGCCGCCGCCCCCGAGCAGGGACACGCCGAGCACCACGGATTCCGGGATCCCGTCGAGCAGGGCACCGACGGCGATGGCCGCCCCGCTGCCCGCGGTGTCCTGTTCGGACGGTTGCTGCGCACCGGAACGCTTGCGGTGCCGGGCACCCCGGCGGGCCAGCAGGACGTTGATCAGGACGTAGACGGCGGCGCCGCCGAGGAAGCCGGCCGCGGTCGGCCAGAGTCCGCCGGACCGCTGGGCTTCGTCGACGAGGTCGAAGGCCAGCGCGGAGATGAGCACCCCGGCGCCGAAGGCCATGATCCCGGCGACGACCCGCCGGGAGACCCGCACCCACCAGGCCACGGCGGCGCCGAGCACGAGCGCCACCCCACCGACGAGGCCCCACAGCCCCGCCTCCACCCATTGCGGCACGAGAGCACCTTCCGTCCGGGATCATCCGCGAAGGGACTACCCACCAGGACGGCCGTCGACACGGACATCGTCCGACGTGCAGCCGGTCATCCTCGGGTGTGGTGCGCGTCACGGAATGCGCGGCGATCTTCGGCGCTACACACAGGAGAACCCGTTCGTCCACAAGGGAGGGCCATGTCCGCCACCACCACCCCGGAAGAGTCCGTCGCCGTGCCCGAGCTGGAGGACTTCGACTTCCCGCTCACCGACGGCGCCGCCTGCCGGATCGACGACCCGGACTGCGAAGCCTGCCAGTGAAACCCCGGCTCCGGCCACTTCGCGTGGCCGGAGCCGTCCGCTAAACGTGCATGGCCAGCCACAATGCCATCCAGGCGAGGCACGCCAGTGCACCGCCGACCCCGAAGGCGAGCAGTACGCGGCGCAGCGCCGCGACGACGCCGGCCCGGCCCGTCATTTCGGTGATTCCCGCTTCAGCCATGGCCACCAGGTGCCCGCGTCCGGGACCGCCAAACATCAGGCCCCCATCACCAGCCCCTCGATCGTGTGCTTCTGGGTGATCGGCCGCAGGACGTCGACGACCGGGCAGTCCAGGTGCGCCCGCACCGATTCCGGCAGCGAGGCCCAGAACTCCTTCGTCACCGCGGTGTCGTGACGCTCGTCGTTGCCCGCTCCCGGGGCGTCGAGCCCCAGCACGAGCACCGGGCGCGCCTTCGCCGACCGGTTCGCGGTGCCGCGGTGGACCGTCAGGGCCGAGCGGATCGAGATGTCGCCCATCCGCGGGTACTTGCGGGTCGCCAGTTCCCGGTAGCGCGGGTAGGCCGCGCGCGGCGGGAACATGCCGTGCTCGAACGCACCGCCGTCGTCCCAGTGCGTGCCGGGCGCGATCTCGAACGGCCCCATGTCCGGCTCGGTGTCGACGGCGGTCACGTTCACCGCCAGCGACGTCAGCCGCCGTTCGCGCGCGGTTTCGGCGGGCATCGGGAAGTCGCGGTGCCACGGCTGGTCGGCCGCGCCGGCGAGCGGGACGTCGAAGCCGACCTCGACGATCCGGTACTCCGGCCCCAGCACCGCTTCGGCGACGGCGGTGATCCACGGGTGGGTGACGAGGTCGGTGAACCCGCGCAGCTGCTCCGGGTGGATCTCGACGTAGAAGCGGTTCGGGCCGCGGCCGACGGCGCCGTCCGGCCGGGCGCGGGCCTCGGCGAACGCCGTGTCGATGTCCTCGCCGAGCCGGCGCACCCAGTCACGGGTGAACGCCTGGGGCAGGCCGATGATGCCGTCGGCGTGCAGGCGTTCGGTCAGCGCCGCGAGTTCGGCCGCGGGCAGCGGGGTGGGCAGCTGGGCGGGCACGGTCATCCTGGCCTCCTGGGGAGCGCGACGGCGTGGCAGCTCAGTTTGCAACGTGGCATGCCACGTTGCAAGAGGTACGCTGCGCGGGTGAACCCGAAACTGCGTGACGTGGCCGAGCACGCCGGCGTCTCGGTGCGCACGGTGTCCAACGTGGTCAACGGGTTCCGGTACGTGGCCCCGGCGACCCGGGAACGCGTGCAGGCGAGCATCGACGCGCTCGGCTACCGCCCCAACCTGGCCGCCCGCACCCTGCGGCGCGGCCGGACCGGGCTGGTGGCACTGGTGATCCCGGAGATCGACTCGCCGTACTTCGCCGAGCTCGCCGCGCGGACGGTCCGGATCGCCGGTGCCCGGGGCCTGACCGTGCTCATCGACCAGACCGACGGCGACGCCGAGCGCGAGAAGGAGCTGCTGCACGGCCGGCGCAGCCAGCTGGTCGACGGTGTCCTGTTCAGCCCGTGGGCGGTGGCCCCGGCGGAGCTGGCCGCGCGCACCGACCCCGTCCCGCTGGTGCTGCTCGGCGAGCACGACGGCACCGCCGGGGTCGACCACGTCGCCATCGACAACGTCGCCGCCGCCCGCGACGCCACCCGGCACCTGCTGGCCGCGGGCCGCCGCCGGGTCGCCGCGCTGGGCATCCAGCCGCGCTCGCTGAACGCGACCGCGCGCCAGCGTCTCGCCGGCTACCGGCAGGCGCTGGCCGAGGCGGACCTGCCGGCCGAGCCGGCGCTGGAGGTGCCGGTGCGGCGCCTGCACCGGGCCGACGGTCACCAGGCGATGCTGCGCCTGCTCGACCTGCCCCGGCCGCCCGACGCCGTCTTCTGCTTCACCGACGAACTGGCCCTGGGCGCGCTGCGGGCGGCCGCCGACCGCGGTGTCCGGGTGCCGGAATCCGTGGCCTTGGCGGGCTTCGACGACATCGAAGACGGCCGCTACAGCGTGCCGGCCCTCACGACCGTGTCACCGGACAAGGACCGGATCGCCGAACTCGCCCTCGACCGGCTGGCGCGGCAGGCGGCCGACCCGGAACCGCCCCGGTCGATCGTCGCGCCGCACCGCCTGGAAGTGCGCGAGACGAGCTGAGCGTGTGGGGCGGCCTTCGCCGGGTAACCGCGCGGAAACGACCCCGGAGGACGCGATGGCACGGGACATCTACTCGGCGGAAGCGACGTCGAGCCGCGGCAGCGTCCGGGTGGACGGCCGCGGCGACCTCGCCTACCCGGTCAGCGAGCCCAGCGGCAACGGCACCGCCGACGCGCTCAACCCCGAGCGGCTCTACGCCGCCGCGCTGGCGACCTGCCTGCACCAGTCGCTGACGATCGCGGCGACTTCGCTCGACGTCGAGCCGGCCGAAAGCGTGGTCACGGCCGAAGCCACGCTGGCCCACCGCGACGACGGCAGCTACGAACTCCGCGCGGCCGTCGGCATCTACCTGCCCGGCGCGGCGACCGACGACCTCTACGACGCGGTCACCCGCGAGGCGCTGCGGCTGTGTCCCCTGGTCGGCGCCGAGGTCCCGGTGACCTTCGACCACGACCGGGGGCTGGCCCTGCAGCACCACCGCGGCCCGGCCGATCCCGGTCAGAACTGAGGCGCGGCGACCGCCACCCGGTCCCGCCCGGCCTTCTTGCCCGCGTAGAGCGCGTCGTCCGCCGCGCGGATCAGCCCCTCGAGACCTCCCCCGGGCTCCGCCGGGTGCAGCGCCGCGCCGATCGTCGCCGAGAGCGTCACCGGCTCCCCCGTCTTCGCGGTGATGCGCAACGCCCGGATCCGGCGCCGGATCCGCTCGGCGATCGCGCGGACCTCGGCTTCGTCGACGTCGGGCAGCAGGACGGCGAACTCCTCCCCGCCGTACCGGCCGACCGTGTCGCCGCGCCGGACGGCTCGGGTGAGCGCCGTGGCCACCTCGGCGAGGACGTCGTCGCCGACCGGGTGGCCGTGGGTGTCGTTGATGCGCTTGAACCAGTCGAGGTCGATCATCAGCACCCCGATCCGGCCGCGGGCGCGCTCGAGCGCGCGCTCGGCCTGCTCGTGCCAGGCGGCCGCGTTGAGCAGCCCGGTGCGCTGGTCGGTGCGGGCGGCCAGCTTCAGCTGGTCGAGCTGGACGCACTGGTGCAGCGCGAACGTCGGGACGATCATCAGCAACGCGGCCGGCGGCCACCACAGCAGCGCGAGCGCGACGAACACGCCGAGCGCCAGCTGGCCCACCTCCAGCAGGTTGTCCGAAGCGCTGCCCAGCGGCCGGCGGGGATCCTCGGCGGGGACCGTCCAGGCGATGACCGTGCCGACGAGCGCGGTGTTGACCACCCACTGCACCGCGGCCGCGGCGACCACGGCGGCCAGGTCCGCCCAGCCGGGCCGGGCGCCGTCGGCGAGGTGCTCCTGGACGCCGCTCGAATGCAGCACCCCGGCCGCGGCGGCCGCGGCCAGCGCGAGCGTGGCGGCGGTGAACACGGCGCGGTGCGGCGGCCGGACCGCGTCGAACCGGTTGACCAGCACCCAGCGGTGGGCGTAGAGCACCGCCACCAGCGCCAGCTCGAGCACCAGGGGCAGCACGATCACCCCGGCGAAGATCCAGACGCTGCAGAGGTCGAGGTACGGCGTGCCGGCCCGGGCGCGGCGACGGCGCTGGACCAGGTGCGAGGCGTGCAGGTGCGGCAGCGCCGCCGCGGCGAGCCAGCCCGCGGCCGTCCACTGCTCCGGCGCCGGGGCCGTCCGGGCCGCGAGCGCCACCAGACCGAAGACCGCCAGGACCACACCGAGAACGAGCACCCGCACCCGCCCGGGCAAGGCCCACAGCGGCCATCCCGACGGTGCCCAGCCGGCATTCTCCCCCATCGCAGCGCCTCCCCCTTGCGCCGGTGATTTCCCCGTAGCCCACGGTAGTCGCGCCGCGGCGGGATGTCAGCCGCCGCCGGGTGATTTCCGGGCTCAGACCGGCGGGGTGCCGTGCGTGTGGAACGACTCGATCGTCTTCAGCCCCCACGCCTGCCCCTTCGCGCGCTCGGCCTCCGTCCAGGTGACCGGCTCCCAGTCCGGCGCGAAGATCAGCCGTCCGGTGGGGTTGCACAGCTCGATCCGGTTGCCGCCGGGTTCGTAGACGTACAGGAAGAACGTCTGCTGGATCGCGTGCTTGTGCGGCCCGGTCTCGATGTGGACCCCGTTGTCCAGCGCGATGTCCGCGGCCCGCAGGATGTCCTCGCGTGTGTCGGTCGCGAACGCGATGTGGTGCAGGCGCCCGTGCGAACCCGTCCGGTCGTTCGTGTAGACGAGGTCGTAGGACTTCTGCGCGAAGTGCGTCCACTGCCCGGAAATCACGCCGCTGTCGAGCCGGATCTGCTCGGTCACCCGGCCGCCCAGGACGTCGCACACGAACCGGCCGTTGGGCTCCGCCTCGCGGGCCAGGTAGTTGACGTGGTCGAGGCGGCGGACGCCGACGCCGCGGCCCGGGTACGCCTGCGCCTGGTTCTTCAGGGCCGGGCGCAGGGACTCCGGCGGCCGGTAGCGCTCGGTTTCCCAGTAAAGCTCGAGTTCGTGCCCGTCCGGGTCGCGGAACAGGTACGTCGGGCCGATGCCGGTGTCGCCGTCGACCCAGCCGACGCCGAGCCCGCGCTCCTCCAGCGCGGCCACGCGCCGCTGCAGCGCCTCCTCGCTGGAGGCGCGCAACGCCGTCCGCCCGACGCCGGAGGTCTTCGCCGCGGTCAGCTTCAGGCTGTGGTGCTCGTAGTCGTCCCAGGTGCGCAGGTACACCGAGTCGCCGTCGGTGCCGTTCTCGGTCAGGCCGAGCACCCGGACGAAGAAATCCAGGCTCCGCTCCGGCTCGGGGGTGAACAGCTCGACGTGACCGAGGTGCGCGACCTCGTGGCGGGGCGAAGACAAAGCCGGCTCCTCAGGAACGGGGGAAAACGGTGCCGTCGAACAGCTTCCGGGCGGTGCGGATGACCGTCGACCGGCGGACGCGGGACCCCTCGAACTCGATCGCGACGGCGAGCTTGCCGCTCGGGTGCTCGACCTCGATCGGCTCGCCCGCCGTCGGCTTGCGCAAGAGCTCGGCCCCGACGGCGCCGTCGAGCAGCAACGCCGTCACGACGCTCACCGCGCCGAGCACCCCGATCGACGGGTGCGGCTTGACCGGGATGAAGGTGCGGGTGGCGATCGCGCCGCCGTGGCGGGGCGCGGAAACCAGCGTGGTCTTCGGGACGGACGAGCCGCGGACGTCGCCGAGGCCCATCAGCTTCCCGGCCTCGATGCGCAGCGCGTCGATCCGCTCGGCCAGGCCCGGCTCGCCGCCGAGGTCTTCGGCGCGCGCGACGACGACCGGCATCCCGTTGTCCACACAGGACACTTCGAGGCCGCCGACGTCGTCGCGGACGTGGCCGGTGGGCAGCAGGCTGCCGCACACCGACCCTTCCGTGCCGGTGAAGTCCAGCTCGACCGGGGCGGCGGTGCCGGGGACGCCGGAGATGGCCGTGCCGCCGCGGTAGTCGACTTCGCCGCCGGGCGTGGCGAACGTCGCGACGGCGATCGAACCGGTGTTGAGCAGCCGCACGCGGACGGTGGTGCGCTCCGGGCCGGCGGGCACGAGCCCCCGTTCGACGGCGAACTGCCCGACGCCGGAGAGCAGGTTGCCGCAGGTCTGGCGGTCGGAGACGGTGGGCTCCTCCACACCGAGCTGCAGGAAGAGGTAGTCGACGTCGTGTCCGGCGTCGGCGGCCTTCGAGACGACGGCGACCTTGCTGGTGACCGGCTGGGCACCGCCGAGGCCGTCGATCTGGCGCGGGTCGGGGGTGCCCATGATCCGCAGCAGCAGGTCGTCGCGGGCGGCCGGGTCCGCCGGGAGGTCTTCGGCGAGGAAGTAGGCGCCCTTCGAGGTGCCCCCGCGCATGAGCATGCAGCGCACGCCGGTCATGCCTGCTCCTTCTCGTACTCCTCGGCGGTCAGGTACCGGACGCCCAGGGCCTCGAGCTTTTCGCGCAGGCCGTAGCGGTCCAGGCCGAGCTGGCCGGTCGCGAACGCCTCCCGGGCGGCGGCTTCCTTCTCCAGCCGCGCCCGAGCCTTCTCGAGTCCACTCGGGACGTCTTCGCGGCGGACGCAGAGGACGCCGTCGTCGTCGGCGAGGATGCCGTCGCCCGGGCGGACGAGCTGCCCGCCGACGACGACCGGGACGTTCACCGCGCCCGCGGTCGCTTTCACGGTGCCCTGCGCGCTGATCGCCGCGGACCAGACGGGGAAGCCGAGCGCCCGCAGGTCGGCGACGTCACGGACACCGGTGGTGGTGACCAGCCCCCGCACGCCGCGGTGGCGCAGCGCGGTGGCGAAGAGCTCGCCGAACAGGCCGTCCCGGCACGGCGAAGTGGTGGTGACGACGAGGACGTCGCCTTCCCGGCACTGCTCGACGGCGGCGTGGATCATCAGGTTGTCCCCGGGCCAGCACAGCGCGGTGACGGCGGTGCCGCCGACGCGGACGCCGTCCTGGATCGGCCGGAGACCGGCCGAGAGGAGACCGGAGCGGCCGAGAGCCTCGTGCACGGTGGCGACGCCGTAGTCCGCCAGCCGCGCCACCTGGTCGAGGTCGGCACGGGGCGGATCGGTGACGATGACGGGCTTCATACCGCCACCGTAGAGACCCGTTGACGAAATTGTCAACAATTTTGGCGGGCAAGCTGAGTCGGCCTGCGTACCTGGACGGTCGGCTTGCGTACCTGGAGGGTCGGCTCGCGTACCTGGAGGGTCGGGTGATCGGCCGGGGACTCAGGGGTGCAGCGGGGACACCTCGGCGTCGGCGGCTTTCAGGGCCTCGATCACGCTGGCCAGGTGGGTTCGCGCGGCCTCGGCGGCCTGCTCCGGGCGGTGCGCGCAGATGGCGTCGATGATCGCGAGGTGCTCCGGGAGCGAGACCTGCGGGCGGCCCGGGCGCATGGCCAGCCGGAACTGGTGGCGGACGCTCTGCCCGCGCAGCCGTTCCAGCACCCGCTCCGCCGTCCGCTGGCCGCTGATCTCGCGGATCCGCCGGTGCAGCCGCTGGTTGAGCCCCGAGTACCCGACGACGTCGCCCCCGGTCACGGCCGCCTGCATCCGCTCGCCCAGTTCGCGCAGCTCCCCCACCTCGGCGGCGGAAATGCGTTCGGCCGCCTTCGCCGCGCACAGCGACTCGAGCATCATCCGGACCTCGGAGATCTCGACGGCCTCCTCGAGCGACACCGCGCGGACCCGCGCTCCCCGGTTCTGCACGCGCTCGACGAGTCCCTCGTTGGTCAGCTCGATCAGCGCCGCCCGCACGGTGGCGCGGCTGGCTCCGAACTGCGCCGACAGATCCGCCTCCACCAGGCGCTGGTTGGGCGCGAACTCGCCGCGGACGATGGCGTCGCGGATGGCCGCCACCGCGGACCGCTCCCCCGGCTGCCGGTCCGCCGCACTCTCCGTCATAGCCTCGGCTCCGTTTGTTGACAATTTTGTCGAGCATATCGTGTACTCGATCGTAGCTGGCGAGGAGGATTCTGCTATGACCGGAACCATCGCGGTACTCGGACTGGGCGAAGCGGGCAGCGCACTGGCCCGAGACCTGGTGACCGCCGGCGCCGTCGTGCGCGGCTACGACCCGGCGATCTCCGCCGTGGACGGAGTCGTCCCCACCGGCTCCGAAGCCGACGCCGCCCGAGGCGCCGACCTCGTCCTGAGCGTCAACAGCGCGTCAGCCGCCCACCAAGCCCTGGCGGCCGGCCTGACCGCCCTGCGGGACGGCGCCGTCTGGGCCGACCTGAACACCGCCTCCCCCGGCACCAAACGCGAGCTCGCCACCTTGGCCGCCGGGCACCGCATCCCCTTCGCCGACGTGGCGATCATGGCGCCCGTCCCCGGCCGGGGGCTGCGGGTGCCGATGCTCGCGACCGGACCGGCCGCCGACGCGGTCGCCGCGACGCTGAACCCGCTCGGCGCGGCCGTCGAGACCATGCCCGGGGAGGCCGGGCTCGCCGCCGAACGCAAGCTGCTGCGGAGCGTCTTCTTCAAGGGGATGTCCGCCGCCGTGGTCGAAGCGCTGCAAGCCGCCCGCGCGGCCGGGTGCGAGGACTGGCTGCGGAAGATCATCGTCGGCGAGCTCACCGCCGCCGACGCGGCCACGGTGAACCGGCTGGTGGACGGCTCGTACCGGCACGCCGTCCGCCGCACCGCCGAGATGGCGGCCGCCGCCGAGATGCTCGGCGAGCTCGGCGTCCAGCCCCACGTCGCCGCAGCGGCCCGCGACCAGCTCCGCCACCTGGCGACGCCCGGCGCCGGCGAGCGCCGCGGGTAGGCTCGGAAGCCCCGAGACTGCGCAGGTGAACCCCTCTTGACAGACGCGGCCCTCGAACGGGCGAAGCTGCTCGCGCCGTCGCGCATCTACGTCGAGCCCGCCGCCGCCGAGCTTCCCCGCGGCCGCCAGGTGCTCGACCGCTTCCCCGGCGCGACCGTCGTCGAGGTCGACAGCCACTGGCGCATCCCCGAGCTCCACGGCGACGAGACCAACGTCCGCCGCTGGGTGCGCATCAAGCGCGAAGCACTGGTCGTGGGGATCAAGAAGTCGCTGACCGCGCGGCCCAACGGCCGGTCGGCCGACTTCATCGCCCCGTCGACGTCCAACGGCTGCGCGATGGCGTGCGCCTACTGCTACGTCCCGCGCCGCAAGGGCTACTCCAACCCGATCACCGTCTTCGCCAACATCGAGCAGATCACCGGGTACCTGACCCGCCACATCGCCCGGCAGGGCCCCAAGCCGGAGCCGAACCAGTGCGACCCCGCCGCGTGGGTGTACGACCTCGGCGAGAACTCCGACTGCTCGGTCGACGCCCTGGTCAGCGACAACGTCGCCGACCTGATCGGCCTGTTCGCCGGGCAAGCAGGCGCGAAGGCGTCCTTCGCCACGAAGTACGTCCACCGCGGGCTGCTGGAGCTGAACCCGCGCGGCCGCACGCGCGTCCGGTTCTCACTGATGCCCGAGCGGCCCGCCAAGCTGCTGGACCTGCGGACCAGCCCGATCGCCGACCGCCTGCGCGCGCTGGACGACTTCGTCGCCGCGGGGTACGAGGTGCACGTCAACCTCAGCCCGGTCGTGGTCTACGACGGCTGGCTCGAGGACTGGACGCGGCTGCTGCGGGACCTCGGCGACGCCACGAACGACGTCACCAAGGCCCAGCTGGCCGCGGAGGTGATCATGCTGACCCACCACCGCGGCCTGCACGAGGTCAACCTCGGCTGGCACCCGAAGGCCGAGCAGGTCCTGTGGCGGCCCGACCTGCAGGAGACCAAGCGCAGCGAGGGCGGTGGCGTGAACGTCCGCTACCGCGCGGGCCACAAGCGGGCCCTGCTGGACGAGCTCCTGGACCTCATCGCCGTCCACGCGCCCTACCTGCGCGTCCGGTACGCGTTCTAGACCCCGGCCGGGGCTGCGGCGGCGCGCGCGAGCCGTGCTTGCCGGGTCCGCGGCCCGAAGACCGCCAGCACCACCGCGCCGACCAACCACGTCCCGGCGATGAAGAAGAACACGCTCCGGTACCCGCTGCCGTTGTACAGCCCGGCCACGATCAGCGGGCCCGCCGCGTTCGACAGCCGGCCCAGGCCGTAGGACACGCCGGTGCCCAGCGAGCGGCCGCGCGTGTCGAACAGCTCCGGCGAATACGCGTACCCGAGTGCCGTGTAGCCGCGCTCGAACATGTTGACCAGGAAGCCGAACACCACGATCAGGACCGGGTTGAACGTCAGCCCGTACAACAGGCCGCACAGGGCGATCACGGTGCCGAAGGCGACCAGGCACCACTTGCGCTCGAAGCGGTCGGTGACCAGGGCGGCCAGGTACGAGCCCAGCGGCGCGCCGACCGTCGTGAGCGCCACGTAGAACACCGACTTCTCGACGCTGAAGCCCTCCTTGGCCAGCAGGGTCGGCGCCCAGCTCGAATAGCCGAAGAACCCGATCGTCTGCGTCACCCACAGGACGGTCAGCAGCAGCGTCGGCAGCAGGTACTTCTTGCGCAGCAGCAACCGCAGCGGCGCCTTCGCCACCGGGGCCTCCCCCGCCGGCGGCGCCGGCTCCGGCAGCGGGCCCTTCTCGGCCGCGACCCGGGCTTCGATCTCGCGCAGCACGGCGTCGGCCTTGGCGTGCTCGCCGCGGCTTTCGTACCAGCGGGGCGACTCCTTCAGCCGCCGCGTGAACAGCACGAGCAGGACGCCGAGCGCGCCCCACAGGTAGACCAGCCGCCACGCCCAGTCCCCGAGCGGGACCACGACGCTGGCGATCAGGTTCGTCACCGGCGTGCCGCAGATGCCGATCACGATTGCGTAGGCCTGGTACTTGCCGCGGTTCGCCGCCGGGTACAGCTCGTTGACGTAGATCACCGCGACCACGGTCATCGCCGAGAGGCCCGCCGAGGTCAGGACGCGGAACACGCCGAGGGACACGATGTCCCAGGAGAACACCGCCGCGAACGAGAAGACGCCGAACCACACGGTCGTCAGCACGAGCGCGTTCCTGCGGCCCCAGCGGTCGGCGATGGTGCTCGCGATGATCGAGCCGAAGAACATGCCGACGAACGACAGCGACGTCACGTACGCGACCTGGTCGACCGTGACGCCCCAGAGCTTGATCAGCTTGGGCGCGGTGGTGGCGAAGCTGTTGATGTCGGCGAACTCGAAGAAGTAGGCGAACGAGACGGCGAACAGGGTGAACTTGTGGAACCGGGAGATCGGCAGGCGGTTCAGCCGGTTGAGCGCGTTGGCGTGCTGCATGGCATGCCCTTCAGTGTTTCCGGAATTCGGGGTTTCAGGCGGTTTCGCCGGGCCAGTAGAGGCGCATCGGGTTGTCGGCGAGCAGCTTCCGCTGCGCTTCGGGGGTGTCCGCGATGTGCCGGACGTGGTCGACGAGCAGGCCGTCGTCGGGCATGTGGCTCTTCAGGTTCGGGTGCGGCCAGTCGGTCCCCCACAGCACCCGGTCCGGGAACTCCTCGACGACGCGGCGGGCGAACGGCACCACGTCGGCGTAGGACGGCGGCCCGGTCACGGTGAGCCGCTCGGGGCAGCTCACCTTCACCCAGACGTCGTGGGTCCCGGCGAAGTCCAGCAACCGCCTGAATTCGGGGCCGTCCGCGGGTTTCGTCACGTCGGGCCGTCCCATGTGGTCGATCACCAGCGGCACGGGCAGCGTGCCGAAGAAGGTTTCCAGCTCGGGGAGGTCGGCGGCCTCGAAGTACAGGACGACGTGCCAGCCGAGCGGGGCGATCTTCTTCGCGATCGCGCTCAGGTCCTCGCGGGGCGAGGCGTCGACCAGCCGCTTGACGAAGTTGAACCGCACGCCGCGGACGCCGGCCGCGTGCAGCTCCCGCAGTTCGGCCGCACCGACGTCGGGCCGGACGGTGGCGACCCCGCGCGCCCGGCCGCCGGACGCGCGGACGGCGTCGACCATCGCGGAGTTGTCCGCGCCGTGGCAGGTGGCCTGCACGATCACGTTCCGGGCGACGCCGAGGTGGTCGCGCAGGGCGAACAGCTGGTCCTTGCTCGCGTCGCAGGGCGTGTACTTGCGCTCGGGCGCGAAGGGGAACTCCGCCTGCGGGCCGAAGACGTGACAGTGGGCGTCCACCGTGCCGGGCGGCAGCCGGAAGTCCGGTGTGGACGGTTCGGCGCACCAGTCCAGCCAGCCGGGCGTCTTGGGGGCGGTCACCGGCCCTGGCCCTTCAGGAGCGCGTCCAGGCGCGGGTAGACGGCGCGGGCGTTGTGCTCGCGGATGGCCGCCCAGTCCTCTTCGGACAGGTTCGCGGCCTCGGCGTAGCGGCGGGTGTCGTCGAAGTGGTGCCCGGTGCGCGGGTCGACGCTGCGGACCGCGCCGATCATCTCCGAGGCGAAGAGGATGTTGCGCGCCGGGATGACGTCGAAGAGCAGGTCCGAGCCCGGCTGGTGGTAGACGCAGGTGTCGAAGAAGACGTTGGTCAGCACGTGCTCCTCCAGCTCGGGCTTGCCCAGCGCCATCGCCAGGCCGCGGAAGCGGCCCCAGTGGTAGGGCACCGCGCCGCCGCCGTGCGGGATGATCAGCCGCAGCGCCGGGAAGTCGGTGAACAGGTCGCCCTGCACGAGCTGCATGAACGCGGTCGTGTCGGCGTTCAGGTAGTGCGCGCCGGTGGTGTGGAAGGCGGGGTTGACGCTGGTGCTGACGTGCACCATCGCCGGGATGTCGTATTCCACCATCTTCTCGTAGATCGGGTACCACGACCGGTCGGTGAGCGGCGGGGCCGTCCAGTGGCCGCCGCTGGGGTCCGGGTTGAGGTTGAGCGCGACGGCGCCGTACTCCTCGACGCAGCGGGTCAGCTCCGGGAGGCAGGTGGCGGGGTCGACGCCCGGGGACTGGGGCAGCATCGCCGCGGGCGCGAACCGCTCCGGGTACAGCGTGCTGACGCGGTGGCAGAGCTCGTTGCAGATCGCCGCCCACGCTGCCGACGTCTCGAAGCCGCCGACGTGGTGGGCCATGAAGGAGGCGCGGGGCGAGAAGATCGTCAGGTCGATGCCGCGGTCGTCCATCAACCGGAGCTGGTTGCCCTCGATGCTCTCGCGGATCTCGTCGTCGCTGATCCGCAGGTCGGCCGCGGTGGGCGCGGGGGTGGCGCCGTCCAGCGCGGCGATCTGCCGGTCGCGCCACGCCGCGAGGGCGGGCGGGGCGGTGGTGTAGTGGCCGTGGCAGTCGATGATCAAGGTGGGTCCTCGTCGCTTCGGGTCTCGATACCGGCACAGTAATCGTCGATGAGATTGTTAACAATATCTACGACGAAGTTTGTGCGCAGAGGCTTCTCGTGTGCTCAGGGAGGCTTCATGCGTGATTGAAGGGGCATCATGCGTGATCGGCGGGGCATCACGGGGATGCGGACCTAGACTCTGCGCATGGCTGTCCGTTCCCGCCGGAGCGCCGGAAACCTGCCGGCCGAGCTGACCAGCTTCGTCGGGCGGCGCCACGAGCTGGGCGAGGCGAAACGCCTGCTGTCCGCAGCGAGGCTGGTCACGCTGACCGGGGCGGGCGGCGTCGGCAAGACGCGGCTGGCGCTGCGGGTCGCCGCCGACGTGCGCCGGGCGTTCCCGGACGGCGTGTGGCTGGTCGAGCTGGCCGACGTGGGTGATCCGCACCTGGTGCCGAACACCGTGGCGACGGCGTTCGGCCTGCGCGGGACCAGCGACCAGGCCGCCGGCTTGGCCGAGTACCTCGAGGACAAGCAGCTGCTGCTGGTGCTGGACAACTGCGAGCACGTCGCCGACGAGTGCGCGACGCTGGTCGCGAAACTGCTCGCGGTCTCCGGCGGCCTCCGGGTCCTGGCCACCAGCCGGCACACGTTGCACGTGGAGGGCGAGCACCTGCTGCACGTCGAGCCCCTGCCCGTCCCCCGGGCCGGGGACACCGGCGGCCCGGTCGAGGCGGTGACGCTGTTCGCCGACCGCGCGGCCGCCGTCTCCCCCGGCTTCGAGCTCACCCCGGACAACCGGGCGACGGTGAGCCGGATCTGCCGCCGGCTGGAGGGCATCCCGCTGGCCATCGAGCTGGCCGCCGTCCGCGTGCGCGTGCTGTCGGTCGACCAGGTCCTCGAGCGGCTCGACGACCGGCTCGGCCTGCTCACCTCCCGGCCCGCCGCCGTCCGGCCCCGCCGCCGGACCCTGGAAGCGGCGATCGACTGGAGCTTCGAGCTGTGCACCCCCGCGGAACAGCGGCTGTGGGCCCAGGCGTCGGTGTTCCCCGGCGGGTTCGACCTCGACGCCGCCGAGCACGTCTGCTCCCCCGCGGACGACGACAGCGCGCTGGACGTCGTGACGGGCCTGGTGGACAAGTCGGTCCTCAGCCGGCAGAACGGCACCTTCGGGCGGCACGCCTGGTACCGCATGCTGGAGACCGTCCGCGAATACGGCGGCGCCCGGCTGGCCGCGGACGGCGGCGAGGCCGGCGTCCGGGCCCGGCAGGCCGGGTACTACGCCGACCTCGCGCGGCGCTACCGGGCCGAGGGGTTCGGGCCGCGGCAGTCGGAGTGGCTCGCCCGGCTGCGCCGCGAGCACGCCAACCTCCGGGCCGTGCTGGACCACTGCCTGGCCGATCCCGGGCGGGCGGGCCAGGCGCTGGACATCGCGGCTTCGCTGTGGAACTTCTGGTACGGCGGCGGTCTCGTCCCGGAGGGCTGCGGGTACCTGCGGCGCGGCCTCGAACTGTGCGGGGAGCGCACCCTGGTCCGGGCCCGGGGGCTGTACGCGATGGCGTTCCTCGCCATCCAGACCGGCGCCCCGCACGCGGAGCTGCTGGCGGAGCTGGGCGAGCTCGCCGCCGAGTTCGACGACGAACGGCTCCGGGCCGGCCACGCGGAGTGCGCCGGCATGGCCACGTTCTTCACCGGCGACCTGACCGGCGGAGCCGACCTGCTGGAGCGGGCGCTGGCCGGGTACCGCACGGCCGGGGACGCGCTGCTGGTGTTCGACACGCTGATCCTGCTGGCCGCCGCGCGCTTCTTCCTCGGCGATCCGCGGGGCGCGGCGGCCGCGGAGGAGGCACTCGCCCTCACCGAGCGGCACGAGGCACGCTGGTCCCGGGGCTACGCGCTGTGGGCCGTCGCGATACACCGCTGGCGCGCGGACCAGCCCCGGCAGGCCGCGGAGCTGCTGCACGAGGCCGTCGCCCTGCGGTTGCCCGACCGGACGCTGCTCGCCTTCCTCGTGGAGGCCCTCGCGTGGTGCCACTCGGCCGAAGGCGAGCACGAGCGGGTGGCCCGGCTGCTCGGCGCCGCCGCCGCGGTCTGGCGCCTCAGCGGCGCCCGCGTCGGCGAGATGAGCCCCTACCAGGGTGTCGACGAGCAGTGCGCGACCCTGGCCCGCAAGGCACTCGGGGACGAGGTCTTCGACGCGGCGTTCGCCGAGGCGACCGGCTTCGGCCTCGACGAAGTCGTCCGGTACGCGTTGCGGGAGCGGCCCGCCCCGCACGTGGCGGGCAAAACGGCCGAACCCGGCGGGCTGACCCGGCGGCAGCGGGAGATCGCCGAACTGGTGGCGCGCGGGATGAGCAACAAGGAGATCGCGGCCGCGCTGGTCCTCAGCGGACGGACGGTCGAGGGGCACGTCGAGAACATCCTGGTGAAGCTCGGCCTCACCTCGCGGACCCAGGTCGCTTCGTGGCTGGCGGGCCAGCCCGGGCCACCCGCGTAGCCATCCGGGTAGTTTCCCCGGTCCGCTCGAGTCCCGTTCGGACGATCCTTTTCCCCGCGACCACCAACCGCTCGGAGGAGGACGAGGTGTCCATCGACTCGGCGCCGCAGACCTGCCCCCGGTGCCGGCGCCCGACGGTCCTCATGTCCCACACCTGGGGCCGCCAATGGGTGCACGTCGGCACCTGGCGGCCACACTGCGGCAATCCCCCGTGGACCGCCCACGCGGCCGGAACCCGGACGCGGTAGGGCATTCCGGACCAGCCGGGCACGCGGCGCCACCTCGCGCGTCCGGCCGAGCGTGGTGGGCCGTGCCATCCCCTCCCCCCAAGGCGGCACGGCCCACCACGCTCACTCCACCTCAGCCGCAGCGGTGCCGCCGCCGGGACCTGGAAGTCCGAAAAGGACAATGTGCAGCTCTCGAAGCCCGGCCCGTGCTCGACGAGCATGCTGATGCCCGCGTGCGCGGGTTCGGCTTGCGGGCCGCGTACCCGTTCCTCGGTGACCTCGGCGTGGCACCGGCGTGCCCCGCTCGGCTCGCGCCCCATCCCGATGGGCCTTTTCCATCAAACTCATTTGATGTATCCTCCGGGATGGCTGCCGAGCCGCCCGCCTTCGTCCGCTTGGCCGCCCACCCGCTGCGGTGGGCGCTGCTGACCGCGCTGGCCGGGGGCGACCTGCGGGTCCGGGAGCTGGTGGACCGCGTCGGCGAGCCGCAGAACCTGGTCTCCTACCACCTGCGGCTGCTGCGCGGCGGCGGCCTGGTCACCGCCACCCGCAGCAGCTTCGACGGCCGGGACAGCTACTACCACCTCGATCTCGGCCGCTGCGCGGGCGCGCTCGCCGAAACCGGCGCGGCCCTGCACCCCGCGCTGCGCACGGAAGTTCCGCCGCCCGGGCCGGTCGCGGTGCTGTTCCTCTGCACCGGCAACAGCGCCCGCTCCCCGATCGCCGAAGCCCTGCTGCGCCGCCGCAGCGCCGGCCGGGTGACGGTGACGAGCGCGGGCAGCCACCCGAAGACCGCCCTGCACCCCGGCACGGTCCGGGTGCTGGGCGAGGAGTTCGGCATCGACGTCACCGGGCAGCGGCCGCGGCACCTCGACACGGTCGCCGGGCACCGGTTCGACCACGTCATCACCGTCTGCGACAAGGTCCGCGAGGTCTGCCCCGAATTCCCGCACCACCCGCACCGCCGTCACTGGAGCATCCCGGAGCCGGGGTCCTTTTCCGAGACGGCCGCGGAGCTCGACCGGCGCGTCCGGTACTTGCTGCCGGAACTGGTTGTCCCGCAACAGAAAGAGGTCCGGTCATGAGCGAGCAGCACGCCGTCGTCCGGTACGTGGTCGACGACGTCCCGGCAGCCATCGACTTCTACACCGCGCACCTGGGCTTCACGGTGCGGATGAGCGCGGCTCCCGCGTTCGCCGACGTCGTCCGCGGCCCGCTGCGGCTGCTGCTGTCCGGCCCGGCGAGCTCGGGCGCCCGCGCCACCCCCGCGGACGCCTCCGCCGCCGGGCGCAACCGCATCCACCTGGTCGTCGCCGACCTCGACGCCGAGATCGCCCGGCTGACCGCGGCCGGGGTGGCCTTCCGCACCGAGGTGGTGTCCGGTCCGGGCGGCCGGCAGATCCTCCTGGCGGACCCGGCCGGAAACCTCGTGGAGCTGTTCCAGCCCGCGCACTAGGCTGCGGCGGGTGCCGGAAACGCGCCTCGACCTCGCCCGGATCCGGGCGGCCCGCCGGGTGATCGACCCGGTCTTCCTCGACACACCGCTCTATCCCTGCGAGGCGCTGGAGCCGGTTCTGGGGTGTGCGGTCAGCATCAAGCTCGAGACGGCGAACCCGGTGCGGAGCTTCAAGGGCCGCGGCACCGAAGTGGTCGTGAGCGGGCTCGCCGGGGCGGTCGTCTGCGCCAGCGCGGGCAACCTCGGCCAGGCCCTCGCCTGGTCCGGACGCGGCCGCGGGCTCGACGTCACCGTCGTCGCCTCCCGGTACGCGACGGCGGCCAAGCTGGACCGCATCCGCGCGCTGGGCGCCCGGCTCGAACTGGTCGACGGCGATCACGAACTCGCTCGCGAGCGCGCGGCGGCCCTCGCCCGCCGCGACGGCATCCGGCTGGTCGAAGACAGTCTGGACCTCGAGACCTGCGAGGGCGCGGCGACCATCGGACTGGAACTCGCGGCCGCCGCGCCGTCGTTCGACGTGGTCCTGATCGCCCTCGGCGGCGGGGCCCTCGCCACCGGGGTCGGCCACGTGCTGCGGTCCGAGGCTCCCGGCACCGAGGTCGTCTGCGTCCAGCCGGCGGGCGCCCCGGCGATGACGCGGTCCTGGCACGCGCGGCGCGTGGTCACCACCGGCCCGACCGACACGATCGCCGACGGGGTCGCCGGGCGGCGGCCGATCCCGGAGGTGCTGGCCGACCTCCTCGTCGTCGCGGACGACGCCGTCCTCGTCTCCGAAGCGTCGATCATCGCGGGGATGCGGCTGCTGCTGGAGCACGCCGGGCTGGTGGTCGAACCGTCGGCCGCGCTGGGCATCGCGGCGATCCTCGAAGACCGCGACCGCTTCGCCGGCCGGCACGTGGTGACCGTCGTCTGCGGCGGCAACGTGGACCCGGCCGCCTACCACGGCTGGGTCGGCTGAGGCCGTTCGGCTCGTTGTGGCCGGCCGGAGCCGGTCCTACCCTGGAGCGACCTGCACGATTCAACCCCGAGCCATCCCCTGTCCCCTCGTCGCGGGAGGGTGGTTCGCCCATGCCTTCGGCCGATCCGTCGCGTCCGGGCCGGCTGATCGTGTCGCGGTCGCACGGCGACCCGGCCGTCGTGGCGCTGGACGGCGAACTCGACAGCGGAACCGTGCTGCTGTGGGCCGCGCGATCGCGCAGTGCGTGGCCCGGGAGCCCGTGCCCGAGGTCGTCGTGCTCGACCTCGCGGGGGTCACCGCGGTGACCCCCGCCGGCCTGCGGATCCTGCCGCACGCCCGTGATCACGTCGCGCGGTGCGGGAGCACGTTGCGGATCACCACCCCCGTGGACCCCGGCACGCGCCACGCGCTGCGGTCGTGCCCGCCCTACGCCACTTTCGACGTCTACACCGATCGCCGGGCCGCGCTCGACGCGGGCGACCGGCGCGCGTTCCTGGAACTCGTCCGCCGGATATGGGCGGCCGGCGACTGAGCCACGGAAATTACCAAAGGTAACTTCTGCTGCCTTCTTGACTTTACCAATGGTCAAGAGGAAGGTACTGGCCACCTGATTCGTCTAGACCAATCGGCGCTCCCCGCGGACGGCATCCCCAGGAGGAGACCCATGTCCCGCAGCATCCGGACCACCACAGCAGCCTTGACGAGCCTCGCGACCGCGGCCGCGACCGCCCTGATCCTCTCCGGCGGAGCCGACGCCAGCCCGGCGGCCGCGGCGGCCGGCTGTGGTGTGCTCTTCGACGACTTCCACTACGCCTCGCCCACCGACGGCGCCTTCGGCCAAGCCGGCTGGACCACCCGCAACGACGTCGGCAGCCCCGGCGTGCCCGGGGCGCGCTGGCTGACGGGCAACATCAGCTTCCCGGCCGTGAACGGCGAGCGCGTCGCCCAGCTCACCGCCACCACCGACGGCAGCGCCGCGGGCACCACGCACGCCGAGCTGTACCAGAACCAGCTGCGGTTCTTCGAAGGCACGTACGCCAGCCGTGTCCGCTTCACCGACGCGCCGGACAGCGGCCCCGACGGCGACCACGTCAACGAAACCTACTTCACGATCTCCCCGCTGCGGTACGACCGCGACCCGCTCTACAGCGAGCTCGACTTCTCCGAGTACCTGCCCAACGGCGGCTGGGGCGGCTCGCAGGCCAACTACCAGACCAGCTGGTACACCTACTGGAACAACCCGACCTGGGACGGCCTGCGCACGTCGACCGCGCAGAACCGCAGCATGGCCGGCTGGCACGACATCGTCACCCAGGTCTCCGGCGGGCACGTGAAGTACTACATCGACGGCGTGCTCACCGCCGACCACACCACCGACGCCCAGGGCAACCCGGTGTACCCGCGCACGCCGATGTCGATCAACTACAACATGTGGTTCATCGACACCGCGGGCCACACGAGCGGGAACAGCGTCTACACCGAACAGGTCGACTGGACCTACTACGCGGGCAACCAGGTCGTTTCGCCTTCCGACGCCGTCGCGCAGGCCGGGCAGTACCGCTCGGCCGGAACGTCCCATGTGGACAGCGTCAGCGGCTGCACGACCCCGACCACCCCGCCGGCGCCGACTTCCACCAAGCCCACCACGCCGACGACTCCGACCACTCCCTCCCAGCCGGCGAACTGCTCGGCGGCGCCGGAATGGGACTGGGGCACGGTGTACCTGGAGGGCCAGCGCGTGAAGCACAACGCCCATCTCTGGCAGGCGAACTGGTGGACCCAGGGTTCGGAGCCCGGCCTCACCGCCCAGTGGCGCGACCTCGGCCACTGCTGACCCCGGTCGTGAGTGGTAAGGCGGGTTGGAACCCGCCTTACCCCTCACGAGCCCTGCACCGCGCCCACCTCACGCCTTCCGGAGCTCCCCATGCGCAGACGCATCCTCGCCGCCGCACTGGCCGTCACCGCCGTGACCGCCGCCGCCTGCGGCACCGACACCCCCGCTCCCGCCGCCGCCCGCGGTGGCGAGCTGACCGTCTGGCTGATGAACGGCGACCTCGGCGACAAGGCCACCGCGGCGATCAACGCCGCGTTCGAGAAGGCCACCGGCGCTCACGTCACCGTGCAGATCCAGGAATGGGACAACATCAACACGAAGATCAGCACCGCGCTGGCCCAGGACACCACACCGGACGTCATCGAGATCGGCAACACGAACGTCCCGCTGTTCGCCGCCAACGGCGCGCTGACCGACCTGACCCCGCACCGCGCCGAGCTCGCCGCGGGGCAGACCTGGCTGCCCGGACTGGCCGGACCGGCCACTGTGGACGGACACCTCTACGGCGCGCCGCTGTTCGCCGGCAACCGCGCGGTCATCTACGACAAGCAGGTCTGGGCCGACGCCGGCGTCACCACCCCACCGGCCACGCTGCCGGAGCTCACCGCGGCCCTGGACAAGATCAAGGCGAAGCACCCGGCACCGGACTTCTCGGCCTTCCACTTCCCCGGCCGGTACTGGTTCGGCGCGCTGCAGTTCGTCTGGGACGCCGGCGGGCAGATCGCCACGCAGCGGGACGGGAAGTGGACCGGTGCCCTGGAAAGCCCCGAGGCGCTGAAGGGGTTGCAGGCGTGGAAGGACTTCCAGAACACCTACTCCTCCCCCGCGTCCCGCAACGTCGACACGAAGGCGCCGGACCAGGCCGCGATCTTCTCCTCCGGCGGCGCGGCGGCCATCCTCGACACGAGCGTCAACACCGTGCTCAAGAACAAGCCGGAGCTGAAGGACCGGCTGGGCACCTTCCCGTTCCCGAGCGCCACGCCCGGGAAGACGCAGCCGGTGTTCCTCGGCGGCTCGGACCTGGCCGTCGCGGCCAAGAGCAGCCATCAGGACCTGGCGCTGGCCTACCTCAAGGCGGCGACGGACCCGGCCGTGCAGCGGGACGCCATCGTCGGCATCGACGGCTGGACACCGGTTTCGACCGAGCTGATCGACCGGATCACGCCGACGCTGCCCCCGCTCAACGCGGCCTTCGCCACCGCGGCGAAGACCAGTGTCGCCACTCCGGCCGCCCCCGGCTGGGCGACCATCGAAAGCGACAAGTCCATCAACACCTTCTTCGCCGACATCGCCACCGGACGCCGTCCGATCGCCGACGCGGCCCGGGAGTTCGACGCCCACCTCACCGAGGCGCTGGGCGCCCGCTGACCGGCGGGGTGGCCCGGCCGACCGCCGTCCCCGCCGAGCCACCCCGCCCCTGTTCCGCGAAGGAGTCCCCGTGCTGCTCGAAAAGGCGCGCGTCCGGGAAAGAACGCGACGCCGTTCCCTGCTCCCGTACGGCCTGCTCCTGCCCGCCGCCGCACTGCTCGGGCTGGTGCTCGGCTACCCGCTCGCCCGGCTGGTCGTCATTTCGCTGCAGGACTACGGCCTGCGGTCGCTGTTCACCGGCAAGACGAGCTTCGCCGGCGGGGACAACTACGCCGCCGTCCTCGCCGACCCCCAGCTGCTCCCGGTCCTCGCCCGCAGCGTCGGGTTCTGCGCCGCCCTGGTGCTCGGCACGCTCGTGATCGCCTCCGGCGTCGCCCTGCTGCTGCAACGCCTGGGCCGCCGGATGCGCACGGCGGTCACGCTCTGCCTGATCGCGGCGTGGGCCCTGCCGAACGTGGCGTCCACCCTGGTCTGGCAGTGGCTCTTCCAGCCCGGCTACGGCGTGGTGAACTGGCTGCTGACCCGGCTGGGCTTCGGGGACCTCACCCAGCACGACTGGACGACGAGCCCGGCGTCCGCCTTCACCCTCGTCTGGCTGCTGGTCGTGTGGCAGTCGGTCCCGTTCGCCGCGCTCACCCTGCACGCCGGTCTTTCGCAGATCCCCCGGTCCTACTACGAAGCCGCGGCGCTGGACGGCGCCGGGCCGTGGCGGGTGCACCGCACGATCACCGTCCCCTTCCTGCAGCCGATCCTCGGGCTGGTCACCATCCTCTCGGTCATCTGGGACTTCACCGTGTTCAACCAGATCTGGATCCTCACCCAGGGCGGCCCGGGCGGCGGCACGACGACGCTGGGCATCTGGACGTTCACCCGCGCCTTCAGCCGCAACGACTTCGGCCAGGGCGCGGCGATCGCGGTCGTCTCGGTCGTGCTGCTCGTCGGCCTGACCGCCGTCTACGTGCGGCGGCTCGTCCGCTCCGGGGAGGACCTGTGATCCGGCGCTTCGGCCGCAACTTCACCGCCACCGTCTTCTGCCTCGTGTGGATCTTCCCGGTCTACTGGATGGTGCTCACGGCGTTCAAGCCGACGGGCAAGATCCTCCAGCCCACGCCGGAGTTCCTGCCCGTCGACGTCACACTGGACAACTTCGCCGGCGCCCTCGCCAAGCCGGGGTTCGTGCGGGACCTGCTCAACAGTGCCGTGGTCGTCGTGGCGGTCGTCGTGCTGTCCATCGTCGTCGCCTTCCTGGCCGCGACGGCGTTGACGCGCTTCCGGTTCTTCGGACGCCGCAGCTTCCTCATCGGCGTGCTCGTACTGCAGATGGTGCCGGTGCCCGCCCTGGTCATCCCGCTGTTCCTCAGTCTCAAGAGCGCGCACCTGCTCGACACGCTGCCCGGGCTGATCCTGACCTACCTGGCCCTCGTGCTGCCGTTCACGATCTGGACGTTGCGCGGCTTCCTGCACGGGATCCCGATCGAACTGGAGGAAGCGGCGATGGTCGACGGCGCCACGCGCGGCCGCGTCATGCGCTCGGTCCTGCTGCCCCTCGTGCTGCCCGGGCTGATCGCGACCAGCGTGTTCGCCTTCATCACCGCGTGGAACGACTTCCTGTTCGCCTACGTGATCATGAAGGACAGCTCCGGCTACACGCTGCCGGTCTGGCTGGTGTCGTTCAGCACCAGCACCGGCACCGACTACGGCGGCCTCATCGCCGCGTCGACGCTGTTCGCGCTGCCCGTCGTCGTCTTCTTCGCGCTCGTGCAGCGCCACCTGGTCGAAGGCATGACCGCGGGCGCGGTGAAGGGCTGATGCTCGTCCCCCGCCCCGCGCGGCTGACCCGCCACGCCGGTTCCTGCGTACCCACCGGGATCCTGGCCGGCCCCGGCACCCGGGGCCCGGCCCGGCTGCTGTCCGGATACACCGGGCTCCCGCTGGTCCACAATGGACCCGTCATCCGGCTCGCGCGGAAACCGGGGCTCGGGCCGGAGGAGTACACCCTGGAGGTCACCCCGGACCACGCGCTGCTCACCGCGTCCACGGAAGCGGGCCTCCTCGCCGGTGTGCAGACGATCCGGCAGCTGTCCCCGCGGCTGCCGTGCCTGACCATCCGCGACGCACCCCGGCTGCCCTGGCGCGGGGTGCTGCTCGACGTCGCCCGGCACTTCATGCCGCTGGAGTTCCTGCGCGAGTTCGTCGACCTGCTGGCGCTGCACAAGTACAACGTCCTGCACCTGCACCTCACCGACGACCAGGGCTGGCGGATCGAGATCACCGGACGGCCGCGGCTCACCGAAGTCGGCGCGTGGCGGGCGGAGTCGATGGTCGGGCCCGCGGGCAGCGGCGTCTTCGACGGCGTGCCGCACGGCGGTTTCTACACCCAGCGGGAGCTGCGCGAACTCGTCGCCTTCGCCGCCGAACGCGGCGTGCGGATCGTGCCGGAGATCGACCTGCCCGGGCACGTCCGTGCAGCGCTGGCCGCCTACCCTTCGCTGGGCAACCGGCCTTCGGTGGCGCTGCCGGTGTGGACGGAATGGGGCATCAGCCCGGACATCCTCGGGGTGCACGACGAAGCCTTCGCCTTCTGCCGGGACGTGCTGGACCAGGTCGCCGGCGTGTTCCCTTCGCCGTACCTGCACATCGGCGGGGACGAATGCCCGACCACGCAGTGGGAGACCAGCCCGATCGCGCGGCGGAAGGCGGCCGATCTCGGTGTGCGTCCCGCCGAACTCCACCCCTGGTTCCTCGGCCGGCTGCACGACATCGTCGGGGCGCTGGGTCGCCGGGCCGTCTGCTGGGACGAGACCGGCCACGCCGCGGGCCGGCTGCCGGCGGACCTGGTCGTCACGGCCTGGCGCGACGCGGCCCACGGCGCGCTCGCCGTCGCCCGCGGCCACCAGGTCGTGATGGCCCCGCACACGGCGACCTACTTCGACTACCGGCAGAGCGAGGAGCCCGGCGAGCCGCCCCGCGAGCCGGTGACGACGCTCGAGGACGTCTACCGCTTCGACCCCCTGGCCGGCGGGCTGCCGGTCAGCGACGGGACCACCCCCGGCGTGCTCGGCACGCAGGCCCAGCTGTGGACCGAGCACGCGCCGACGCCCGAGCACGTGCGGCACCTGGCGTTCCCGCGGCTGTGCGCGCTGGCCGAGCGGGCGTGGTCGCCGCCGGGCCGCGGTTATGCTGAGTTCCGCCAGCGCCTGACCGGCCACCTCGACCGGCTGCGGGCGCTGGGTGCCCTGCCGAAGGAGCGCGTCCGGTTCGCCGGCGCGCTCGGAGTTCCCGGGAAGACGGTGCCTTGACCGGTGTGACATCCGGGGCCTCGCCCCAAGCCGGGGCGGACCGGCCGCCCACCGTCAAGCGCGACCGCGTCCGGCGGCACCTGCTGAAGGTGATCGAGAACGCCGGCCCCGGTACCGGGCTCGCCTCCGAACGCGACCTGGCCGCGGAGCTGGGCGTCTCGCGCCCGACCGTCCGCGCGGCCATCGACGAGCTGACCCGCACCGGGCTGCTGGTGCGCCAGCGCGGCCGCGGCACGTTCACCAGCCCGCAGAAGGTCACCCAGGAACTGGCGACCGGCCTCGCGGTGCCCCCGGCGGAAGGGCACTGGACCAGCCGGGTGGTCGCGTTCGCGGTGGCGCCGTCCCCGCGGTCGCTGGCCGGGGAACTCGAGCTCGAACCGGGCACGCCGGTGCTGCGCGTCACCCGGGTCCGGCACGTCGACGACGAACCGATCGCGATCGAGGGCCTGGCGCTGCCCGCCGCCCTGGTCCCCGGCCTGCGCCCGGCGGACCTGGAAGCGGGCAACTTCTACCGCCTGCTGCGGGAACGCTTCGGGATCACCGTGCAGGACGCGGTGCAGACGATCGAGCCCGCGGTCACCGACCCCGGCCAGGCCGAGCTGCTGGAGATCGCCGTGTACGCCCCGATCCTGCGGATCGAGCGGATCACCCGGGACACGGCGGGCCGGATCGTCGAACTGACCCGCTCGGTCTACCGCGGCGACCGCTACCGCATCACGTCGAAACTCCGCTTCGACGCCGATTCCGGATAAATCAAGGACAATAGATCTTCACCGGCTCCGAATCCGGCGAAATCGGCGCCCACGCGTAACTCGAACGAGTGAATCGAGCGCGGCATCCGGGTGACCACCGGCCGCAAAACCCCTCTTCAAAGCAGGTGCCGACCCGGCGGACCACCCATCAGGTTGGACTGTTCGGTTTCGCCTTTCCGGCGCCCGGGTGAGAGTGCTTCAACCACGCCGCCGGTGCGGCATAGGATTTTCCTTCGGCCGGTAAAACGTTTCCCGGCGCATTCCACCCATTTCCAGAATCGAGGACCAACCATGCGAAGACGCATGCTGGGGGCGGTCCTGCCCCTGGTGCTCGCCGCAGCAGCCGCCGTCCCGCTGCCCGCGGCCGCCGACCCCGCCCCGGCGGTCTCGGCGCTGACGAAGTCCGTGCAGGGCACCGGTTCCCCGGCCGCGCACGGCGCGACCGCGAACTGGGTCGTCGGCTACGAAGACCACGCGACCACCACCGGAGCCGCCAGCATCACCGACGCCGTCGGGGCCGGCCAGGCCTACCAGTCCGGTTCGCTGCACGTCCCGCCCGGCTGGACACCGGAGTGGTCCACCGACGGCAGCACGTTCACCGGCGCCGAACCGGCGTCCGGGGTCACCGCCGTCCGCGGGACGAACCCCGCCGCCGGACCCGACGCGACCCAGCTGACCGGCGCCCTCACCCCGCCCGTGCAGGCGGTGACCACCGCGACCGGCGGCGACGGCTTCTCGCCGATCCTGTACCGCACGCCGGGCGGCGTGCTGCAGGCCTGGAACATCTACCACCACCTGGGGGCCACGTCACCGAAGGTGGTCTGCACCGAGCTCGCCACCGGCGCGCGGTGCCCGGGCGGCCCGTGGCCGAAGGTGCTCAACACCGCCCCCGGCCCGCTCGGCACCCTGGGGGCCGGCGACATCGCCACCACCATGGTCGAGCAGTACGTCCGCGATCCCGCAGCGCCCGCGAAGGTCTACTACCCCGCCGTCACGGCGGCTTCGGTCGGCGTCGCCTGCCTCGACATGGCCGCCTCGGCCAACTGCGGGTACTGGGCGCTGGCCACCATCGGCGGATCACCCGCGGTGAGCGGCATCACCGGGTTCGTGGAGACCGGCGGGAACCTGTACGGCCTGGTCACCAGCGGCGCGGTGGTCTGCTGGACCATCGCGACGCAGAGCGCCTGCGGCGGCCAGCCGTACGCGCCGATCGCGCCGGCCATCAGCGGCAACCCGTACGTCTACGGCGCCATGGACGTCGTGGCGGGCAAGGTGTTCGCTTCGTCGTCGAACCCCAGCACCGCGCAGGTGCCCTCGCTGGGCTGTTTCGACCCGGCGACGGCCACCGCGTGCGCCGGCTGGGCGTCCTGGCGGCCGACCGGGCCGGCGGGGAACTTCACCTACAACGCCTACACGGCGTTCGGCACGACCGGCACTCCCGTGGGGGTGTGCTCGTCGACGACCGGCGTCACCAACGTGACCACGTGCTACGCCCTCGACGGCTCCGCGCTGCCCGCACCACCGGGTGCGGCCGCGCTGCCGAACGGGACGTACGTCTTCAACCCCGAGGTCGTCACCGACCCGGGTGGTCACCTGCGCAGCTACCTCCCGGTGTGGAACGGGGGTATCGCGGGCGCGGCGGTGTGCCACGACTGGACCACGGGGACGGCGTGCGCGGGGCTGCCCGCCCGGATCACCCACCCCTCGGTGAACGGGGGCGCCACGCGGGACTACGGCTACGCGTACGACGCGCCGTCGGGCTGCCTGATCGGCCTGGGCGACGCCGGGGTCCTGTTCTCGATGGACCCGGCCACCGGCGCGTCGCCGTGTGTCCGCTCCGGCGGGCAGGTGACGCTGCGGCCGGGTGACTTCTACTGCGACGGCGGAAGCCACGTCCAGGGCTACACGTCCGCGCGGCTGACCGGCGTCGACCTGGCGAACGTCGACTTCGCGGCGTCGCGGGTGACGGTCGTCGACCAGGACAACGCGGTGGTGCCGACCCCGGGCTTCGCGCCCGACGGCTCGGTCGACCTGACCGGCGTCTCGGTGGCGGCGCACCCGTCGATCACCGTGACGACGACGCTGGTGCTGCACAGTGCGGCGGGCTTCAGCGGGTCGCTCGTGGTCGACTTCGCGGGCGACGCACCCCAGCTGTGCTTCCGCACGACGATCTCGGCGGACTGCACGGTGACGTCGGTGGCGAACACGGCGACGGGCACGGACTCGACGGGGTCGTTCACGTCCAACACGGTGACGCTCCCGGTGGCCCCGGGCGCGTCGTGCACGCCGAAGGTGAAGGTGGAGAAGGAGATCTGCACGGCGATCCACCCGGCCGAGTGCGGCCCGGGCGGCGCGGGACCGTGGGCGAAACAGGCCCCCGTCGGCCTGCTCGGGGTGCTCGCGGCGTCGGCGTACTGGCGGATCACGGTGACGAACGAAGGTCCGGTCGGGATCACCTCCGCGCAGGTGGTGGACACCGTGGAGCCGTCGTGCCAGACGGGTCCGTTCGCACTGGCGGCCGGCCAGTCGAAGCAGGTGTACTGCGCCACCTACGCGCTGCTGAACCTGTTCCCCATCACCAACAAGGCGAAGGTGAGCTACCTGCCGGTCAACGTCCCGCCGGGGACGCCGCCGTCCACAACGGACTGGTCGTCGGCCAAGGCGTGTTCGCTGCTGTGCAGCCTGTAGGGAGGTGAGGTCGCCGGCCCGTGGGGAGATCCCCCGCGGGCCGGCGCCATCAGGACCGCGCACAGCGGCACGGCCATCGCGATCGCCGCCACCACGAACACCGGGAACAGGAAGGAGAACACCTCCGCGCCCGCCGGGTCCGGGGCGGTCATGTCCATGGTCATCCGGACCGCCGCCATGCCCGTGTAGTGCATGCCGGTCACCGCCGCGCCCATCACGAAGCCCGCCAGCAGCCGCAGCGCGAGGCGGTCGAGGAAGACGGCGAACCACAGCGCCGCCGTCGCCGCCACCACCGCGATCACCACCGACAGCGCCACCAGGCCGCCGTCGTAGCCGAAGTCGCCCTTGACGCGCAACGCCGACATTCCGGTGTAGTGCATGACGTTCACCGCCAGTCCGGTGATGACGCCGCCGAGGGCCAGGCGCCACCAGCCGAACTTCGCGCGGCCGCCGACCACCACGAGCCCCGCGAACACGGCCGCCACCGAAAGGACGGCCGACAGGATCGTGCGGAAGATGTCGTAGCGGACCGGCATGCCCGGGGTGCTGAAGCCGAGCATCGCGACGAAGTGCATCAGCCAGATGCCGACGCCGCCGATCGAGATCGCCGCCAGCACCAGCCACCGCACGCGGTGGCGGGGATCGGCCGCGTACCGGGCCTGGACCGCGCAGGCCAGCCCGAGCGCGCAGCCGACCACCGACGTCAGGTACGCGAGCACGAGCAGCCAGTGCCCCAGCGCGAAATGCTCCATGGCGAAGTCCTCTCTACAGGTCGCGCAGCCCGTGCAGCACGCGTTCCATCAGGTCGTGGCGCTCGTCCCAGGTGGCGGTGTCCGACAGCGTGTCGCGGACGATCACCAGGTAGTCCTGCATCAGGTCCGACACGAGCACCCGGACCACGCCGAGCGGCAGGGCCAGCAGCGCGGCGATCTCCATCAGCGACCGCGGCCGGACGCACAGCTCGAGGACCTCCGCCAGCGCGCTCGAGGTCTGGTAAGCGGCTTCGGCCCGGCCGTCGGCGGTGGTCTCGACCAGTGCTTCGACGGCGATCTCGACCGCCGGGGCGGTCCGTCCTTCGGTCCACGCGTAGGGGCGGGCCAGCGCCGGGCTGCGGCGCGGCCCGTCCCCGGGCGGGTCGTCGATCACCGGTGGTCCTGGGCCACCGGCATCTCGCGCGCGGGCACGTCGACCTTCTGCCCCACCCGCTCGACCAGCATCGTCATCTCGTAGCCGACCAGCCCGATGTCGCAGCCGGTCGAGGCGAGCACGACGAGGTTCGAGCCGTCGCCGACGCTCATCAGCAGCAGGAACCCCTGTTCCATCTCGATCACCGACTGCACGACCCGCCCGGCGGTGAACAGCTCGGCGGTGCCGAGGGAAAGGCTGGACAGGCCGGCGGCGATGGCCGCGAGCTGGTCGCCGCGTTCCCGGGGCAGGTTTTCGTCGGCGGCCACGAGCAGCCCGTCGGCGGAGACGAGCACGGCGTGCGCGACGCCCGTGACGTCCTGGACGAACCCGTTGACCAGCCAGTTCAGCGTCGCGGACCGGGCGGTCGGCCGCGTCCCGCCGAGGGAGCGGGCCGCCGGCTCGGTGGCGGAGCGCCGGGGGTGCAGTTCCGTCATCGCGGATCCACTTCGTCCTTTCCGGATTGTTCGGCACGCGCGGCGGTCTCCATCCGGGCCGCGCGCATGCCCTGGTAGTGGCGCGAGAGACTGCTGCGCACGGCGGCGGCGTCGCGGAAGCTGCCGCCGGCCTGTTCGCGAACGCGCGGAACGACGGCACCGGGGGCGAGCTGCGCGCCGGGCCGCCGAGTGGGCAGACCGGCCCCGGTGAGGCTTTGCGCGACCGGCGGCTCGAGAGCGCTTTCGGCGGCTTGCCGGACGCGGTCGGCGGGGGTGTCCCAGTCACCGACGGGGGTGGGTTCGGAACGGGCGGAGGAATCGGCGGCGGCCGCGGGGGTGGCGGGCGCGGCCGCAATGCCCCCGGCGGTGGTGAGCGCGGCCCCGGCGGCGGCGGTCCCGGCAGCAGCGGCGGGGGCGGCAGCGGCGCCCGGTGCGGCAGCGGGGGGCGGAGTCTCCGCCGCGATTTCCGCTGGGAGCACCCCGTGAGCTCCGGATGTTTCGTTCGCCGGCCCGGCGGGGGCTGCCCAGTCGGCCGGAACCGCGGGGATCTCGGGCGGCCAATCCGGATTCTCCTCCGGCGCGGAGGCCGCGGGCAGCTCCGCCCGCTCCCCCACCGCCGGCCACTCCACCGGCACCGTCTTCCCGTTCCGCCGGGCCACCGGTTTCGCCGCCGGCTCGGTGAACCAGCTCGTCACCACCTGCTCGAAGATCGGCGTCGAAGCCTGGGCCGGCACCACCGGTGGCCGCGGGTGGCCGTTGCGGGCCGCCGAAACCAGCCGGCCCGCGCCGATCGGGCGGGCCAGGTCCGCGATCACCAGTGCTCCCGGGACGTGGACGCTCGCCGTCACCCCCGCGTGGCGTGCTCCCGTTCCCGTTGCGCGCAGCCGGACCGTCACCCCGTGCAGGGCCGCCAGCCTGCCGACCACGAACAGCCCCATGCGGCGGGTCGTCTCCGGGCCGACCGTTCCGGCCGCGGCCAGCCGGTCGTTCACCGTGGCCAGCTCCTCCGGGGTCATGCCGAGTCCCTGGTCGACCACCTCGATGAGCAGCCCGCCGTCGGCGCCGCGGTCGGCCGTCAGTGCCACCTTGTGCTCCGGTGGCGAAAAGCGCGTGGCGTTCTCCAGCAGCTCCGCGAGGATGTGCACCACGTCCGCCGCCGCCTCGGGCTGGACCGAGCTGCGTGGCGCGTTGCCCAGCGCGACCCTCCGGTAGTCCTTGACCTCGGACGTCGCCGCGCGCAGGAGGTCTCGGGTCGGCACCGGTTCGCGGCCGTGGCGGACCGGGCGGCCGCCCGCCAGGACGTGCAGGTTCTCGCCGTTGCGGCGCAGGCGGGTCGCGATGTGGTCGATACGGAACAGCTCGTCGAGCCGCCGGGGGTTCTGCTCCCCCGCCTCGAGGTCTTCGATGATCGACAGCTGCTGCTCGACCAGTGACTGGCTCCGCCGCGACAGCGTCATGAACATTTCGCTGACCTGCTTGCGCAGCTCGGCCTGCTCGACCGCGAGCCGGACCGCCTGGCGGTGCATGTCGTCGAACGCCCGCGCCAGCTGACCGATCTCCTCGTCGGTCCGGACGCCGCTGCCGGGCACCGCGCGCCAGTCGACTTCGTGGCCTTCGCGGATCTGCCGGACCGTCTCGGGCAGCTGGTCGTTCGCCGCGTGCAGGGCGGCCGCGCGCAACCGGCGCACCGGCGTGACCAGCGACCGCACCACCAGCAGCGCGATCGCGAGCGCGGCGAGCAGTGACCCCAGCACCAGGGCCGTGTCACGCAGCGAGTCCGCGCGGGCCCGGTCGGCCGCGGTCGAGACGTCTGCCGCCAGCTGCGCCGCGACGTCGTTCAGCACGCCCGTCACCCCCGCGGCCTCGGCGGTGATCGACGGCAGCAGCGACGCGAGCGGGCGGTCGCCCGGCTCCTGCAGCGCGTCGAGCCGCCGGTCGGCCGCGTCGGTGAACCGGGCCAGCTGGTCGCCGGTCAGCTGGTGCTCCGCCTGTTCGGCGAGGACCTCCTGCTCGGCGGCGGTCCCGATGACGGCCGGGCGCAGCGAAGCGTCGTCCGGGCTGGTCTGCGCGGCCCGCCGGTAGGTCTCTTCGGTGGCCAGCTCGCCGCGCAGGTGCACCAGCAGCCGGGTGGGCTCCGCGCCGGCGGCGTCGGCCGGGACGATCGCGGGCACGAGGTCGCCGAGAGTGGCGATGATGTCGTTGTAGCCGGCGGCCTTCGTGCGGACGTCGCCGCCGCCGGCGCCGGCCGCGCGGATCCCGGCGAGCTTGCCCAGCGCGGTGTTCAGCGCCCGGCCGGTGTCGGCGGGCAGCGGGGCGAAGCCGAGGTCGCGCTGGACCGCGGCCACCTTCGCGTCGACGGCCGCGGTCAGCGTGTCCGGCGCGCCGGCCGGGACCGCGACGGCGGCGACCATTTCCTCGCCCAGCGACGCGGTCAGGTCGATCGTGTCGCGCAGCACGGGCAGCCGGTCGCGGGCCGCGGAGAGCGCGGTCGCCCGGTCGAGTTCGCCCTGGATCCGGATTTCCGCGAGCGCCACCGCGACCAGGACGGGCAGCAGCAGGACGACGCTGATCTTGGTGCGGACGCTCCAGTGCCCCGGCCACCACGCGGCGTCCGCCGGGCGGCGGAGGGTGGATCTGCTTTCGTGCATGGCGGAATCGCTCGATTCCCAGCCGCGCGCACGGCTGACGTCGAACTCGGACAGGACGAGGGGGCCCCAGGGCCGATCGAGGACGCCGGAGAAGCGGACGGGAACCCGGCTCCCGGACCGGGTACGACGTGGCGTTGATCGAGCCGACCAGCAGCGAACATCACCCCCGGCGTGCTTGTCAACCCTGCACAGCGGCGTTTCGGAATGCCGGGATCGAATTATTTCCGACACCCTCCGCCCGTTGACACAACGTGTTCTTCCGGTCGCTGCTTGTCCATCGTTCAAGCATATTTGCGCAGCTCCGGCGCCTACCCGGCAGTAGATCGAACCCTTCCGCGCACTGGCGGCAGAATTACCCACAGCAGTCGCCGGGGCGAATTCGGCCATCGTTCGAATGGTGGGTTATTAATTTCCGCGATGCGCCCCGCTGGAAGTCCCGACCCGGGACGCGGCAGAATCGCGGCCGTGACCGAAGTGGACGAACGGGGCTGCAAGCGGGTCGGCTGGGTCGAGCTGTACTTCGACCTCGTCTTCGTGTTCGCGGTGGGCCAGGTGGCGCACGGCATCGTCGCGGACCCGCACTGGGCGCGCGCCGCCGCGGCGCTCGGCCTGTTCGCGACGCTGTGGTGGACGTGGATCGGCTTCGCGGTGCTGTACAACCGGCGGGGCGACGACAGCCGCGTCGCCGACCGGCTGTTCGTGCTCGCCGGCACGATCCCGTGCGGGATCGCCGCGACCCAGGCGCACCACGTCTTCGAAGGGCACCCCGAGGTCTTCGCCGCGGCCATGGCCGCGGTCCGGCTGATCCTGGCGGCCGCGCACCGGTGGCCGCGCGGCGGCGGCGACCAGCGGCGGATCAGCTGGGGCTACGCGGTTTCGGCGGTCCTGTTCGGCGTCTCGGCGGTCCTGCCGCACTTCGGCCTGCTGTGGGCGTTCGCGCTGGTGCAGGAGGCCGGGTTCCTGCTGCTGGGCGACCGCGACCGGGGTCGTGGCGAACGGCCAACGCGGGAGGCGCGGTGGCGGACCATGTTCACGCCGCCGCGCGACCCGAACCTGGCGGTCGACTCGGCGCACCTGGCCGAGCGGTTCGGGCTGTTCATGATCCTGCTGCTCGGCGAGCTGGTGATCACGGTCGGCACGGCCGCGCTCGAGCGCCCGGCCGACGACCTGGGGTATTGGCTGGCCCTGGCCGGCGGGCTCGTCCTGGCCGGGGCGCTGTGGTGGGTGTACTTCTCCTCGGCGGTGGAGATCTACGAACGCCTGCTCGGCTTTTCGGGCGGCAACCCGGCGCTGGCGTACTCGCTGTACGCGGGCGGGCACCTGATGCCGGCGTTCGCGCTGCTGCTGATGGCGGCGGGGGTGAACCTGTCCCTGCACGAATCCCCACCCCACGCGGCGGCGTGGTTCACGACGGCGGGCCTGACGATGTACCTGGCCGGAACGCGCGTCTTCGCGGCGGGATCGCACCGCTGGTCCTTCGCACTGGCCCGGGTGGCGGCACTGGCGGCGACGGTGAACCTGGCGTTCCTGGACCGCGTCCTGCCGGCACCGGCGGTGGTGCTGGTGATCGCGGTGTGGGCGGTGGCGACGGCCGTGGTGACGGCGGTGATCCGCCACCGCAGCTTCACCCGCCTCGGCGACGACCCGGTGGCGTTCTTGCGGCAGGTCGCCGAGGGGCGCCGGACGGCCTCCGAGGACAGGGCCTGAGGATCCGCCCTTTGTCCCCATCTCGGCGGGGGTGTGGACAGGTCGGCTCGAGGGGCAGGTTCGGCGGGGTTTTCGTCGGGAGGCGTCGATAGGCTGGAGCGGGGACGGACCCCCAGGGAGGGTGGGCGCTGCTCTCGGGGCCGGAGGCGCTCTCGGGCCGGAGGCGCTCTCGGGCCGGAGGCGCTCTCGGGCTGGAGGCTGCTGGCTGCTCTGCGGCGGCCGGAGGTGCTTTGCGGCGGTCGGAGGTGGGCTGCTCTCGGCCGGCTGGCCGTCGCTCCGGGCTGGGCCGCTGCCGGGCTGGGCGCTCTCGGCCCGCTGGCCGTCACTCCCGAGCCGGGCCGCACCCGGGCTGGACCGCTCCCGGCCGAGTGGGGCCTCGCGCGAGGCGACGTGGGGCGAAGACCACGGATCCCGGCTCGGCCGTGGAAGGGCGGCCGCCCGATGTCGCGACCCCAGCCGCTTCGCCGGAACGGACCTGCCGGGCTCGGGCCGGCCGCGATCCCGCGTGTCAGCGGTGCACGCGGCGGTCCATCGGCCCCCACTCTCGCGACCCCTGCTCGTCCACCAGCCGCCGGGCCTCGCGCAGCACCTCGTCCGCCACCCAGGCCAGCGGCTTCACGGCCACCACCAGCGGCTCGTTGTCCGGGCCGCGGGCGATTTCGCGGCCGCGCAGGACCCACGGCCGCACGTCCGCGCCGCGCAGCTCCCGCAGGTGCTCGTAGTCGTACAGGCGGCGCGCCAGCCACAGCCGCAGCGACCGGTCCCGCCACCACGGCTCCAGCCGCAGCGAGTTCGCCGACAGGCCCGGCAGCGAGATGCCGGTCAGGCCGTCTCGGCTCGACGCGCTGTCCGCCAGGTCGACCTCCGGGCCCCGGGACCAGCGGACGTACAGGTCGTCACCTTCCGCTTCGAACAGCCGGGCCAGTTCGGCCAGATCCTTCACCGTGGGCAGCATGATCACGCGTTACCCGCCCGGCGACCGGCTAACCTAGCTGGTCAGGATCTGCGGCGAGAGCACCTTCAGCATCGCGTTCGTCCACTTCAGCTGCCGCAGCGTCTGCGGGTGGCACCGGGTCGCCAGCTCCAGCAGCTCGCTGTCCTTCGCCGCCTGGGCGCTCTGGGCGAGCAGCTCCCAATCCAGCGACACGCCCGCCGCGCGGCGGTGCAGGCGGCGCAGGTCGGCCAGCAGCAGCAGGCCCGGCTCCGGACGGCGGCCGCTCAGCTCGGCCAGCGCCGTCCGCAGCGGCTCCAGCGGGCCCGGCCCCGGGACGTCTTCGCCGAGGTCCAGGTCGTGTGCGCGACCCGCGCGGGCGAGGTCGCGGACATGCACCGCCGACCAGGCCGCCAGGTCGCGGGCGACGTGGTGGACCTCGTGCTCCGCGTGGTGCCGGTCCGACGTCTTCAGCAGGTCCTTGGCCAGGTGCGTCTCCGCGCGGTGCAGTTCGCGCAGCACCAGTCCCAGCTTCACCGGACCACCTCCTCGTCGACGGCCGCGGGCACCGGCTCCGACCGCGGGGCCGCGACGGCGGCCACCTTGCGCAGCGCAGCCGCGGCCGTCTTGAACAGCGGCTGCTTGGACACCGGGTCCCAGTCGGTGAAGGTCAGCTCGTTGGCCGCGCGGTCGCCGTCCTTGCCCGCCGGGTGCTCGACGTCCCAGTAGCCGTAGTGGAACGGCAGGAACAGCACGCCGTCGCGGATGCCGCCGACGCGGACCCGGGCGCGGACCGCCCCGCGCGGCGTCGAGACCTCCGCGAGGTCGCCTTCGGCCAGCCCGGCGGCTTCGGCGTCCCGTGCGGACACCTCGAGCCACACCTCCGGGGCGGCCGCGCGCAGCTCCGGCGCCCGGCCGGTCTTCGTGCGGGTGTGGAAGTGGTAGATCGTCCGGCCGTTGACCAGGAAGAACGGGTGGTCCTCGTCCGGCTTTTCGTGCGGGGGAACGTACTCGGCCGCCTTGAGCATGGCCTTGCCGTCCGGGTTCATCGCCCGGTACTCGGTGGGTTCCATCGGCGCGCCGGTGACGAGGTCGCGGCCGTAGCTCTCGCAGTAGTCCGGCTGGGCGAAGAACTTCCCGTCGGCGTAGAGCCGTTCGGTCCCGTCCGGACTGTCCGAAGTGCACGGCCACTGGATGCCGCTGACTTCGCGCAGTTTCGCGTAGCTCAAGCCGCTGTAGTCGCACGGCCGCCCGGCCGACGCGCGTTTCCACGCCTCGAACGCCGTTTCGGCGTCGTGCCACTGGGGGAACGGTTCGCCGTCGTTGCCCCGGAAGTCCATGCGCCGCGCGTAGTCGAGGAAGATGTCCAGGTCGGGACGCGCCTGCCCGGGCGGGTCGACCGCCTTCTCCGACAGGTGCACCGTGCGGTCGGCGTTGGTGAACGTGCCGGTCTTCTCGCCCCAGATCGCCGCGGGCAGCACGACGTCGGCGAACTCGGTGGTTTCGGTGCGGAACGCGTCCTGCACCACCAGGAACAGCCGCGAAGAGTCCAGGATGGACCGGATGCGGTGCAGTTCGGGCAGCGAAACGGCCGGGTTGGTGGCCGACACCCAGAGGAACCGCAGGGTGCCGGTTTCGGCGTAGCGCAGCATCTGCATGAGGTGCGTCGGCGGCCCGTAGTGCGGGATCTTGCCGACGTCGACGTTCCACAGCCGCGCGAGCTCGGCCACGTGCGCGTCGTTGGCCCAGTTGCGGAACCCGGTCAGGTCGCCGTCGGCGCCGCATTCGCGGGTGTTCTCGGCGGTGGGCTGGCCGTTCATCTGCAGCACGCCCGCGCCGGGCTTGCCGAGCATGCCGCGCAGCAGCACGAGGTTGTTGACCTGCACCGCCGCCGCGGACGCCTGGTGCGACTGGTAGAAGCCCTGCAGCACGGTGCACAGCAGCCGCTCCGCCGAGCCGAGCAGCCGGGCGGCCTCGCGGATCTGCCCCGCGTCGACGCCGCAGATCTGCGCGGCGCGCTCGGGCGGGTAGTCCGCGACCATCGCGGCGAGGTCGTCGTAGCCGACCGTGCAGCGGTCGACGTACTCGCGGTCGACCCAGCCGTGCTCGACGATCTCGTGCAGGATCCCGTTCATCAGGGCGACGTTGGTCCCGGGCAGCGACGCCAGGTGCAGCGTCGCCGCCCGGGCGACCGGGGTGTCCCGCGGGTCGACGCACAGCACCGCGGGCGGGTTCGGCCCGGCGAGCCGGTCGAGCACGCGCGACCACAGGACGGCCTGCGTTTCGGCCATGTTGTGCCCGAAGAGGGCGATGACGTCGGCGTGGTCGACGTCGGTGTAGGACGCCGGCTGGCCGTCGCAGCCGAAGGACTCCTTCAGCGCCGCGGCCGCGGTCGCCGTGCAGAGCCGGGTGTTGCCGTCGAGGTGGTTCGTGCCCAGCCCGCCGCGCGCGATCGCGGCGAGCGTGTAGTACTCCTCGGCGAACAGCTGGCCGCTGGTGTAGAAGCCGAGCGCGCCCGGGCCCTGCTCGTCCAGGAGCTCCTTGGTGCGCGAGACGACCAGGCCCATGGCCTCGTCCCAGCTCGCCTCGACGAGCTCGCCGTCCCTGCGCACCAACGGGGTCGTCAACCGGTCCGGTGCCGAGTTCGCCTGCCAGCCGAAGAGGTCCTTCGGGTCGAGGCGGCCGTGGTTGACGCGGTCGTCGGCGCGGCCGCGGACCCCGGCGATCCGGCCGTCCTTGACCGCGATGTCGAGCCCGTCGCCGTTGGAGTGCAGCACCGCGGCGCTGCGGACCCAGCGGTCGACGTCGTCGGGGCGCACTCCGTCGGCGAGGTGGGTGTCCACCCGCACCGGCCACGCCTGGCCCGGTCCGTAGGGCGTTCTGGTCCCCCAGGGCTCGGTGATTCCGTCGCGCTTTCCCACCGCAAGGACCTCCGATCACGACGCAGCTGGCCGCGGGATACCCGCGATCGCGGGGAGCAAACTTCTGTTCGGGCGTTTTAGTTTGCGCGACGCAAAAGTGAGCCGGATTCCGGTTCGTCCGATTCGACCGCTCGGGCGAACCGCTCGAACGCGGCGATCGCGGCCTCGCGGGCCGGCGGGTCGAGCCGGCCGAGGACACTCGCCAGCACTCGGCGGCGATCGCGGTCCACGCGGTCCACGAGCTGGCGGCCCGGCCCGGTCGGGGCGAGCAGCGTTTCCCGCCGGTTCAGCGGGTTGGCCGCCTTTTCCAGCAGGTTCAGCGCGACCAGCCGATCACACGCCCGGGTGACCGACGACGGGTTCATCGCCAGCTCGCGCGCCACCCGGCCCATGGTGACCGGAGTCCGGTCGACCACCACCCGCAGGGCGCGGAACTGGGTGAGCGTCAGCTGCTCGGTGTTCCGCTCGACGGTCGAGTCGGCGATCAGCACCATCGCCCGCAGCGCCGCCAAGGCCGCGTCGGTGCCGTCTTGCTCCTGCCATGTTTGCGTCACGCAAGTATGATAGACGGCGAAAGCGGGTACAGCGATTCGTGAGCGCCGAAGGCGACCACGGAAGGAGGCGTCCGCGCCGGTGAAACCCGATCCCGGGCACGTCGAGGCCGCGGCCCTGCGCGACTACGTCGAGACCGTCGCCGAGCTGCTGCGCGTCGAACCGGCCGCGTCGTGGAGCGAATGCGGCAGTCCGTCGAGCGCCTACATCGCCCTGGCCGACCGCCGCGCGGGCCGGCACCTGATGCTGTCGTGGACCGACCGCGGCGGGTGGTGCCTGGCCGTGGAGCCGGACGGCGCGGAAGAGCCCGCGGTCCTGGTCCGCTGGCCCGACCCGGCGCGGCCCCGGCCCGCCGTCGTGGCCCGCCGGGTCCACGAGGCGCTCACCGAAGCGGCACCGCACGCCCAAGGGAGTACTCATGAGCCAGACAGTCGGTGACTACCTGCTCCAGCGCCTGCGCGAGTGGGGGGTCGAGCAGGTCTTCGCCTACCCCGGCGACGGCATCAACGGGCTCGTCGCCTCGTTCGGCAAGGCGGACGACCAGCCCCGCTTCGTGCAGGCCCGGCACGAGGAGATGGCCGCGTTCTCGGCCGTCGGCTACGCGAAGTTCAGCGGCAAGGTCGGCGTCTGCATGGCCACCTCGGGCCCGGGCGCGATCCACCTGCTCAACGGCCTGTACGACGCGAAGCTCGACCACGTCCCGGTGGTCGCGATCGTCGGGCAGACCGCGCGCAGCGCGATGGGCGGCAGCTACCAGCAGGAGATCGACCTGCAGGCGCTCTACAAGGACGTCGCGAGCGAATACCTCGTCGAGGTCAACGTCGCCGAGCAGCTGCCGAACGCCCTCGACCGGGCCATCCGGACCGCCGAGTCGTCCCGCTGCCCCACCGCCCTGATCATCCCGGCCGACCTGCAGGAGGAGGAGTACACGCCGCCGCAGCACGCGTTCAAGCAGGTGCCCTCCAGCCCGCCGGGCACCGCGTGGTCCCGGCCGGTACCCGCGGAGGCCGACATCGACGCGGCGGCCGAGGTGCTCAACGCCGGCGAGAAGGTCGCCATCCTGGTCGGGCAGGGCGCGCGCGGCGCGGCCGAGGAGGTCCGCCAGGTCGCCGAGGTCACCGGTGCCGGCGTCGCGAAGGCGTTGCTGGGCAAGGACGTCCTGCCCGACGACCTGCCGTGGGTGACCGGCTCGATCGGGTTGCTCGGCACCCGGCCGAGCTACGAGATGATGCGCGACTGCGACACGCTGCTGATCATCGGCTCGAACTTCCCGTACAGCCAGTTCCTGCCGGACTTCGGGCAGGCGCGCGCGGTGCAGATCGACCTGGACGGCCGGTTCATCGGGATGCGCTACCCGACCGAGGTCAACCTGGTCGGGGACAGCGCGGCCACGCTGCGCGCGCTGCTGCCGAAGCTGGCGAGCAAGCCGGACCGCTCGTGGCGCGAGACGATCGAGAAGAACGTCGCCTCCTGGTGGGACACCGTCGAGAAGGAAGCGGCGGTGGACGCCGATCCGGTGAACCCGATGGCCATCGTGTCCGAGCTGTCGAAGCGGATCCCGGAGAACGCCATCGTCACCGCGGACTCCGGCTCCTCCACCAACTGGTACGCCCGCAACCTGCGCATCCGCGGCGACATCCGCGGGTCGCTGTCGGGCACATTGGCCACCATGGGCCCCGGCGTGCCGTACGCCATCGGCGCGAAGTTCGCCCACCCCGACCGGCCGGTCATCGCCCTCGTCGGCGACGGCGCCATGCAGATGAACGGCCTCGCCGAGCTGATCACCATCGCCCGTTACCAGCACCTGTGGAGCGATCCGCGCTGCGTGATCTGCGTCTTCCACAACAACGACCTCAACCAGGTCACCTGGGAGCTGCGCGCGATGGGCGGCGCCCCGAAGTTCGAGGAGTCCCAGAGCCTGCCGGACGTCGACTACGCCGGCTTCGCGCTGTCCCTCGGGCTCGCGGCGGTCACCGTCGACAAGCCGGACCAGCTGGCCACGGCCTGGGACACCGCGCTCACCGCGGGCAAGCCGGCGGTGCTGGACGTCCGCTGCGACCCGGACGTGCCGCCGATCCCGCCGCACGCCACCTTCGAGCAGGTGAAGTCGGCCGCCCAGGCCGTTCTCAAGGGCGACCCCGACGCGCTGCACCTGGTCGCCCAGGGCGTCAAGACGAAGCTGCAGGAGTTCCTGCCCGGGAAGAACCGGTGACCACGATCGAGCGGGTCGGCGCCCGGGCCTACCGGGTGCCGACCCCGCAGCCGGAGGCCGACGGGACGCTCGAGTGGGAGGCGACCACGATCGTCGTCGTGCACGCCGAAGCGGGCGGGGTCCACGGGCTGGGCTGGACCTACGCCGACGCGGCCTGCGTGCCGTTGATCGAAGGCGTGCTCGCGGACGCGGTCCGCGGCCGCCCGGTGCTCGACGTGCCCGCCTGCTGGGCGGCCATGCAGCACGCCATCCGCAACCTCGGGCGCGCGGGCCTGGTCTCCTGCGCGATGTCCGCCGTCGACATCGCGTTGTGGGACGCCGCGGCCCGGTCGCTCGAACTGCCCGTCAGCAGGCTGCTCGGCCGGGTGCACGACGAGGTCGCCGTCTACGGCAGCGGCGGTTTCACCACCCTCTCCGACGACGAACTGGCCGCCCAGCTGGACCACTGGGTCCGGCAGCAGCGCATTCCGCGCGTGAAGATCAAGATCGGCGCGTCGCCGGATCGCGCTCTCGACCGGGTCGCGCTGGCCCGCAAGGTGATCGGCGAGGACCCGGCGCTGTACGTCGACGCCAACGGCGCCTACTCCCCCGGCCGGGCCCGCCGGGTCGCCGAGCGCCTGGTGGAGTGGAACGTCACCTGGTTCGAGGAGCCGGTCTCCAGCGACGACCTGCCGGGGCTCGCGGCGGCGCGCTTCCCCGGCGGCCCGGACATCGCCGCCGGGGAGTACGGCTACGACCTGCCCTACTTCGCCCGCATGCTGCCGTCGGTCGACTGCCTGCAGGTCGACGTCACCCGGTGTGGCGGTTACACCGAGTGGCGGCGCGCGGCGGCACTGGCCGCGGCGGTGAACCGCGACGTGTCGGCCCACTGCGCCCCGAACCTCTCGGCGCACGCCGCCGTGGCCACGCAGAACTTCCGGCACATCGAGTGGTTCGCCGACCACGACCGGATCGAACGGCTCTTCTTCGACGGCTGCCTCGACCCTGCCGGCGGCACCGTGACGCCGTCGATGGCCGCGCCCGGGCACGGGCTGACCTTCCGCGCCGAAGCCGCCGCCGAGTACGCACTCTGAAGGAGGATCCGCGATGGGACCCGTCCAGCTCCCCGATCCGGTGGTGCGCCACGCGGATCACGAAGATCTCGACACCGGCGCGCTGGCGGCGGCGCTGCGTGAGCGCGTCGACGGCGAAGTGCGCTTCGACCGCGGGACGCGCGCGGCGTACTCGACCGACGCGTCCAACTTCCGGCAGGTGCCCCTCGGTGTCGTGCTGCCCCGGACACCGGAGGACGCGGCGGCGGCGATCGCGGCGGCCCGGGAGTTCGGCGCCCCGGTGCTCTCCCGCGGCGGCGGCACCAGCCTGGCCGGCCAGTGCACCAACACCGCCGTCGTGCTCGACTTCTCCAAGTACTGCACCCGGCTGGAGTCGGTCGACGCCGAAGCCCGGACCTGCGTGGTGCAGCCGGGGATCGTGCTCGACGAGCTGAACCGGCAGCTCGCGGACACCGGCCTGCGGTTCGGGCCGGAACCGGCGACGCACATGAACTGCACGCTCGGCGGGATGATCGGCAACAACTCCTGCGGCGCCACGGCCCAGCGGACCGGCAAGGTCGTCGACAACATCGCCCGCCTCGAAGTCCTCAGCTACGACGGAACCCGCTTCTGGTGCGGGGAAACCACCGACGAGGAGTACGCGGAGATCGAGCGCCACGGCGACCCGCGCGCCGCGATCTACCGGCAGCTGCGCCGGCTGCGCGACGAATACGCCGAGGAGATCCGCCGCCGGTACCCGGACATCCCGCGCCGCGTCTCGGGCTACAACCTCGATTCCCTGCTGCCGGAACACCACTTCGACGTCGCCGGGCTGCTCGTCGGCAGCGAGTCCACTTTGGTCACCGTGCTCCGGGCCGAACTGGAGCTCGTGCCCGTGCTGCCCGAGCGGACGCTCGTGGTGCTGGGGTACCGCGACATCGCCACCGCCGCCGACGCCGTGCCCGCCGTCCTCCCGCACGAGCCGGTCGCGCTGGAAGGCGTCGACCACAAGCTGATCCGCGACGAGCAGATCAAGCACATGAACCCGAAGGCCCTCGGCGAGCTGCCGCACGGGCGGGCGTTCCTCATGGTGCAGTTCGCCGCCGGCACCCACGAGGAAGCCGAGCGGCAGGCGCACGCGATGCTCGACGCCCTGCGCGGCACCGAACACGAGGCCGACGCCGAGTTCCTCGACGACCCCACCCGCGAAGACGAGCTGTGGCAGGTGCGGGAAGCCGGGCTCGGGGCCACCGCGCACCTGCCGGGCCGGCCCGACACCTTCGAAGGCTGGGAGGACTCCGCCGTCGCGCCGGAGCGGCTCGGCGAGTACCTGCGGAAGCTGACCGCGCTGTACGAAGAGTTCGGCTACGCCGGCGACACGGGTCCCAGCCTGTACGGGCACTTCGGGCAGGGCTGCGTGCACACGCGGATCCCGTTCGACCTCTACACCGCCGACGGCGTCGCCACTTACCGGCGGTTCATGGAGCGCGCCGCCGACCTCGTCGCCGAGCTGGGCGGGTCGTTCTCCGGCGAGCACGGCGACGGCCAGTCCCGCGGCGAACTGCTGCCGAAGATGTTCGGCGAGGACCTGGTGACCGCGTTCGGCAGGCTGAAGGCCGTCTTCGATCCCGGGAACCGGATGAACCCGGGCAAGGTCGTCGCCCCCTACCGGCTCGACGAGAACCTGCGCCTGGGCGCCGGCTGGGCGCCCGCCGACCCGCAGGACCTGTACTTCCGCTTTCCGCACGACGGCGGCTCGTTCGCCGAGGCGGCCAACCGCTGCGTCGGCGTCGGCCGGTGCCGGCAGCACACCACGAGCGGCGGGCAGGTGATGTGCCCGTCGTACCAGGTGACCGGCGAGGAGGAGCACTCCACGCGCGGGCGGGCGCGGTTGCTGTTCGAGATGCTCGACGGCCACGGCGACAGCCCGGTCGGCGACGGCTGGCGCTCGACGGAGGTCCGTGAAGCGCTGGACCTGTGCCTGGCGTGCAAGGGGTGCAAGACCGACTGCCCGGCCAATGTGGACATGGCGACGTACAAGGCGGAGTTCCTCGCCCACCACTACGAAGGGCGCCCGTGGCGGCGGCCGCGGTCGGACTTCACGATGGGCTGGCTGCCGGCGATCGCCCAGGTCGTGGGCCGGCTCCGGGCGGGCCGGGTGGTCAACGCCCTGACGCACGCGCCCGGCCTGTCCCGGCTGGCGACCCTGGTCGCGGGCGTCGAGGACCGCGAAGTCCCGCTCTTCGCCGGGGAAACGCTGCAGCAGTGGTTCGCGCGGCGCGGGCCGTCCGGCACCGGCGCCCGCGGGACGGTGCTGCTGTGGCCGGACACCTTCACCAACTCGTTCCACCCGCACGTCGGACAGGCCGCGATCCGGGTCATGGAGGACGCCGGGTGGCGGGTCACCATGCCGTCCGCGGCGCTGTGCTGCGGGCTCACCTGGATCTCGACCGGGCAGCTGGGCGTGGCGAAGCACATCCTGGCGCGCACGGTCCGCGAACTGGCCGCCCACCTGCACGACGGCGGGCTCGTCGTCGGCCTGGAACCCAGCTGCACCGCGGTGTTCCGCGCCGACGCGGCCGAGCTCTTCCCGGGCGACCACGACGTCCGGCGGCTGCGCGCGCAGACCGTCACCCTCGCCGAGCTGCTCACCGAGCACTCCCCCGGCTACCGGCCGCCGCGCCTGGACGCGAAGGCGATCGCGCAGGTCCACTGCCACCAGCACGCGGTCATGGGCTGGGACGCGGACCGGAAGCTCCTCGAAGCCGCCGGGGTCGACGCCGAGCACCTCGACTCGGGGTGCTGCGGCCTGGCCGGGAACTTCGGCTTCGAGAAGGGGCACCTCGACGTCTCGAAGGCGTGTGCCGAGCGGGTGCTGCTCCCGCGCGTCCGGGACGCGGCGCCGGAGACCGCGGTGCTGGCCGACGGGTTCAGCTGCCGCACCCAGCTGCACGAGCTGGACAGCGGCGGCCGCGAAGGCGTCCACCTGGCCGAGCTGCTGGCCCGTGGGCTCGACGCTCCGGCGGAGACTCCGAAGCGGAAGCTGAAGGGGCTGGCCGCCGCGGCCGGCGTCGCGGCGCTCGGTGTCGCGGTGGCCCGGTGGGCACGGTGGGCCCGGTGACGCGCGGGGTCGCGGTCGCGCGGGCGGTCTGGGGCGGCGGGATCGTGGTCGCTTCACGGTCCCTGCCGATCCCGCGGAAAGTGGCACTGGCGCTGGGAATCCGCCACCTGACCCAGGCCGCCGTCGTGCTGCGGCGGCCGGACGGGGTCGTCGCCCGCTGGGGCTGGACGATCGACGTCGCGCACAGTGTGAGCATGCTCGGCCTGGCCGCGGTGTCGCGCCGGTGGCGGACCGCGGCGCTGGCGAACGCGGTCGTCGCGGCCGCTTGGGCTCGTACGGGAAAACGGAGGCAGTCATGAACCAGGTCGTCGTCGTGACCGGAGCCAGTGGCGGCATCGGCCGCGCCGTCGCGCGGGCGTTCGGGGCCCGGCAGGCCCGGGTGGCCCTGCTCGCACGGGGCAAGGAAGGCCTCGAAGCGGCCGCGGAAGACGTCACCCGCGCCGGGGGAACGGCCCTGGCCATCCCCACCGACGTCGCCGACTTCGAGCAGGTCGACGCCGCCGCGGCCCGGGTCGAGGAGGAGCTGGGCCCGATCGACGTGTGGGTCAACGTCGCGTTCACGTCGGTGTTCGCGCCCTTCGGCGAGATCGAGCCGGAGGAGTTCCGCCGCGTCACCGAAGTGAGTTACCTCGGCTACGTCCACGGCACGATGGCCGCCCTGCACCGGATGAAGGAGCGCGACCGCGGCACGATCGTGCAGGTCGGCTCGGCGCTGGCGTACCGCGGGATTCCGTTGCAGAGCGCGTATTGCGGGGCGAAGCACGCGATCCAGGGGTTCAACGAGGCGTTGCGCTGCGAGCTCCTGCACGACGGCAGCGGCGTCCGCACGACGATGGTGCAGATGCCGGCGGTCAACACCCCGCAGTTCTCGTGGGTCCGGTCCAAGCTGCCGCACCAGGCCCAGCCGGTGCCGCCGATCTACCAGCCGGAGGTCGCCGCCCGCGCGGTGGTGCACGCGGCCGACCACCCGCGCCGCCGCGAGTACTGGGTGGGCGGGAGCACGGTCGGGACGCTGCTCGCGAACGCCGTCGCACCGGGGGTCCTCGATCGCTACCTGGCGAAGACGGGTTACCGGTCCCAGCAGACGCGGGCGAAGAAGTCCCCGGACCAGCCGGAAAACCTGTGGTCGCCGGCGGATCGCGAGCGGGACTTCGGTGCACACGGCCAGTTCGACGACAAGGCGACGCCGAAGAGCGTGCAGCTGTGGGCGAGCCGGCACCACGGCGTCGTCGCGGCGGCCGGCGGTGCCTTGGCGGCGACGGCGCTGGCGGTGTGGCGGCGGGCCCGGGCCTGACCGGGCGCGATCGCGATCGGCCCGGCGCCGCCGGACCTCGGCCGAAAGGACGAGGCCGCGGCGCCCGGACCGCCCCTTCGGCCGAGGTGACCTGCCCTTTCCCTCCCCTACCTTGATCGTCAGGTGGGGAGGAGGGACCCGTGAAGTTCACCGCCAAGCGAATCGTCGTGTCCGGGGCCGTGGCCGGGGTCGCCGTGGTGGCCGCCGGGGCCACCGTGATCGCCACCGCCGCGGATCCCGTCTCCCCGGAGGTCGTCAGCGCCGTCCCCGCGGAAGCCGGGCACGAGAACGAAGGCAAGTACACCACCGGCGACTACGTGCTGGACGTGCACGAACTCGACGACGACGGCGAAGGCCTCACCACCGCCATCGGGCCGCACACCAGCTACTACTCGAAAACCTTGCACGGTACCGGGAACCGGCAGCACACGGTCGTCAAGTTCTCGGCCGGGGTGGACGGGCCGGTCTTCTTCACCTATCCCGTTCCCGCGCCCGGCCGGGTCGTCGACTGCGTGGCCTCCGGGACCGAGGCCGCGCCGCAGGTGCGGTGCGAGACCAGGTTGCCCGCCGGGTGATCGGCTCGGTACAGTCCGGAGTGACGCCGCGTTGCCCCTTCGATCCCAGGAGCACGACGTGCGTACTCTCCTCTGCCTCGCCGCGGTCCTTCTCGCCGTTCCCGTCGATAGTGCCGCGGCCGCCACCACGCGGAAGTGGCCCGGCGATCCCGCCGTCGCGGTCGCCGATCCCGCCGGTGTCCTGGGCGACAACGTCAGCGGGCTTTCCTTCGACGGCCCCGATGTGCTGTGGGCGGTCAAGAACGGCCCGGGCACCCTCTACCGGCTCGTCCGCGACGGCAGCGGCTGGCGGCCCGCCGCCGACTGGCCGCTGCGCTACCGGGACGGCGGCGGCGACCCGGACGCCGAAGGGGTCGTCGTCACACCCGACGGCCTTTTCGCCGCCACCGAACGCGACAACGACGGCGACGGCAGCCTGCTGAAGGTGCTCCGGTACGACACCGGATCGACCGCGAGCGAGCTCGCCGCCACCGCCGAGTGGGATCTCACCGGCGACCTGCCCGCCGTCGACGACAACGGCGGTTTCGAAGGCATCACCTGGATCCCGGACGGCTTCCTCACCGCCGGCGGGTTCCGCGACGACCACACCGAGGCCCGCTACGACCCCAGCCGCTACCCGGGCCACGGGACCGGCCTCTACTTCCTCGGCCTCGAAGACACCGGCAGGGTCTACGCCTACGCCCTCGACCAGGCCGGCGGCGGGTTCACCCGGGTGGCGTCCTTCCCGTCCGGCTTCCCGAAGGTCATGGAGCTGGAATTCGACCCGGCGACCGGCAGCCTCTGGTCGGTCTGCGACGACACCTGCTCCGGCAAATCGGCGACGTTGAAGCTCTCCGGCGGCCGGTTCACCGTCACCGCGACCTACGCGCGGCCGTCGAAGATGCCGAACCACAACAACGAAGGGTTCGCCATCTCCCCGGTCTGCGCCGCCGGGCACCGGGCGGTCGTCTGGGCCGACGACGGCAACGACGGCGGCCACGCCCTGCGGACCGGGACGTTGCCCTGCTGAAGGCTCAGCCGCCCTGGCCCGGCCGGTGTTCGCCTCCGCGACCCGGGTGAACCCGGCCGGGACGCGCGGGAGGTCGACCGTCCGCACCAGGTCGGGCGTCCGCGGCAGGACGGCGAGGTCGCCGGCCGGAGATCACAGGCCGAGGGCGCTAACCAGCAAGGCGGCCACCGCGGCGCGGTGCTCCGGGTGGTCCGCCCACCGCAGCCGCCGGCCGGCCTCGACCACCACGCCGAACCCGGCGTGCACCAGCACCCGGGCCTGGCGCGTGTCGAGCTCCGGGCGGGCCTCGCGCAGGTGCTGCTCCCAGACGGCGATGTGCTCGCGCTGCGCCGCGACCAGTGGGCCGCGCAGGCCGTCGGGCAGGCCGGCGATTTCCGCGTTGGCCAGGCTGTTGAGAGCACTGTGCTCGAAGCTGTACGCCACGTACGTCGCCGTCAGGGCGTTCAGGGCTTCGTGCGGGCCGGTCGTCCCGCGCAGGTTGTGCTCGACCGCCTGGGCCAGCAGGTCCGCGGCCTGCAGGCAGGCCGCGGCCAGGATGTCGGCCTTGCCCGGGAAGTAGCGGTAGAGCGCCGAGGGCACCAGCCCCACCGCCTCGGCGATCCGGCCGTTGGTCACGGTGGCGAACCCGTCCCGTTCGAACAGCGGGACGGCGGCCGCGAGGATTTCCGAACGCCGCGTCCGGGGCACCGGCGGGGCGGGGATCTCGACGGCGGGCGCGGGCGCCGCGGCGGGATCGGTGGCGGCGACGCGCCGGGCGGCGGCCCGCAGCAGGTCCTCGACCCGGCGCTGGGCGATCGCGTTGTGGTGCGTCGTGATCGACCCGATCGCCCCCAGTGCCGCCACGGCCCGCAGGTGCTCGCCGGGCCACGGGTGCTCGCGCCGCACCGCCGCCGCCACGCGCTCGACGACGTGCGCGAACTTGCCCGCGAGCTGCCGGCGGTCTTCACGCTCGAGGTACCGGGCCTCCCAGCGGTACACCCCGCCGGTCTCCCGGTGGGCGACGGTGACCCGGGTGACGGCGGCGAAGATCTCCGCCAGGGACGCCGCCGGGGGCACGTCGGCGAGTGCCGCGACGAGCCGGTCCGCCATCACGTTCGCGCACGCGGCGAACAGGGCGTACTTGTTCGGGAAGTGCCGGTACAGGGCGGCCGCGGTGATGCCCACGCGCGCCGCGATCTCCTCCATCGACGCCGCGTGGTAGCCGCGCTCGCTGAACACCGCGGCGCCCGCCTCGACGACGAGCTGCCTGCGGTTGCGGGGCCGGACGGCCGCGGCCGGCTCGGCGGTCACCGGGCGGAGGGGTGCGGAAGTCGGGCCATACGTGCCAGTCAACCACAGGACGACCGGGTCTTGCCGACGCGCGAGTCACCTTCTATGTTAATGAAGAATCTCCTCACGAAGAGCCCATTCCTATCAAGGAAGCTAGGTAAGTGAATGAGCAATCTCAGCAGGAGGAACGTTCTCTCCCTCGGTGTCGCGCTGGGTCTGGTGAGTGCGGCGAGCGCCGTCCCGGCCTGGGCGTCGACCGACGGCGCCGACCCGTGGTGGGTCTGGGACGACGAGGTCGACCGGCTGGTGGCCGGGCTCGTCGACGGCGGCCGGGTGCCCGCGGTCAACACCGCGCTGCGGTCGTGGACGGACAACGACGACCCGCTGCCGTCCGGCCTGCCCGACGACCTCGACGGCTGGCTCCGGCGGGTCAACCGGCTGCCCTCGTGGGCCGACCCCGCCAAGCTGCGCCGCGCCGCCGACTTCAACCGGCGCAAGGACACCTACCTGTTCCTGCTCTACGGCCTCGGCAGCGGGATCATGAGCACGGTCATCCCGCGGGAGGCCCGGTCGGTCTACTGGTCCGCGGGCGGCGCCGCCATGCAGGACCGCGCGGCCAAGACCTTCACCTTCGGCTACGACCTGAGCGAAGCCGGCGCGTTCGAGCCCTCGGGCCAGTTCGTCGTCACGGCGAACAAGACCCGCCTGGTGCACGCCGCGGTCCGCCACCTGCTGCCGCAGTCACCGCACTGGCGGGCGGTCGCCGACGAGCGGATCCCGATCAGCAACGGCGACATCCTGGTCACCTTCCACAGCCTCGGCACGTTCGTGCACCGGAAGCTGCGCGAGTGGCACGTGCCGATGTCGGCCGCGGACGAGGACGCCTTCCTGCACCAGTGGCAGGTCGCCATCCACCTGCTCGGCGTGCGGGACGAGTTCATCCCGCAGACGTGGGCCGCGGCCGACGCGCAGTCCGCCCAGGTGCTCACCCCACTGCTCGCCCCGACGCCCGAAGGGAAGGAGCTCGCGGCGGACCTGCTCGGGCTGACCGCGCAGATCGACCTCGGCGTCACCCGGGGCTTCCTGAACGAGTTCGTGCGGTACGTGCTCAGCAACGAGGTCGGCGACTGGCTCGGCCTGCCGCGCGACTACGCGGCGGCCACCCTGATCCGCACCGGGTGGCCCGCGTACATCGCCTTCCGGGAGGGCCTGCTGCCCATCGCCCCGGCCGGCTTCTTCCTGTTCGACCAGTTCATCCGCGCGCTCGCCATGCTGTTCCTCAACAAGGGCACGTCCCCGACGAGCACGCCGATCACCATCCCCACCGGCAACCGGCCGGGGGCCTGAAGAACGTCAGGCCGGTCCCCTCCCCCAGAGCCGCCAGGTCTGGTTGAGCGGGCTGTTCTGGGTGACCGGCTTGCACGTCCACTGGATCACCGCGGCACGGGCGGCCGTGGACACCCCGCTGACGTCGACGCACTTTCCGCTGTGGCGGGCGACGAGCTGGTAGTCGTGGGCGTCGTTGCCGCCGTAGGTCACCCGCCGCGGCGAGAACTGCTGGTTCGTGGCGCCGTCGGTGCACGTCCGCTGCTGGACGGCGGCGCCGTCGTCGGCCGAGGCACCGGCGACTTCGAGGCACTTGCCGCTCTGCCGGTTGACGACGGTGTACGCGCCCGCCACCCCGGAAACCGGGCGGAAGGTCCACTGCTGCTGGTCGCCGCCCTCGCAGAAGTCCTGCTGCTGCCGGTTGCCGTCCGCGGTGCCCAGGTCGGTGTTGTCCAGGCACTGCTGGGAGTGCTGGGCGACCGCGACGGTCTGGAAGCTGCCGTCCGACGGCGGCAGCAGGGTGATGCTGAAGGCGTCGTCGATCGTCGTGTGCGGGACGGCGACGGTCACGGCGTTGCCGGACACCGTGACCACGGAGTCCCGGATGGTCACCGGGCTCTGCACCGCGGCACCGCCGTTGAACGGGATCTGCTGGACGACGACCCGCACCTGGTTGTTCTGGACGACGCCGGAGGTGGTGTCCAGGCGCTGCAGGGCGACCGCGACGTTCCCGGTCGTGCCCCCTCCGCCGACCAGGACCTTCGCCACCCCGGCCGCCTTCGTGGCGAACGGGTCGTAGGCCGGGCTGGGCTTCGACGTCACGATCTGCCCGGTCTGCGAGCCGTAGAAGCGGTAGGCCCACCACTCGCCCTTGGGCAGGTACCGGCCCGCGGTGTTGCGGACGAGCAGGTTGGCGAGGTCGTTGTGCAGGTTTCCGGCGCTCGCCCAGTTGGCGCGCAGCCCGTCGGCCCCGGCCCGCTCCAGGCGGGCGATGTACCAGGCGCCGTCGCCGGGGTTCTGCTCGTTCGAAGCCCCGTATTCGTTGATCTGGTAGGGCCGCGGGTGCGGGATGCCGCGCGAGCCGAGTGACGCGTCGGCCGCGGCGACGTTCGCCACCGGATCACCCGGCAGGGAGTGCCAGCTGACGATGTCGGGAACGGTGTTCGAGCCGCGCACGAAGTCGAGGTACTGCGTCCACCAGCTCGCCGAGGTGGAGGGAACGCCGGCGAGGCTGGGCCCGACGATCGCGTGCGCCGGGAAGGCCGCCCGGATGCGCTGGTACGCGCGCTGCCACAGGGCGAAGTACTGGCTCTGCGGCCGGTTCCAGAACAGCGTGATGTTGGGTTCGTTCCAGAGGTCCCACTCCACCGGGGCGCCCGTCGCGCGCACGTCGTCGATCACGCGGGTGAGGAAGTTGTCGTAGTCGGTCCAGTCGCCGTTGTCGCCGGGGAACCGGGAAATCGGGTAGCCGTCGGCACCCCACAGGTCGTGGACGAGCAGGACGAACTGGCCGCCGAGCGAGCGGGTGCGCAGCAGTTGGGCACGGGTGGCGCTCCACCGCCGGTCGTACTTGCCCGACACCCACCCGCCCGGGCTGTCCAGCTGCGCGCCGCCGGCCCGCATCGCCTGGAAGCGCACGTCGCGGAAGAAGTGGTCGGGCGGGTTCGCGGCGTTCTCGGTCATGCCGTAGATCCACCCGGAAGCCCGGTAGGTGGGTGCTCCGCCGACGGCGGAGAAGTCGACGGAGACCGACTCGTCCGCGGCCCCGGCCGGTGCGACGAGGGCCACGGCGGAAGCACCGGTCAGTGCTCCGGTGAGCAGGAGGGCAGCCAGGCCGCGGCGGACGCGGGGCCGCTGGCGCGAGAGGTCCACGGACGACTCCTTTGGCGGTGGATGAGCGGAGGCCGACGGCCGGTCATCGAACCGGTTCGACCACCAAGCAAGGTACGCTGCAGGCAATTCAGCGACAATCGGCCGAATGGAGGCGAACCGGTTCGGCGCGGGGTGGGGGCTCTCCCGGGCACGCAGTGAATGACTCATTCCTGGCGTCGGAGGTCAGGAATGAGTCATTCACCGCATCCGGCACGGCACGGCACTCCCCTGGCCCGAGCCCGGTCCGGCCGGCGCGCACACCGAAAGGGGCTTCCCCCGCGCCACCACGCGGGGAAAGCCCCTCCCGTCCGCCCCAGCGGCTCAGCGGTACCCGGCGGCCACCACGTTCGCCTGCACCGCGTTCTCCGTCGCGTCCGACGGATATCCGGCAACCATCGCCCCTTCGTAGAACGTCCCCGCGCTCAGGTTCGCCCCGCCGCCGGGCTTGCAGCAGTCGCCACCGCTGCCCAGGATGATCGCCCCCTGCTTCTTCATCGGGCTGTAGCCGTTCGGGAGGCCGCCGTCCCACATCGTCGTCAGGCTGCCGGACTGGGCGTTGCTGCCCTTCAGCGCGAAGCGGGACGTGCCGTTGTTCTTCAGCATCGCCGTGACGAACTTGCTGGGCAGCGCCCGCTGGTTCGGGTTCCACTGCTGGCTGCCGCCCGGGTAGAGCCCCCACTCGAGGTCGGCCTGCACCCACGGACCCGTCCCCTGGCACCCGCCGAACCAGCACTCCGTCCCGAAGTTGATCGCGTCCATCGCGCCGGCCGCGTCGGCCTTCCGCGTGGTCTCGCTGTTGCCGTAGTCGAAGCAGCAGCCGCTGTTGACGTGCGTTCCGCTGGTCACCATGTACATGCCCTCGGGTGCGCTGCCGGTCGGCACGCCGGTCGCGTGCCCGTCTCGCCAGTAGCTGTTGCCGGGGTTGATGTACAGCGAATACGCCTTCGAGCCGCCGACCGTGAGCGACTCCGACGTGGCCTTCGCCGGGCTGCTCTGGCTGGACCCCGGGACCACGCTCGACCCTTGGTACCACAGGTCGTTCCCGCGCCCGGACTGGTCGTACACCACCGTGATGACACAGTTCGTGCCCGCGCAGAAGGAATCCTGGGCGGCGGCGTCGACGGTGCCGCCCGCCGCCCGGAGCCCGATGTTCCGGGTCGTGTTGTCGGACGAGCGCCGGACCTGGTACAGGTTGCCGGCGTAGTTCCCGTAGAGCGCCCGGACGGTGCTGTGCGCGGCGACGCACGGCGTGCCGCCGGAGGCGTAGATGTCGCACGGTGCCGTGCCGGTCGGCGGCGGTGGAGTGCTCCCGGTGCTCCACTGCTGGTTGCTCTGGCCGTGGCACGTCCACAGCACGACCGCGGTGCCGTTGGCCGTGCCGGCGCCGGTCACGTCCAGGCACAGTCCCGATTGGACACCGGTGATCGTCCCGTCGGCGTTCTGCCGCCACTGCTGGTTCGCCTGGCCGTTGCAGGACCAGATGATGACCGCCGTCCCGGGCGCGGTCCGCCCGCCGTAGGCGTCCACGCACCGGGTGCCGTTCAGCGTGCGCAGCTCACCCGCCGAGGTGAATTCGTACGCCTGCCCGGCCTGGCCGCCACAGTCGTAGATCTCCAACGCCGTTCCCGGCGTGTCGGTGCCGCCCTTGACGTTCAGGCACCGCCCCGACGCCGCACTCACCAGCGGCGCGGCGGCCGCCGAGGCCGGGACGGCCCCGGCCACCGCCGCCGCCAGCATCGCGGCCACCACCACCAACACGCGCACGATTCCTCCTCAGTCCTGAATGGACATTGCCTCAGGCCGACTTCCGCGGCACCAGTTCGGTGTCGAGCACGGTGGACCGGCGCGGGGCCGCGCCGTCGATCATCGCCAGCAGTTCGGCGGTCATCCGGGCGCCCATCTCCTCGACCGGCTGGCGCACGGTGGTCAGCGGCGGGTCCGTCCAGCAGCCGATCGGCAGGTCGTCGAACCCGACGAGGGCGACGTCCTCGGGCACCCGCCGCCCCGCGCGGCGCAGCGCGCGCAACGCCCCGACCGCCATCATGTCGGAGGCCGCGAAGATGCCGTCGACGTCCGGACGGCGGGTCAGCAGCCGGGACGTCGCGTATTCGCCGGACGCCTGGCCGAAGTCACCGCACACCACGAGAGTCTCGTCGTACCGGCCGGCCCGCGTCATCGCTTGCCGGTAGCCGAGCAGCCGGTCCACCCCCGCGGTCATGTCCTGCGGCCCGGCGACGGTCGCCACGACCTGGCGGCCGCCGTCGAGCAGCCGCTGGGTCGCCAGCCGCGCCCCGCCCTGGTTGTCGGCGTCCACGTACGGCAGCCGGCCCGTCCGCCCCGCCTGGACCGGCCGCCCGCCGAACACCACGGGGATGCCGAGCCAGTCCAGGTCGAGCGGGCGGCGGCCGTGCATGCCGACGACGAGGGCGCCGTCGACGTGCCCGCCGTCGAGGTACCGGACCACCGGCGACTGGTAGTCGTCGGTGGCCGGCACGGTGAGCAGCACGAGCTGCACCCCCACCGCGGTCAGCTCCCGGCCGACCCCCGCGGCGATCCGCGGGAAGTACGGGTCGGTGAACAACCGCGGCACTTCCTCGCACACCACCAGGGCGATCGAGCCGGTGTGCCGCGCGCTGCTCGCCTTCGCCGCCCGTTGCCGGGCGTAGCCCAGAGCCAGCATCGCGGACTCCACCTGCTTGCGGCGTTCCGGGCTCACCCGCGGGAATCCGTTGAGCACGCGGGAGGCCGTGGCGATCGACACCCCGGCCGCCCGCGCGACGTCGGCCAGCGTGGGCCGCAACCCCGGCGTTTCTTCGGCGACGGACACGGCTTCAGGCACGCTGGAGCTGGAACCGCTGGTTGGGGTTCCCGGTGAACGTCCACTGGGAGATCCGCGCGCCGTCGGCGGTCGAGACGCCCCAGACGTCCAGCGCCAGGCCGCTCGCCCGGTTCACCAGGCTCACCGCGCCACTGCCCTGGTCGACGACCCGCCACTGCTGGAGGGTGGCGTTGGTGTCGGCCTGCTGGCTGACGTCCGCGCCGCTGTCGGCGTTCGCCGCCTGGAGCACCAGGCCGCTGTGCCGGGCGCGAATCCGGTAGTAGCCGTCACCGGAGTCGACGAAGTCGAACTGCTGGCTGAGCCCGCCGTTGGCCGGCTCCTGCTCGATGAGCGCGCCGGCCGCCGTCGAGGCGCCGGTGATCCCGACGAGCTTGCCGCTGTGCTGGGCCGTCAGCTTGTAGTTCACGCCGGTCTGGACCGGCGGCGTCGGCGGCGTGGTGGTGCCGAACTGCGTGATGAACTTCCACACCTCACCCGAGGTCCAGGTCTGCCAGCCGCTGCCGCCGCCGTCCTTCGGGCCCGGGTCGTGTCCGCCGTCGAAGGCGGCCCAGACGACCGGGTACCCGGCCCGGCAGCCGGAGTAGGCGGTGACGATGTGGGTCCGGCTGCCGCCGGCGGGCTCCGGCGGGTTCTGCGGGGTGCAGCCGTTGTTGCGGACGAACTGGTCGCGCAGCGCGCGCCCGGACGAGATGGGCAGGACGTTGTCGGCGATGCCGTGCATCCCGATGTAGGCGACCGGCTGGGTGCCGCCGCTGCAGCCGCTGAGGTTCGCCCCGGAGTACACCGCGACCGCGCGGAACACGGTGGGCCGGGCGCAGGCGAGGGCGTAGCTCATGGCACCGCCGTAGCTGAAGCCGCCGGCGAAGACCTGCGTGGTGTCGACGCACAGCGCGGCCTCGACCTGCCGCAGGAGGTCGTCGATGAAGGTGACGTCCTGGCCGCCCGGGTTGGCCCAGCCGTTCCCGTTGCCCTGGGGCGCCACGAAAATCGTGTTGTTGCCGGAGCTGTCGGCCAGCCGGCGGAGCCCGTAGTAGGACCAGTTGTAGCCGTCGGTCCCGCCCGAGTCGACGTCGTTCATCGTCCCGCCCCGCCAGTGGAGGCCGACGAACAGCCGGTAGGCGTGGTTGTTGTCGTAGTTGGCCGGGACGCGCAGGATGTAGCTGCGGTTCTGGCCGCCACTGGAGATCGTGTGGTTGCCGCTCGCCAGCCCGGGCGCCTTCCCGCAGCCCGCGGTGCCGGCCGCCGCCGTCCGGTCCGCACCCGCGGGGGCGGCCAGCGCGGTCCCGCCCGCGAGCAGGGCGAGCACGGCGAGCACGGCTCCGATCACGGCGGAGGCGAACAGGGGTCTCTGCTTCACCATCACACGGCTCCCTCTGTACTAGGACGTCGTCGTCCTCCCGGGCCGGGGCTGATCCCGGGAGCAAATCAGTCCACAATGGACTGTGTGGCACGTGCGTTGTGTGACACAGTGCGGTTTGTGTGACACAGCGCGGTCACCGGCCGAAGAGCCGGCGCTGGATCTCCCGGCGGTAGTCCTCCAGGGTGTTGTCCAGGTGGACGCCCGCGGCGTGGGCGGCCGCGTCCGGGTCGCCGTCGCAGATGGCCCGGTAGATCGCGGCGTGCTCGTCGATCGCGCCCACCGCGTGCCCGCCGATCGCGCCGGACATCCCGATGATGTTCGACTGGCGTTGCAGACGGCGGGCCTCGCGCACGGCCGCGACCAGGAACTGGTTGTGCGACGCGGCGGCGATCCCGGCGTGGAAGTCGTCGTCGCCCTGGTCGAACAGCGAGTACTGGCCGGTCAGGTGGCCGTGCCGGCAGGTTTCGGCGGCGGCCTCGATCGCGCGCAGCTCGGCGGGGGTGGCGTTGGTGGCCGCCAGGCGGCTGGCCGCGGTCTCCTGGATCCGGCGGAACTCGAAGAGCATGTAGACGTGGTCGAGATCGGCGGGCAGGAAGAACGCGCCCCACCGGGACCCGCCGAGCATGCCCTCGTCGTCGGAGACATACAGCCCACGTCCTTTGTGCGCTCGCACCCGGCCGATGGCCGAGAGGATCTTGACGGCCTCCCGCACCATGGTCCGGCTGGTTCCCATCCGCGCCGCCAGCTCGTTCTCGGTCGGCATCCGGTCACCGGGCCGCAGTTCCAGTTCGGCGATCAGCCGGAGGATCTGCTCCGCCACCACTTCGTAGCCGGGGCGGTACGGGACAGGCGGTGCTACTTCCTCGTCACGGGTCACGCAATGAGTATGACTCAGTAACTCCAGACAGCACCTTACCTCGCTCACCCGCCATCCGGTCAATCCTTGCCGGGGCGGACTGAAAATTACATCCCCGGCACCGGGACGGAGCAATGGGCCTGATCCTTGCTTGACGCCGGGCAGGCGCGCTGTTCTCATGGATCACCGACACCACAACGGAAAACCCGTCGAGCACCCTCGAAACTTTCGAAAGCCGGCAGCCCTCCGCCGTGTCGGATGAGTCGTACACATCCCGCCCGGTTCGCCTTCGACCGGGGGCCGGCCGGCCCCGGGCCCGGCCCGCCGGGCACCGGTTCCAGTACACAGTTTCAGTACACAGTGGACGGTTGGGCCCAGCCCCGTCCCGGAGAGGCCCGCCCATGCCGTCGCGCATCGCCGCCGCGCTGTTCACCGCCCTCGTGGTGACCGCGCTCGCCACCCCCTCCGCCCACGCCGCGACCGTCACCATCGCCGTCGCCCCCGGCGGCGACGACACGAACCCCGGCACGCCGGACCAGCCGGTCGCCACCCCGGCGAAGGCCCAGCAGCTGGCCCGCACCCAGTCGGCGGCCGGCAACGACGTCGTCGTGCAGCTCGCCGCCGGGACCTACCGGCTCTCCGCCCCGCTGCGGTTCACCAGCGCCGATTCGGCCCAGAACGGCCACACCGTCACCTGGCAGGCCGCGCCCGGCCAGAAGCCGGTGCTCTCCGGCGGCAGCCAGGTCACCGGCTGGTCGGTGCAGGACGCCGGCCAGAACATCTGGGTCGCGTCGGTGCCCCAGGGCGCCGACTCCCGGCAGCTGTTCGTCGACGGTGCGCTCGCGCCGCGCGCCGGCATCCCGATCTCCCGCTCCGACGTGCAGTTCACCACCAGCGGGATGACCATCACCAACCCCGCGCTGAACTACCTGGCCACGCTGCCGCAGCAGAACCGGATCGAGGTGGAGAGCCAGAACTCCTTCACCGACCGGTACTCCCCCGTCGACCGGATCAGCGGCACGTCGATCGTCATGCAGCAACCGGCGTGGAACAACAACAACTGGGGCTACGACACGCTCGCCAAGCCGTTCGGCGGCGGCCAGCTGTTCCTCGAGAACTCCTACTCCTTCTTGAAGAACACCGGCCAGTGGTACCTCGACCCGCAGGCCGGGAAGCTGTACTACAAGGCGCCCGGCGGCTGGGTGCCCGGCAGCCACGACGTCGAGCTCCCGCGGCTGCAGTCGCTGCTGCAGATCGGCGGCAGCTACGACAACCCGGTACGCGGCCTCGCCTTCAAGGGCCTGAACTTCGAGCACACCACGTGGCTCACCCCCAGCACTTCGGTCGGGTACGCGAACCAGCAGACCGGCACGTTCCTCCCGGCCGCGGCCCCGATGCCGGGTGACTTCCTGACCTCCTGCCAGTCCGGCTGCCGCCAGTTCGAGGGCGCCCGCAACAGCTGGGCGCAGGCGCCCGCCGCCGTCCAGGTCTCGGCCGCCACCGGGATCACCTTCAGCGGCAACACCTTCGCCCACCTCGGCCAGGTGGCCCTCGGCATCGGCAACGACGCGAACGCGCACGCCTCCGGCGTCGGACTGGGCGCGTCGTCGATCACCGTGGACCACAACACCTTCACCGAAAACTCCGGCGGCGGTGTCATCGTCGGCGGCGTGCGGCCCGACGCCCACCACCCGTCGAACCCCGCGATGCTCAACAGGGACGTCACCATCTCCTACAACACGGTGAGCCGGGTCGCCCTCGACTACCGCGAGATGGCCGGCATCCTCTCCACCTACGCGACGCACACCGTCATCACGCACAACGACGTCTCGAACCTGACCTACGACGGCATCGACGTCGGCTGGGGCTGGGGCGCCAACGACCAGGGCGGCAGCCAGGACTACCGCAACCGCGGTCTGTACGACTACCAGCCCGTCTACTCGACGCCCACCACGCTGCGGGACACCGTGGTCAGCTACAACCGGGTGCACGGCACGAAGAAGCTGATGCACGACGGCGGCAGCATCTACAACCTCTCCGCCAACCCGGGCAGCTCGATCGACCACAACTACATCTACGACAACAACCGCACGGTCGGCCTGTACCTGGACGAGGGTTCGCGGTACGTGACGCTGTCGGCCAACGTGATCCAGGACTCCGGGGTCTGGGCCTTCACCAACGCCAACGGCAGCAACAACACCAACGACAGCACCTTCAGCGGCAACTGGTACAACGGCGGCGCGACCCAGGTGGCCACCGGATCGCCGCACAACAACGTGCTGACCGGGAACGTCCAGGTCAGCGGCACGAACTGGCCGTCGGGCGCCCAGCAGGTCATCGCCGCCGCCGGCACCGGCGGGACCACGACCCCGGCCGCGGGCCCGGTCCGCGCGCTCGGCAAGTGCCTGGACGTCAACGGCGTCTCCACCACGCCCGGCGCCGCGGTCCAGCTCTGGGACTGCAACGGCGGTACCAACCAGTCCTGGGCCCGGACCGGCGCCGGTGAGCTGACCGTGTACAGCGGCACGCGGTGCCTCGACGCCAGCGGTCAGGGAACCAGCCCCGGCACCAAGGTCGTCATCTGGAACTGCAACGGCCAGTCCAACCAGCAGTGGCAGGTCACCGCGAACGGCAGCATCACCGGCGTCCAGTCCGGGCTGTGCCTCGACGTGACCGGGTCCTCGACCGCGAACGGCACGCCGATCCAGCTCGCCGCCTGCACCGGCGCGACCAACCAGAAGTGGACTCTCGGCTGACGAACAGAGGAGTTCGGCCATGGTCTCCCGCAAGCTGCTCAGAACCCTCCAGGCCGCCGCGGCGGCGGTCCTCCTGGCCACCGGGGCGGTGGCCGCCACGGGCGCCGCCGCCCAGGCCGCCACGCAGGAAGCGTGCGACCTCTACGCCGCCGGCGGCACCCCGTGCGTCACGGCGCACAGCACCACCCGCGCCCTGTTCGGGGCGTACAACGGCCCGCTGTACCAGATCCAGCGGGCCTCGGACCAGAAGTACCTCGACATCGGTCTGCTGACGGCGGGCGGGGTCGCGGACTCGGCCCCGCAGGTCTCGTTCTGCGCCGGGACCCGGTGCACGGTCACGAAGATCTACGACCAGACCGCCAACCACAACGACCTGCCGATCTCGTGGGGCGGGTTCTGGAAGGGCCCCGGCCCGAACGGGTCGGACATCGGGGCGGACGCGATGGCGCTGCCGGTGACCGTCGGCGGGCACCCGGTGTACGGGATCAAGGTCACCCAGGGCGTCGGCTACCGGATCGACAACGCCAAGAACGCGCCGGTCGGGGCCCAGCCGGAGGGGATCTACATGATCACCTCGTCGAACTACGTCAACCAGTGGTGCTGCTTCGACTACGGCAGCGGCGAGATCTCCCACAACGACACCGGCAACGCCACCATGAACGCCATCTACTGGGGCACCGCCTGCTGGTTCAACGGCTGCACCGGCACCGGCCCCTGGGTCGAGGCCGATCTCGAGAACGGCATGTACCACAACGGATCCGGGTCGAACAAGGATCCGAACAACCCGGGCGTGCACCACCCGTTCGTCAGCGCGTGGCTGAAGAACAACGGCACCAGCAACTTCACCCTGAAGTACGGCGACGCCACCACCGGCAGTCTCACCACGCCGTATTCGGGCGGGCTGCCCCGCGGCTACTCGCCGATGAAGCTGGAGCCGTCGATCCTGCTGGGCACCGGCGGCGACAACAGCGTCTCCGGCGTCGGCGAGTTCTTCGAAGGCGCCGTGACGAGCGGTTTCCCGACGGACGCCACGGAGAACGCGGTGCAGGCCAGTGTGATCGCCGCCGGGTACGGCAGCGGCGGCAGCACGAACACCGGCGCGGTGCACGCGACGGGCGCGAACAAGTGCCTCGACGTCAACGGCGTCAGCACCACACCCGGCACCGCGGTCCAGATCTGGGACTGCAACGGCGGCTCGAACCAGACCTGGACGCGCACCGGCACCGGCGAGCTGAACGTCTACAGCGGCGGCAACCTCCGCTGCCTCGACGCCTCCGGCAAGGGAACCACACCCGGCACGAAGGTCATCATCTGGAACTGCAACGGGCAGAACAACCAGCAGTGGACGTTCAACGCGAACGGGACGGTCACCGGGGTCCAGTCCGGGCTCTGCCTCGACGTCACCGGCTCCGGGACCGCGAACGGCACCCCGGTTCAGCTGGCCGCCTGCACCGGCGCGAACAACCAGAAGTGGTCCCTGAGCTGAAAGGTCACCTCATGTCCTCGTTCGAGCTGTCCCGGCGCCGGCTGATCGTGGTGGCCGGGGCCGCCGTGGCCGCCGGCGTGGTCCGCGTCCGGCCCGGGTGGGCCACCGCCGGACCCAGCAGCTACACGCCGAGCTGGGCGTCGGTGGACCAGCACCCGCCCGCGCCCGAGTGGTTCCAGGACGCCAAGTTCGGCATCTACTACCACTGGGGTGTTTTCAGCGTCCCGGCGTTCGGCAACGAGTGGTACCCGCGGAACATGTACATCGCCGGGTCCAGCGAGAACAACCACCACAAGCAGGTGTTCGGCGACCCGTCGACGTGGCCGTACCAGAACTTCATCAACGGTGCCCGCGACAAGGCGGGCAACTGGGTGCAGTTCGCGCCGAAGCTCAAGTCCGCGGGCGGCAACTTCGACCCGGCCGAGTGGGCGCAGCTCTTCGCCGACGCCGGCGCGAAGTTCGCCGGCCCGGTCGCCGAGCACCACGACGGCTATTCGATGTGGAACAGCACGGCCAACGAGTGGAACTCGGTCAAGACCGGGCCGAAGCTGGACCTGCTGCGGCTGCACGCCGACGCCATCCGCGCCAAGGGCCTGAAGCTGCTGACGGCCCTGCACCACGCCTACCACTTCACCGGCTATTACGACCACGTGCCGACCCAGCCGACGGAGTCGCTGCGCCGGCTGTTCGGCCAGAACGGCCGGACCGCGGAAAACCAGCTCTGGTACGACAAGCTCCGGGAGGTCGTCGACGGCTACCAGCCCGACCTCGTCTACCAGGACTTCAACCTGACGCAGGTCGACGAGGCGCAGCGGCTGAACTTCCTGGCGCACTACTACAACCAGGCCGTGGCCTGGAACAAAGACGTGGTGGCCACCTACAAGGACGGGTTCGACAACCGTGGCGAGGTCTTCGACTTCGAACGCGGCGGGCCGGGCGACCTCATGAGCCCCTACTGGATGACCGACGACAGCATCTCCAGCTCGAGCTGGTGCTACACGAACGGCATCGGCTACTACTCGATGAAGGCCATCCTGCACTCCCTGCTCGACCGGGTCAGCAAGAACGGCACCATGCTGCTGAACATCGCCCCGATGGCCGACGGCACCATCCCGTCCGGGCAGCGGACGATCCTGCTCGGCATCGGCGACTACCTCAAGCGGTTCGGCGAGTCCGTCTACGGGACCCGCGCGTGGGCGGTGTACGGCGAGGGGCCGACGAAGATGGGCGGCGGCTCGTTCACCACGCCGGTGGAAGGGACCAGGACCGACGTCCGGTTCACCCGCAGCAAGGACAACACCGTGCTGTACGCGACCGTGCTGGGCTGGCTGGGGAGCACTTTCCCGATCACCACACTCGGCTCGAACCGGGTCAACGTGAGCACCCTGGTGTCCGCCCAGCTGCTCGGCCCGGACGCCGGCACCGCCACGACCCTGCCCGCCCCCGTCCAGGACGCCTCGGCCCTGCGGGTCCAGCTGCCGTCGGCGAACCCGCCGTTCGACGCGCCGGCGTACGTGGTGAAACTGACGTTCTCCGGCCAGGTTCCCACGCCCGGCTCCGGTCCCCTGCCGACCGGCTGGGCCCGGATCGCCAACGTCACCACCGGCCTGGTGCTGGACAGCGGCGGCAGTGTCGCGGCCGGGTCCCCGCTCAAGCAGTGGAACTGGGACGGCAGCACGAACCTGCAGTGGCAGCTGACCGACGCGGGCGGCGGGTACGTCCGGATCGTCAACCGTACCAACGGGATGGTCGCCGACAGCCGGGGCAGCACGGCCAACGGCGCCACCTGCGCGCAGACGGCGTGGACCGGCGCCACCAGCCAGCAGTGGAAGCTGACGAGCCTCGGCAACGGCCGGTACCAGATCGTCAACCGGGCCACCGGCACGGCGCTCGACGGGATGGGCAGCACCACCGCCGGCTCGAGCGTGGGCCTCTGGACCCCCAACAGCAGCACGAACAACCAGTGGACCATCACCGCCGCGTGAAGGCGGATCCCCGAGGAGACGAGATGCGCACACGGCTCGGGTGGCTCACCGCCGCCGCGGCGGTCCTGGCCGCCACCCTGCTGCCGGGCACCGCCGCGGCCGAATCGAACGGCGGGGTCCGGGTGATGCCCCTGGGCGACTCCATCACCGAAGGCACGCAAGTGCCCGGCGGGTACCGGATCGGGCTCTGGCAGCGGGTCACCGCAGGCGGGTACCAAGTGGACTTCGTCGGCTCCCAGTCCAACGGGCCGGCGTCCCTCGGCGACCACGACCACGAGGGCCACCCGGGCTGGCGGATCGACCAGATCGACGCCAACATCGTGTCCTGGCTGCGGACCAGCACCCCGCACACGGTCCTGCTGCACATCGGCACCAACGACATCCTGCAGAACTACAACGTCTCGGGTGCGCCGGCCCGCCTGTCCGCCCTGGTCGACCACATCACCGCGACGGCACCGGACGCCGAGGTGTTCGTCGCGACGATCATCCCGATCGCCAACGGCGGGCAGGAGGCGGCGGCCCGCACGTTCAACGCCACGATCCCCGGAATGGTGCAGAGCAAGCAGAACGCCGGCAAGCACGTGCACCTGGTGGACATGCACGCCGCACTGAGCACCGCCGACCTGATCGACGGCGTCCACCCCACGGCCACGGGCTACGACAAGATGGCCGCGGTCTGGTACGCGGCCCTGCAGGCGGTCCCCGGCAGCATCGGCACACCGGGGCAGTCCTCGGCCCGGCAGCTCGTCGGCGCGCAGTCCGGCCGCTGCGCGGACGTCCCCTCCTCCGCCGACGGCACCGCGGTGCAGCTGGCCGACTGCGCCGGAGCGCCGTGGACGCCCACCGGCAAGCAGCTGACGACCGCCGGGAACAAGTGCCTGGACGCGTCCGGGCAAGGCACCGCCGACGGCACCCCGGTGATCATCTGGACCTGCTCCGGCCAGGCCAACCAGCAGTGGAACGTCAACGCGGACGGGACCGTCACCGGCGTGCAGTCCGGCCGGTGCCTCGACGCGACCGGCCAGGGGACCGCCGCCGGGACGAAGCTGATCCTGTGGACCTGCCACGGGCAGGCGAACCAGAAGTGGACACTGCGGGCGGCCGCATGACCGGCGTGTTCCCCCGTTCGCCGGGAACGGGGGAACGCATTCGGTAAATCGATCACGGCCTTCCCCTTTGCTCCGGCCGCCCACTGTGGTTACATCATTGGCGAATCGATTGAGAGCGCTCCCAGAAAATGCCACGACGACGTGGAGGAGATCATGAAACTGAGGAACGCCCTGTCCGCGGCTCTGCTCGCCGCGGCCAGTGTCGCGGCGCCCGTCGCCGTCGCGCCGGCCGCGCACGCGGACACCCTGATCTGCGACCAATACGGCTCGACCACCATCGGCGGCCGGTACGTCGTGATGAACAACCGGTGGGGCAGCAGCGCACAGCAGTGCATCAACGTCACCGGCAGCGGGTTCCGGATCCAGACCCAGCAGGGGTCCACCAGCGGTGGCGCGCCACTGTCCTACCCGGCCGTCTACCTCGGGTGCCACTACTCGAACTGCTCCCCCGGCTCCCCGCTGCCCCGGCAGCTCAGCCGGATCGGCAGCGCGCCGTCGTCGATCTCCTACACCTACGTCGGCAACTCGGTTTTCGACGCCTCCTACGACATCTGGATGGACCCGACGCCGAAGACCAACGGGGTCAACCAGATGGAACTGATGATCTGGTTCAACCGCGTCGGCGGCGTCCAGCCGGTCGGCGGACGGGTCGGCACCACGACCATCGCCGGCCGGAGCTGGGAAGTGTGGCAGGGCAACAACGGCGGCAACGACGTGGTGTCCTACGTGGCCACCTCCGCCATCTCGGGCTGGTCGTTCAACGTGATGGACTTCGTCAACGACGTCGACAACCGCACCCGCGTCGACCGGTCCTGGTACCTCACCAGCATCCAGGCCGGTTTCGAGCCGTGGCGCGGCGGTGTCGGGCTCGCGGTCAACTCGTTCTCCGCGAGCGTGAATTAGCCGGAACCGGCGGCCGGGCGCCCCGAAGGTGCCCGGCCATCGCCGGCCCGGTGTGTTAGCGCTAACGTTCCAGCCTTGATTCCGAAACCGCCGAGCGAAAACTTTCGGAAAACCGCCGAAATGTAATTTACCCGATCCGCGCCCCACGAAGGATCACCGATGAAACTCGCCCATGTGCTCGCCGGTGTGCTGGCGGCCTGCGCCGCGTTGTTCGCCGTTCCCGGCACCGCGGCCGCCGCCGCGGTGCCGATCATGCCGCTCGGGGACTCGATCACCCAGGGCGGTTCGATCGGCGGCTACCGCCTCGACCTCGGCACCAAGCTGCGGGCCGACGGCCACGCGATCGACTTCGTGGGCTCGCTGACCGACGGGCCGGCGAGCATGCCCGACCGCAACCACGAAGGCCACCCGGGCTGGACCATCGCCCAGATCGACGCGAACGTGGCCGGCTGGCTGAGCGCGTTCCACCCGCGCACGATCCTGCTCCACATCGGCACCAACGACATGTACGGCAGCGATCCGGCCGGTGCGCCGCGGCGGCTGTCGGCCCTGGTCGACAAGATCACGAACCTGGCCCCCGCCGCGGACGTCTTCGTCGCCACCATCATCCCGATCCGGTTCGCCGATCCGGCCGTCCGCACCTTCAACGCCGCGATCGCCCCGGACGTCCGGGCCAAGGCCGCCGCCGGCAAGCGCGTGCACCTGGTCGACATGTACCCCTCGGTCGCCATCGCGGACCTGCCCGACGGCATCCACCCCAACGCGGCCGGCTACAGCAAGATGGCCACCACCTGGTACAACGCGCTCAAGTCCGTGCCGGGCAGCATCGGCGGGGACGACCCGCCGCCCCCGGCCGGGAACGGCCCGTGCACCGCGACCCCGAAGGTCGTCGGCAGCTGGAACGGCGGCTTCCAGGGCGAAGTGACCGTCGCGAACACCGGCACCGCCGCGCTCACCGGCTGGACCGTGCAATTCACCTTGGCCGGCGGCCAGAGCATCGGCCAGATCTGGAGCGGCACGGCGAGCGGCACCAGCCCGGTGACCGTGCAGAACGTCGCCTACAACGGCGCGCTCGCGCCCGGCGCCACCACGACCTTCGGCTTCCTCGTGTCCGGTCCGGGCACGCCGAGCCTCGACGCGGCCACCTGCACCAGCTCGTGACCGCGCACCCCGCAACCCCACGAAATGAAGGTGTGAACATGAAGACGACATCGCGGTCGTTCCACCGAGCCGCGCTGGCTTCGGCTTTCCTGGCGACGTCGCTCGGGGTTTCGCTCGTGCTCGCCACCTCCGCCTCCGGCGCGGCCACCACGCTCGGCGCGGCGGCGGCCCAGTCGGGCCGGTACTTCGGCGCGGCCGTCGCGGCCGGGAAGCTCGGCGACTCGACCTACGTGAACATCCTCAACCGGGAGTTCACCATGGTCACCCCCGAAAACGAGATGAAGTGGGACGCCACCGAGCCCAACCGCGGGCAGTTCAACTACAGCGGCGGCGACCGGATCCTCAACCAGGCGGTCAGCACCGGCAAGCGGGTGCGTGGGCACGCGCTGCTGTGGTACCAACAGGAACCGGGCTGGGCGCAGCGCATGGAAGGCTCCGACCTGCGCTCCGCCATGATGAACCACGTCACCCAGGTCGCCACCCACTACAAGGGCAAGATCTACGCCTGGGACGTCGTCAACGAGGCGTTCGCCGACGGCGGCAGCGGCGGCCGCCGCGACTCCAACCTGCAGCGCACCGGCAACGACTGGATCGAAGCCGCCTTCCGCGCCGCGCGGGCCGCCGACCCGGGCGCGAAGCTCTGCTACAACGACTACAACACCGACGGCGTCAACGCCAAGAGCACCGGCATCTACAACATGGTCCGCGACTTCAAGTCCCGCGGCGTCCCGATCGACTGCGTCGGCTTCCAGTCCCACCTCTCCGGCAACCCGCCCGGCGACTACCAGGCCAACCTCCAGCGCTTCGCCGACCTCGGCGTCGAAGTCCAGATCACCGAGCTCGACATCGCCGGTTCCAACCAGGCCAACGCCTATGCGGCGGTGACCCGCGCCTGCGTGGCCGTCGCCCGCTGCGCCGGCATCACCACGTGGGGCATCCGCGACACCGACTCCTGGCGCACCGGCGAGAACCCGCTTCTCTTCGACGGCAACGGGAACAAGAAGGCCGCGTACAACAGCGTCCTCGACGCCCTGAACGCCGCCCCGCCGACCACGCCCACCACCACGACGACACCGACCACCACGACGACGCCGACCACGACCACCACGCCGACGACCACGACCACCCCGCCGCCCGGTGACTGCACCGCCTCGGTCACGCTGAACCAGTGGAACGGCGGGTTCGTCGCGAACGTCAAGGTCAGCGCGGGCACCGCGGGCCTCACCGGCTGGCGCGTGACGACGAACCTGCCCTCCGGCGCGGCCGTCACCAGCGCCTGGAGCGCCGGCAACAGCGGCACCACGGGCAGCGTCACGTGGACCAACGTCAGCTACAACGGCACCGTCGCCGCCGGGCAGTCCACGGAATTCGGCTTCCAGGGCACCGGAAACGCCGAAGGGGTGACGACCTCGTGCGCCGCAAACTGACCTGCCTGCTGACCGCGGCCCTGTGCGCGATGGCGCTGCTGCCCGGCACCGCGCACGCCGACAACCCGATCGTGCAGCACATCTACACCGCCGACCCGGCTCCGCTGGTGCACGACGGCCGTGTCTACCTCTACACCGGGCACGACGAAGACGGCTCGACCTACTTCACCATGAAGGACTGGCGGGTCTGGTCGTCGGCGGACATGGTGAACTGGACCGACCACGGCTCGCCGATGAGCCTGGCCACGTTCAGCTGGGCCAAGCAGGACGCGTGGGCCGGGCAGGCCGTCGAGCGCAACGGCAAGTTCTACTGGTACGTCCCGGTGGTCAACCGCGCCACCGGCCGGATGGCCATCGGCGTCGGCGTCGCGGACAGCCCCACCGGGCCGTTCCGCGACGCCATCGGCCGCCCGCTCGTCGAAAACGGCGAGATCGACCCCACCGTCTTCATCGACGACAACGGGCAGGCGTACCTGTACTGGGGTAACCCGAACCTGTCGTACGTGCGGCTCAACGCCGACATGACGTCGTACTCGGGCGGGATCAACCAGATCCCGCTCACCACGGCCGGGTTCGGCACGCGCCCGAACGGGGGCAACCGCCCGACGCTGTACGAGGAAGGCCCCTGGGTCTACAAGCGCAACGGCACGTACTACAACGTGTTCGCGGCCAAGTGCTGCTCGGAGTTCATCGCCTACTCCACCGCGCCCGGCCCCACCGGTCCCTGGACCTACCGCGGCACGGTGATGCCCACGCAGGGCGGCAGTTTCACCAACCACCCCGGGATCATCGACTACAAGGGCGGCTCGTACTTCTTCTACCACAACGGTGCTCTGCCGGGCGGCGGCGGTTACACCCGCTCGGTGGCGGTGGAGAAGTTCGCCTACAACGCCGACGGCAGCATCCCGACGATCAACATGACCACCAGCGGGCCGCCGCCGGCCGACACGCTGAACCCCTACGTCCGGCAGGAAGCGGAGACGATCAACCGGGAAACGGGGATCGAGACCGAGCCGGCGTCCGAAGGCGGCATGAACATCGGGTGGATCGAGAACGGCGACACGGTCAAGGTCCGCAACGTCGCTTTCGGCGCGGGCGCGAAGACGTTCACCGCCCGCGTCGCCTCCGCGAGCTCCGGCGGCACGATCGAGGTGCGCCTGGGCAGTGCCACCGGCACGGTCGTCGGCCGCTGCACCGTGCCCGCCACCGGCGGCTGGCAGACCTGGACGTCGGTGTCCTGCCCGGTCAGCGGTGTGACGGGCACGCAGGACCTCGTCCTGCGGTTCACCGGCGGCAGCGGCTACCTCTTCAACGTCAACTGGTGGCAGTTCGCCGCCTGATGCGAAAGGACAGACGTGGTGTCACGCCGACGATCCCGGGCGGCCGCCTCGGCCCTGCTCGCCGCGACCGGCCTCGCCGGCGCCGTCCTGGTGGCGACCCCGGCCGCGCACGCCGCGGCCGGGTGCTCGGTCACCTACACGAAAACCTCCGAATGGCAGGGCGGCTTCGGCGCGTCCGTGTCGATCACGAACCTCGGTGACGCGGTCGACGGCTGGACGCTGACCTGGTTGTTCACCGGCGGCCAGCAGGTGGGCCAGCACTGGAACGCGACCATCACCCAGGACGGGGCCACCGTCAACGCGAAGAACGTCGCCTACAACGCGGCCATCCCCACCGGCGGCAAGGCGGAGTTCGGGTTCAACGGCTCGTTCGGCTCGGCCAACCCGACGCCGTCGGAGTTCCGGCTCAACGGCACCCTCTGCACCGGCGGCGTCGAACCCACGGCGCCGTCCACGCCGACGACGCCGACCACCCCGACGACCCCCACCACCACGACCACCCCGAACCAGCCGTCGACGTTCACGAACCCGGTGCTGTGGCAGGACTTCGCCGACGTCGACATCATCCGCGTCGGCAACGCCTACTACTACTCCGCCTCGACCATGCACTACTCCCCCGGTGCGCCGATCCTGCGTTCCTACGACCTGGTGAACTGGGAGTTCGCCGGCCACTCCGTGCCCAAACTGGACTTCGGCGCGAAGTACGACATGAGCGGCGGACGCGGGTACGTGCGCGGCATCTGGGCGTCGTTCTTCAACCACCGCGCGAGCAACGACACGTACTACTGGGGTGGCTGCATCGACTTCGCCAAGACCTACATCTACACCGCCACCGCCGTGGACGGGCAGTGGTCGAAGCACACCACGATCGACAAGTGCTACTACGACGCCGGCATGCTCGTCGACGACGACGACACGATGTACGTCGCCTACGGCAACACCACCCTCAGCGTCGCCCAGCTCTCGAAGGACGGGAAGACCGAAGTCCGCTCGCAGCAGGTCTTCCAGACGCCGTCGAACATCGGCACGCTCGAAGGCTCCCGGTTCTACAAGCGGAACGGCAGCTACTACATCTTCGTGACGCGTCCGGCCAACGGCCAGTACATCCTCAAGGCGAGCAGCCCGTGGGGGCCGTACACCATCCAGCAGGTGCTGCTGGACCTGCCGGGCCCCATCTCCGGCGGCGGTGTCCCGCACCAGGGTGGCCTGGTGCAGACGCAGAGCGGAGACTGGTACTACCTGGCCTTCGTCGACGCCTACCCCGGCGGCCGCGTCCCCGCGCTCGCCCCGGTCACCTGGACGGCCGACGGCTGGCCGAAGCTGCAGGCGGTCAACGGCCGCTGGGGCACGACCTACCCGAAGCCGAACCTGCCACCGCCACCGCGCCAGGTCGAGCCGATGACGGGGACCGACACCTTCCCCGGCCCCGGCTTGAGCCCGCAGTGGGAGTGGAACCACAACCCGGACACCACCAAGTTCTCCGTCGGCAACGGGGTGAAGCTGTCCACGGCGACGGTCACCAACGACCTGTACTCCGCCCGCAACACCCTGACCCACCGGATCCAGGGGCCGTCCTCCACGGCCACCGCCACGCTCGACCTGACGTCGATGCGCGACGGTGATCGCACCGGCCTGGCGATGCTGCGCGACTCCTCGGCCTACATCGGCATCAAACGCGACGGCGGCCGCAACCGGGTGGTCATGGTCAACGGCCTGACCATGGACAGCAACTGGAACACCACCGGCACCGGGACGGAGGTGGCGAGCGCCGCCCTCTCGGGCAGCAAGATCTGGTTGCGCGCCACCGCCGACATCCGTCCCGGCACCGGCCGCCAGGCCCGGTTCTCCTACAGCACCGACGGGGTGAACTTCACGCCGCTGGGCACGGCGTTCACCCTGAACAACGCCTGGCAGTTCTTCATGGGCTACCGGTTCGCCGTCTTCAACCACGCCACCCAGGCACTCGGCGGCTCGGTCACCCTTCAGCGGTTCGATTTGACGACGCCGTAACCGGGGACCTCCGGCAGCGGCTGGTTCCGGGTTTCGTGCGCGGCGAAGGGGCTTTCTGCCCTTCGCCGCGCACCCCTGCGTACCGGAACCGGGTGAACCGGACGCGCCGCCGGGCCGCACCGCGGCCATCGCCCTCCCCCAGGCGAACGCCGCGGGCAACGCCGGCACCGCCGTCACCGACGCGGCCGCCGCGCCGGGCATCACCGGCACGGCCTGGGCGGTCGACGAGCGGACCGGCGAAACGGTCGTCACCGCCGACAGCACCGTGCAGGGCGCCAAGTGGGACAGCCTGCTGGCGGCGACCCGGGGCAAGGCGGTCCGCGTCGAACGGACGCCCGGGGTCCTGAGCCTGTTCGCCGAAGGCGGCGACGCGATCTTCGCCGGCGGGGCGCGCTGCTCGCTCGGCTTCAACGTGACGACGAACAGCGGGCCCGGCATCCTCACGGCGGGCCACTGCGCCGCCGCCGGCCGCCGGTGGTCGCTCACCCAGGGCGGGCGGCCGGTGGCCACGCTCAAGCGGTCGACGTTCCCGGGCAACGGCGACTTCGCACTGCTGACCTACGACAACGCCGCCACGAACGCCCCGAGCGTCGTCGACACCGGCGGCGGCCGGACGGTGGCGATCGCCCGCGCGGCCGCGGCGCAGGTCGGCCGGCAGGTCTCCCGGATGGGCAGCACCACGGGCCTGCACAGCGGCCGCGTGACGGCCCTGAACGCCACGGTCAACTACCCCGAGGGCCGGGTCACCGGCCTGATCCAGACGACGGTGTGCGCGGAGCCGGGCGACAGCGGCGGTTCCCTGTTCTCCGGCGACGGCAGCGCCATCGGCATCACCTCGGGCGGCAGCGGCAACTGCCGCACCGGCGGCGTGACGTTCTTCCAGCCGGTGACGACGGCGCTGGCCGCGGTCAGCGCCCGCATCGGCTGACCTCTCGGTTCCGCGCGAGCCGGGCGGGACGGTCACCGAGGCCGGGCGGCGACGGCCGAAATCTACAGCATCGCGGTGATCACGCCCACGGCCAGGGTCAGGGTGCCGGCCCGGCCGCCGCTCATCGCCCACAGGTTGCCCAGCAGCAGGGCGGCTCCGGCGACGACCGACAGCACGGCGTCCCGGCGGTCCCCGGCCCGGGCGAACCGGCGGCCGAGCACGAAACAGGCCACCATGAGGGCGAGGAACGCGAGGCTGCCGGCCGCCAGGTGACCGGCGGCGTGCCACGACAGCGCCGACGGCGGACCGGCGGGCGTGCCTGCCGGGAAGCCGTCCGCCGGGTCCGGGACGAGGAGCCCGGCCGCGACCATCCCGGTGCCGTAGACCCTCAGCAACCACGAGACCGCACCCCCGAGGCCGGGCGCGCCGATGAGGACGAGCACGCCGGCGACGACGAAGTTCGTGATCTGCACCCAGCCGAGCCCGCCGGTGCCGAGCGCGCTGAGCGGGTGCCGGGTCAGGTCGAAGCCGTCCCGGGTGGCGGCCTGGGCCAGCGCCACCGTGGTCCACAGCGGAGCGGCGAGGGCGAGGCAGGTCAGGCGCGCGGAGACGGCCGGGCGCGCGAGGGTGGTGTCCCATGACGGAGTCCTTTCGGGGGTTCAGAAGGTGACGCCGGCTTCGGCGGCCGCGTCGTCGTCGAGGAAGTCCTGCTCGATGCGCGGGGAGGCGTGGATGCACATCATCCGCAGCGGCTCGGGGCCGACGGCCCGGAACGCGTGCGCGGTGCCCGCGCCGACGACCACGACGTCGCCCTGGTTCGCCAGGCCTTCGCCGTCGGCGGTGCGGAAGAGCGCCCGGCCGGCGAGCACCACCCAGGTTTCGGAGTACGGGTGGACGTGCGCGCCCGGTCCCTGGCCTTCAGTGTTGTGGACGTGGAAGAAGGAGACGCCGGAGCCGTAGGCCTCGCCTTCGAACCGGGCGGTGCGCCCGCTGCCGATGCGCAGGTCGTCTTCCTTCGCGATGACCACCATGGTGGGGTTCCTTTCGGGTCGGTCTTGCTCTGTGGTGATCTTCGAGCCGGCCCGGGTGCCGGGGCATCCGTGGTGACCACGGAATCCACCACGGAGATCGACCCGGCATACTCGGTGGCATGCCGACCGCGCCGACGATCTCGCCGCGCGAGCGCGAGGTGCTGCTGGCGGTCGCGGACCGGCTGACCAACGCGGAGATCGCCGACCGGCTCTACGTGTCGGTGCGGACCGTCGAGAGCCACGTGTCGGCGCTCCTGCGGAAGCTGGACGCCCGTGACCGCCGGGAACTGGCCGCGCGGGCTCCCGGACTGGCCGGCCCGGCGGGCTTGGTCGTGGGAACACCGCGGCCGCCGACGAGCTTCGTCGGCCGGGTGGCCGAACGCGACGCCGTGGTGCGCCTGGTGGCCGAGAGCCGGGTGACGACGGTGCTCGGCCCGGGCGGGATGGGCAAGACCCGGCTGGCGGTGGCGGCGACGGAAACGGCCGCGCCGCAGTTCCCGGACGGGGCGACGTTCGTCAACCTCGTCCCCAGCCGGCCGGGTTCGGTGCTCGAGTCGGTCGCGGCCGGGCTCGGCGTCCTGCCCCACCCGCAGCAGCCGCTGCCGGACGCGGTGGCCGCGCAGCTGGCCGGCCGGGCGCTGCTGGTGCTGGACAACTGCGAGCACGTGGCCGACGACGTCGCCGACGTGATCACGGCCTTGACGGCGGCGAACCCGGGGTTGAGCGTGCTGACGACCAGCCGGGAACGCCTGGGTGTGCCCGGCGAGACGGTGCTGCAGCTCGGCCCGCTGCCCGCCGCGGCGGAGCTCTTCACCGAGCGGGCGAAGGCGGTCGATCCCGCGTTCGACGCCGATCCGGCCACGATCGCCGCGCTCTGCCGCGAGCTGGGCGGCTCACCGCTCAGCATCGAGCTGGCCGCCGCGCGGGTGGCGTCGCTGGGCATCGACGCCTTGCGCACCGGCCTGGCCGACGACCCGCTGCGCGTGCTGGCGACCGGCCGCGGCCCGGACCGGCACCGGTCGCTGCGGTCGGTGCTCGAGTGGAGCCACCGGTTGCTGAGCGCGGAGGAACGGACGGTCCTGGCCCGGATTTCCCGGTTCCGCAACGCCTTCGCACTGGCCGACGCGGCAGCGCTGTCGCCGGAGTCGTCGGTCGGCGCGGTGTCCGACGTGATCGGGCGGCTGGTGGACAAATCCCTGGTCACGGCTCATCGGGAGGCGAGTGCCTGGACGCTGTTCGACGGAGTGGCCCGCTTCGCTCGCGAACGGCTGGCGGAATCGCCGGAGGCAGCGCAGGTCGACGCCCGCTACCACGAGTGGGCCGCCGGGCGAGCACGCGAACTGGTGGGCCGCCTCGGCGGCGACTGGCGCGACGAGTTCGACCGGATAGCCGACGACCTGCGCGCCTGCGTCGCGGAGGGCGCATCGGCGCCCGGCCACCACGGGCCTGCCCGTGCCGAGCCCGGCCCGGTCCCGCGCACCGGCGCGGTGAACACTCGCGTAGACCCGAATCAGCAAGGCCACCACCGGCCCACCCACCCCGCAACCCCCGACCCGGCCAACCCCAACCAGCTCGCGGGCGCACACGCGACCCGAGACCACGACCTGGCCGCAGACCTCGCCCGCCTGACCTACGCGCGCGGCTTCCTCGCCGAAGCGGTGGCCCACTGGCGCACCGCCGCGGACCGCGCCCCCTCCCCCGCGGCCGCCGCAGCGGACCTGGCGCTCGCCGGCAGCTGCACCCACCTGCTCACCCAGGCGCGCGACCACTTCGACCTGCTGCTCGTCGCGGCCGAGCGCGCCGGCGGCGACCGCGGCACGCGGGCGGCCTGCCTGGCCGGCGCCGTCGTCCTGGCCGAGCGGTTCCGCGGCGCCGGCTTCGTCACC